>JBEKBR010000085.1:0-2507 GCA_050015295.1 Candidatus Aquilonibacter sp. | reverse complement strand
GCGATCGTTACCGTGCCTTCTTCCAACGGCTGACGCATCACCTCGATGGCGCCGCGTCCGAATTCCGGCAGCTCATCGAGAAAGAGTACACCGTGATGCGCGAGGCTGATTTCTCCCGGCTTCGCGAGCGGGCCGCCGCCGACCAGCGCAGTTTGGCTGATGGTGTGATGCGGAAAACGAAATGGCCTTGCGTTCATCACGCCCGCATGATTGGAAAGCAGGCCGGCGACGCTGTAGATCTTCGTCACGTCGAGCGCTTCGCGGAGCGTCATCGGCGGAAGAATCGACGGCAGTCGCCGCGCGAGCATCGTCTTGCCGCAGCCCGGCGGTCCAACGAAGAGCAGGTTGTGCCCGCCCGCGGCGGCGATCTCGAGCGCGCGTTTTGCCGCGAGCTGACCACAACCGGGCGTTCAAGAAGGTCTACTGCAGCGGCTTAGTCGGCTGGCTCTTATCAAGGCGCATCAGGAGGCCTTACATCTCAGTTAGCACGTGCTGGCCGGAGCTGGTTGGGCGCAGTTCGTACCAGTAGTCTGTTAATCAACGGGCACCGAGTCGCGATGCAAATCCTGTCTTCTCAAGAATGTGCGAAATATGGTTTTTTACGGTCTTATCCGGAAGGCCGAGTGGCTGTGCAATCTGCAAGCCACGCATACCATCAAGGAGGAGCGCAAGCACGTCACGCTCGGCCTCGCTGAGGATGGATTCCGTATTCGTGATGGACCGATTCTTCGTGCTCCGATTTATCCGCGCTTTGATCCTAGAAGCTCATCTTCGGCAGTGACCCAGGCTCGTCAAAGGTTTATCTGAGGGGATTGTCGGCGCTCCGGGAAACCTGCAATAAAAAGGCGGCTTGCGCCCGTCGTTTAGGAATGTTCGGCGCAGTCTCAAACTAAGAAGTTCGCAAGCTAGTCGATCTCGTCGCGGTCGAAGGCTCCTTTTGGCCAGTGAGGCCCCCCAACGCGTTTCCCGCCGGCTGCACCGAGCCCGTGATGGACCGCACTTCTGGAAGTGGAGACGCAAGAGCCCGTCCTCGCATAGATAAACCGGCTCCCCCACGCGTGTCGTTTGCATTTCCAAAGTCACCATGATTCCGGGTGGCGCGCTCTATACGCGTCAATGTTTGCAAAATTCGAATGACGACGAGGCGATCGTCGCGATGCACGCCACTCAAGAGAAGTCGGGCGAGGCCCTGCCAAATCCACGTCGGCACAAGTGGGCGGGACGATTAGTACCCACAATGTGACCTCGTGGGACATAACAGATAATGGTCCATTCGGACTAAAGGAAATGATTCGACAATAGCCGATTTATCTGACACTCACGCGAGCGGGTAATCGTGAGAGCTTACTTTCATTTTCGGGTGGTCAATGAGAATAACGGATGCCGACAGAACGGTGCTTTGGTGCCTGGCTCGGGGCATGCAGAGCAAGGAAATCGCTGTGAGCCTTGGGCGGAGCAGGCCCACCATTGAATTGTGTATTCGGTCGCTGTTCGATAAGTTAGACGCGCGAACGCGGGCGGAACTGGTCGCGATTGCGATTTGGGGCGGCATGATAGAGCAAAGCGCCGCCCCGTCAGTGAGAACTGACCGGGATTTGCACGGTGGCTGAAAAACCGTCGTTTCGGTAGGCGTTGAGCGTGAGCTGCTGGACCGGCTGTGCCGGGCCCAGGCCGAACTGGCTTGCAGGGAACGTGCCCTGCCACTTGCCGGGCCCGACTAGATTGAGCGAGACGCTTGCGCTCGGCGTGCCGATTTGCACACGCGAGCAGTTCGTGGTCGTTATGACGTCGACCGTGACGGGAGTGCCCGGCGTCATGACCGTCGGCGAAAGCCGTGCATAGAAGATCTGCGGCGCGTCCTGCGGTTGCGCGAAATTATTCGTCGGCGCATGGCCGTACTCGAAGACGTTGGAAGCGGCGAAGGCCGACGGCGTCGGCTGCGGTGCTGGCGATGCGCTCGGCACGGGCGTATTGAGCACCGGTAGCGGGCCCTGCGTCGGCATGCCCGACGGCCGTACCGTCGGGAGCGCCATACCTGGCGGAACGGTTGGCAGCGCTTGCGGCGTGGGCAAGCCCATCGTGGCGCCCGGCGGCGGCGTTGGCTCACCATCGCGAATGATGTGCGGTGTGACGACGATCACCAGCTCGTTACTCGTGTTGTTCGTATCATTGTTCTTAAACAGCCCGCCGATGACTGGAATCTGGCTAAGGACCGGGATGCTCGTAATCGTGCGCGTGTCTTCGAGTTGGATCAAGCCGCCGATCACGAGTGTTTGATTGTCGTGCAACGTGACGGTGGTCTGCGCGTTGCGCGTCGAAATCTCCGGGACGCCGTTCGGATCGCCCGAGAGACTGTTGACGGTCGGATGCACGGTAACAATAATGTTTCCGTCGGCGGTGACGATCGGCGTGATGTCGAGCGTGACGCCGGTGTTGAACGATTGCAATTGGGTGGTAACCACCGTGCCGACCCCGCCGCCGGTGGTAGTGAGGATCGAAAGCGTGTC
>JBEKBR010000084.1:0-2765 GCA_050015295.1 Candidatus Aquilonibacter sp. | reverse complement strand
TGGGGATTCGCCGGCGACTATGTACGCGCGATGTGGCTGATGCTCCAGCAGTTGGAACCCGACGACTTCGTCATCGCAACGGGACGTACGCACAGCGTGCGCGACTTTGTGCGCATCGCATTCGAGGCGGCGGGCTTAGGATCGTACGAACCCTACGTCGTCGTCGATGAGCGCTTCGTTCGGCCGGCCGAAGTCGATCTCTTGATCGGCGATCCCTCAAAAGCCAAGCGCGTGTTGGGTTGGGAACCAAAGGTCAGCTTTGAAGAACTGGTCGAGATGATGGTTCGCGCTGACATCGATCGGCTTTCCACCCTCGCGCCCCGCTGACGGTGATGCGTGCGCTCGTCACCGGCGCGACAGGCTTCGTCGGTCGCTATCTTCTTGAAGCGTTAGCCGGCTCCGGATACGAAACGCTGGCCTGCGGCGGCCCACAAGACACCGATGCGGTGCCGATCGACGTGAACGACCTCGCCTCGGTGCGCGCTGCGTTCGATTTGGGCAAGCCCGACGTCGTCTTCCATCTCGCGGCAGCAACGTTCGTGCCCGAGGCAATCGCCTTGCCGATGGCCGCCTACGTCACCAACGTGCGCGGTACGGCCAACATCGCACAGGCCGCACGCGACTATGCGCGCGCGAGCGGCGCGGCGGTGCGCTTGCTCTTCACGAGTTCGGCCGAGGTCTACGGGCTCCAGCCCCCCGAGAATATTCCGCTGCGCGAAACGTGCGCGCTCAACCCAGCCAATCCATACGCAGCGAGCAAGGCGGCGGCCGAGATGCTCTTGCTCGGCGAGGCGCATACGTTTGGGCTCGACGTTGTGATCGCGCGCGCTTTCAACCACATCGGCCCGGGCCAGGACGAACGCTTCGTAGTCGCAAGCTTTGCCGCGCAGCTGGCAAAGATCGCCGCCGGCGGGGCGCCGCAGCTCTTCGTGGGCAATCTCGATGCCAAGCGCGATTTTCTCGACGTTCGCGATGTCGTGCGCGCGTATGTGGCGCTGGCGCGGGATGGTGCGGCCGGCGAGATCTACAACGTATGCAGTGGCGTCGCGCGCTCGATTCGAGACGTGCTTCGCGAATTGATCATCGCCGCGCACGTTCCGGTTGAAGTCCGCGATGATCCGGAGCGCTTGCGTCCGTCCGATGTGCCGCTCTTCGTCGGCGACGCGTCGAAGCTGCGCGCGGCGACGGGTTGGGAGCCGCGCATCGCCTTTGCGGCCTCGATACGGGATATCTATCGCGCCGCCGCCAACAGCTAAGAACCGATGGATCACGAGAACAACGACGAACTGCAAGCACTCGTCTTCAAGAATCGCGGCTTGCTGCTCACGCTACCGGCCGCATTGCTCGCCGCATTCGGGCGGCCGAGTGCGACCGGCGTCGCGCTCGGGCTGCCGCTCGCGATTGCGGGCGAGCTGATACGCTGCTGGGCGGTTGGATATTCGGGCGTGACGACGCGCGGAGACGCTGTCGAGGCGCCGCAGCTCGTGACCGCCGGTCCGTATGCCTATGTGCGCAATCCGCTCTACGTCGGGAACTTTATTACCGCACTCGGTTTCGGGGTGGCCTTTACCGGACGCAACCGCGCGGGCGCCAAGCTCGCGCTGGTCGGCGGGTCGCTTGCCGCGATGGCGGCGGTCTACGCGACGATCGTCCCGCACGAGGAAAAGTTTCTGCGCTCGCAGTTCGGCGCGGACTTCGATCGCTATTGCGAGCAGGTGCCGCCGGTAATTCCGCGCATGGCGCCGGCGCCCGACGGTCGAGGGCACTGGAATGCTAGGGTGATTCGCGAAGCGGAGAGCCGCACGTTCGCCACCTTCGCGGCGATGCTCGGCGTGCTCGTGCTCAAGACGTTGCGCGAATAGCGGGTGCGATGTCGTCGCGCCGCCGGCTCACCCTCGCGCTGATCCTCTCCGCCGCTGTTGCGGCGCTCGAATTCTGGGGCGGAGCTGCTGCGCGCAGCCTCGCGCTCACCACCGACGCCGTGCACGTCTGCATGGATGTGCTGGCCCTCGCGGTCGCGCTGCTGGCAACAATTGGTGCGTCGCGGCGCGCGAATCGGCGCAAGACCTTCGGTTACGGCCGCGTCGAAGTGTTGGGCGCGCTCGTCAACGGCGCGCTTTTGCTTGGCGCAACGGCAATTCTCGCGTACCAGGCGGTCTTGCGTCTGCATGCACCGATCGAGCCGCACGGCCTCACGATGACGGTCGTCGCCGCGATCGGCTTAATCGTCAATCTGACGATTGGTTTAATCTTGCTCGATCATCACCACGACAATCACAACGTTCGCGCGGTGCTTACGCACGTCGCTGGTGACGCGCTCGGCGCGCTCGCCGTCATTGCCGGCGGCATCGTCATCGTCTTCACCGGCGCAGCGTGGATCGATCCGGCACTCTCGCTCTTTGTGGCGGCGATCATCGTAGTCGGCGTCGTCGGTGTGTTGCGCGATGCCTCCGATGTGTTGCTCGAAGCCGCGCCGCCCGGCGTCGATTCGGCCGAGGTCGAGTCGCGCATTCGTGCGATCGGCGGCATTGTCGGCGTGCACGATCTGCACGTCTGGACGATTGGAAGCGGGTCGCGCGCATTGTCCGCGCATTTGCTGCTCGAGGACGGGCAATTGCTCCAAGGTCCGCGGATACTCGAGCGGCTGCGCGCGGTGCTGCGCGAGCGTTATGAGATCGGCCACGTAACGATTCAGCTCGAGAGCGAGCACTGCGATCCCGGCGGCATCATCATCTGCCGTTCCGACCTGCCGTAACCTTCGAAAA
>JBEKBR010000083.1:0-2819 GCA_050015295.1 Candidatus Aquilonibacter sp. | reverse complement strand
TAGATCTGCGAGCCGATGTGTCCGTGCACACCGCGCACAAAGAGCGACGGTTGCGCGAGAAGTAGCGCGAAGGCCTCGTCGGCTTCGCTCGGCGCGAAACCGAACTTGCTGCGGCTGCCGGCAGTGCGAATAAAGTCGTGGGTGTGCGCCTCGATGCCGGTGTTGAAACGAAGGAGTACATCGGCGTCGCGACCGTTCGCGCGCGCGATGAACGCGCGCAATTCGTCCATACCGTCGATCACAATGCGTCCGGCCCGTCCGTCGAGCACCGCGTCGAATTCCTCCGGCTTCTTTCCAGCGCCGTGCAGGGTGAGCCGTGCGGCTTCGAACCCGCCGCGAAGCGCGACCTCGAGTTCGCCGATCGACGCGGCATCGATGCCAATCGGTCGCGGTAGCAAATATTGAACCAGCCCCGGCAATAAGAGCGCCTTCGCCGCATACGAGATTGCGATGTCGTGCGGGGCTGCCGCTACGAGCATCGCGTCGAGTGCCCTATCGAGCACCTGCAAATCGATGACCAGCAGGGGCGTGCCGAAGCGTTCGGCGAGCGCATCTGCGCGTTCACCGCCAAGCGTGATCACGCGAACTGCGCCATGAAGCGATCGATGCGATCTTGCTCGATGCCCGCAGCCAACAGTCGCACCGTCATCGTTTCGGTGCTCTTCGGCGGCACGACCAGCATGAACGGCGACGCGCTGCCGTCGACCGCCGAGACCGTGTACCACTGCGCGGCGGCGGGCACCAGTGCTGTCTGGTAGTGTTCGAGAGCGAGCGCGACCTCGCCGGCGCGCAGCGTCATTGGCCGGTCGAGCGTCATCACGATCGCGGGTCGCCCCTCGGTCTCGAGCGAGGCCGCCTCGTCGGTCGCGATGACGTGTTCGACGAAAAAGTTGTGGCTTGCAATGAGGGCGATGCGATCAACGCCTTCGTAGTGGTACGCGATCGTTTCGGCGGCGTTGCGAGTTCCTTGATGATAGTTCAGTACGTCGCCCGCCTTCTGCACGTTCAGTTCGCGCGGTTTGCCGTCGGCACCGACGCGGTTCCAGTCGAAGATCCGATAGGTCAGATCGCTCGCCTGTTGGGTTTCGAAGAGCACGATACCCGCGCCGATCGCGTGCAGCGTGCCGGCCGGCAAATAGTACGTCTCTCCCGCCTTCACCGGAACGCGGCGCAAGATGTCGCCGAGCGTTCCGTCGGCCACGCGGCGCTCGTACTCTTTGCGCGTCGTGTCGTGCGTCCAGCCGTAGACCAGCTCCGCGCCGTCATCCGCCGACAGAATGTACCAGCACTCAGTCTTGCCGTTGTGCTGGTGCTCCACGCGCTGCGCGTAGGCGTCGTCCGGATGCACCTGCACCGAGAGTGCGTCGCGCGCGTCGATGATCTTGGTGAGGATCGGGAAAATCTGCTTCGGGTCGAGGTCACCGAGCAGCGTCGCGCCGAGTTCGGCGCGCAGCTGTGCGATCGTTTTGCCCGCCAGCGGCCCGTTGAGCACGCGGTTCTCGTCCCAGCACTCCCACGACTCGCCGATCTTCTCGTTCGGGTCGCCCTGCTTGCCGTAATGCGTGACCAAGGCATCGCCGCCCCAGATGGCGGGGGTCTCTTTCGGCTCGATGGAATAAGGGTAGATCGCCTCGTTGCTCACGCTGGCTCCAACTTCATCCGTTCACCGGTGACCCGGCGTACTCTGCATATGTTCAAACTGTTTGCACTCATGCTCCTTGCGAGCACCACCACACTTCAACCGATTTTCGCGGCAAAGGATTGGATCGGCAGTCGCGTTGCGTCCGCGGAACTGGCCGGCAAGGTCGTAATCGTCGACGTTTTTACCGTCGATTGCTACAATTGCCGCAACGTCATACCCACGTTGCGCACCCTTTACGCCGGGGATCGCGCCCGGGGGCTTGCCATCGTCGGGATCCACACGCCGGAAACGCCGGCCGAACAGGAGCGCTCGTACGTCATGGAGAGCCTGCGGCAACAGGGCATTGTCTGGCCGGTCGCCGTAGATAATGGGTTCTCGCTGTGGGATGCTTACGGCGTCAACGCCTGGCCGACGCAACTCTTCTTCGATCGTCACGGTCGCTTACGTAAGGTCATCGTCGGCGACTCGCAAGACGACGACGTGCGGTCCACGGTCCAGTCCCTGCTACAAGAACGGTAAGCGTGCACGTTTATATCGGAATCGGTTCGAATCTCGGCGATCGGCAAGCGAACATTCTCGCGGCGCTGCAACGCCTGCGCGCCTACGCGCGCATCGGGCGGGTGTCTTCATTCTATGAGAGCGAACCGGCCGACGGTGCCGGCGGTCCCGCCTTTCTCAACGTCGCCGCACAGATCGACACCGACCTCAGCCGCGACGCCTTCGAGCGGATCGCGCGCGAGGTTGAGCTTGCGGTCGGCCGGATTTCGAACGCGCGCTTGCAGGCGCGTCCGATCGATATCGACCTGCTGGTCTTCGCAGACTGGACGCATCCGCAACTCGCGCACCGTCCATACAACGCGGTGCCGCTCGCCGAGATCGCGCCTCAATTCGCGCAGGTCGCCCAAAGCAACGGCGCCGTGACTCCGCGCCGTCTCGCGCGCAGCTTACATTTTCTCGCCAATCGTCAGGAAGAGACGCCCGACGTCCGGCTCTCGCTCAATCGGGTCGGCGTCTCGCGGGTGCGTCGCATCGTGCACCTCGAGATCGATGGGCAAGCGCGCGTCTTCAACGGCGAATTCACGATGGTCGCCGACCTCGCGCCAAATAAAGCCGGCGTACACATGTCGCGCTTCTCGGAGATTTTAGAAGAGGCGACGCTGGACGTGCTGGCCGCCTC
>JBEKBR010000082.1:0-2843 GCA_050015295.1 Candidatus Aquilonibacter sp. | reverse complement strand
TGCGTCTTGCCCTCGCGGTACAGCACGTCGAACGCATCGCGCATGTACTCATAGTAACCCGACGGTGACGTGAAGCCGGGGGCGACCGAAAACTTCATGTCGTTCACGTCGAGCGTGTACGGAATCACCAGATGATTCTTGCCGCTAACCTTGGTCCAATAGGGAAGGTCGTCGTTGTAGCCGTCGGCGTCGTACAGAAAGCCGCCCTCTTCCACGACCAGCCGGCGCGTGTTTTCGCTCGGCGCGTAGCGGCAGTACCATCCGTAGGGCCGTTCGCCGATCGTTTGTTCGATCGAGGCGACGGCCTTGCGCATCTCTTCGCGCTCCTGCGCTTCGCTCATATCCTGGAAGCCGACCCAGCGATAGCCGTGCGAACAGACTTCGTAGCCCGCATCGCGAATCGCGCGCGCGGCTTGCGGATTGCGTTCAAGGGCCAAGGCGGCACCAAAGACGGTAATTTGCAGCTTGCGCTCGGCGAAAATCCGCATCAGGCGCCAGAAGCCGGCGCGACTCCCATACTCGTAGATCGACTCCACGATCAGATCGCGCTTCCCCGGGCCCAAGCTCGCGCCGGGCACCTCGGTGAGATACGTTTCGGAAAAGCCGTCGCCGTCGGGAATCGAATACTCCGATCCCTCTTCGTAATTCATGACGATCTGCACGGCGAGACGTGCGCCGCCGGGCCACTTCGGGTCGGGCGGCGTGGCGCCGTAGCCGATCATGTCGCGCATACCACGCTCAATACCGATGCATAAGCATGGCATCCTTGCACGTGTGCGGAAAAAAGAGACCTCTCATGTGGTGGCAACAGGTTCTCCAGCCCCGGACTCTCGACGAAACCCTCGCGCTTCTCGCTCGCGCCGATGCGCACACGCGGATCGTCTCGGGCGGGACCGATGTCCTGGTTGAATTGCAGCGCGGCGTCAAGCCGGCGCGCACGCTCATCGACGTTACCAAGCTCACGTCTCTGAAATATGTGCGCGTCGACGGCGATGCGATCGAACTTGGCGGCCTCGCCACGCATAACGACGTAATCGCCTCGCGCGCATGTGTCGCGCACGCACTCCCGCTCGTCCAGGCCTGCGTCGAAGTCGGAGCTCCGCAGATCCGTACGCGCGGCACGATCGCGGGAAACCTCGTCACCGCCTCACCCGCCAACGATACGATCGCGCCGCTCCTCGCGCTCGATGCGACGATCGAACTGCGCAGCGCAACGCAAACCCGCGTTGTACCGATCGAAGAGTTCTTCACCGGGTTTCGCACGACGCTGCTGCAGCGTGACGAGTTGATCACGGCGATCCGCTTTCCAAAGCTGCAGGCCAATCAACGCGGGCTCTTTTTGAAGCTTGGCCTGCGTCGCGCGCAGGCAATCTCGGTGATCGATGTTGCCTTCGTCGTCACGCTCGAAGGCGATGTCGTTCGCGACGCGCGCATCGCACTGGGATGTCTCGCGCCGACGATCGTGCGCGCGCACCGTGTCGAGGACTACTTGCGCGGGAAACCGCTCGACGAGGCGACGCGACGCGAAGCCGCGGCGCTCGCGTGCGAGGATGCCTCGCCGATCGGCGACGTGCGCGGGTCGAAAGCGTACCGCGAAACCACACTCGCCGTCTTCATTGAAGAGGGCCTCGCCCGTATCGCGCACAGCCGGCATGCCGACGGCTTGCTCGAGCCGCCCGTGCTGCTCGACACGCGTGAAGGTTCGCGTGCGCCGGAGCGCGCGTTCGAGGGCGCGATCGAGACGACGATCAACGGTCATGCGATGCGACTCGAGGGCGCGCAGCACAAGACGCTCTTGAACGCGCTGCGGGAGAACGCACAGCTCACCGGTTCGAAAGAAGGCTGCGCCGAGGGCGAGTGCGGAGCGTGCACGGTGTGGATGGACGGCATGGCGGTGATGTCGTGTCTCGTGCCGGCGGCGCAAGCGCACGGCACAACGATCACCACGATCGAAGGCCTCGCCGACGGCGACCGGCTGCATCCGTTGCAGCAAGCCTACATCGATCGCGCTGCCGTGCAATGCGGCTTTTGCATTCCGGGCATGCTGATGGCCGGCGCAAAGCTCCTCGACGAATATGAACGCCCGACGCTGCGCGCGCATCAGACGGCAATAAGCGGGAACATCTGCCGCTGCACCGGCTATCGCAAGATTCTCGACGCGATGATCGAGGCGAGCGTATGATCGGCCGATCGCTCCCGCGTCCGGACGCCCTTGGCAAAGTGACCGGCGCAGCGAAGTACCCTGCCGATTTGGTGCGCGACGACCACCTGCGGCTCAAAGTGGTGTTTGCTCACCGCGCGCACGCGCGCATTCTCGCGATCGATGACGCCGACGCGCTTGCGGTTCCCGGCGTGCTCGCGGTGCTCACCGCAAAGGATGTGCCGTACAATCGCTACGGTCTGGTGCGCTCCGATCAGCCACTCCTGTGCGATGATGTGGTGCGCTTCCACGGCGATCGCGTCGCCCTCGTCGTCGGCGAGACGCAGGAAGCCGCCGACGCCGGCGCGCGAGCGCTGCGCGTAACCTACGAAGATCTCCCGATCGTCGACGACGCGCGCCGCGCGACGGAACCCGGCGCACCGCGTGTGCACGCGGAGCGCGCAAGCAACGTGCTCGAACACGCGCGCATTCGCCGCGGCGACGTCGATGCGGCTTTCGCGCATGCGGCCGTCGTCGTCGAAGGCGAGTTTACGACGTCGTGGCAAGAGCATGCATATCTGCAGCCCGACGCCGGCATCGCGTACTACGAAGGCGATCGGCTCGTGGTCGAGACCGCCGGGCAGTGGCTGCACGAAGATCGCCGCCAAATTGCCGAGATGCTCGCGCTCGATACCGAGCACGT
>JBEKBR010000081.1:0-3329 GCA_050015295.1 Candidatus Aquilonibacter sp. | reverse complement strand
AGCGCCTCGCGCGGCGCAACCCGCGGCATCCAGTAGCGGAAAACGCGAGCGGCTACGGCCCGAGGACGACTCCGACGGGCGCGTAGCCGCTCGGCAATGCAATCGTGATCGACGGGGCCGCGTATGGCAGTTCATACACGGTCACCGTCGTTGCGTTGCTGTTCGCGACGAAGATGTCGTAGCCGTTGTCGCACGCAACCAGCGGCCCGAACCCCAGAAATGCATTCGTAATCGAGACGCCCTGCGTAATGGTCGTGGTGAGCGCTGCTTGCGGAGAAAGGATCTGCACGCCGCTGGTCGACGCGACAACGGCGTTGCCGCTCGGATCGTAGGTCGCATAGTACGCGTTTCCGCCACCAGGTTCGAAGTACGCTTCCACGGGTCCAACGGCAGGCGCGATCGCGACGTCATTGAGCGTGCTGGCATAGACCGTGCCTTGCCCATTGACGACGACGCTCGACACGGGATTGAGCGAAGCGGGAAGGGCAATGGTGCGGGTTGGACTGGGGCCGTAATTCGGCGGGGAAAACTCCACGATTGACCGCTCGATGACCGATGGCGCTGTAAACACGTTGCCGTTTGCGTCGATGGCCACCGGCGTGCCCGACCCGCCGAGAAACCACGAAATGTCGGACGTCGAGAAGCCTCGGTACGCGGCAGTACCGTCCGAATAATCAAAGCTGACGACGATATCGCCGATTGGATCGATTGACACGCCCGAAGGATAGTCGATCGAAAAGAGTGACAGCGTATTGTTGACGCCGCCGGTGTAGGGCGGTGCGTATTGCGTCACCGTGTTGTTGTTCCAGTTCGCGACATACAGATTACGCAGCGCGTCGACGGCGACGCCGGACGGTCCGTCGATCCCTGCGGTGATCGTTATCGGCGTGCCGGTATACGGCGGAGCGTAGACGAAGACCGCGCCGCCGCCGCTGTCGATGCAGCTGGTGCTGACGCCGTGGCACGCGAAGACGAACAGGGTCCGCGGGTCGTTCTTCACACTAAACGTCGCCGTGCACACGGCGCCGCTAAGCGAGCACGTCGCATCGGGATAGGTCGCGGTGACTTGCAGCGTCAAGGTGCTGCTCGTCGCTATCGGCGGTTCGACGGTAAACACGTTCGGCTGCGCTACTGGGGGATTTGTGACGGTCCAGCCGGTGCCGCTCACCGTCGAAAGCTTCATCGTCGGCGAACCCTGCCCGACGATGTAGTTCCCATCGGCATCCAGCGCCACCACACTCATCGGCTGTGCAACCATCCCGCCAACGACGAAGCCGCTCACCATCGTTCCTGTAACCGCCTGGCTGAGCGGCGTGACGAGAATGCTCGCGGGCACGCCCGAGAGCGTCATCGGAATCGTGTTCGATCCGGTTGCGGATACGGTAAACGCGAGGTTCTGTCCGCTCGAGAGTAGATTACCGCCGCCGAAGGTGCCGTCGAACGTCGAGATCGTCGCGGTGTACATGCCGGGGAAGAGTTGGACACTCGTCGAGCATTGGACTTGGCCGAGCGAGACGGCGCAGCCCGGTGAGGTGGACTGCAGATTCATCGTGTAGGTGAGCGCGGTTTGGCCCGCTTGCTGCACGAGGAGCGTGAGGCTTTCCGTGGACGGCGAAACATAGTGCGGACGTTTGCGCGCTGCAAGGTTCGCCTGCGGAATCGTGATAACCAATTGCACTTGCACGGCCCGTGCGCCGGAGCCGGGCGGCGGCGATTGTTGGGCGCTGGGCGCGAAGGTGCTGCCGCCGCCGCAACCCGACAGCACAAAAAGCAATGCGAGCGCATGCAAGATACGCACAACGGCGTATACTTCGGCCCGACCTCGTCGTTGTACTCCCTCCAGGTAACTGGAGGGCGAAGCGCTACTTCATCCCGTCGCGCGTGAACGCACGAATCTGCTCGGTCTCAGGCAGCACATCGAGTGCTAGCGTTCCGCCCATGTCGAGATACGCGCGCTTTTCCGGCGTCAAGGCATCGAGCCGTTCGCGCGCGACGAAGGCGATGTCGGGCACGAGTGAGGTCCGCGGTTGGCCCGCATGCATGTAGAAGCGCCACTCGGTTCCAACGTCGCCGCGGTCGCCTGCCAGCTGCGCGACGAGCATTGCCAGGCGTGGCTGCAGTATCGCATGGCGTCGCTGTGCACTCACCTTGCGGACCAGCCGGCCGGCCAGGATTTCCGTATAGGGCTTTTCGTCGATCGCGCGTTGCATGGTTGGATCCTCACGTTGACCATATCACGCGGGCAGCGTGCGCTATGCGGCGTTCGTTTCCCGCGCGAGGGCGAGCTTCATCCGGACGCAGCCAACTCGTTCACAGCTCCTGTAATTTTCGAAAAGGCGATGGAATAACGCCGCATCATGTCCAACCGGCGCCACGTGTCCTCCGGACTTGACCCGAGAGACGGACTAGACTAAACTTAGTCCACAGTGCAAACCGTCAATATTCACGAGGCCAAGACCCATCTCTCGCGGCTGCTCGAGGAGGTCGCCGCCGGAAAAGAGATCGTCATCGCCAAGGCCGGCAAGCCGATGGCAAAGCTTGTGCCGATTGATGCGGGCCCCAAGCCGCGCCGCAAACTGGGTGGGCTCGAAGGCCGGTTTACTGTGCCGGACGATTTCGATGCCCCCTTGCCGGACGAGATTTTGGCGTTATTTTACGGGCGAGATGATGAGGATTTTGATTGACACTCACGTCCTGCTTTGGGCGCAAATCCAACCGAAGAGACTCAGTCCCAGCGCGCGGGAGATGCTGGAAGATCCGCAACACACGATTGTCTTCAGCGCGGTGAGCATTTGGGAGATCGCGATAAAAAGGCGGCTGCGAAAAGGCGGCTTTGACGTGGATCCGCTGATCGTCCTCAACGAGGCCCGCTCAACGGGCTATGAAGAGCTTCCCGTAACTGCCGACGTCGCTGCGAGCGTCGTCGATCTGCCGATGCATCATGCCGACCCATTCGACCGTTTACTGATCGCACAGGCGATGCATCTACCGGCACGATTGCTTACCGTCGATAAGCAGCTCGCACCGTATTCCGAACTCGTAACGCTGGTCTGAGGCGCACGCTGAGTACGCTGTTACTGCGCGACGCCGACGTCATCGCCACCTTCGATGATGCCGGCTCCGTATTTTCCGGTGCGTCGATCCTCGTGCACGACAATGCGATCGAGCGCATCGGTCCCGCCGCGGCGTTACCGCAAACGGCCGACAGCGTGGTCGATGCGCGCGGGATGATCCTCATCCCGGGCCTGATCAACACCCACCATCACTTCTATCAAACGCTCACGCGTAACGTCCCGGGCACGCAGGACGTCGATCTCTTCGCGTGGCTC
>JBEKBR010000080.1:0-3453 GCA_050015295.1 Candidatus Aquilonibacter sp. | reverse complement strand
ATTTGCGCGGGCCAGACCAATCGCGTAAGTGCGGTGGTGATCGCCGCCGTTCGTGCGGGCGAGGGCGCGCGCGGCGCCGCCTGCGCAAGCGACGGGTTTTTCCCGTTTGCGGACGGCCTGGATGCGGCGGTCGCTGGCGGCTGCTCGGCGATCATCGCGCCCGGCGGATCGGTGCGCGACGAGGAAGTGATCGCCGCGGCCGACGCGCGCGGCGCGGCACTCGTGTTCTCGTCGTACCGCTACTTCCTACATTAGGCAGTTCAGGTCAGCTCTTCGGAAAGAGCACGAGCGAGCCGACCGGGTAGTCGAAGTCGATGCGATCGAACTTCCGAAGAAAATCCATGCCGACCAACAAGATGCGTCCGCCGCCGCCGAACGCCATACATGCATCGGGCGATTCGTATTTAATCGAACCGATTGAAAGCGTGTCGAGCTGTCCGCAATAGTTACCGCCGCTGAGGTGCAGTCCGTAGCCGACGACAACCGCCGCAGGGATGACGACGCCGCCCGGATTCCCGGTGTCGACAATCGCGTCGAAGTGGAGCGAATTGTTCAGGAGCATGCCGATAGTCGGCTGGCCTGCCGCAAAGCTGGCGGGCACGACCGTTCCACCGGCGACGTTGGGATCCACATCGCTGGCATCGCGTAGCGTCATCGTCGCGTGTTTGAGGTCGATCGAGACGTATGCGCCGGCGAGTGCACCGTAGCCGAGTAGGCCATCGGGACCCCAGACGTCGGGCGAATCCATGCCGTAATAGACCAACGCGTTCGATAACGTGCTGTCGCCGATCTGCAACGAATCGACATGACCGATGTCGCTCTTCACCGTACCGTAAAGCGATGATAGCGTCGTGTGCCCGGTGGCTTTAGCAATGTGCGCGCGGCGGGCGAAATCGCCCGAGAGGAAGATGCCGGCGGCTCCGGTGTCGAGCAGAAACGTGCCTTGCACGCCGTTGATCGTGGCGTGCACGACGATGCGGTCGTGCGTGAGCGTGAGGGGAATCGTACTTGTTCCGAACGACCATTGCGCGGAACGCGGCGGCGGTCGCAGGTCGGCGTCGGCGACGAGCGGGTCGAGCTGGATATTCGCGACCGTCGTGTGGTCTTTGCCGGCGTCGCCTTGCATTGCGGCTATCACGTGCAGCCCGGGCCGCGGCTCGACGTAGGTAATCGCTTTATACGTCTCCCGGTACGCGCCGTCGGGATCGAGCACGATGCGTTTATACGCGCCGCTCGCCCGGTCGACGTACAATTCGATGGGGAAGCCGTTGTCGAGAGTAACTCGCGCGACCGCAAGGTCGATACCCGCGTCCGTCTCCGTACGCTCGTAGGTCCAGGGCAGCGCGGCGATCGCGTCGGTCTCGATCAGGTCGTCGGCATAGGTCGGCGAGACCCCGTTGCCGCCGAGTCGCGTGGTAAAGCCGTTCTCGTCCGAGTACCAGAAGACGCTGCCGGTGAAGCCGTCGCTCGAGCTGATATTTTCTTTGGCCCACGAGACGTCCTCACGGTAGGCGAGGCCCTCGCGAATGACGTGGCCACTGAGCAGCGGCTTACCGTCAGCCGTCTCGGTGAGATCGTAGGTAAGCGTACGAATCGTTCCGTCGCCGAATGTAAATCCGGCGTAGCCTTGGTGGAGGTATTTAAGCCAGGTCGCGTCATCGGCGGCACGGCCGGTGCCGGGGAACAGTAAGAGCGGGACGAATAAAAACCCCAGAAGCTTTCTCACGCAGACCAACATTGCGCGTTCGACTGCCGGCCCCTTGATTGCTAGGCCAAAAGTACCAGGGAGTCTCCCATGCCGCGATTTCTACATACCTCGATCTTCGTGAACAATATGGATGAATCGATCGACTTTTACACCAACAAACTTGGGCTGAAATTGCTCGACGGGCCGTTCCACTATCCGGGCAACGCCGACATGGCCTTCGTCGGATCGGATTGGAACGCATACATCGAACTGGTTTACGACTTGGAAGCACATCCGCCGTACACGATCGGCAATCGCTACGAGCACTTGGCGATCGAGGCTGATGGCGAACTCGAACCGTATATCGCGCAATTGCGGGATCGCGGCGTGAAGATTCTCAAAGATGCCTACAAGTCGCCGAGCGGTACGCGCGCCATCGCGTTCATCGAAGATCCCAACGGCATTCCGGTCGAGGTACTTGAGCCGCGTAAAGCGGCGGTCCTTTCATAGGCTGATAGTCGCGGGAAACGCGATGTCGTTCAGCTTGAAGCGCCAGATGCCGTGGTGCGTCGCGATGCCGAACGCGCGCAGCGTGCCGTCGATGAGTCCGCCGGTTTCGATCCAGTAACCGTTCACATCGGCGAAGTCTTGCTCCACGATTCCGTGGAACCCCAGCGCCTCGCTGATGCCGAAGCGCATCATGCAGAAACGATGCGACGCATCATCGACGATGACTCCGTTGAGTTGATGGCGCCAGTCGTGGTCGCGGGAATCGAGACGTAGCGCGCGACCGGGCGCGCCGTCGGGGCATGTGGCTGGGCCGGCGTCAGTGACTCGATAGATGTTCGTGCCCATGACCGAGGTGATCGCGATCGTTTTGAGCGTAAGATCCATCGGCGACGCGGAGGGCGCCGGCGAAGTACGCGGCGGCGCCGGGTCTTGCGAATAGAGCATGCCTTCGTGCAGTGCGCGATACGTGCCGTACCACGTTGGGTCGAAGAACGACCGGTGGGTTATATAGGTCCTCCCATTAATCACGTCATCGACCGCGCTCGTGTAATCGAAGGTGCGGTGATTGATTTGCCACGCCGACGTGCCGGAGCCGCCGCGCATGTTCAACCAAAGGTTGCCGTCGATCACGACCAAACCGATCGCAAGTCCATCGCCGGTACCGTCGATACGATAGCTCAGGTACGCCGGTTGCTGCAGTCCGCTCATCGCGGCGATCGCTTGCTGGTACAGCGTCGTCGCGTCGGGCGTCTGCGCCACGCACGGTGCGGACCAAAGCGCAAAGGCGATGACCAAACCAATTCGGGCGCGCATGCGGTTCGGCATTAGCGATAGACGAATGGATCCCCCGGTGGCGCGATCGCTGTCAGCGACTTAACATGCAGTCGCAGCTGCGAACCATCGCGCTGGAGCGTGCCTTGCGCGCGCATCCAATGGCCGTTCACGCCGGCAAGATTGCGATCGAGCGCGAGCGCGACCGGTGCGGCGTCCGCGCGGCAACAGGTGATTGCATAACGCACCAGCGCCGAAGCACCGCTTAGCGACACGGCAACGCCGGTGAAGTCGACGCGCTCGCCGGGAAAACCATCGGCTAGCGTGGTTTCGCTGACGTGATATGGCGGCGCCGGCGCACCGATGACGATTGCTGCGAGTGCAGCAAATGCGAGCCGGCGTGGCAATCGTGCGCGATGCCGGCGAAAGTGCCGCACGAAGAGCAGACAAGCAATCGCGCACAGCGCGAGTGGAATCGTCATCCG
>JBEKBR010000079.1:0-3737 GCA_050015295.1 Candidatus Aquilonibacter sp. | reverse complement strand
ATCGTGCGCGCTTCGCGCGCGATCGCGAGCGACTCACGCACGTTGTTCAGTTTGCCGAAACTCACGTGCGACGAATGCAACCGTCCGTCGTCCTTCATTCGCCCCAGGTGTAAGGCGAGCAGCGAACCCTTTCCCAGCTCGATCAGCATGTTCGCGAGTTTTTCTTGGGTAAGCTGGAAGCCGCCGATCGGGCGATCGAACTGGACGCGTGTTTTGGCGTAATCGAGTGCGACCTCGTAACACGCGCGCGCCGCGCCCATCGAGCCCCAGATGATGCCGTAGCGCGCTTCGTTGAGGCAGGCGAGTGGACCGGCCAGGCCCTGTGCAAGCGGAAGTTGCGCATCGGCCGGTAAGCGCACGTCGTTCAATACCAGCTCGCTCGTGATGCTGGCGCGCAGCGAAAGCTTGCGGTGAATATCGTGAGCGGAGAATCCCGGCGTGACCGTCGGCACGACAAAGCCGCGAATTCCATCGTCGGTATTGGCCCACACGATCGCGACGTCAGCAATCGATCCGTTGGTGATCCACATCTTCGTGCCGTTGAGGACCCAATCGTTGCCATCGCGGCGTGCGAAGGTGCGCATTCCGGCGGGGTTGCTGCCGAAGTCCGGTTCAGTCAGTCCAAAACAGCCGATCTTTTGTCCGCGTGCCATCTGCGGAAGCCACTCGCGCTTCTGTTCTTCGCTCCCCCAGTGGTGGATCGCAAACATCGCAAGCGATCCTTGCACCGAGGCAAAACTGCGAATGCCGGAGTCGCCTGCCTCTAACTCCATGCACGCAAGACCGTAGGCTACCGCGCTCGCGCCCGGGCATTCGTAGCCTTCCAGATGCATGCCGAGCACGCCGAGCTTGCCGAGTTCGGCTCCGAGATCGCGTGGCAATGTCCCCTCTTCGAACCACTGAGCAACGTTGGGAAGGATCTGCTCGCGTACGAACGAGCGCACGGTGTCGCGAATCAGGCGATCCTCGTGTGAAAGAAGCGCGTCGAGCCCGAGAAAATCGATGGCGTCGGGCGCGGCCACCTTCTTCTTTGCGTGCGCTGTCGTCATCTGTTCACAAAGCTCATGTCGGCGTAGCGCGCTCCGCTTGCCGCGCCGGCGGGAAAGATCGCGTCGAGTTCTTGCAGCTCGGCGTCACTGAGCTTGACGTCGAGCGCACCGACGTTTTCTTCCAAATACTTCACGCGTTTGGTTCCCGGGATTGGAATGACGTCGCGGCCTTGCGCCAGCAGCCACGCGAGCGCCAGTTGCGAGGCCGTGCAGCCCTTCTGTTTGGCAAGCTGCTCGACGTGGTGAACGAGATCTAAATTCTTTTGAAAATTTTCGCCCATGAAGCGCGGGCTCGAACGACGGAAGTCATCGGCAGCAAAGTCGTCGGGGCTCGTAATCGCGCCGGTAAGAAAGCCACGCCCGAGCGGCGAGTACGCGACGATCGAAACGCCCAGTTCTCGCGCGGCGGCGAGCTGCCCGTTCTCTTCAAGGTCTCGCGACCACAGCGACCACTCGTTTTGGAGCGCGGCAATCGGATGCACGGCGTAGGCGCGACGCACGTTTGCCCCGCCTGCCTCCGAGAGTCCGAGGTAACGCACTTTTCCGGCTTTGACAAGATCGGCCATTGCGCCGACGGTCTCTTCGATCGGCGTCGACGTATCGACGCGATGCTGGTAGTAGAGGTCGATGTGCTCGACGCCGAGGCGTTTGAGCGAACCCTCACACGCGGTACGCACGTAGTCGGCCTTACCGCTGATGCTTCGACGCGTCGGATCGTTTGGATCGCGAACGATGCCGAACTTGGTCGCTAGAAATACCTTGTCGCGATGGCCCGCAATCGCCTTACCGACGAGTTGCTCGTTGGCGTACGGGCCATACATGTCGGCAGTATCGAGCATCGTCACGCCAAGCTCGATCGCGCGATGGATCGTGCGGATCGATTCCGCCTCGTCACCGGCGCCGTAGAACTCCGACATGCCCATACAGCCAAGGCCGAGCGCCCCCACCGTCGGACCGTTTTTGCCAACCCTACGCTGTTCCATGATCCTCTACCGTTTTAGTACGCGCGTGATCTTATCGAAGAGTGCTTCGGTCGAGCGCTCGAACGAATCTTCGAGCCGGCGCCATAACAGGCGCCCATCGGTGTCCGTCAGCGTACCCTCGATGCGATACTCCACCACGGTCTGCTTGCCGTCGGCGCTCAAATAGTAACCGTGTGTTCCATCGACGCCGTCGTTGAGGATTCGCCAGACGATCCGCTCTTCGGGCACGACCTCGGCGAGCATGGCGTGGATACCAAGGTGCCACTCTTCAGTCCGGTCGGGTACGAGTGGGCCTGGGGAGCGCATGAACGGCTGCGAAGCGAACGGCCAAATCTGGTCGCCCGAGGTCCCCATCTCTTCGAGCAGATGGAAAATCCGCCGTTTGGTGCCGTGGAACGTCCGGGTCCGCGATTCTCGAAGTGCGATAGGCATGGCGCCTGGTTCGCGGCGCGCCAGGCTAGCTCATTGTCGTTCGCCGAGGTGCACAGCAGTGGTCAAAACGAAGCGTGCGCCGCCCAAATCGCCGGCACAGTCGTAGAGTGCGCGCAATTCGGCTGCCATCTTCTCGTATGCCGGGCCTTCGCGCGGCAGGTATGACGCCGAACGCGTGCGTCCGATCAGGCCATCCCAATCGACCGGCATCGCGTGGCGGAAATCCAACACCCGAACGTTGGACCATCCGCGTTCGCGCAAATCGCTGTCGACGGTCGTCGCTCGGCGGCGGCTTTCGGTGTCGTCGGCCATGTAGCGCCGAATGATGTCGCTGTAGGCGAGCATGAACGGATCGGTTTCATCACGCTCGTTCCACACCGCGGCAAAACGCACGCGCCGCCGGCCGATGCGTTCGGCTTCGGCTAGTACGAGATCGGGCTCAAACCAGTGATAGGCTTGAAATGCCGCAACCACGTCGACGCTGCGATCCGGTAGATGCGTGCTTTCAGCCGTGCCGTCGATGAGCTCGATATCTGGGCGCAACGGAATGGCGGCGCGCATCGCGGCGTTGGGCTCGATCGCGTAGACGCGCGCGCCGGCGCTGGCGAGTAAGACTGACGAGATTCCCGTACCCGCACCGAGATCGGCGACGCGCGGTTTTGTGAAGCCGTCGAGTATCGCTGCAGCAGCGTCGGGCGGATAGCTCGGCCGATAACGCGCATAGTCTTCCGCACGCTTGCTGAACCTTGTCGTCGAATCCATCGATTAGGCCTTCGGCTCGCTGCCTCGCTCCGCTAGCTTGCCGAGATGCTGCACGACTAAAATCGCGACGATTGAAACGATCACCGCGTAGACGAGTTCGGCCAACACGCCCGATCCGGGTTTCAAGAAAATGGCGATCAGATCCGAGATGAACTTGTTCCATGCACCGGCTGCGATCAGACCGAACGCCACCGTCGCGAGTGAGAGCATCGTGCCGAAATAGGTTGGTTTGATTTCCATGAGCCCCCCTTTTTCGGTCTAGATAGTCACGCTAGCGACGCTTCCCTGCCGAGCTAGTTCGTAATTGCGGTAGCCTTGCCGCAACCCGGCCGGATTGACGACTTCCAACTGTGCCGCGGGATTCACGGCAACGAGGATGCGGTACGCGACTTGAGCGCGCGCGGGCTCGCCGAAAAACACGATGCCCACGGCGAGTAATATCGCGCCCCGCGCGATACGCATCACCGAGCGGCAACCGAGTGTGAGGTCGTCTCGCTCAACTTGAACGCGG
>JBEKBR010000078.1:0-3906 GCA_050015295.1 Candidatus Aquilonibacter sp. | reverse complement strand
GCCGCTGATCGAGAGCCTGCGGACGATCTATACGGACGCCGACGCCCACTACGATCTCTACCTGCTGCTCGAAGATCTGATCGAGTTCGACGAGCGCTTCTTACTCTGGCGCGGACGTCACGTGCGGATGGTCGAGCGGATGATCGGGCAACGAACCGGTACCGGCGGCTCGTCGGGGGCAAAGTATCTGCAAGGCACGCTCGAGCACCGCTTCTTTCCTGAACTTTGGGAGGTGCGTTCGCATCTCGGCAAAGGCGCCTACGCATGAGCGCCACGACAACGCAAGCACTGCATCGCGACCAATTTCCGATCCTCGCCAATGGCACGTATTTAGTGAGCCACTCGATGGGCGCAGCACCGCTCGGTGCCAAAGCCGCACTTGACAGCTATTGGGACGAGTGGGCTGCCAACGGACCCGAAGCGTGGGAAGCGTGGCTGCCGCGCATCGGCGAGATCGCCGACGGCATCGGCGGTTTGATCGGCGCTGCGCCCGGCAGCGTCTTCTTGGGACCCAACGTCTCGGTCTTGCAAGCGGCGCTTGCGACCTGTTTCGATTTCAGACAAGACCGCAATGAAGTCGTCTACGAAGCGTTGCAATTTCCGTCGCTCACCTACGTGTGGCGCGCCTGGGAACGCTTCGGCGCACGCGTGCGTGTCGTCGAATCGCCCGACGGCCGCACGATTCCGACCAAGCAGATCACCGAGGCGATCACCAAGCGCACCGCGATCGCCGTGCTCTCGCACGCCTACTACGTCTCGGGCGCAATCGCCGACGTGCGCGCCATCGCGGCGCACTGCCGCAAAGTCGGCGCGCTGCTCTGCGTCGACGCCTATCAAACGACCGGCGTCTATCCGTATGACGTGCGGGAGTGGGATCTCGACATCGTCACCGGCGGATCGCACAAGTGGCTGCTCGGTGGGCCGGGCTGCGGCTGGATCTATCTCAAACCCGCGCTGCGCGAGCAGATGCGCCCCGCCGTCACCGGCTGGATGGCGCACGCCCAGCCGTTCAATTTTGAGGACGCGCCGATCCGGTACGCCGGATCGATGTATCGCTTCGGCAACGGCACGCCGACGATTCCCGGCTACGTCGTCGCGCAGCCCGGCCACAAGCTGATCGCCGAGGTTGGCATCGCGCGCATTCGCGAACATAACGTGCGGCTCACCACGATGATCGCCGAAATGGCGCAGCGGCGTGGTTTGCGCGTCAATACGCCGCTCGAACCGCGAGCGCGTACCGGCTGGATCGGCATCGACTTCGATGGGTCCGATACGGTCTGCCGCGAGCTCATCGCGCGACGTGTCTTCATCGATCACCGTCCCGGCGCCGGTTTGCGGGTGAGCCCGCATTTCTATACGAGCGACGGCGAGATCGAGCACTTCTTCAACGAGCTGGACGCTATTCGACGACGATGACCGCCGCGCAATCCATGATCGTCGATCACACCAAGATAGGCGCCGCGCTGCGGCGCCTATCGCTGCCTCTTGCCGTGCAAATGCTGGGCGATCAGCTCCTCGGCGCGGTCGACACGATCGCGATCGGCTACATCAGCACCGGCGCGCTGGCCGGCGTGACCGCGGCGACCACGGTCTTCTTCACGCTGATCATGCTGCTCGGCGGACTGTGGAGCGGCTTGGGTATTATTGCCGCGCAACGCATCGGTGCGCACGACGTCGACGGCTTCGCGCGCACCGTGCGCGCGGGCTTCGTCGTGCCGGCAATCGCCGCGTTCGCGCTCACGATCGCAAGCCTCTTCACCGCACAGCCATTGCTGCACGCGATGCTCGGCAATCTTCCGAGCGTGCACGCAAGTGCGCACTACTTGATCCTGCGCTCCGCCTCACTGATCCCGATCAACGTCTCGGCCACGCTGATCGTCGGCCTCGGCGCGGCTGGGAATCGCAAGCTCGGCGTCTACCTGCTCGGCGTCATCAACCTCATCCACATTCCGCTGCTGGCGATGCTCGCGCTCGGCTGGCTCACGCACCATCCCTTCGGCATTACCGGCGCCGGCATCTCTACGCTCGCGTCGGAGACAATCGCTGCGCTCTTCGCACTGACTTACGTGGCGCGTAAGCCCATCTATCGCATCTTTGCGCAGCGCGGTGTCGATATGGCGCTGGCGCTACGCTGCGCGTGGCTCGGGCTGCCCGAAAGCGTCTTCGGTTTTGCGATCGTCGCGCCCGACGTCGCAATCGTCGCGATGCTTGCGCCGCTAGGCTCGACGCTGGTCGCAGCATTTCGCGCGCTCAACGTCGTCTCCGACCTTACCTTCGTCGTGCCGAGCCCCTTGCAGAGCGCGACGCAAACCGTGATCGGTCAGCGCATCGGCGCGGGCGATCCGCAAGGCGCACAGCTGTTTCTGCACCGCGCGCTGCGCACGACGCTCATCGTCACGACACTCACCGGCGTGGTGGTCGCGATCTTTGCCTGGCCGCTCGCGTTTCTCTTCACGATGAACGTAGCGGTCGCATCCGTCGCCGCGCTGCCGCTCGCGCTGCACATGGTGACGATGCCGATCAAGGGCTGGGCGATGGTCGCGCTCGCGCCGATTCGCGCGGCCGGCGACACGCAGTTCTCGATGGCGGTGGGCCTCGCGTGCGGCATACTGGTCCTGCCGATCGCGTGGTTTTCAATCGAGCGGCTGCACATCGGGCTCTTTGCCGTGCCGGTCGCGTGGATCATCGCGTGGAGCGTGCGCGCCGCTCTCACCGCGATCAAACTCCACTACGCTGCCGGCGCTTGGGCCTCGACCGCGATCGATCCGCGTCCGTAGCCGCCGTAGGCGGCAAGCAGCACGATGAGCAGGTGCAGCGCAATATCCCAGCCGTAGATCGGCGCGACGCCGAAGAGCGTACTGGTGATCGGGATAACGCCGAGCAGTACAATGATCAAGTAGATCCAGGTCACGACGCGCAAATACAAGACCGCCGACTTGAAGCGCATGCTCGCGAGCACGCCCCAGATGCCAAAGAGCAGGTGCAGCACGTCGTGCGCGACGTTGAGCGCAAAAAGGCCGAAGAGCAGGCGGTACCCCGCGTCGAGCGTCACCACCGGTGCGTCGAAGGGCGCAACGGGCGCGATCCACGGCACGAAGCCCGCAACGCCGGCGAGTAAAAAGACGAAGCCGAGGATGCGAGCAATCAGCGGTGCACTCATGGCGCCTGCTTATCTTCGCCCGCGAGGACGCCCTGCAATTCGCTCTGGATTCGGGCGTTGCTCGCAAGGATGCTGCGCCCGTCGAGCTGCACCGGGCCGCCGTCGACGCGCGTGACCGTGCCGCCCGCTTCGCGCACCAGCAGCGTGCCGGCCGCAACGTCCCACGCGTGCAGATCGAACTCCCAAAACCCGTCGAAGCGTCCACACGCCACAAACGCAAGGTCGAGCGCGGCTGAGCCGTCGCGTCGCACAGCTTGCGCGCGCGCCGACGCGCGGGCGAAATACCGCGCATTGCGCTCGAAGTCGGCGGGATGAAAGCCGGTGCAGACCATCGCATCGCCGACGCGATCGATCGACGAAACCGCGATCGCGCGATCGCCGCAGCGCGCACCGCTGCCGCGCTCAGTGGCATAACACTCGTCGAGCGCGGGCGCGTAGACGACACCGGCAAGTAGTTCGCCGGCACGTTCGTACGCAATCGAGACGCAATAGAGCGGATAGCCGTGGGCGTAATTGGTCGTGCCGTCGAGCGGATCGATGACCCAACGCTCGTCACTGGTGCCCGGCGCGCTACCGCTCTCTTCGGCGAGGATTGCGGAATTAGGAAAATCTGCGCGCAGACGCGCGATGACCGCGCGTTCACTCGCACGATCGGCTACGGTCACGATGTCGGCGCGACGGCCTTTCTCCTGAATCTCGAGCGGACGCTGCGCATGCGCTAACAAAACAGCAGCGCCCTCGCGTGC
>JBEKBR010000077.1:0-4172 GCA_050015295.1 Candidatus Aquilonibacter sp. | reverse complement strand
GGCGGACACGCCTATCACGATTGTCTCGATACCGCCGCCACGGATCATGTGCCAATCGTTCATCCACGCGCGGGCAACGTCTGGCACACAAACGACGGGGTAACGCTGACATTTATCGGGCCATCGCTACCGTTCATCGGCGGCAAGAATGCGATCAACGATAACTCGATCGCGTTCATCTTGCAATACAAGCACTTTCGCACGCTTTTCACCGGCGACGCGGGCAGCGCCGCTGAAGCCCGGTTCCTCGGGGAAGGCATTGATCTGCATGCCGATGTCTTGAAAGTCGGCCACCATGGTTCAGCGTACGGATCGTCGCCGGAATTCATCGCCGCCGTGCACCCGAAATATGCGGTCATCTCCGTCGGGCGCCACAATCTGTTCGGCCATCCGGCGCCGTCAACGGTCGAAATGCTCGAACGCGTCCGCGCGCTGGTCTACCGCACCGACGAAAACGGTGCTGTGACGGTGCTAACGAACGGCGAGTCCTACGCCGTCAGCAGTGTTCTCCCAGGTCACTTACGCGATTGACCGCGGAAGGCGCGACTTGCTACCTGCGCAAACGTTGTGTTAACGACTTGCTCGAACTCGGCTAGGGAGCTAAGAATGCGCGCGACCTTAAAGTGCCGCCGACTCGTTGCACCGTGTGCAGCCATCGTTTCTTGCGCCATCGCCATGGGATGTTCGGCCCCAGGTTGCCGCCCCCCATTTCCAGGCCGATCTCAGCGCAGCTGCAGGACGCATACGCCAGCACCAGTTGGCTGACTTACGGTCACGACTATACCAACCAGCGTTTCTCGCCGCTCGACCAGATTAACACGCGCAACGTCTCGTCCCTAGCCCCGGCATATGTGGTCCAGACCGGGGTCGTAGGCCCTCTTGAAACTACCCCCATCGTTTCGGATGGCGTTATGTATCTCACGACCGCTTTCGACGGCGTGCTTGCGATCGACGCGCGCACGGGCGACCAGCTTTGGAAACGTCCGCCATTATCGGGGCGCTTCCGACTCTGCTGCGGTCCCATGAGCAGGGGGGCGGCCGTCACTAACGACCTCGTGTTGCTTGGGCAACTCGATGGCGTGCTGGTTGCACTCGATCGCAAGACCGGCGGGCTACGGTGGGCTACGGCCGTCGCCGATAACGCCGCCGGCTACAGCATTACTATGGCTCCGCTTGTCTATCGCGACTCGGTTCTGATAGGCGTCGCTGGCGGCGATCTCGGGATTCGAGGTTCGCTCAGTTCTTATTCGACCGTCGATGGAAAGCTTCAGTGGCGTTGGTACTCGACCGATCCAGAGCATTGGTTCGGGCCATCCACGCGGCTCAGGTCGGATCATCGGCTGCTCGACCTCGCTACATCCCTGAGGTTAAGGAGGAAATTTGCGAACTCGTGGCAGCACGGCGGCGGCGGAATTTGGACTACTCCTGCGATTGACCTGGCAACAGACACGATCTACGTTGTTACGGGCAATCCATGGCCGGACACCAGTGGGCAAGCGCGCCCTGGTGACAACCTCTACACTGATAGCCTCGTTGCGCTAAGCGCAACAACTGGCGCGATGAAGTGGTACTATCAGCAGACGCCGCACGATGTCCAGGATCTCGACGCCGCGTCGCCTCCCGTTCTTTTTGACACCATCGACGCCACAGGGCGGAGAGTTCGGGCCGTTTGCGAGGTCGGCAAGACTGGATTCGTTTACATCCTAAACCGCGATACCGGTAAACCCGTTCGCACCACGCGGCCTGATGTTGGGCCTAGCGCGCGTAATTACACAGGAGGTTCGACGTGGTCGCCGGCATCGTTCGATCCGGCCCTGGGGTACGCAATCGTCTCCACATCCCAACACCTAAGAGCCGAAGACGAAGGCGCGCATTCCGAAAATACGCGCAATTCGTCGTTGCGAGGCGTCGGCTGGAGTGCAGGCTTCGGTAACCTGACAGCCCTGAATGCAGCTACAGGGAACGTCGTGTGGCAGGACAGGTTTGATGTCGGCCTTGTTGGCGGCTCGGTATCGACTGCCAGCGGTCTGACGTTTGTTGGGGAAGGGAGCGGTTATTTTGACGCTCTTGAAACGAAGACCGGGTTACGGCTGTGGCGCTTCCAGACAGGCGCCGGCGTGAATGCCGCTCCAATCGTTTTCGAACTGGATGGCGCTGAGTATGTTGCAGTTGCATCGGGTGGCAATCAACAATTCGGCACGCGTTACGGCGATGCCATCTTCGTATTTAAACTGAGAAACTAAGGTGGCTTAGGGCCCGGGGCCTGCGTAGAACATTGCGTCGATCTTCGCACGCGTCGCTGTAGCGAGGCCCGTTTGCTGAAGTATCGAATCGAGCGCCGCGAAATCCGGAGAAGTCCCGTCGGGAGCCACCTCCGACATCAGCTTCAAACTCATATTGAGGCCGCTAAATGCTCCGCCCTCGATGTTTACCAGTTGTTGATAACGACGGGCTTTAGCTAGCTGCAACTTGAAGTTCGCCAGCGCCGTCTCGTATTGAGCGCGCGCCGTGGGGTCTGAAATGCTTGCGGGATCCGAACATGGTTGTAATTGACCGCTTGCCGGCGGCGGGGGAATAGGACAACTGAACCTCTGCTTTGGATTAAAGGACGGATCGTAGGATTGTTCGATCGCTTTGATAATCGTTGCCCAAGCTTGAACGAGTTCGCGTCGCCGCGAAATAAAGTTAGCGGGGGTTAGCGTATCGAGGTCTACAGTGCCGCCCATCGCAAATACGGCCGCTTCTAGATCAGCTACCGAATGAGACGAGGCGTAACGCGCCAGCGCTTGCGAGGCATTTGCTATTCCAGCCTCGGTTGGACCATTTGTCGGCGAAGCGCTCGCTGCGGCGAAGCACGCGACAACTAGTGAGGTGAGCCCGCAAAGGGCTTTTCCCCGAAGCAGGTTGGATAGTGATATCTTAAGCATTTTTCGCGTTTACCACCCTTCGCTGGGGCTGCTCACCGTAGTAGTACCGGTCTCTTGGGGTTTGGTGATGGTCATCGCTCCAGCAGCGGTTTCGGTCGCCGTTTGCGTGATCGTCATAATTGGATAAAAGGTGCCGCCATTAAGCGTGTATTGGCCCGGATATGTGACCGATTCCGAGCTCGCCTGAGTTTGATTACCGGTACACGACCCAGAATATGCCTCATCCTGATAGCCTCCCGCCAATTCTGAGCCGTAACCTGGAACATCCGCTCCTATTTGCACGGGAACCGACGCTCCGGTGTGCGGCATTCCGTTAATGCACGACCAGGCCCCAGAGGCAGTGAAGTTAGCAATGACCTCCTCATATTGAACGTACTGAAACGACACCGTGTCTGGTTGCAAATACACGTTACCCAAAACTCCGATATTTGCCGTGTTCTGAGTGTGGAAGACGTTGCCATCTGCAGCCGAGTAGAGAACAGCACTCGGAGGAATGACTGAAAAGGTTAACGAGTTTGCAAGGCATACTTGATATCTGCCCGGCGTACTAACCGTGACCGTGCCCCCGGTCGCCCCAGCTGTCAGAGTAGCAGGCGAGCTACCCCCGCTAAGCGTACCATCGCCGCTTGCGCTGAGGCTTTCACCGGTAGTCGTAATGGTAACGACTTCACCCACGCCGATTGTGGTCCGGCCCGTGTCGGTGGGTTCCGTAGCAAAGGTCTGCGAACTCATCGAGCATGGCTCGGTGTCCTTGCCGCTGCATATAACTCCGGGGCCGTTCGGGTTTCTAATACAGAGCGACTGCGGCGTCACCACCGGCTTTCCGCTCGCACTTTGGTAGTTTCTGATGATAGGCGACGATGGGCTGCCGCCGCATGAGGTAAGGATCAGTCCGGCGGCAACAGCTGTTAGAAGAAGCCGAGGCGACGATCTCATCAGATACCCTCCGACACGCCCGTCTAAGGCCACAAATGTAGCAGACGCCCGGGCGCCCATCAAGAGCGTGGCGGGTAATCCGCCGGCGGCATAGTCCGGAAGTACCATCTGGGCGCGCCCCGCTTGATTGGGCGGGTCAAAGCCCTTAATCGCCTTAGTACCCTGCGTGTGTGCGTACAGGACTTTATGAGATCACGTCGCGGGTTGTGCCCCAGTTTTGCGCAAGTTGCGCGTTGACGAGATCGCCGACAGCGGACAAACGTATGGCGGACACGCCTATCACGATTGTCTCGATACCGCCGCCACGGA
>JBEKBR010000076.1:0-4502 GCA_050015295.1 Candidatus Aquilonibacter sp. | reverse complement strand
CGCGTTTCGTCCTTAACGAGAGCCGTCCGAAAGGGCGGCTCTTTCGCATCCGCTAAGAGGGCTTAGGTGTTCCGCTATCTCACAGCGGGCGAATCCCATGGACCGGCGCTCGTCGGTATCCTCGACGGGCTCCCCGCGCATCTCCGGCTCGACGTCGAACGCATCAACGAAACCCTGGCGCGCCGCCAAGGCGGGTATGGACGCGGCGGACGCATGAAAATCGAGCGCGACGAAGTCGAATTTCTTGCCGGCGTGCGCGGCAGCGAAACGCTCGGTTCACCGATTGCGGTGATGGTTCGCAATCGCGATTACGAAAACGTGCGGGCGCTGATGGATCCGATCACCGGCGCAGGCAAACCCTTGACCAATCCGCGTCCCGGCCATGCCGACTACGCCGGCGCCCTGAAGTATCGCCAACGCGACCTGCGCAACGTGCTCGAACGGGCAAGCGCCCGCGAAACCGCGATGCGCGTCTGCCTCGGCGCGATCTGCGCGCAGTTCTTGGAGGTATTGGGAATCGCCACGCGCAGCTACGTCCATCGCATCGGCGACGTGGTCTCACCGGAGCTCGAGGTGTTCTCGCAAGACGACGTTGAGGCGAGCGACGTGCGCAACCCCGATACGGCCACCGAAGCCAAGATGATCGCGGCGATCGACGCGGCCAAGGCCGCGGGCGACACGCTCGGCGGCGTCTTCGTGGTGCGCGTCGACGGCGTGCCGGTCGGCATCGGCAGCAATCGGCAACCCGCACAGCGACTCGACGGCGTCTTAGCCGGCGCGCTGATGGGCATGCAAACCGTCAAAGCGGTCGAAGTGGGCCTCGGCGCCGATGTGGCTGCGCGTCCCGGCTCACAAGCCCACGACGTCTTCGCACTCGAAGGCAAAGAGGTCGTGCGCGGCAGCAATCGCGCCGGCGGCATCGAGGGCGGCATGAGCAACGGGCAGCCGATCGTCTTGCGCGTCTCGGTCAAGCCGATTCCGACGCTGATGAAGGCGCTGCCGTCGGTGAACCTGCACGAGCAGACCGATGCGCCTGCGACGATCGTGCGCAGCGACGTCTGCGTCGTGCCGGCCGCGGCGATCGTCGGCGAAGCGATGATACGGCTTGCGCTGGTGGCGCCGGTGCTCGAAAAATACGGCGGCGATTCGATCGAAGAGACGCTCGATAATTTGCGCCGTTCGAACGACGCGGCGGGTGCGCTCTTTACCCCGGCGTCGGAGGGCGTGTGAAGCAGCACATCGCGCTCGTGGGATTCATGGCGTCAGGCAAATCGACGATCGGCAAGCGCCTCGCACGCAAATTGAAGTGCGCGTTTTTCGATACCGACGATTTGATCGTGCAGCAACACGGCGCCGTGTCCGACATCTTTTATAACGAGGGCGAGGAGGCGTTTCGCAACTACGAGCACGACGCGCTCGCGCACGTGGTCAACGATGGCGAACCGGGCGTGGTGGCGTGCGGCGGCGGCGCACTGAGTTTTGAACCCTCGGCCAAACTGCTCAAGAAGCGCACCTATCGCGTCTTCATCAAAGTGACGCCGGAACTGGTGCTCGAGCGCCTGCGCAACAGCCGGAACGTGCGGCCGCTGCTCGGCCCCACCCCGACCCTTTCGCGCATCAAGTCGCTCTATACCAAACGGATGCCCCAATACGCGCACGCGGATTTCGTGGTGGAAGCCGACGGCATGAGCACCGCGCAAGTCGTTGACGCGATCGTCGAGTGGATGCACAAGAAGAAGATCGCCCTGTGATCCGGTGATGCAAATCGACGAGCAGCCATTCCAGGCAACAGAGTTTATCGTCAACACCGACCTGCGTTATCCGATCTGCATCGGTGACGATACGCGGCCGGCGATTGCGACGTTCCTCGAGCATCGCGCGCAGCGCTTTATCGTGCTTACCGACGATCAGCGAGAGGTCGCGCGCCTCGCCCGCGATATCGGGCGCTTACCCGGCGCGATGGGTGTGCTCACCATGCCGCTCGGCGAAGCGCGCAAGCGCCTCGCAACGGTCGAGAAAGTGCACGACGCACTGTTGGCGGCCGGTGTCGGCCGCGATACGCTGATCGTCGGCGTTGGCGGCGGTGTCGCTAGCGATCTCTTTGGCTTTTGCGCATCGACCTACATGCGCGGCGTACCGTACCTACACGTCGCGACAACGCTGGTCGCGATGGTCGACGCAGCGGTCGGCGGCAAGACCGGCGTCGACTTGCACGCCGGCAAAAACATCGTCGGCTCGTTCAGCGATCCGGTCGCGGTGTTTGCGCATACGGCGGCGTTGCAAACGCTGCCGTACCGGCAGATTCGCGAAGGCCTCGCTGAGGTGCTCAAAGCCGCGGTCATCGAAGGGCACGAATTGTTTGAATCGATCGAGACGCTGGCGCCGCACGCCTTTTGGCGCTGGCCCTGGCTCGAAATCGTTGCTGAAGCGATCAAAGTCAAGACGATGATCGTGGCCGACGATCGCCAAGAAGCCGGCATACGTGAATTGCTCAATCTCGGTCATACGTTCGGGCATGCGCTCGAAACGGCGAGTGGCTATCGCGTATCGCACGGCGTCGGCGTGGCGCTCGGCTTGCGTGCCGCCGGACTGCTGGCGCTGCACACCGGCCGCTATTCCGAAGAAGAACATTACCGCGTGCTGGCGACGATTGCGCTCCTCGGGATGCCGCTACGCACCTCGGTCGGCGTTGACGCAGCGCTTGCCGCCATGCAAAGCGACAAGAAGAAGCGCGGTGGCAAGCTGCGCTTCGTGCTACCGCGCGCGATCGGCGACGTAGAATACGGCGTCCAGGTGCCCGAACGTGCGGTGCGCGGCGTGCTCGCGCAGCTCCGCCGCGCGCCCGAATCCGCGGGATAACGCGTGCCGCGCGTCGTTGATGCGCTGGCGACGATCCGCTCGTCGCGGTTCGACCTTCCGCTCACGTATGCGGCCGAGGCCTTCGAGCTGCAGATCGGCGACGTCGTGCGTGTGCCGCTCGGAAATCGCGAGGTCCTGGCCTACGTCGTCACCGCGCCGTATGACGCGCCGCCGGATCCCAAGCGCAAGTCCGTCCTCGAGCGGCTCGACGTGCCTCGGGCGTTCGATGACGAAGGCTTGCATCTCGCGCGTTTCGTCTCGGAATACTACATCTGCACGTTGGGAGAAGCGCTCTCGGCGGCCGTGCTTGCCGGCGCAGTGCCGCGCACGATCGACAGCTTCGTGCGCACGGTCGCGCAGCCAAATCCGCAGCGCTATCCCTCGGTGCCCTCGCGGCTGGTGCGGCTCATTTGGGAAGAGCTCAGCGACGGCTTTGCGCTCGAAACGCTGCTGCGCCATTCCGACGCGCGGCGCGCCGGCGATCGCGGCGCGTTGCTGCGCTACGTGCAAACCCTGGTGCGCAGCGGCGAACTGCGTCGCGAGCGGCGCTTCGTTCAGCCCAAGACCACCGCGTATCGTGTCCGCGTGCTCTATCCGGGCGAAGCCGCAATCCGCGGCAGCAAGGCGCAGGCACTGGTCGCGTTCGTGTGCGAGCAACCCGGTGTGCCGCGCGCCGACGCGTTGCTGGCCGGTTTTTCGAACGCTGTCATCGCGCGCACGGTGAAGGCAGGCGCGCTCGACGAGCGCGAGATCGAGCCGGCGCACACGCGCTCGTATGCGCCGATCGGCGATGCCGCCTTTCCGCCGACGGTCGAGCAACGCGCGGCGCTCGAACGGCTCGACACCGCGCTCGATGCGCGGGCCTTTGCCGAACTCTTGCTCTTCGGTGTGACCGGCAGCGGCAAGACCTACGTGTACGTCGAGGCGATCAAGCGCGTTGTGCGCGAGGGCGGGCGCGCGATCGTGCTCGTGCCTGAGATCTCGCTGACCCCGCAGACGGCGCGGCGTTTCGAGGAAAGCTTCGGTGACCGGGTTGCGGTGCTACATTCGGCGCTTTCCGAGCGCGAGCGCTTCGACGCTTGGCAGGCGTGTGCGCGCGGCGAGATCGACGTGGTGGTCGGCGCGCGCAGCGCGATCTTTGCGCCGCTGCGCGACGTACGGCTCTGCGTGGTCGACGAGGCGCACGAGACATCGTACAAACAAGAAACCGTGCCGCGCTACCACGCGGTCACCGTGGCGCGCGAGCGCATGCGTGCCGCCGGCGGTGTGCTGGTACTCGGCAGCGCCACTCCGCCGCTGGAAAGCTACGAAGCCGCGCTGCGCGGCAAGATCGAGCTGGTCACCATGCGCGAACGCGCGACCGCGCAGCCGATGCCGACGGTTCACATCGTTGACCTCGCCGAAGAATTCGAATCGGGCAACAAGCGGATCTTTTCGAGTATGCTCGCCGAAGCGTTAGGCGAACGGATCGCGCGCGGCGAGAAGACCGTGCTCTTCGTGAATCGTCGCGGTAGCGGCGGCTTCGTGCTTTGCCGCAGTTGTGGCCACGTGCCGCAGTGTCCCCGATGCGATACGTCGCTGACTGCGCACCGCAGCGAAGGGCTCTTGCGCTGCCACTACTGCGATTTTCAAATGCCGCTGCC
>JBEKBR010000075.1:0-4831 GCA_050015295.1 Candidatus Aquilonibacter sp. | reverse complement strand
TTTCGATGGACCGGTGGAGACTCCGAGAACGGCTATACCCACGTCGGCTCGGTCCGCGGGTTCACGACGAGCGATGCGGGCGATGCGACGTTCACGCTGCATCTCGCGGATGCGGCCGGGTGCGACTACGACGTGTCGGCGCATGTCGAAGATGGGCATCTCAAAGGCTCGTACAGCGGCTGTGCTGGCGCTACCGGTCGCAACCGTGGATCGTTTGACCTTACCCCTTCGGGCAACGGCGCCCAGACCGCGACGATCGTAAGCGCTCCCGCTCCATGCACCGTGACGGTGAGAGTTAAGAGCACCTCGGGGCATCCGATCGAAGACGCGCAGCTCCTCCTGGACGACGTCGGCATGTCTTCGCAGAGCGTGCGGACCGACGCGAGCGGCATGGCAGCATTCTCGGCGCAGCCGGGCACGTATGAGCTTTCGGTGGCAGCCGACGGCTACAATGCGCTAGAAACTCCGGATTTCGTATTGCTCGGCGAAGGCTGCAGCAAAACGCTGAACGCGACGCTCGCGAAAGCATCGCCGACGCGGAAGCCGAGGACCCCGACCAAAGCGGAAACGAAGGCCGCAGTCAACTCCAACGCGTTGATTCTGGCAATGAGCAATGCTGAGAAGCACTACTGCAAGACGGCGGCGCAGATGGCGTGCTCGTACTACATGATGCACGCCGGAAGCTGTCTAAGCACGGCGCTCGGCGCCTACCCGATCTACGAAACCGTCGTCACGCTGAAGAAGGCCGGCTTATCGTCGGCGCAAGTGGTCGATATTGAGGCTCGGGGCCACGGTGGCAGCATGAGCGATGCCGCGCTGATCGCGGCGGCGGCCGCGAGGATTATCGACGACCACGAGCACTACGACCCAGACGTCTTCGAGATGGCTGTATTGCGAGCGTGCCTGGCTGGCGTTCCCAGGTAGGGCGCGTGCCTCAAGGATTGCCACTGCCCCCTGAAGCGCAGAGCGACGCGGTTGCAATTTGGTTGCACCGTCCATAAACGACAAAGGCTCTCAGTGCCCGCTGGTGACATGAGAGCCTCGATTCTGCAGCGTCGGTGACCTTCAGTTACCGTCAGTGTCAGCCGACTTTGGCATTTGCAGAGCCCTGCCTTACCACTTGGCTACGTCGCCGCACTGGTTCCAACAAAGGATCCATCGCCGCGGTTGCTGGAGCGGGTAGTGGGAATCGAACCCACGCATCAACCTTGGGAAGGTCGCAGGCTACCATTACATCATACCCGCGAACCACGGCAGGCCGCCGATTCGGTGCAGGCCGCGACGCGTCCTGGCGGAAGTGCTGCCCCACATGACGTGGGTATACGAAATCCCCGCCTGGCTGGTGTGCATCCTCTTTATCGGCGGTACCAGCGCGTTCGCGGCTGCGGGCTTGCTGCTTGCGCGCGGCCAGCGAACCGGCAGGCTGCGCGCAGCTGCAAACGACTTCGCGGGACCGATCATGGCCACGCTCGGAACGATTCTAGCGGTCATGCTCTCCTTCATGGTGATCAACGTCTGGCAACAGTACGACCAATCGGCACAGATCGTGCAGACCGAATCCGGCGAGATATCTAATCTGTATCATGAGGTCTCGGTCTTTCCGCAGCCGCTTCGCGATCGGACCCACGCTGCTATCGAGCATTACGTCGACATCGTTGTCGACCGAGAGTGGCCCTTAATGCGCCTAGGCTCAGAGAGCGACACTGCCCATCGCGCCGCGTTGGATGTCGTGACGTTGATCGAATCGTATAACCCCAAGACGTTGGGGCAGCAAACGGCGCAAGCCGACGCACTGCATCACGCGCACGCGTTTATGGATGCGCGCGGTAACCGGCTGTTCCAAAATCAGGAATCGGTCCCACCGCTTCTGTGGGTGATGATGATCTTCGTCGCCGCGGTTACGCTGGGCTCGTCGTACTTCTTCTACGTTCAGGACGTCCGCGCGCATCTCATCATGACTGCCGCCGTCGGTGCCGTAATCGGTGCAATCTTCGTCGTCATCGCCGAGCTGGATCTTCCGTTTCGCGGCGATCTGCAGATCCCACCGAGCGCATTCTCACGCGACTATACGACGTTTCTCGACGACCCGGTGCCCACGCCGACACCGCGGGTATCCCCTTAGCTGAGGATATTCACCGAGCGCGCCAAGATCAGCGCGACGGTGACAAATGAAATCAAGGATTCGCCGAGCATCAGCATTTTCGCCGTGCGCGTGAGCGGCATTGTATCGGTTGGGCTAACCGCGAGCGCGTTCGTGAACGAAAGGTAGAAGTAGTCGAGAAACAGCGGACGCCAATGTTCCGGATTCACGCCCTTGATCCGGTTTGGGTCGATCGACATCTGCGGAAAGAGAAAGTCGATCGACGGCGTGACACAGGCTGAAGCGTATTGATCGCGATCGAAGGGTCCCTCGCCATCGAGTTCCCAATACCAGAGCGCGAAGACGATGATGTTCGTCATCCAAATCGCTCCACCGTACTCGAGCAGATCTTGCGCGGTGAGCCCGTGACCGGGCGCATGCGCATTCACCAAGTCGTTGATCAGCAGCAGCACAGAGACGACATTGAAAAACGTGAGCACGGCGCACAACAGGATTGAGAGCGCTCGCACAAGGCGCCCCTGGCTCAGTTTGGTTGGAGCTAACGCGGTGAGCGGTATCAGAATCACGGCGACCAGCGCAGGGACGACCCACACCGGGCCGATCGTCAACCTTGCCGGTAAGACGATAAACAGCGCCACGGCAGCAATCACCGCGATACGGGCCTGATAACGATCGTTCACGCGGCGTTCTGGTTCGCGCGTATCCGGCAACCGCCTTCGGCTCGCGCGCGTTCTAGCGGGTATGGCTACTGACTTTAGAGACGGCAAGACCTTCCCGCGGCGCGGCCGCGATGCCATCGACGGCGTGCTCTGGCTCAGACGGGTCTCCGATAAGGCGCGTGCCGCCGCCGCCGGCACGATCTTCGACTACATTTATCCATGCCCGATGGACAAAGGCGTACTTGAGCGCTGGGGCGTCACCCCGAGCGAGTTCGAAGGCGCAATCGCTAAGTATAAGACGGACGACGAACTCGTGGGGTGGTTGCACGGCCGCGTGCCAAAGGACCACATCACGCGAGCAAACGACTGGCTGTTGAACGAGAAGACCGAAAATCTCGATCGCCAGGACGCTGAGGAAGGAGTCCCAGTTGGGTGAGATGATTGAGTTTCCGCGCCCGGACGGAAAGGCGGCTCCGGGGTATTACGCGGCACCGTCCGGCGCAGCGAACGCGCCGGGCGTCGTCATGCTCGAGGAGTGGTGGGGCGTCACCGATCACATCAAGCACACCGCCGACAAACTCGCCGCCGCGGGCTTTCGCGTGCTGGTTCCCGATCTCTATCGCGGGCGTGTGGCCGCCGTCGGCGACGAAGCAAACCATCTGATGGAGGGGCTCGACTTTGGCGATGCCGCTACGCAAGATGCGCGCGGCGCCGCGCAATATCTCAAGGCAACCGGTTCGAAGAAAGTCGGCGTCATCGGCTTCTGCATGGGCGGAGCGTTGACGATCCTAGCCGCGATGTACGATCCCGAATTCAACGCGGCAGTTACCTTCTACGGCTATCCACCGCCCGAAGCGGGCGACGTCGGCACGATCAAGATCCCGATACAAGGGCACTGGGCGCTACATGACCAGCACTTCACCATCGCGGGCGTCGATGCAATCGAAGCGCGACTCAAGGAAGCGGGCGTCCCGCACGAATTCTACCGCTACGATGCGCAGCACGCGTTCCACAATCCCAACCAGCCCGGCCACGCCGGCCTCGGGCACTACAACGCGGAACTAGCCAAGCTCGCCTGGGGGCGCTCCCTCGAGTTCCTCAAGAAGAACCTGGCCTAGCTACTTACTAAACAACGTCCCGGCGTTAACGGGCGCGCTGCGAAGCGCGCCTTGTTCGAGTCCCCACTTCTTCAGGAGCGCGTCGTAGGTACCATCGGCGATGACGGCGTGCAGCGCGGCGACGATGCGCGCGCGCAGCTCCGCGTTGCCCTTGGGCACTGCGATGCCGTACGGTACCAGATCGAACTGACGTCCGGCGACTTCATACCGGTGATCGTTGGTCTTGGCGAGATACGCGACCACCGGAAAATCGGTGACGTGCACGTCGGACTTGCCTTCTTTGAATGCATCGAAGGCTTGGTCGTCGGTTGCAAATTCGATCAACTTAATGGGCGCGAGGCCAATGGCGCTACAGTGTGCGGATGTCTCGTTTAATTCAGTCTCCTGCGATGTGCCGCGCTGCACGTCGACGCGCAGCCCGCACAGGCCGCTCACATCGAAGATGCGTTTCGGATTTCCCGCCGGCACGAGCATACCGCTTCCGGCAAGCAGATAGTCGACGAAATCGACCTGGGCTTCGCGCGCGCGTGTGTCGGAGATCGCCGAGATGCCGACGTCAAACGTCCCGGTTCGGACAGCATGGAGCACGTCGTCAAACGTGTGGTTACTGATCGCAACCGGCTCGCCGAGTTGCCCGGCAAGTGCGTGCGCGAGATCGACGTCGAAGCCTTCCATTTGATGGCTCGGGCCGTAGAACTCTAGTGGAGCATACGAGACATCCGAGGCAACCTTGAGTTCAGACGACGCCGAGGCGGCGACGCACACGGAGAACAGCGCCGCCAACATGGCGACGATCGCACGAGAGAAGCAGTTCATAAGAGGGGTTATCGGCAAGACGAAGGCCCGGCTTGTGGCCGGGCCTTCCACGCATGGTGCCAAGGGCCGGGATCGAACCGGCGACACCGCACTTTTCAGGCGCGTGCTCTACCGACTGAGCTACCTTGGCACGGGAG
>JBEKBR010000074.1:0-5110 GCA_050015295.1 Candidatus Aquilonibacter sp. | reverse complement strand
GCGGTCACGTTTGCAGTCCGAGTTGATCCTTAAAGAAGGCCAGGACGCGTTTCCACGCGTCGTCGGCAGCAGAGGCTACGTATGAACTTCGCGTATCGTCGAAAAATGCATGCCCAGCCGAGCCGTAGACGCGCACATCGTTGGGCACGCGCAAGGCGCTGCGCCACGTCCGCACGTCTTCGGCCGGGATGCTCGTGTCTTTTTCGCCGTAGCTCCCACAGACCGGGATGTGAAGCTCGGTCGGATCGATATCCTTGATCGCACCGTAAAACGGCGCGACTGCGTCGAAGACGTCCGAATTATCGAGGGCCTGAATCAGCGCGATGTGGCCGCCCATGCAAAACCCGGCGACGCCGAGTTTGCAGTTGGGCGCTTTCGAGAGCATGTTCAGACCACCGGCGCGCAGGTCGCCGTCGTATTGTTTGCGCTGCAGTTGCGCGGCGAACGGCTTGAACGTCTCGATATCCGTGCTGCCGTCGCCGCTGGGCGCGCGCATGCGCGAATAGAGATCCGGCGCGATACACATGTAGCCCGCTTTGGCGAAGCGCCGCACCGTGTCGCGCAGCTGGTCGTCGACGCCCCAAATGGCCATGGCGAGCACGATACCCGGCGTGTTGGCGCGTACCGCCGTCGGATACGCGGCATAGGCATTCACCACACCGTCAGGGCGACGCAGTTGCGGGCGATCGACGGTGATCGCCGGATCGTTCTCGGGCACGATCGGCGGATGAGGCGCGCCAAACCCGGCTTGCGCCGCCGCATTTGCTGGGATCGATGCCGTCGCTGCTGCACCGGCGGCGAGTCCGGCAAATTCACGGCGGTTCATCATCGTGCGTGGGCTTTCGGACCCAGGGCGACGCGTTCCTGACCGAAGAAATGAAGTCGGGACTAAATTCCTACGACCGGCCCATGGAGGAAGAAATATAGTGAACCGCGGTCATTTCTTGGCGGGTTCGGTGACACTGGCAGCCGGGACTGGCATACCGGTAAGCGACGTTCGTGTCCCCGGCGGTTCTGCGTTCGTTGAACGAAAAGCGCTGTTTGACGAACTCGCCTTCGATGCCGCGGTGGGCCGGCCGGCACAGATTCGACAGCTCATCGAGGCGGTAGCTTTTGCGCCGGCGCTTTGGAACAATGTCAAAAACTCATTCAACGGCCTGCAGTTCGGTTACGGTCACGCCGCCGACCAAATCGTTATAGCCATTGCAGGGCATGGTCCGTCGTCAGTCTACAACTACAGCGACTACGTGTGGCAAAAGTATCGCATCGGTGAGCTGTTCGGCATAAAGGATGCGAGCGGCGCCCCGATCACGAGCAATCGGTGGCTCACGTTGACGAGCACGTACGATCCCGATGCCGATCCGAATGACGAACATGGGATGTACCAGGACACGTCGATTCAAATGCTTCAGCGCCGCGGGCTCATCATGCTTACCTGCCATACTGCCGTCGAGGAGCAGTCGCGCAAGATTGTGAAAGCAGGGCTAGCGCCCGCCGGGATGTCACCTACCGATGTGGCCAATGACATTTTGACCCATTTGATCCCGGAAACGCTGGTGAATCCGTCAATGCTCGCAACGGTCGCCGTTCTTCAGAAAGTGTATGGGTACACGTATGCGGCTCTTACGCTCTAGGCTGACCGCGCTCGTTGCGCTGGTGACGCTCGCTGCCTGCGCGCAGGCCGCGCCGTCACCACCGCCGCCTTCGGGCGCGCTGGGCGCCTCGATCGCGCTCGGTCGCGCCGTGATCGACGATCCGCAAAAATATCTCCCGCACAACGTGACCGCCGACATGTCGTGCGCTGCCTGCCATCTCGGCAGCGGGTCGGTTTCGCGCGGCGGAACGTTCGTCGGCACCTACGCACGCTTTCCGCAATGGAACAAACGCGCAAGACGCGTCATCACACTGCAAGACCGATTGGCTGAGTGTTTCCTCTACAGTATGAACGGCACGCCGCCCGCCTATACCAGTAAAGAGATGATCGGGATGGTGGCGTACATCGCATATCTTTCGCGCGACGTGCCGACCGGCGCACCGCAGCCCAAAAGTGACGCATTCATCGTGCCGTTGCCGTCGGCGTCGCCCGATCTCGCGCACGGCCAGGCGCTCTATGCACAGAAGTGTTCGGCCTGCCATCAGGCAAACGGCGCAGGCGTCCACGGCGCGTTTCCGCCGCTGTGGGGCGCGAAATCGTTCAACAACGGCGCCGGCATGGCGCACATCGATCGCATGACCGGTTGGGTGATGTTCAATATGCCGCAAAACGCGCCGGGCTCGCTTTCGCTCCAAGAAGCCTACGACATCGCGAGCTGGGTGCTCAGTCATCCGCGACCGCACTTCGTGCCGACTCGTCTCATCGCGCAACCCGCGCAACGAGCGAATTTCTTCTAACCCCATGCTCGGGCTGGTGCTTGCGCTCGCGGTCGCGATCGTAGCGACGTTGCTCGGCCGTGTCGCGCCGATCGTCGGCGCACCCGTCTTTGCGATCGTCCTCGGCGCGCTGATCGCTTCGGTGCGAACGCCCGCCGCATCGCTGCGTCCAGGCATCGCCTTCGCGAGCAAACAATTGTTGCAGTGGTCGATCGTGCTGCTCGGCGCGCACTTGAGCTTGCGCGAAATCGTACAGGGTGGTGCGCAGTCGTTGCCGGTGATGCTGGGCACGCTGGTCATCGTGCTCGCGCTCGCCTATGTGGTCGGGCGCGCGCTCGGGCTCGATCGCGACATCCGCCGCCTGATCGGCATCGGCACCGCCGTTTGCGGCGGCTCGGCCATCGCCGCGGTCGCGAGCGTGATTGAAGCCGATCAAGAGGACATCGCCTATTCGCTCGGCGTCGTCTTTCTGTTCAACATCGTCGCGGTGTTGATTTTCCCGGCGCTCGGCCACCTAATGCAGCTCTCGCAACACGCGTTCGGCGTGTGGGCCGGTACGGCCATCAATGACACGTCGTCGGTGGTTGCGGCGGCATTCGCGTACGGTCCCGATGCCGGCAACAACGCGGTGATCGTCAAGCTCACGCGCACGACGCTGATCGTTCCGATCGTGTTGTTCTACGGTTGGCGCAGAATTCAGTGGGCGCGCGGTAGCGCAAAGGCGATCGACTGGCGTGCGATCGTTCCGTGGTTCATTTTGTGGTTTCTGGTTGCCGCGGCGCTCAACTCGTTCGGCTTGATCCCAGCGGTTGCGCAGGGCCCACTGCAAGAACTCGCGCTCTTTGCGATCGCCGTCGCGTTGGCCGGCGTCGGACTCGGCACGGATATCCAGCGGATCCGCGCCGCTGGGATCCGGCCGCTCGTGCTGGGAGCCGTGTTGTGGGCCGCGATCGCCCTCTCCAGTCTGGCCTTCGCTAGGCTCGCCCACCTGAGCTGACGCCGGGGGAGGCGGCCCTGGTCGTATCCCTGCGGTCGAGGGCGGGGTTAGAATGGCGGGGAACCTCTTCTTTTTCCATTTCAGGACGGAGACAATAAGGAACGTGGCGGATGTCGTAGTCAAGGTGACCCTCCCCGAGATGGGCGAGTCGGTTACCGAAGGCTCCATCGTCGAGTGGCGTAAGCGCGTCGGTGATGCGGTCAACGAAGGCGACACGCTCGTCGACGTAACTACCGATAAGGTCGACGTCGAGGTCCCGGCGACCGCCGCGGGCGTGATCACCCAGCTTTTCGGCAAAGAAGGCGATACCATCGCCGTTGGTGCGACACTGGCCGAAATCGACACGTCGAAAAACGGCAACGGGACACCCGCCGCAGTCGTTGCTCCGGCTGCAAAAACGAACGGCAAGAGCGCGTCCGCGCCGCCTCCGCCAGCCGCCCCCAAAGGTGAACCAAAAATCGTCGCGGTGACGCTGCCCGAGATGGGCGAGTCGGTCACCGAAGGCTCGATCGTCGAGTTTCGTGTAAAGCCCGGCGCGAGCGTGAACGAAGGCGACGCGATCGTCGACGTCACGACCGATAAGGTCGACGTCGAAGTGCCGGCGACCGCGAGCGGTGTTGTCGTTCAGCTCTTCGGCAAACCGGGCGATACAATCGCCGTCGGTGCAAAACTCGCCGAGATAGATGCGAATGCTTCGCCCTCTGTCCCCGGTCCCTCGACTTCGCTCGGGATAGACTCCGGGAGCGCAGCGACCGTAGTCGAGGGAAGCGCATCGATAGTCGCGCCGGCCGCTCAAGCACCTCCGAAAGCTCCGGGCGGCGAACTCACCGCGTCGCATCAGGCGCGCCGCATTGCGAATAAACTCGAACTCGATCTCACGTCGATTCACGGCTCGGGCCCGAACGGTTTGATTTTGCGCAGCGACGTCTCGACGCAAGCCAATGGCGCACGTAAGCTCGGCAAGGCGCCTGCATCAAACGCAGCGCCGTTACCGGCGCCGCCCGCCGGCGCAAAGCTTACACCGCTCAAAGGTCCGGCAGCGGCGCTGACCGGCTACATGGAGCAGTCGCTCACGATTCCGACCGCGACGAGCTTCCGTACGTTGCCGGTCGATACGCTCGACGCCCGACGTAAGGAACTCAATAGCGCGATCAAAGCCGCCGGTCGCAGCGAAAAGGTTTCGTTCACGCATCTCATCGCGTATGCGCTCGTGCGCGCCGCGAGCGAGATGCCGTTCATCACCTACAGCTTCCGTCGCGACGAGAGCGGCGCACCGCAGCGCCTCGAGCCGGGCATCCATCTCGGTCTTGCGGTCGATTCCGAACGCAAGGACGGCACGCGCTTTTTGGTCGTGCCCGTGATCAAGGGCGCTGATGCGCTCGACTTCGGCAGCTTCTACAACAAGTACCAAGAGCTCGTAACCAAGGCGCGCGACAACAAGCTCGTCGCCGACGATCTACAGGGCGCATCGTTCACGTTGACCAATCCAGGCGGCATCGGCACCGTCGCGTCGGTACCGCGACTGCTCGTTGGCCAAGGCGCGATTCTCGCCACCGGCGCGATCGGCTATCCAGCGGGATTCCAAAGCGCATCGGAAGCGGCGCTGCGTCAACTCGGCGTCAATAAAGTGATGCAGATGACGAGCACCTACGATCACCGCGTGATTCAAGGTGCGCAGTCGGGCGAATATTTGCGCCGCGTCGATGCGCTGCTGCAAGGCGCCGACAATTTCTACGAAACGCT
>JBEKBR010000073.1:0-5349 GCA_050015295.1 Candidatus Aquilonibacter sp. | reverse complement strand
GTCTACACGGTTCCCGCTTCGGGCGGCGAGCCGACGCGGTTGACCTATCACCCTGGTGCCGACGTGGTGATCGGTTGGACACCCGACGGTAGCAAGATTCTCTTTGCCTCGCACCGCGAGAGCCAGAACGACGCGACGCAATTCTACACGATTCCGCGCGGTGGCGGTATTCCGGCGATGCTACCGCTTCCGGACGGCACGACCGCATCGTACTCGCCCGACGGCACCCACCTCGCGTACGTGCCGAACAACCAATGGGAGTGGTACTGGCAAGACTATCGCGGCGGACAGACGACGCCGATTTGGATCGCGAATCTCGCCGACTCGTCGGTGACGTCGATCCCGCGCAACAACTCGAACGATCGCTTTCCGATGTGGATCGGCAACCAGATTTACTTCGTCTCGGATCGCAGTGGTCACTACACGCTCTATGTCTACGATCCGGGCACGCGCGACGTCAAGCAGCTCGTCGAGAACCCGCGCGGCTTCGATATCGTCTCCGCCTCCTCGAATAACGGCGAGATCGTCTACTCGAAGTTCGACTCAATCCATCTCTATAATCCGTCAACGCACACCGATCGCGATGTGCCGATCACGATTGCCGACGAAATGCCCGAGTTGCGCCCCAACTGGGTGCCGGTTGCAAGCCAGATTGCAAACGCCGATATCTCGCCTACCGGCGTGCGCGCGGTGTTCGAAGCGCACGGCGATATCCTCACTGTTCCCGCTGAGAATGGTTCGATTCGCAATCTCACGCAGACGCCGGGCGTGATGGAGCGCGATCCGGCCTGGTCGCCCAACGGTCGATGGATCGCGTACTTCTCAGATGCCGGCGGCGAGTACACCCTGCGGTTGAAAGATCAGAAGGGCTTGCAGCCCGAGCGTGTCATCAGCCTCGACGCGCATCCCACATTCTACTATTCACCAGTCTGGTCGCCCGACAGCAAGAAAATCGCGTATGCCGATAAACGCGGCGTACTTTACTACATCGACATCGCGCAGGAGCATCCACAGCCGGTCAAGATTGCCGAGCAACCGCACGAGTCATTCGGCGTCAATGCGTTCAACGCAGTGTGGTCGCCCGATAGCCGCTATTTGGCGTACAACAAAGAGCTGTTGACGTTCTTGCATGCGATCGATGTCTTCGACACCGAAGCCGGCAAAGCGTATCAGGTCACCGACGGCATGAGCGACGCGACGAACCCCGCTTTCGATAAGAGCGGCAAGTACCTGTACTTTCTTTCCAGCACGAACACCGGCTTCACGGCCTACGGTCTCGACATGGAGAGCGACGAGCACCCGACCTCGAGCTACGTCTACGCGGCGGTGCTCCACAAGAGCGACGCGTCGCCGATCTCCTTGCAAAGCGACGAAGAACCGGTAGCAAACGGCGGCGATGAGCCCGAAGCCAAGCCGGCCGGGAGTCCAGCGCCAAAACCGTCAGCACAGCCGGCTGCCCCAGCGAAAGTAGCAATCGATTTCGACGAGATCGGACAGCGCATCGTCTCGCTGCCGATTCCCGGTGCAAACTACGGCGCTTTGGTCTCGGGCGTCGCTGGTACGATCTTCTTGATGCAAGCACCGTTGACGAGCGTCGATCCGCTGCCGCCGATGTACACGGTGTTACGCTACGACAACGCTTCGCGCAAGATCATGCCGTACGCTGAAGGGGTAAGCGTGTTCGACGTGTCGTTCGACGGGAAGAAGGCGTTGCTCGCGCGCGGCTTCGGCGCGTCGTGGGCGATCGTTCCGACGCAGTTGCCGGTGCCCCCGCCGCCGGGTCTGGGTACGCTGCCGACGAGCGGCCTCGAAGTCCAATCGGTGCCGCGTGAAGAGTGGGCGCAGATGTACCGCGAGACGTGGCACATTGAGCGTGACTGGTTCTACGACCCGCATTATCACGGGCTCGACATCGCTGCCGCACAGCAGTACTTCGCGCGCTTCCTGCCGGGGCTCGCGTCACGCTCGGACTTCACGTATCTCACGCAAGAGATGATCGGCTATCTCGAGGTCGGGCATCTGTGGGTCTATCCGGGACCGCCGCCCAAGACCGATCACGTCAACGTTGGGCTGCTCGGAGCGGATTACACCGTCGACCACGATCGTTTCCGTTTCGCCAAGATCTACAACGGCGAAAACTGGAACCCGGGCCTCCATGCGCCCCTCACGCAGCCGGGCGTCGACGTCAAAGTCGGAGACTACCTGCTCGCGGTTAACGGCAAAGGCGTCCACGCCGACCGCGAAGTCGCGGCCTACTTCCAAGAGACGGCCGGAAAACAGACGACGATTCTCGTCGGGCCGAATCCGGACGGTAGCGGTGCGCGTGAAGTTACCGTTGTTCCACTCGCAAGTGAAACCGCGCTGCGCAATCTCGCCTGGATCGAACACAACCGTGAAGAAGTCGATCGGCTAAGCGGCGGGAAGCTCGGGTACGTCTACATGCCCGACACGGCGTATGGCGGCTTTACGAACTTCAATCGCTACTTCTTCGCGCAAGTCAACAAGGAAGGCGTCATCCTCGACGAGCGCTACAATCACGGCGGCCAAATCGCCGACTATGTGATCGACGTGCTCAGCCGTAAGGCGCGCGGGATCATCGTTGGGCGCGACGGCGTACCGTATCTCGATCCGCCGCTTGCGGTCTTCGGCCCCAAAGTGATGATCATCAACGAGTACGCGGGTTCAGGCGGTGATGCGTTGCCGTGGATCTTCCGCAAGGCCGGTCTCGGTCCGCTCGTTGGTGTCCGCACGTGGGGCGGACTCGTCGGCATCGGCGGCTATCCAACGCTGATGGACGGCGGTCGCGTGATGGCGCCGCGCGTAGCGATCGGCGGTTTGCACGGGCAGTGGGAAGTCGAAGGACATGGCATCGCGCCGGACATCGAGGTGCAGCAAGATCCGAAACTCGTGCGCGAAGGCCACGATCCGCAACTCGAAGCGGGCGTTGCCGAAGCAATGAAGGAGCTGCGCGAGCATCCGCTACCGCACTACGCGCCGCCGCCCTATCCCGACCATCATCCGGTGCTGCCGCCGACGACCCAGAAGTCGTAGGTCAGTTCGGCGTTGGTGAAGTAGGCATCGGGAATCCAAAAGAAGCCGTTGCGCGCAAATGATGCGCCGAGTGAATTGCGCGCAAGAAAGGCTCTCTTGGCGGTGTCATAACCGACGGCTAGCAATGCGTGCCCGCCGCACAGCGTATCGGACTTGCGTGGGAGCCGCAGCCGGCGGCTCTTCGCCGCTTCGGTGAAGGGTTGCGCGTACGCTTGGATGCCGAAGATAAACGCGTGCCCCTCCGCGAGTGCGGTGCGCATGTGGTCCACTTTTTGGGCTATGCGATGGTAGCTGATGGCGCGCACATGGGCGTCGCGATAGCAGGCGCGTCGCGGGGCGACCGTGATGTCACGTTTGCGAAATGGCCATTGCCGCTCGGCGCAGGCGCCTTGCCGCGCGTAGGCCTTGATGGCGTCGCGAATAGTGCCCCCCGAGTCGGTGGCCTGCGTTCCGGTCAATGCGCGTGTATTGTAGTAGATGAACAATCGCGACGGCGGGACCAGCGCGTCATGCTGCTGATTTCCCAGCAGCACCAGCGCCGCGGCGAGCGCGTTGGCGCTGCAGCTCTGTGTCCGGTATTGGTCGTAGACGGGTCCGCAAAACCGGGAAAGATCCGCCCGCGCCGGCAGCCGTTTGAGGTGCGGGCTGAAGCGGCGGTCACGTTTATCGTGTGCATCGGGCGCGCCGCCGGGATGGAAATTCAGGATCGCCATGAACCGCTCCGTTCGAGATGAGTTCGCGACAAGCCGCCACGCTGCACATCACCAACGGCGATTCGGTGGTCTATCTGTTCAAGAAGGCCGGCGTGGTCGGAACGCACCTGCCGTGGCGTGATCTCTTGCACGAGGGACCTGTTGCCTCCGGCGTCGCGCTCGAGCAGCTCAGCCGCGTGCGCGCTGAGTACCTTGCGATGCGCGGCTTCGGCAAACCGATCAAACTGCTGCACGATTTTTCTTCGCGCGACGCCACCCTTCGCCGAGCGTCCGAGTTTTCTGAAATCGTGCTGTGGTTCGAACACGATCTCTACGACCAGCTGCAACTGTTACAGATTCTCGTCGAGCTCGACGCGATGAGCCTCGAGCCTGGTGCGGTGAGTTTGGTGCAGAGCGATGCGTATCTCGGCAGCATGACCGCAGATGAATTGATCGCGCTCTTCCCGCGGCGCAAGACGGTGACCGGCCCGCTCTTCGATCAGGCGCACGTGGCGTGGGATGCGATCTGCGCGCCCGAGCCAGGCGCGTTGTTCGACGCGTCAACGCGCGATGTACCGGGGTTGCCGCATCTCCGTGCGGCATTGCGTCGTCTCTGTCAAGAGTTTCCGTGGAGCGACGATGGGCTCTCGCGCTCGCAGCGCCACGCACTGCAGGCGGTAGCCGCAGGCGTCGCACCTCCCGACGAACTCTTTCGACGCGCGCAAGCGCGCGAGGAAGCGCCGTTTCTGGGCGATCTCGGCTTTGCGGCGATTCTGCGTGACCTCGGGGACGACGCATCGCCGCTGGTGGAAGGAGAAGAAGGCGCGCTTGAACCGACGGCGCGCGGCCGTTCCATGCTTGCTGGGGTGGAAGATTGGCTGCAAACGCTGCCGCTCGATCGCTGGATCGGCGGCATGCATCTCACCAACGATCGTGTGTTTCGCTGGAACGACGACGCCGCGCGATTCGTGTCGTGACGCTACCGGAATTGATCGAAGAGCTTGTCGGCGCGTGGCAAGCCAACGACGCGCATCGGGCCGCGGCGTTCTTTGCACTCGACGGCGTCTACCATGAATCGGGTAGCGAACCGATCGTGGGGCGCGAGGCAATATTCGCGCACTTTGCACGCTTCTTTCACGAGGGCCCAGCGTGGCGATTCGAGATCGACGAGATAATCGTCGAGGGCGAGCGAGCGGCCGTAGGCTATCGGTTCGGCGTCAATCGTGGCGGCACGTGGCATACGAGCGGCGGTTGCGCGCTTGTGCATGGCAAGCATAGCCTCATCGCGCGATGGCGGGAATATCGCGGCTGAGCCAATTGTTAGCGTTACGTGCGCTGCGACAGCAGGTGGACCTCGGGCAGCCGATCGACCGTATTATAAATAATAACTAGCGAACTTACACGGGACGTTAGCGCTCGGGATTGTCCGGGCGATAAAAGTAAGGATTAGATTTAACTTGAACAGAGTACTTATGTCTCTGCCGGCGCTTGTGATGGCCGGAGTTTTCGCGGTATCAAGCCCGGCGATGGCAAGCAACCCGACGGCGAGCGGCACGCTCGGCGTAAGCGCTACGGTCGCAAGCTCGATCAGCATGACCTTCGTAAC
>JBEKBR010000072.1:0-6567 GCA_050015295.1 Candidatus Aquilonibacter sp. | reverse complement strand
GGAAATGCACGTCTCTGCGATCCAATCCAACGAGCCGACGGTAGCAATTTCGCTGCCGACGACCCGGGTTGCGACCACTGCGACCGCAGCCGCGCTTCCGGTGGCTTCCTCGAACCTGAGCGAGGCAGCCAAGCCGGTCTACCAGGCGCTTGTGGCGGCAGCGACCATTCCGCCCTCGACCGACCCCACGTTTGTGCCGCCTTCTAGCGGCAATGCGTTGCGGCTCTACTCCGCGGTCCAGGCTATCGCCGCCGAGCGGATCTACCCGGCGCCCGTTTTCTCTTTTTCCGCGTAAGCTAGGTCGGGCGCGGTTTGGGCGGACGCCCGGACGGATGTGGCGATGGCCGGTGGCCGTTCCCGATGCATGGATTGCTGCCGCGCGGCGGCTTCTTATTGCCGCTCTGCGGCGCGCAGCCGCCGCCATAGTAGTAGTTCGACGGCAGTGGCTGTGGCGTGATGACCGGCACCGGACCGGTCGGGCCGGCGTGCGCCGTATAAAAGGTTTGCTGCTGCGCGCCGGCACCGCCGGTGAGCGCCGCTGCTAAGGCGACGGTTGCGAAGATCGGAGCGAGGTGTCTCACCTACCCTTTGTTCGGAAGAGGGTGACTGAGGTCCCGGCCGTAATGGTGAGGCGTTTTGAGCATGAAACGAGTCGTTGTCACGGGCCTTGGCGCCGTAACCCCCCTTGGAAATACCCACGTGGAATTTTGGCGACGTGTGGTTGCCGGCGAGTCGGGCGTGGCGCCGATCACGGCCTTCGACGCCACCGCCTTCACCACGCAGATCGCCGCCGAAGTCAAGGACTTCAATCCGGAAGAGCTGATTGGCCGCAAGTTGGCGCGGCGCATGGATCGCTTCGCCCAGTACGCCTTCGTTGCAACCAAGGAAGCGATCGCGGACGCCGGACTGCCCGACGACCAGGAATTCAAGAACCAGGTTGGGGCGATGGTCGGCAGCGGCATCGGCGGTATCCAAACGTTTTGGCACGAGTCGCTCAAGGCCGCGCAGGTCGGCAATTGGACCAAGACCTCGCCGTTCTTCATCCCGATGCTGATGGCCAATGCGGCGCCGGCGCACATTTCGATGGCCTACGATTTCCGCGGACCGGTGTTTTCGGTGGCGAGTGCGTGTGCCTCGGCCAACGACGCGATTGCGATGGCCTATAATGCCGTTGCGTACGGCAATGCGCTCGCGATGATTACCGGCGGGAGCGAGGCGTGCATTTCGCCGCTTGCGGTCGGCGGATTCTGTTCGATGAAGGCGATGTCGACGCGCAACGACGAGCCGACGAAAGCGTCGCGCCCGTTCGACAAGGAACGCGACGGCTTCGTGCTCGGCGAGGGCGCCGGCATCCTGATCTTCGAGGAGTACGAACACGCGAAGGCGCGCGGCGCGAAGATTTACTGCGAAGTGCTTGGCTACGGTCAGTCTGCCGACGCCTACGATTTAGTTGCGGTCGATCCCGACGGCAACGGCGTCGCGCTCGCCTTCGATCGCGCCTTTAAATCCGCCGGCGTGTCGCCGGGCGATGTCGACTACATCAACGCGCACGGCACCTCGACCCCGATCGGTGATCCGGCCGAATCCTTGGCGATTGAAAAAGCCTTTGGCGCGCATGCGCCCAAGATGGGCGTAAGCTCGACGAAGTCGATGCACGGCCACGCGCTCGGTGGCGCGGGTGGCATCGAAGGCGTTGCAACCGTGCTGGCGGTGCAGAACGACATCATGCCGCCCACGATCAATTACGAATTTCCCGATCCCGAGTGCACGCTCGACTACGTGCCCAACGTGGCGCGCAAGGCGCCAGTCAATGTCGCCTTTTCGAATTCGTTCGGCTTCGGCGGCCACAATAGCGTGATCGTGTTCGGGAAGGTCCGCTAGCGGCGGCTCGTTGATGGCCGGTGAAAATCGGAGGCGCCGCTTGCGCGCGCTCCTCGCCTGCGCGGGCGTGCGTTCGGCCGGCGACCTGACGCTGATCGAGCAGGCCTTCGTGCACGAGAGCTCGGCCAAGGAATCCGGCGGCGCCTCCAACGAGCGGATGGAATTTTTGGGCGATTCGGTCTTGGGCTACATCACCGCCGGCTGGCTCTTCGAGCGCTTTCCGCAAGAACCCGAAGGCCGCCTCACCGTGCGCAAGGCGGCGATCGTCAACGATGCGCAGCTCGCGGAATCCGCACGGCGCCTGGGCTTCTCCGACCTCGTCGAGCTCGGCGTCGGGATGCGCAACGCCGGCGGCGCAGACAACAGCTCGATCTTGGCCGACGCCTTCGAGGCCTTCGTTGCCGCGGTGGCGCTGCGCTACGGTGTCGAGAAGGCGCGCACGTTCGTCGTGCGCGAGCACATCGAGCAGCTCGATCACGCGTCGGATGCCCTGCTCGATTCCAAGACGCGCCTGCAGCACTACGCGCAGGAGCACCTCTCGGCAACGCCGGTCTACCGCGAGCGCAGCCACGGTACGCCGCAAGCGCCGCGCTTCTCTTCGAGCGTGCAGGTCAACGGCAAGACGTTGGGAACGGGGAGCGGGCCATCGAAGAAGGCAGCACAGCAAGCGGCCGCGCAGGCGGCTCTAGCCTCTCTTTTTCCGGATTAAGCACAAGCATGCATTTAAAGAAGATCAAAGCCTTCGGGTTCAAGACATTTGCCGAAGCGACCGCGCTCGATTTTGCCGGCGGCATCACCGCCATCGTCGGACCCAACGGGTCGGGCAAGTCGAACATGGTCGATGCGTTCCGTTGGGTGCTGGGCGAGACGTCGAGCCGCAGCCTGCGCTCGGGCAAACTCGAAGACGTGATCTTTGCCGGTAACGACAAGCGCAAGCCGCTCGGCATGGCCGAGGTCTCGCTGACCTTCGATAACACGAGCGGGAAATTGCCGATCGAGTTCAGCGAAGTCGAGATCACGCGCCGCGCCTACCGCGCGGGCGAGAGCGAATATTTCATCAACCGCAGCCAGGTGCGCTTGCGCGATATCGTCGAGCTGCTGATGGGCACCGGCTTGGGCCCGGGCTCGTACTCGATCGTCTCGCAGGGACAGATCGATTCGATTCTCACCAGCAAACCCACCGAGCGTCGCGCACTTTTCGAAGAGACCGCCGGGATCAATAAGTTTCTTGCGCGCAAGCACGAGTCGATGCGCCGGCTCGAACAGACTGAGAACAATGCGATCCGCATCAACGATCTGATCAGCGAACTCGAACGGCGGATTCCCGAACTCGAGACGCAGGTCCGTCGCGCGAAGCGCTATCGTAAGGTGAGCGCGCGCGTGCGCGATCTCGAGATCCTTTCGTACCTGCGCGCGAGCGCATCGCGGCGCGGCGAGCGCGAGAGCCTGCGCGGCGAACTCGAAAAGCAAGACGAAGTTCGTGGTGCTGCTGCGGGGAAGACCGCACAACTCGGTGCGAATCTGGCGGAGCTCCGTACCCGCGCGTATCAGCAAGAACTGCAGCTCGAAGAGATTCGTGGGAGCGCGCAGAACAAGCGCGCCGAACTTGCGCGCATCGAGGCTGACTATGCCGCGGCGCTCGCGCGCCGCGAGGCACTCGAATCGCAATCGACGCAAACGCACGAAGACGCGGCGCGCGTCCAAGCCGAACGCGAATCGCTCGCGGTGACGATCGAACGGCTGGACGGGCGGCTGGCGCCGCTCTCGGCCGAATTGGAAGCGGCGCGCGAAGCAGAATTGCAGGCGCAGAGCGCGCTTGCGCAAGCGCGCGCACAACTCGACTCGATCTTCACCCGGCTACGTGCGGTCGAGTCGCATGCCGCGGCCGGCGCGGCCAAGCGTGCCGAGCGTCGCGTGCAAGGCGAGAACCTGCGCGCCGAGGCCGAGCGATTGGAAGGCGAGGCGCATGCCGGGCGCGAGCATGTCGCGCAGCTCGAAATGACCGCCGGCGCGGCCGCGCAAAAATATGCTGAGCGCGAGGCGCAGCTCGGCGCGCTCGAAGGGCAGCTGAGCAGCGGACGTGCCGCGAGCGAAGTGGCCGAAGCGGCGCTGACGCGTGCGCAGGGGTATTTGGGCGAGACGCTTGCGGCGCATCGCGATCAAACCGGCGAGGTCAAGGGCGCGGAATCGCGTTTGCATACCATTGAAGAGCTCGAGAATTCGCTCGAGGGGCATGTGCCCGGCACGCGCGCCGTGGTCGAGGCCTGGCAGCGTGGCGAGGTGCGCGGCATCGAGGGCATCGTTTCCAACGTTATCGACACCGAGGAGCGCTACGCGCGCGCAATGGACGTCGCGTTCGGCGCGCGCCTTTCGAACATCATCACGACGACGTCGGAAGATGCCGAGCACGCGATCGAGTTCCTCAATCGCAGCGAACAAGGGCGTGCGACGTTCTTGCCGCTCGACACGCTGGGCAATCGCGACGCCAAGAAGATGACGCCGGAGCTCGAACGCGTCTCGGGCGTGATCGGTTACGCGCACACCTTAGTGAAGACGCAGCCGCAATACGAAGGCGTCGTCCGCTTTTTAGTGGGCAACGTGCTGGTCGTCGATACGTTGCAAACCGGTATTCATCTGATTCGCGAGCGCGGCTTGCGCGATACGGTCGTGACCCTCTCGGGCGAGCAGATCGCGGGCGGCGGTGCGATCACGGGCGGGCGCTTCAAGCGCGAACGCTCGATTCTTTCCCGTCGCGTGCAAGCGCAGACGCTGCGTGAAGCGCTCACCGGCATGCGCGCAAAGCTGGAGACGTTGGAGCGCTCGGCTAACGATGCCGGAAAGCGCGTGGAGGGCGCGGTTGCGGCGCGCGACGATGCACGCGAGTCGCTGGCACGCATCGAACTGCAGAGTGCGGAACTTCGTACCGAGATGGCGGGCCTCGGCGCCGAGCTCGAGCGCATGCACGCCGAAGTCGCGCGCGCGCACGCATCGGTTGAGGATGTTCTGGTGCGAGCGCGGGAAGCGCGCCGGCGCGAGCACGAACTCGAAGCGCCCGAAGCGGAAGCGGTGCATAGTGACGAAGAGCGCGTCGCGCTCGAAGCCGAGCTATCGCGCGCGCGCGAGGAGATTTCGCGCGCCGAGGATGCGCAACTCCGGGCCAGCCAACGTGCCGGCGATTTACGTGAGCGCTCTGCGGCCCTTACCGCCGAACGCGACGCGTCGCGCGGACGCTTGGGCATGCTCGATCAAGATAGCGAGCGCGCACAGAACGCGCGCGAGGCGATGCTGGCCGAGATCGGCACGCTGGTCGAACAAACGCGCAACGCGCACGCGCACGTCGAAGGTCTGCGTCATGGCGTTAGCGATCTCGACGCAAAGCTCGACGTCGCGCGACGCGAACGCGAAACGATGGCGAACGCGCTGCTGCAACTCGAAGCCGACCTGCGCACGGCCGAGAACGAGGAACGCGAAGCGGTCGCCGGCGGCGAGCGCCATCGCATGCGTCTAGCCGAGATCGAAGCCGAACTCGGCATGCTGGTCTCGCAATTTGCACAAAATCCCGCAACCGACGATGAGTGTCACGACGTCGAGGCACGCTACGCGCAGGAATCGGACAGCGTGATCGACGACCTGCCGCGGCTGCGCGAAGAACTCGCGCGACTCTCGGCCAACGTCAACCTCAACGCTGAAGCGGAGCGTGACGAAGTCGCCGAGCGCGAGAGCTTCTTGCGCACGCAGATGGAAGATTTGGCCAAAGCGCGCGAGACGCTGCTCGAATCGATCAAGGAGATCGAAGCGCAGTCGCAAGCGCTCTTCAATGAAACCTTCGACAAAGTCTCGAGCGCGTTCACCGAGATGTACGGCAAGCTGTTCCCGGGCGGCGACGCCAAGATGTGGCAAACCAATCCGGAGAATCTCTCGGAAACCGGCATTGAAATCTCGGTACAGCCGCCGGGTAAAAAGCTCATGTCGCTCACCGCGCTCTCGGGCGGCGAACGCGCGATGACCGCCGCGGCGCTGATCTTTGCGCTCATCGCGGTCAAACCGTCGCCGTTCTATCTGCTCGACGAAGTCGACGCGGCGCTCGACGACGCCAACGTCGAACGCTTCTCCGAGATGGTGCGCGAGCTTGCCGGCGATTCGCAGATGATCATCGTCACCCACAACAAGAAGACGATGGAACTGGCCGATCGCATGTACGGCGTCACGATGCGCGAACCGGGCGTAAGCACGCTCATTGCGGCGACGCTGTCGCAGGAGCGCCACCCGGAGCTGGCGCTTGCCTGACCGGACCAAACCGGCGGCGCTCTTTTCGCTTTCGGACAAGTCAGGGTCGGTCGAACTCGCGCGCGCACTGCACGAACGGGGAACCGTTATCTACGCGACCGGCGGCACCAAGCAATATCTCGAAGACCACGGTATCCCAGCGCACGACGTCGGCGAGATGACCGGCTTTCCGCCGCTCTTCGACGGCCGGGTGAAGACGCTGCATCCGAAAGTTTTCGGCGCGATTCTCTACGATCGCGATAACCCCGATCACCAGAGCCAAGCAGAGAAGTACGCGATCGCGGCGATCACGACGGTCGCGGTAAATCTCTATCCATTTGAAGCGACGGTAGCCAAGAGCGGGACGACGCATGCCGAGGCGATCGAACAGATCGACATCGGTGGCGTCTCGCTGCTGCG
>JBEKBR010000071.1:0-7105 GCA_050015295.1 Candidatus Aquilonibacter sp. | reverse complement strand
GGCTGGCTTGCCAATCCCGATGGGTCGTCGCAACAATTCATGAGCATCGGACCTACCATGTATTTTCTGCACGGCAACGCGACGCTGCGGTATCTGCCGCTATGGACGCACGGCGACATGGGCGCGTCGTCGTTTCTTGCCGCGGCCACGATAGGTGACGAAAGTCACACCTCAGCCACGCTGACGCTGCAAGACGGCGTCGTGCCCGCCTATGCCGCGAACCAAATCCTACTCACCACCGGTGTGTCGGAACGCGCGTTTGCCGCGGAACTGACGACTCGGCACTTTATCACGCCGCGCTTCGGCTACGATGTTGGGGTATCGTATGCCACCGTCTCCGACCGCCAAACAAATGCGTTCGAGTACAGCAGCTACGGCTTCACGTTTGGGCTCGTATGGGGACGACCGGCGCGATTACCAAACGTCCAGCCTTAACGCCCTAGCTCACCCATGACCGAGCGCTTCTGCCGCAGACAGTCGGGCGGCTAGCGCGTGGCCGCACCTGGCCGCCCGACAACACCGTTGACTCTGCCCGTCTCCTGTTACTTGTGCGCGACGATATACGTAATGACGAGGAGCAGGATCGCAAGCGTCAACAGCCCGCAGGTCAGCCACTTCAGGAGCAGGGTTTTCTGCATCATGAAATTGAGCACCAACGCCACGAAGCAGACGACGACGTTCGTGAAGATCACGGTCGTGAGCGTCGTCATTGCGGCTTTGCTGTCGGCGCGGGCGCTGGGCTCTGCGGCGCAAAGACGGCCCACGCAGTCGCTCCGGCTGCGACGCCACCGGAGACTGCGGCGACTATCCCTGCGACTCCCGCGACGGGTTGCAGCCCAGGGATAAAGACAGAGGCCGCCACGACAAGGGTCGCCCCAGCCGCAATGCATCCAGCGACCGCCGCGACCTGGACCGCCGTGACGTCAGTATGTTCGCGCCCCTGCGCCGCCGCGCGTTGCGCAACGCTCGCAGCATTTCCCGCTGCATATTGCGCTGGTGTCCACGCGGCGCTGTCCATGTTCGTGGTAAATGTCCCCAGGGAGGACGAGTAGGTGAGGGCGACGGTGCGATTATCGGATTGCATCGCGCCGGTGATCGTCCAGACCGTGCCATTCGCATCGGTTTGCGTTGCCGTTGCGCCTGACGCGTTAACGGTGAGCGTGCCGCCGCTGGGGAGTTGATATGTGCCGTCATTGCCAATGTAGTTGGCGTTGAGGTATTGGAGATTGACCGCCGACGAAGTGTAAGAGGGGATCGTGACCGAGGCTGTGGTCGTCCCGGTACTGGTATTGAGGTTCCCCGAAAACGTAGCAAACGCAGCGCCGGAAAGCGTTGCCGATCCGCTAGCTGAATCACCGGTAGCGGTCGTCGCGCGGCTAATGTAATTGCCTTCGGTAAACGTGTACGTCGAGCCACCGGTCCCGCCGCCGCAACCTGGGCCGCCAAGGTCTGGGGTTACAGCTAACGGACATGCAGCAGTTTTATCAGTAGGGCTCACCGCGCTTGCGGGGATACCACCGTCGCTACCGCCGCAACTCGCCAGGACAATCGAAAGGGCCGCCATCACGGCGAGGCTCGGCGCAAACCTGATTAAACGAAAGCTCAATTCGGTCTCCAATAAGAATCAAAGACGCAAGTAAGAGGTTTATCGCCACGCGCCGATTACGGCTCGCACCCGGTTCGCCCGACACCTAAAGACGTAATGTGACTTATCTCTCGCGCAACCTTTAACGGCCGGTAGTCTTTGTAGCCCATGACGGTCAAAAAGGTTTGCATTCCCGGCGACGCAATGTTACGCAACAAAAAATGAAAGCGCGCGCTATGAAAACGAAACCCACATGGCGTACATTTTTCACGGTCGCAAGCCCACGATAAGGTACTTACTCTGGACAGCGGCCTAATTCACCCATGACCGAGCGCTTCTGCTGCCGAGGGCGGCGAAGCCGGTGCCGCACCGGGCGCCGCAGCCGGTTGCCGGCGGCGGCGCATGAACAGCACGAGCGGCGAGCACAAGATACATACCACCGCGATCACCATCGTTGCATCGGCGTACGCAAGCACTGCGGCTTGACCGTTCACTAGCGCCGACAGTTGCCCAGCGGTGCCCCCGTGCGCGATGAACGCCTGAACCGCCGGAGACTGCAGCGTCGCATCGTCGCTAAGGACCGACGAATGGAACGACCAGCGCCGATCGATGATGACGTCGAGAGCGGCCACCGAGATCGAGCCGCCAAGCTGTAGCGAGAGATTGATAAATGCTGCGGCTTTTGGACCCTCTTCCGGCGTGGTTGCCCCAAGCACCGCAATCGAAAGCGGAATGAAGAGCAGCGCAGATCCGACGCCGGTAACGATCAGTGATGGCGCAAAACTCCAAAAGGTCGATTGTCCGTTCGTCACGATCGCTTGCAGCCAACCGCCGACGCTCACCAGAATAAAACCTAGGCCGAGCAGGACGCGCGGATCGATGCGCCCCACGAAACGCACGATCAACGGAGTCATCAGCATGATCGGCGCGGCGCGCAATATGAACAGCAGCCCGCTGAGCGTAGGCGTGAAGCCGAGTGGACCTTGCGTGAACTGCGGCAAGATATAGGTCGAGCCGAATATCGCAGTACCCAGCGCCAGGCCGAGAACCGAACCGGCGGCAACGCTTCGATTTCGCAAGACACGCAGATCGACGATCGGCGTTTTCGTTCCGGCGAGCTCCCAGTAGACGAACGCACAGAGGCTTATCACCATGACGATGCTTGTCACCAGCACGGCGGGATCGGCAAGCCAGTAGTGCGGCTCGCCTTCGGTCAACACATACTGCATCGATCCCAATCCCGCAGCGAGCAGTAACAGTCCGACGAAATCTACCTGGCTCGCGCGTCCCGGTTCCGGATCGCGCAGCATCAGCGCCAGCACGATCGCGGCGAAGATGCCCGGCGCGATATTGATGTCGAAGACCCAATTCCACGAGTAGTTGTCGACGAGCACGCCGCCGAGCGGCGGTCCGAGCGCAGGCCCCATGATCGCACCCAGCGCGAAGATGCCTTGGCTCAGCCCGAGTTGTTTGGGCGGAAACGTGTCGCGAAGAATCGACTGCGCCGTCGCGAGCAAACCGCCGCCGAACGCGCCCTGCACGAAGCGTGCCATCACGAGCAGCGTCAAGCTATCCGCCGATCCGCAAATGACCGATGCGATTGTGAAGCCGACGATCGAGGCGACGAAGTAGTTCTTACGCCCGAAGCGGTTCTGCAGCCACGGTGTGAGCGGGATCACGACGATAGCCGCGATCGTGTAGGCCGTGACGATCCACGTGCCTTCCTCCTGACTCGCGCCGAGATTGCCTTGAATGGTCGGCAACGCGACGTTGGTGATCGTCGAATCGAGCGTCTGCATCAGCGCCGCCGCCATGACCCCGGCAACGATCAGCACGCGGCGCAGACCGGTTTCGGTGACATCTTGGCGCGCCGGGTTCATCACGGACGACAGTTATGCGCTGGGCGCGGTGGGCCCCGTCATCGGCGGCTCTTCGACGAAAACGGCGGCCGGCGCCACCGGTTGTCGCGGTCGACGCAGGCGCGCGAGAATCCCGTCGACGCCGAGCACACGTCCGGTCGGCAGCACCACACTGAGTGCCGAGAGTACGAGCGCGGCGGAATCGAGACCCGACCACACGCTCAAATGCATGAGTCCGCCCTTCGCAGAGATGTAATTGAGCGAGAGCAGAACGCCGATCAATCCGCCAAGCCGGGTGTAAAAACCGAGCAGCAGCAAACATCCCGTCACCACTTCGCCCAGGCGCACGAGTTCGGCAAAGAGCCATGCGTTGGGTAAGACGACGTGGGTTAGAAATGTTTGATACGGGCCGCTATTGTGCGTGATCTGCGTATTGAGGAACTGCGTCATCGCGCCATTGGGCGGCATGAAGTCTTGACTCTGTGTGAATTTCGGGATGCCGTGCATCAGCCAAAACGCGCCGGTGTAGATCCGGAATAGTGCTAACCAGTACGCGTACGTTCTCGAGGATGGGAGCTTCACGCTGGAACCTCCTTCGTTGCCGCGCGAAGCCGGAGGATCAATGCTGCGGCGTCGCGCGCGGCGTCCGGGCGCCCATATCGCCCCGCTGCAGTGGTCATTCGCGTGCGCCGCGCTGAATCCGTTAAGATTGTCGTCAATGCGTGCCGCAAGTCCGATGCCCGCGGTGCCCATAGTGCGACACCCCACTCGGTCAAGACGCGCACGTTGCGTTCTTCTTGCCCGGGCAATGGTTTGAGTAAAACGATCGGAATCTGCGCAGCGAGTGCCTCCGCGGTGCTCAGGCCGCCCGGTTTCGTCACGAACGCATCTGCGGCATGCATGAAATCATAGACGTTATCGACGAAGCGCACCACCCGCACCGGATAGCTCACGCTCTCGGCGGCAGCAAGCACGCGATGCTCCGCGCGCGCGTTACGGCCGGCAATCACCACCGCCGCGATCGGCATCGGCATCCCTTCCATTGCGCGAAGCGTGCGGCCGAGTGGTCCGATTCCCAGACCCCCGCCCATAACCAGCGCGATCGGCCGGTCGAGTGGCAAACCCAAACGCTCGCGGACGGCGTGCACCGGCTCATGCTCCCGAGCAAAACGCGGATCGACCGGGATGCCGGACACGATGATCCGCTCAGGATCTACGCCGCGCGCAATCATCACGTCGCGCATCGTTTCGGTCGCGACGCAATAGCCGTCGATGTTATCGTGGATCCAAAATGCGTGCACGGCAAAATCGGTAACGATGCCGACGACCGGTGGCGCGTCATCGTAGAGCCGCTTGTACTCCGCCATGGCGCCGCACGGAAACGCATGCGTGCAGACGATGACGTCCGGGCGTTCTTTTTCGATGAGCGGCCGCAGATTGCCGGCGGTAAACTGTTGCGCCCAGGTGCGGAACGGCCCAACTTCGGTTGCGCGCTCGGCGCGGTCGTAGATGTAGCGATACATCTGCGGGATCGTTTTGACCATCCGCAGGTAGCCGTCTGAGACGACCCGGGAAACGACGAGAGCGGCGTATTTATAGGAGTCGACGACGAGCGTCCGAACGTCCGGATCCGCTTCGCGCAGTGAGACACAGACCGCATTCGCCGCCGAGACGTGTCCAACGCCGACGCTCGCCGAAAGAAAGAGAACGCGGATTAGCTCTCGCCGCCTTCCTCTCCGGCTTCTTCGGCAAACACCAAAAATTCGTCGAGGATTTCTTGTGCTAACGCATCGTCTTCAAGCAAGTTGCCTTCGAGATCGGTGACGATGAACTCGCTCTCCGCCTCGTCGTCTTGCGGCTCGTGCATCAATACCGCGTAGGAGGTCCCGTCGTCGGGGTCCTCGAGAATGCCCACCACCTCGAACGGCAGCTCCCCGCCGTCCTTGGTCTCGATGTAGAGCACCTCACTCAATTCGAGCGGTCCGCTCTTGGTTTCACCGTTATTGGACGACATTTGCGCTCCTTGAATCTTATTTAATGAAGACAGCGTTCGACGTTGGCTTGGTGCTCGGAAAGCGTCTTCGCAAAGACATGATGCCCATTCCCGCAGTAAACGTAATAAAGATCGTCGGTTTTTGCCGGGTGCAGCGCGGCGAGGAGGGAGGGCAGGCCCGGGTTGGCTATCGGGGTTGGCGGCAGGCCCGTATGCTGATAGGTATTATACGGTGAATCGACCTGCAAGTCGCGCAGCGACAGCACCGATTTATGCTGGGGTAGCGCGTATTCTATGGTCGCGTCGACCTGCAGCGGCATGCCCAGGCGCAACCGGTTGTAGATCACGCCGGCGATCAACGGACGGTCGGGTTCGATCTGCGCCTCCCGTTCGACCAGCGACGCGACGGTGACCGTCTGCGGCACGCTCACGTGCAGGGCGCGCGCACGCGCTGCAGCGTCGGGCGGCAACTCTTTGGCAAACTGGTCGGTGAGCATGTGCGTCACCTGCGCCGGCGTGGCCGCCAGCGGTACCAGGTAGGTGCTCGGGAACAAGTAGCCTTCGTGCCCGCGAAATGCGCGCTCGAAATCACCGGCACGACCGACACCGTCCGCTTGCAGACGCTCCGCAATCTGCGCGGCGGTAAAGCCCTCCGGAATCGTCACCCACGTCGCAATTTGTGCGCCGCCGCTGCGCAGCTGATCGAGAATCTCCAATTGGGTTTCGCGCGGTGCGAATGCATACGCGCCGGCTCGCACCTCTTCATCGGCGTGACGAATGCGAGCGAGGACGCGAAAGGTCAAGGCCGTGCGGATGACGCCGCGTGACTCGAGCAATGTTGCAATGTCGCTCAGGGTCGAGCCGCGCGGAATGATGACCTGCGTGTTCGACGCCGGCAACGAGCAATCGAGATACACCAGCCAGTTCCAAACGACGGCCACGCTGCCAAGAACGATCCCGAGTACACCGAGCGCCCAGGTAAGACGGCTGCGCTTCATGAACCGCCCAGGCGCCGGCGCGCGAGAAAGGTTTCCAAAATGAGCGCGGCGGCCATCTTGTCGACGACCTGCTTGCGTTTCTTGCGCGACACGTCGGCGGCGATGAGCGTCTTGGTCACTTGCGCGGTCGTCATCCGCTCGTCGATGAGATGGATCGTTCCGCTGAAGATCTTGCGCAGCGATTCGACGAACGCGTCCATCTTTTGCGCGGCCAGCGTACGTTCGCCCGAGAGCGTGACGGGATCGCCGACCACGAGTTCGACCACGTTATAGGAAGCGAACAATTCGGCGAGGCGCTCGAGATCGTCGTGGAGCGTGGTTCGTAGGACCGTGTCGGCGGGCAATGCAAACGTCTCGGTAGGATCGGCGATAGCTACGCCGATCCGCTTGCTGCCCACATCGAGGGCCATGATCGCTATGATGCCGCCTTCGGCTTTCTGCCGAGGTGATGCACGATGATCTCATCGATTGCCGCGGCGACACGAGGACGTGCGAGCAGCGCCGCGGCGCCCTCGCCGCGCGGTGTGCGCAAACCAGTAAGATTGCGCAGATCCTCGGCATCGAGTTCGGGCAAGTCGCGCCAATTCTCGCGGCAGCGTCCGCAAATGAATCCGCCGGCTTGCGGATCGACCCAGGCCGCGTCCTGGTCCAAGGGTTTCCCGCAGCGAAT
>JBEKBR010000070.1:0-7357 GCA_050015295.1 Candidatus Aquilonibacter sp. | reverse complement strand
GTGAGGAGCGCGAAGATCTGCGTTCCCTCGATCGCCGAGAGTAACGGTTGCATATTCAGCGTCCGCATCTCGCCTGGCGATGCAGCCGAAGCCGTCGTTTGCAGCGAAAAGACGGTCATTAGAACGAGCGCAAGAATGCGACGCATAATACCCTCCACACGAGGCGATTGTGTCGAGGCCGTTCGTGTCGACAAGCGCTGCGTTCCTAGCGCGCAACGCGGTGATTAGTGATAGTCAAAAGTGATGATCAACGCTATTATTTACTGGTGATTATCACTTCTGATGAAGTGCCAACGCATTCGGCTCGGTGTCCACGACAATGCTTCCGAAGCGGGGCAATGACATTCAAGGCTCGCTGCATCAGCCACGAGCCTGAATTGACTGGTTGCGGCGAAAATCGGCGCCGTCGAGGCTAGGCCTATGGAAACACGTGGCTGCGCCTATCCACGCTTATATCTCTTGGCAGCCATGACGAAGGGGATCATAATGGCGAGTGGGATAAACAGAAATGAGCCAAAAACTGCTCTGCACCAACTGAGATCCCCTAGCCAATCACCCGAGTACCAGTTGTATACGCCTCTGTCAGCACTTTTTGCCATCAGATAGAACCCGATACCGCAAAGCTCCCCGAAACTGAGGCCAGCTATTGCCGCCAGGATCGTGCGCCATCGGTCGCTCATTGCGGTTCGCCGGGATTTTCACACCGCATACTCCCACAGAATTGGTTAAAGTAGAGCATATTTCCCGTGATCGGGTCGGTTTCTGCATCTTCCCACCACGTCAGCACAAACGCGTTCGAATATCTTTCTACGGTCAGAAACCCGTAAGCAGAGGCGCCGTCATCGAAGCCGCATCCGCCGCCGCAGGTCTCGAACTCTTGCATAGCATCTAATGCACCTAATGCTTCGCCGGCCGACTGCGCCGCTATTTGTCGCGACGCAGCCCCAAAGATACTCTCCGCCGCACCGAAACCGATGTGCGCGAAACTCGCAAAGCGCCAAGCGCCGGCCCACCAACTCGGCGGAGGGCCACATTCGTGGACGTAGCCGCACCAAACATAGCCAAGGCCCGACCCCACCTCCGAGCCTGCGAAGTCACCGGCCGCGCTCGCACCGATGCCCAGCGGCACGGCGGCAAACGGGGTGAGTTCCTCCGTTCCGGCCGTTGTGATACTCCCGGCAACGGCGCCGCTTGAAGCGGAAGCCAGTTAGTAACATCGCGCGCATCGAAGACAGCGTGCATGATCATTTCTGGATGTCTTACTTGTCCCGCCAAAGCCGGATCGTATTCGCGTGAACGCCGTGCTTTCGCGCAAGTTCGGTCACCGGCGTTCAGCCGTCGACCTCCCGCAAGATCGAGACGATCTGCGCCTCGATAAAGCGACTTTTCTTCAAGAGCGAGTCTCCTTGCCGGGCTCTACGCCCGGAAACTCACAACTCCCGCAGGCCCGGATTAGGCCTTACGCGTCAGGTTTTTGCCAGACTGGCACATCTACGTAGGGAACCCATGCGTGGAGTTGGCCCGGTTCCGTGGAGCCTTTCCTTCTTACCGAGAAAGAGCCTTGAGCCTTACTCGGTTTGTAGAGCGTGAAGAGCTTTTGAGTCGGCGCTCTCCGCCATGTTCCACGTACATGCAAGCCAGAGCGTCCCCGACTTGTGCGAAAGAATCTCGCGTGCACCGGCGGTACCCAGGTTGGACGCCTCCTGCTTTACTACCGTCAAATCTGCGGCCAGCGCGCTATCGCTGACTCGATTGAAGTAAGCAGTTTTCGAGTTCCCAAGAAACAGCCGAAGGAGCTGCGGCGTAATCGAAGCGCGAAACCTGCCGCAGCTCAGCTTGTCTTTCGTCAAACCAATAATCGCGCGTCCTGATTGCCGCCTGATCACGAATCGATACGTGTCGGTGGCAACGCCTCCGCTCCCGCTTATATGTGTTATCAGATATTGGCCGGTTGAAGAACTGTCAAAATGGAAAATAAAGAGCGCAAATTGGCTTCCGGCCGCGTAGCTAACATTGCTGCCAGCTGCGTGGCTTGCGCTGCTGCCCATGGCGCGCGCTCCGCACCCAGAAAGTACTAGAAACGCAAGTGCAAAAAGCCAATAGAGCTTAAAGTGTGTCATCATGGCGCCAAATTCGTCTCCGCCCAAGTCGGTTGCCCCCAAAGTGTCATTCGAATTCGAGTGCCAAGCACAAGCGTGCCGGGAGCCGTGTAGGGCCGTCCGGGTCCGTGAACCTGCGCCTGGACGTAACCCAACGAGTTCCACGTCAAGAAGGTGTTTATGTTATTCGATTCGCCGTGCGAGAGAGAAACGAGTACTCCATTAGCACCTCCCGTGATACGAAGGCTGTTTCCATAACTATCGTGCGCAGATACGGACGATGCGTCGACAGTGACCGGCAGCGGATCGCCCACGGATTTTAGACCAGAGCTCACCATCTCCCCTACGCCCTGCATGAACTTATCCGCAGGCAAATCGTCTGTGTGGTTACTATAGAATATCGCATTTGCTCCTGCCTGCAAACCGACCTCGCTGAGATCCGCATAGCTAGTGCTAGATGCGGCTGCAGCCGCAGAAACCGGCGCATAAGCGAGCCGCCTGCTGGTTTGGGTACTATCGCTTTGACTAGCCGTCGCGGCATCGGCATTTCCGTTTGGGTCGGGGGCTCCGCCGGTATTCGGCGGCGGGGAGAGCCAGTCCGAATACGGGTCGGCCGAGAATCCGGAAGGATCGCTGTACGCCATCGGGTTGTTGCTGTTCCACATGTAAGACTTTTGGGAGCCAGGATCATCAACGTTGCCCGCGTAGGCATCGGGTGTCGTCCACGTTCCTGCATTTGCGTCCATCGTACGTGGGCCTTGCAAAGTGTTGAGGCCGTCGGTCATTCCGTCGGTTCGGTACATGCCGAGCAGATTGCCCTGCCCAATGCCAACCTGATACGAAGCCCTTCTGTCCTTCGATCCTGGCCCCGCAGTGAACGGCGCTGAACTCCATACAAAGCTGGTGGGTCCGGCAAAGGTGAAGGTCGAGCCGTTCGCCTGCAGATAGCTTCCTCCACACGGTAGCAGGCCAACCGTAGCCGTCGGCGAGAGGCTGGTAAGGAGGGTCGTCCCGCCCGAGTTATGGCAATAGGTAACCGCCCCACCGGGCCCTCTATCCCAGAACGTCAAGCCCGTGAACGATGGATCCAGCGGCGTGATGTCTCCGCTCGTGCCGATCTTTATATCGTCGACTTGGCCCGAAGCGTTCGTTTCAAAGACCAACTGATCACCGTCCCAGTGCAACGTGTCATACTGCACGGAACTCAAACTTGGGATCGCGTTCGTCGTTCCGGTCGCGGAACCGATCTGGATGGGATGACCTGTTGGGCCCCAATTGTACGCCGTCATTGACCCGAGGCAGCACGCCTCTCCGCTTATCGAGGTGTTGCCGTCGCTGCTTGTGACCGTGTGATTCTCTGCATCGTAGGTCCGTGAGAGCGAATCGCTCCCATTGCCAAGGACCCCACCTTCAGTAGAGTTTGCTTCTGTGGTCAAGCGTCCGACCTGATCATACGAAAATGACGACGCAGTGACAGTAGTATAGTTCAGCTGCGTCGCGGCGTTATACCCCGGGACGCTAACCGACTTTGAAAGCGGTGCTCCGCTGAAGGTGTCCCAACTACCTGATGACGAGTAATTCTCTTGCGCGTAAAGACCGACCACCGCCGGCGCCTGAACTCCATTGGCAAAGAAAGGCTGAACCGGCGGGGGACCGGTCTCTGTGGCGTACTCGCCGCGGGCCGTATAGTTGTAGATCCCGCCGTTTTCGACGCCATTGGTGGAAACGAATCCGTCTTGAAGCATCTGACCTTGCGGATCGTACATCGTATAGGCAAGGGACGTGATCTCATTGTTGCAGCTCGTGCACGCTGGGTAGTTGACTTGCGATACCCGCCCGTAGGTGTCATACTGCCACGTCGTCGGGTTCGTATTCGCGCCCGTTCCACTCTCCGTTCGCTGCTCTGGCCGGCCGGAGGGATAGTACATGAACGCGATCGACGTGGTGCCGACGTTTGACTGCGCAGCGTCATTGATCGCCTGCGTTTGAACGAGCCCGTCGGCCCGGTACGAGTATGCGAAGAGACCCGTTTGATTGAGCCCACTCGACGCGACGTTGAGCTGCGCGAGCTTCCCGTCGCCGTAGTAGACATGCGTGAACGTCGCGGGCGATGTGACGCCGCCGCCGCTGGCCTCCTGCTCGGTGAGCTTGTGGCCGTCCGCGTCATATGTGTAGCTTTGCGCGCCATAGACGCTGGATGTGACCGCTGTTGTGTGACCGTCTGGGTCATATTGCGTCGTGCGGCTGGGTGTGCTGTCCGAGAATCCGACCGCATTCGTTCGCTCAAGCGAATCATAGCCCGGATACTTGCACTGCGAAGCAGCGTTACAATCCGAGGTGAGCTCCCCGAGGAAGCTACCGTATTCGTTGGTCCCATCGTAGGCGAGCGTCTCGGTCGAAAGCGAATCGGCCGATGCCCCATTCACATCCACCAGCGAGTATTTTGCGACCGGTCGGTCGAGGCCGTCGAACGCCGTGCCCTTGAGGTCCTCAATCGTCGTATTGGCGATCGATTGCGGCGTCGACGCTGTCTGCGTGACCGGGCCATTGGTAGACGGCAGCAGCTCCTGCGTCTTGTAGAGATTGCCGTAGGCGGCGTAGTCTATCGCGTTGCCAAAGTTGAGATTCGTCGCGCCCGTAAGGTCGTAGAGGTAGCGCGTGAGCCAGGGATTCGTGTACGTATCGTAGCTGGTGTCCTGTGGCTGCTTCACCTCGATCAATCGATCTGCACCGTCGTAGTACTTCGATGTCGTTTCAGGCGCGGGCGTACTTGTCGCGCTCGCCTGGCGAATGACAGTTTGCGTGACTGCATCGCCGTCAGCGTCATAGGTAACCGTACTTCCCCATCCGTTTGCGTGCTGATACGGTGTCTCAGTCTTACTGACCGAACCGTCATTGTTATAGTACGAATAGGATACGTAGTTGTCGGGGTCCTCATGGGTAAGCGGCCGGTGCACGTTGTCGTAGGTTACGTTCCACGTGCCGTTGCCTTTGTTGTAGGTCGTGAGATTGCCATAGCCGTCATACCCGAACGTCTGCGTTGGCTGTCGATTCGTGCCGTCCAGCTGCGTCGTCGCCGCACCCTGCACCATCGTTGGCTGGCCATAGTTGTCATATGTCAAGGCATATGTATACCCCATCGGCGAGTGCGTCTCTGTCAGCTCGCCGAACGGTTCACTTGCGGTCGTCGTGTAACTGTAATATGTTGTTCCACCGCTTGCAGGGCACGTCGACGGATGATTTGTCCACACATAGTTGGGATCGCAGTACGCGGTTAGGTTGTTGTTGCCATCGTAGGCGTACATCGACGTGGGAGAACCGGAACCAAGATTGGTTTGCACGGCGGGCGCTTGCACCGAAAGTGTATTGCCGTTTGCGTCGTAGGTGTAGTTGGTCTGATTGCCGCGGACGTCGACACTTACGGTCACGTCGTTCAACGAATCCCATGCCGCGCTAGCAGCAAGCGGCGTTGAAGACGTCGGAGACGCCCACTCTTGCGTTTCCGTCACTCGCCCTGATCCATCGTAGGTCCACGCGCGGGTATGGCCAAAATTGTCGGTTACGTTGGTTGTACCGCCGGACCCGCCGATAGCTAAGCTCGAATCGCCCGAAAACTCCTCGGTGTGCCACGTCTGGACTCCGCTGGGGACACCAGGTTGCAGCAGGCCGCCGTTGGCGAGTCCGGGGCTGATGCCATCTTGCGGTGTGAAGTTTACGACGCCATAGTCCTGGACCATCGAGAGCGCCGCGCCCGAGTACGAGAACGTGACGCTGTCACCGTCGGTCACACACGTCGACGAGCCGCACGCGTCGTAGTTGATTGTGTAACGTGGTCCGGCAGCACCGGCCATGACGTAGGTCCCCGTGTTGTAGCTGTACGTTTCCGGTAATTCGCTGATCGTGCTGTTGCCGGGCCGCTGCACGCCGATCAGGTCGCCACTTCCATCGTAAGAGTACGTGACCTCTAGGCCATCAGGGCGGGTGATCGACGCAAGTTCGGGACTGGTATTGACGAGTGCAAAATCAAGCGTCAATACGTCGCCGTCGCTGTGTTGGGCAACGATCTGCGTTAATTGATTCGGGTTGCTTCCGTTGCCACTCCACGAGTACGTGAAGGTAATCTGGTTGTTGGCATTGCGTCCTTGGATATACTGGAGCCGTCCGAACTCAGCGGCGACTGGGGTGGCCGCGCATTGTGAGAGCGCAACGGGCTCGGCAAAGTAGTAGACCGTACCGGTCTTTTTGGTCCAAAAGTAGCCGCAGCCGCCGTCCCACTGAAGCGTAACGCCCTGCATGCCAGGAGGTGGCGTCCAGCCCGATCCGTTCGAGGTGTAATCGTACCGTGCTCCGTCGATATCATAGACGCTCATAACCGCGCCGTTGTACCCGAGATGCGCGTCAAACGTATTCGTCCACCCATTGCCGAACGCGCTGGGCAGTGACCCATCGGTGCCGGCTGCATCGTGTTGGCTCTGTGAGTTGTACGTGCGCCGAAATGCCAGGTCGATGCCGCGCTCTGGTACGTCAACATCGTCGGCCTGCACGATAAGGTTGCCATCCGCAACGTTGAGCATCCACTTGCCGAGCCCGGGAATCGCGCCTTCTTCGTACGTCCACCACCGATTAATGCCGGTCGTCGCGGCAGATAATGCTCCGACCGAAGTCGCGGTTGGGATCGGCGTGGGTGTTAGGGGAATTGGTGTAGGGGTTGGCGTCGGCGTCGGGCGCGGCGTGGGCGTGGGCGTCGGGGTCGGGGTCGGTGTCGGCGGCGGCGTGGGCGTTGCGGTTGGGCGTGGCGACGGCGTCGGCGTGCGCACCGGAGGGATGGTTGAGCATGATAGTGCCGCATGACGCACGCCAGCAATTTCGCATGGTACGGCCGGTCTTATTACGCCTCCCGAGCTGGGCGCAGCCGTACGCTGCTGCATCGACCTTCCCGCTGCGAGTGGGTCTTTTGCGGCGCGTGCGCGGTCCGCGTACTGCTGCAGATGTAGTACCCGCGGACTACCGGTGCGAACAATACCACGCACGATCCGTGAGCGGCTAAAGTTTAGCTGCTCCTCACTCGGCCGTATGCTGGCTGGCCGTGCGTACCGTGGCGCCGGAGCATGCATTGCCTCGTAGCGCCCTTCTTGTCCCGTGAGGAGCGCGAAGATCTGCGTTCCCTCGATCGCCGAGAGTAACGGTTGCATATTCAGCGTCCGCATCTCGCCTGGCGATGCAGCCGAAGCCGTCGTTTGCAGCGAAAAGACGGTCAT
>JBEKBR010000069.1:0-7674 GCA_050015295.1 Candidatus Aquilonibacter sp. | reverse complement strand
GGATCGACCGAGATCACGCCAACGGTTTTCCCAAGCGAGCGTGCTTTGCGTACGATTCCCGATGATAGCGTCGATTTGCCGACGCCGGGCGGCCCCGTAAGCCCGATGGTCAACGCGCGGCCGGCGCGCGGATACACGTGGTGAACGAGCTCGGCGCCACGTCCGCTCTCCGTCCACGAAATCGCGCGCGCCAAGCCACGCATACGGCCGGCGTCGAAATCGCGCAACACGCTTTCCCGATTCGTCAAAGCTCCCAAAGTATCGATGGATTGCGTTGAGCTGCCGGGATCACCCTCCCCGCCGTGGAAGAAGCGACGCAATGCTGCCTGCGGCGCTCCTGGCAACGTCGCTGGCGTTGACGCCCGCGCAATCGGCGAAGATCGATGCGGTGGTCGCGCAAGTGATGCAATCGAGCCACATACCCGGGCTCTCCCTCGGCATTGCCCGTAAGGGCCACGCGGTGTTCTTGCGCGGATACGGCATGCGCACGTGTGCATCCGCCGCACGTGCAAATGCGTATACGGTCTATCGCATCGGCTCGATCACCAAGCAATTCACCGCTGCACTCGTGATGCAGGAAGCCGATCGCAGCGCGCTCCCGCTCAACGCCGAACTCGACGGCATCACCGTCGCACAGTTGTTGTCGCAGACGAGTGGCCTCGTGTCATATACCGATCCCGGCCAAACGCTCGATAGCGCACTCAACGCGCCGACGCAATTTACACCGGGCACGCGTTGGCAGTACAGCAACAGTAACTACTATCTTCTGGGCACCGCGCTGCAATCGGTCACCAAGCAGAGCTATGCCACACTGCTCGCCGAACGCATTACCGGTCCATTGCACATGACGTCGACGACCTTTGCACCGCCGCGCGTTGAGAACGCGGCGCAAGGCTGCACGTGGGACGGGTCGGCTTGGCAACCAGCGCCCGACGGGACCAACGACCAACCCGACGTCGCGTTTAGCGCGAGCGCAAGCAGCAGCAACGTGCCTGATTTGCTGACCTGGCTCTCGAGTCTCTATAGCGGTTCGGTGGTTGCGCAAGATAGCTTCGAGCAAATGACTACCTCGTGGACGCTCGCCGACGGCACGCCGACCAACTACGGCTTCGGCTTCTTCACCGGTACCTGGTACGGGCTGCAGGTCGCGCAGCATCCGGGCTACATCGACGGCTTTAGCGCGCAGGACGCCATCGTCTTGGATGACGGCACCGCGTTTGCAATTCTCACCAATGCCGATCGCGTCTCGCTCATTCCGCTGGCAAAAAGTCTGATCGAGATCGTCGAGCCGGTGAAAAATTCAGCGATGGTTGCCACGCTCTCACAACCGGGGGTCTTCGAAGACCCGGCAATCACCGCGCTGGTCAAGGACGTAATCGCCCAACTCGCCGCCGGCGCGATCGATCGCTCGTTACTCACCCCCGGGTTCGCGACCTCGATCGACGAAAGCCGGCTCGCCGCCTACGCGACGACGCTGCGTCCACTCGGGAAGCTCGAGCAGGCGCTGTTCAACCAGTCGACGACCGTCGACGCGATCACCAGCGACATCTACACGTTGAACTTCGAACGTGGCCGGCTGACGCTTACGCTCAATCTGCGCGGCGGCAAGATCGACGCGCTCACGCTGGAGCGCGGGCGCTAAGTCGATGTTGCGCGCGATTGCCGCGTCGTTCTTGATCGCACAGACACTCATCGTCCCCCTCAGCGGTGCGCGCACGCGCGCCATCCAGACCGACTCGCTCTTTCACACGCTCTTCCACGACTTTTTCCCCGAGGACGACGGCACAACGTACGTTCAAACCGGCGACATTCCCGCGATGTGGCTGCGCGATTCTTCGGCACAAACGATTCCCTACGTACGATTTCAATCCGCTTACCCACTGCTGCGTGCGCGTTTTGCCGGCGTGATCGAGCGCAACGCGCGCGCGATCGACAAAGACGTTTACGCCAACGCATTTCAAGACAACTACCATACCTGGGAGCGTAAGTGGGAGGTCGACTCAATCGCCTGGCCGGTGGTGCTGATCGAAGCATACTATGGCGCCACGCACGATCGCAGCATTTTCACGCCGAATCTGCACGTCGCGCTACGCCAGATCGTGTACACCTACAACTGTGAAGAGCACCACCGCGAGTGCAGCCACTATGTCTACCCGTACCACGTGCCGACGCACGAGGAGTTCGACGAGGGAACCGGCTTGATCTGGGGCGCGTTTCGTCCGTCCGACGATCCGGTGGAATATCGCTTCAACATTCCGCAGAACGTCCTGGCTGCGGTCGCCTTACGCGACATCGTGCACATCGCGCGCGTCGGCTACGGCGACGCCGCCCTTCGAGCGCAAGCAGCGGCGCTGGAGGCGCGCGTACTCACTGCCATTCTGCGCTACGGCGTTTTCTACAACGCGCAGCGCCACGTCTGGATGTACGCTTACGAGACCGATGGGTATGGAAACTACAACCTCATGGATGACGCCAACATCCCGGATCTCACCGCAATGCCGACGATCGACTGGTGCTCCGCGTACGACCCGACCTATCTGAACACGCGTGCGTTCACGCTGAGCATGGACAACCCGTGGTATTTCAGCGGCCGGTACGCGCAGGGGCTGGGAAGCCCGCACACCCCGTACGGCTGGGTGTGGCCGATCGGCATCATTGCGCGCGCGCTCACGTCGACCGACGTGCGCGAGGTCATTACCAGCATCACCACCCTTGCTGAAACCGATAGCGAGAACGGGCTGATCCACGAAAGCTTCTATCCCGACGGCTATTGGCGCTACACGCGTTCGGAATTCGGCTGGGCGAATGCGCTTTACGCGGAACTGCTCTTTCGGTCGGTTGGCGGGTATCCGGCGCTCGAACACGTGCCCGGCGGCGAGGTCATGCTGCCATTCGAACAACGCTCAGCGACACCGGTCCTGGTTTCGGAGATGGATCAGCTCGAGAACACTGCGGACGTCATCGGCACGCTCGGGCGCTTGCTCTACGCTGGACGCGCCGCAGCGATCAATCAGGCGCCGTAACGGCGCTGCCGCTCGCCGTACACCGCCAACGCCTGCGTAAACGTGGTTTCGTCGAAGTCGGGCCACATCACCGGTAAAGTTAGCAACTCCGTGTATGCAAGTTGATACAAGAGAAAGTTTGAAACGCGATGTTCGGCACCGGTGCGGATCAAGAGATCGGGATCGGGTGCATGCGGCGCATACATCTTCGCCCGCAGCGACGACTCATCGATGTCGCTTGGCATGATGCGACCGGCGGCGACGTCGGCGGCCACGGCTTGCACCGCGCGCACGATCTCGCTTCGCCCACTGTAGTTGAGCGCAAGTGCAAGCGTGATGCGCGTGTTGGCCTTCGTGCCTTCGACCAGGTCGCGCAGCGCCGAACGCGCCGGCAACGCAAAGGCATCCAGCTCGCCGATAATTTCGACGCGAACGCCTTGGCGCACGAGATCCGGCTTCTCGCTGCGCGCGCACGCCGCGTACAGACTCATGAGCAAACTGACTTCGTGCGTTTCGCGCTGCCAGTTCTCGGTAGAAAATCCGTAGGCGGTAATCCGACGGACGCCGGCTCGCGCGGCCGCGCGGACGGCGCCGCGCAGCGCGCCGACGCCACGCCGGTAGCCTTCGGCGATCGGCAAGCCCCGTTCGCGGGCCCACCGGCGGTTGCCATCCATGATGACGGCGATGTGCTCGGGAGCGCTATCCGTGAGGCGAGCTTGCAGCATATTTGACTTTGTACCACAAAGTAACGTCGCCCCGCAAGAGCGTACGCGCGCGTTCGCCAACTCACCCGAGCACCATGAGTCAAGGCTATTACCGGTACCCGACGATTTCGGGCGATCGCATCGTTTTCGTCTGCGAGGATGACCTCTGGAGCGTATCCGCCGGCGGCGGGGTCGCCACACGGCTCACGGTCAGCTTTGGCACCTGCTCGACCCCGCGACTCTCTCCCGACGGCAGCACGATCGCGTTCATCTCGACCGACGACGGCAATCCCGAAGTCTACACGATGCCCGCCGGCGGCGGCAAGCCGCAGCGCCTGACCTTTCTCGGATCGACGGTCGCGCAAGTCGTAGGATGGAGCGCCGACGGGCGCGAGATTCATTTCGTCGCCAATGCGCGCGAGTGGTTCGAAGGCGAAACGCATCCGTTTGCAATCCCGCGCGAGGGTGGTGCACCGCGCGACCTGCAGCTTGGACACGCGCGCGCGTTTTCCGCGGGAGCGAGCGGCGCGCTGGTGCTCGGGCGTAACGCCGTCGACCCCGCGCGCTGGAAGCGCTACCGCGGCGGCACCGCCGGCGAGATTTGGATCGATCCCCAAAATCGCGGCGACTTCGAGAAGGTGCGCATGCCTGACGGCAATCCGACGTGGCCGATGTGGATCGGCGAGCGCATCTATTTTCTGGCCGATCACGAGGGCATCGGTAACATCTATTCGTGCACGCTCGACGGCGGCGACGTCGTTCGTCATTCGCACGAAAGTGAATACTACGCACGCTTTCCCTCCACCGACGGATCGCGCATCGTCTACTCGAGCGGCGGCGCGCTCAGCGTCATCGATCTTGCGAGCGACAGCGTCAGCCAGCTCAACATCGACGCGCCTTCGGCCGAGCCGCAAACGGTGCGTCGCTTCGAACATGCGTCCGAAGGACTCGAGCACTTTGCACCCGGTCCCGAAGGTACGCGCCTCGCCTTTATCGCGCGCGGCCAAGCGTTCACGATGCCGTTCTTCGAGGGCGCGGTGCTCAATCACGGCGGTTCGAGCAGCGTGCGCACGCGCCTGACCGAGTGGCTCAAGGACGGCAAACGCTTTGCTTGCGTCACCGATCGCAGCGGATTCGAGCAGATCGCGGTGCAGCGCGCCGACGCCAGCGATGAAGCGAAAATCGTTACCACCGGCGACATCGGCCGGGTGACCGAGCTTGTGGTTTCGCCGGCAAGCGATGTGATCGCGTTTGCGAATCACCGCCACGAGCTGAGCTTGATCGATCTCGACGACGGCAAAGTTCGCGTGATCGACACAAGCCCGGCCGCACGCGTGCAGGACCTCGCCTTTTCACCAGACGGTCGCTACATCGCGTACGTTTATTCGCCGACGCGCGGCGCCTCGATCATTCGCGTTGCGAAGGTCCGCTCGGGAAAAGTCCACGACGTCACCGCGCCACTTCGTGTCGACCATTCCCCCGCTTGGGATCCGCAAGGCAAATATCTGTACTTCATCTCGACGCGCGACTTTCATCCGGTCTACGACGCGCTCCAATTCGACTTGAGCTTCCCGCAGGCGCAACGGCCGTTCGTCGTAACGCTGCGCAGCGACGTGCCGTCACCGTTCGTACCGCTGCCGCGCCCGATTCATCGCGATCACGACCACGACCACGATCATGGCGACGAAAAGAAGAATGGGAAACCCGAAGAGCTACGCATCGACATCGATTTCGACGAAATCACCGGTCGCGTACTGGGCTTCCCGATCGAGGAGGGCGAGTACGATCAACTGGTCGCCGTGAAGGGCCGCGTGCTCTACACGCGCTTCCCGGTCAAAGGCATCAAACATGCCGACGACGACGAGGAAGAGGCGGTCGGCGGGACGCTCTACGCGTACGATTTCGAAAGTCTGCGTCAGGCGACGGTCGCAACCGACGTGGGCGAGGTGCGTCTCGGTGCCGACGGGCACACGCTCGTCTATCGTTCGCACGATCGCTTGCGCGCGATCGACGCGACGGCTGATCTCGGCGACGAAGAGCCCGAGAAGCCGTCGAACGAATCGGGCCGCAAGAGCGGCTGGATCGATCTGGAGCGCGCCAACGTCGAAATCGAACCGCGCGACGAGTGGGCACAGATGTATCGCGAAGCCTGGCGCCTGCAGACCGAACAATTCTGGGTCGCCGACATGAGCGACATCGACTGGGATCGCGTCTACGATCGGTATAAAGCGATTCTTCCACGGGTGCGCACCCGCACGGAACTCTCCGACGTCATCTGGGAGATGCAAGGTGAGCTCGGGACCTCGCACGCGTACGAGTACGGCGGCGATCACCGCGTGCCGCCCCAGTATCAGCGCGGCTTCTTCGGCGCCGATATGAACTGGGACGAAGAGCGTGGCGGCTATCGTATCGCGCGCATCTATCGCGGCGATTCGTGGAACCGTAGCGAAGACTCACCGCTCGCCGAGCCGGGACTCGACATTCACGAGGGCGACGTGCTTGTGGCGCTCGGTGGGAAACGCCTCTCGCGCGAGATTGCGCCGGATCGTTTGCTGGTCAACGGTGCAGGCAAAGACGTCTCGGTGACGATTCGTACCCGCAAAGACGAAGAGCGTACGCTGATGGTTAAAGCGCTCGCAAGCGAATCACCGCTGCGCTACCGGGCTTGGGTGGAAGCCAATCGCCGCTACGTGCACGAGAAGACCAATGGGCGCGTGGGGTACATTCACATTCCCGACATGGGGCCGTGGGGCTTTGCCGAGTTTCATCGCGGCTATCTGAGTGAATTCGATCGCAAAGGCTTGATCGTCGACGTGCGTTACAATCGCGGCGGACACGTCTCGCCGCTGCTACTCGAAAAACTCGGACGCAAGCGCGTCGGCTACGACGTACCGCGCTACGGCACGGCGATTCCCTATCCGCCCGAATCCGTCGCCGGGCCGATGATGGCGATCACCAATCAGTTTGCCGGCTCCGATGGCGACATCTTCAGCCACTGCTTCAAGCTCTACAAGCTCGGGCCGCTCGTCGGTAAGCGCACCTGGGGCGGGGTGATCGGCATCAACCCGTATCATCACCTGGTCGACGGTACGCTCACCACCCAGCCGGAGTATTCGTTCTGGTTCTCGGACGTTGGCTGGAAAGTGGAGAACTACGGCACCGATCCTGACTATGACGTGGATTACGCGCCGCAAGATTACCGCGACGGCCGCGATCCGCAGATGGATTTCGCCCTGCGTATGATGGACCGCGCGCTCGAGTACACGACCGAACTGCGCCCGGATCTTTCAACCCGCCCGTCACTGCCGTTACCAACGCTGGTGTAAATGCGCGCCGCGATCCGGCTTCTGCTCGCCGCGATACTCATCGGTGCGACCACGCCAGCGCCTGGGACAGTAGTCCATGCCGGCGAGGGGATCCAATGTCAGCCGAGCTACCGCGACGTTCGCGGGCCGCACGCACCGCCGATAACTTATGCGGCCGCAGACGTTGGGAAGCCCGGCGTACCAAGGCTTACCGCACAAGAGCGTGCCTTGCTGCATCGCATCGAATATTACGTCAAATCAGGCACATTGCGAATCGCGTGGCTCAATGATGCGCCGCCGCAGCACCGTTTCATCATCTACGACGCGGATGCGGGACCGTGCTACGCGCAGAGCCGCGCCTACCCCGTGCTCAATGGAAACTGTCTAGAATACTACGGCCCGGCAGACGACCCATATGAAACGCTCCCTGTCCCCGACTGCGACGGTCGCACACCCTACCCATGGATGACGCCGACGCCAACGCCTTGAGCGGCCGCATCGATGGCGTCGACTGCTGACATGATACCTCAAGCGGCTCCGGGTTCGATTCCCGCGCAGTAATGCGGCGCCTCGTTCTTTATTTCAGTGCAAGTATTTGTCGAACCAGGCGACCATACGCGTGAGAATGTCGATTTGATTCTTGGGTTGACGCGGGCCGTGACC
>JBEKBR010000068.1:0-8103 GCA_050015295.1 Candidatus Aquilonibacter sp. | reverse complement strand
CGTCCGGTCATCATCCCTGTCGTCATGGAAGTTTAAGGAGCCTCGCCGATCGGCATCGCCCTGAGCCTGTTGGCCGCAGTAACCTACGGCGCAGGCGACTTTTGCGGTGGCTTGGCGACAAAGCGCACGCCGATGATTGCGGTCGCCGTGCTTTCGCAGGCGGTCGGCTTTGCTCTATTGCTCCTCGTGCTGCCCTTTACACCGTCGCACGCGGTCGCGAGTGACTATCTCTTCGGCGCACTCGCCGGTGTCTGCGGGGCGCTAGCGATCGCGCTACTCTATCATGCGCTCTCGATCGGCAAGATGGGCATCGTCTCGCCGATCACGGCGGTGCTGGCTGCAGCGTTGCCGTTGATATTCGGTGTGATTCGCGGCGATCGCCTTACCATTGCACAGATCGTCGGCCTGGTGCTCGCGCTGATCGCGATCGTGCTGATCTCGCTCTCGTTCGAGAGTACCGGGACGCGCGAGATCACGACCGCCGGCGTGCGCGAAGCCATCGTCACCGGGGTTTTGTTCGGGGCATTCTTCATTCTCTTGTCTTATACGCATCCCGCCGCCGGTTTGCACAATCTACTCGCAGCGCGCATTGCCTCGATTGTTTTTTTGCTTCTTGCTGCGCTCGTGACGCGCACGCCGCTGGTGCCGGGGCGCGGGGATTGGCGCCTGATCGCCGGATGCGGAGTCCTCGACATGACGGCCAACATACTCTACGTGCTTGCGACCTTCCGGGGCTATCTGTCGATCGCGGCGGTGCTTACCTCGCTCTATCCGGCGAGCACCGTCTTTTTGGCGCGGGTCGTGCTCAATGAACGTCTCGTGCGGACGCAAAAAGCCGGCGTCGCCCTTGCGCTCGCCGGCGTTGTGCTGATCGCGCTAAAGTAACTAGCGGTTGCGGAGCTTGGAGAGTTGCATCGCGTGCGTAAAGCGTGCGATCTCTTCGCGTTGATAGCCGTCGATTTCGATGAACGCGACGCCGTAGACTTCGCGCTCGCGCGCCGGTTGGAAACGCGTCACGACGCGGCCGCGCAGCGCCATCTCTTCAAATGGGCGCCGCATGTCGGCCCGGCCGATGCGGCGTGGGGTGCTCTGCGTCAAGTCGAGCACGGCGGTCTCTTCGGGATAGACGTTGAGCACGCTCGACGGTAGCGTGATCCGCATGTCGAGCATGGTGCCGATCGAAATGAGTTGCTCGCAATTCATACGGATGCCGGTCGCCGAGATGTCGCCGACCTTGCCCTCGGTCCACGCGTCGCCTTCACGGCGGAAGTTGGCCGAGAACGTGGAGAGCGCGCGGTAGCTGCCGCGCCGGTGGGTGTCGGTCGTCGGAATTTGATCGAGGGCGCGCTGAATCGAGCGCGATGAGGCAGCTCGCCGCTCCATGTCGCGGACGGCGCGCGCCAACGCGTCGATCTGAGGCTCCGCCATCGCGGCGAACGAGACATGATATTCGAAGCGCGCGCCGGCTGCGGCGTTACGCCGTGACTCGACGCGTCCGTTGACGGTAAGTGGCCCGTTTCCGCTAATCGTGATGTCGAACTCGACCTCGGTACCGCGCTCCATGAGCACGAGCGAGCGCACACGAGCGCCTTGCGTGTTGACGTCCATCAGCGTGCCGTACACCGGCGCGGGCAGGCGGCGCACACTCATCACGACCGGCATCTCCATCGAGGCGACGGCAAGGCGAGGTAGCGTTGCAACCGGCGTGGCGATCTGCGCGGGTGCACCCATACTCCCTGCGGTCGTGCTCTTCTTGGGAATCCAGCTCATGATGTGTGTCCTATTCTGATCGGAGTCTGGCGAGTTGCACCGCATGCGTAAAGCGTGCGACTTCCTCGCGTTGGTAACCATCGATGTCGGTAAACTGAACGCCGTATACCTCGCGGTCACGGATCGGAGCAAAGCGCGAAACGACGCGTCCATGTACGGTCATCTCCTCGAACGCGCGGCGATTGTCGGGAATCCGAATGCGTCGCGGGCCGAACGGCGTGATCTCGGTGCGATCCTCCGCCGCTGGATAAACCCACAGGACGCTCTTTGGAAGGGTAAAGCGCAGGTCGACCAGCGTTCCGATCTCGAGCTTCTCCAAACAGATGAGGCGCAGGCCGCCCATCGAGAGGTCGTTGGCCTCGGCGACGATCGCGGGTTTGCCTGGCACGCGGTAGCGCACCGGGAAGCCAACCATGGTGCGAACGCTGCCGCGGCGCTGTTTGCCGGTCGCTGCTGGGAGGACGGCGGTCGTCTGCGGACGGTTGTCGGCGCGGGCCGCAGCCTCGCGGCGCTGCATCTCCTGGATTTCCTTGAGCAGCGTTTCCCGTTCGCTCTTGGTCAGCGAGAAGGTGACGCCGTACTCGTAGCCGCCGCCGGACGGCGGCGTGGCGCGCGCGACGATCTTTCCGCGCAGCAGAATGGCTTTGTGGCCCGGCCTCTTCAGCTCGAAGCGCACGTCGCGGTCGCGATCGATCAGGATCAGCGAGCGCAAGCGGCAGCCAGTCTCCGAAATATTGATCAGGGTTCCATAAACAGGCGCGGGCAGACCAGCGACTTCAACCGCGATCGGAAGTTCGATCGATTGGCGGTACGTACGTCGTTGATTGCCCCGTTCAATACCTTGCACGGCGCGTTCCATGACCCCCAGCATCCTTCTTATAGGTTCGGTATCCGTTCGGCGCCTGCTTAACTGCTGGGCACGCAGGGGAGGCTCCGCGGTGTCGGTTTGTATGAAACTTTACAGTCGCGCTCACAGCGTCGACCAGACGTCGAGCTTGCGTTTGACGCCTTCGATCACGGCGTCGGTGAATTCGGTCGTGGTGGAATGACCGCCGAGGTCGGCCGTCGCGATGCCCTCATGCACCGCTTCGAGCGACGCTTCGTAAATCGCCCGCGCCGCGTTGGTCGCGCGACGGTCGTCGATGTACGAGAGTAGCGCGCCTGCTGCGAGGATCATCGCCAGTGGGTTGGCTACGTTTTTTCCGAACAGCCGCGGTGCAGTACCGTGCGGCGCCTCCGCCATGACCACGTTCGGTCTGAGGTCGTCGTCGAAGCCCAACACGATCGACTCAGCGCCGGCGATCGAGCCGAAGAGTTGCATCACCAAATCGGAGAGGCAATCGCCGTCGCGGTTGAGTGATGGAATGACGAGCGGACTGTCACCGGCGTTCGAGAGCAGCAGCGCGTAGGTTGCGTCAATGAGTTGCGGGTCGTAGGGCACGTCAGGGTGACGCGCCGCGGCCGCATCCATCTCTTCTTTGAGCATCCCTTCGTATACCGGGCTGACGGTGTATTTCGGACCGCCGAACACCTTGGCACCGGCTTTTTTTGCATGGACGAACGCATATTCCGAAACATACCGGCACACGCTGCGCGAGATCGTTTCCGTGCGATACGCGACCTCGTCGAAGCCCTCGCCTTCGCGCCACTCTTTGGCGCCGTACGCGTCACCGACCGCCATCCGCACGACCGAGATCGGCGCGTGAATGCCGGCCACTGGTCGCATGCGCGGCAATTTGCGCCCGGTGCGCACGATCACTTTGGCGCCGATCTCCCGGCGCAGGATCGCGTTCGGGGAGCCGACGTCGCCCTTTTGTTCCGGTGTGATCGTTGCTGCTTTGAGTCCCAAACGGTGTGCGCGCAGTGCAGCGGCCGCATCGAGCACCACCTGATTGTTGGTTGCACGACGATCCTCGAGCGAGAGATCGTAGTGTTCGAATGCCAGCGGCAGGTCGATGACCGATTCATCGAGCACGCGTAGCGACTCGTTAAGCAATTCTTCTCCGGTTTGGTCGCCATCGAGGACGACGATGGTGGGGCTCTGCAAGTGATCTCCTACTCGAACGACGAAACGGTTGTAATCAATGGCACGGGTACGCCGCAAGGCGAATGCAAGGAAGCTAAATCTCGAGATCGTCGGGATCGCCGCTCTCGCCGTGGCGCTCCTCTGCGGTATCGCTCTTGCGGTTCCCGGGCACGCGGGCAACGCCGGCCGCGCCCTCGCGGGCGGGCTGCGCGAACTCTTTGGAGGGGGCGCCGCGCTTTTCCCGGTGCTGGTGGCACTTCTCGGCGCGATCGTCTTCCTCGAGATCAACGTGCCGCGTATGATCGCGACCCTCGGCACGTCGGCGCTCTCGTACTTCCTCATGATCGATGGGGCGTTCGGCTCGGCGGGAACGCGCGGCGGCGGCATCGTCGGCGGCGGTATCTGGTCGACGCTGAGCGGGCTGCTCGGGAACACGGGCGCGTGGATCGTCCTCGTTGTCGTGGCGCTATCGCTCACGCTCTCGCTCACGCAGGTCAGCGTAAAGAAGGTCATTGGCTTGTTACTGGGCTTTGCGTCGCGTCTGCGAATGCCGAAGCTGCCGAAAATCTCGCTCGCACTGCCGGAAGGTCATGCCTCGCTGCGCGACGCGTTCGCGCTCCCCAAACCGGATCGCTCACGTCCATTTGATGTCGAGGACGCCGAACCTGACGACGCCCCGCCGCCCGTCGTCGCGCCGCCGCCCGTCGTCGTGACGCGCGCGGCCGTTGTCATGACGCCACCCGTCGTCGTCGCGCCGCCGGTCGTCGGCGACTACGAGCCGGCCGATCTGCTCGCCTCGACCCGCGCGTATAAACTGCCCGACCTCGCGCTCTTCGATCCGCCGCAAGCGCAGGTGGTCGACGATTCGAATCGTGCACACGTGCTCGAGGATACGTTGGCCAGTTTCGGCGTTGGCGCAAAGGTGACGCATATCGAGCGCGGGCCGTCGATTACGCGATATGAGTTACGGCCCGAGCGCGGTGTGAAAATTTCGAAGATTGCGTCGTTAGCCGACGATCTTGCGCTCGCACTTGCCGCGACCAGCGTGCGCATCGAAGCGCCGATCCCGGGGAAATCCGCGGTCGGCATCGAGGTGCCGAATTCAACGGTGTCGGTCGTCGCCGTTCGGGAGATTCTCGAGGCAATCCCCAACCGTGGAACGATTCCGCCGTTGTGGATGGCGTTGGGCAAAGACATCACCGGACGCCCGGTGTTCGGCGACCTCGGCAAGATGCCGCACTTGCTCGTTGCCGGCGCAACCGGCTCGGGAAAGTCGGTCTGCCTGAACACGATCATTGCTTCACTGCTGGTTTCGGCGACGCCGGATCAAGTGCAGCTCCTCATGATCGATCCCAAACGCGTCGAGCTAACCGTGTACAACGGGATTCCGCACTTGATCAAAGAGGTGATCGTCGACGCGCGTCTCGCTGCCGGGGCACTGTTCGAGATGACCAAAGAGATGGATACGCGCTACGAGCGCTTTGCCAAGGCCGGCGTGCGCAAGATCGAAGAGTATAACGCCAAGTTTCCCGACGAGAAGCTGCCGTTCGTGGTGATCGTGATCGACGAACTTGCCGACTTGATGCTGGTGGCTCCGGCCAAGGTCGAGACCACGATCATGCGACTTGCACAGCTCGCGCGCGCGACCGGCATCCATTTGATCGTAGCCACGCAGCGTCCGTCGGTCGACGTGATCACCGGCTTGATCAAGGCCAACATTCCCTCGCGCATCGCGTTTGCGGTCAGTTCGCAAGTTGACTCGCGCACGATTCTCGATATGGCGGGGGCGGAGCGTTTGCTTGGGCGCGGCGACATGCTCTACTTGCCGATCGACGCGCCCAAGCCGATCCGCGCGCAGGGCGCCTACATCACCGGGAACGAGGTCAACCGCCTCGTCGACTTCTGGGCCAAGCAGGCACGACCCGACAATCTGCTCGACGTCGAGGTCGTTCCGGTCAGCGACGAGGACGAAAAAAACGGTAAGGGCGCCGATCCCCTCTGTTACGAAGCCGCGAAGTTCATCATCGAAACGAACTACGCGTCGACCGCGCAGTTACAGTCGCAATTCTCGATCGGCCATCCACGTGCGGTGCGCTTGATGAAACAGCTCGAAGACTTCAAGGTCGTCGGTCCGCACGAAGGCACGAAACCGCGCAAGATTTTGCTCGGTCTCGCCGAGCTCGAAGTGATTGCACCCCGCCTCGGTAAGAGCGATGGAGGGCAGCAAGATCTCTTCGGGGACGCCTAACCCGCTCAGATGAAGCTGACGGTGATCGTTTCGGGGGCCGTCTGACCGTTGCTATCGGTCGCTGTGATTGTGCAGCTGCCGTTGGAGATGCTCGTTATCGTCACCGTGAGAGATGGTCCAGGACCCGATGATGGAGCGTACAACGCGACGCCGGCGCAACTGCCCCCGTCGTTCAGGGTGAACGTGCCGGTGTAGCCGGCTTCGTTCACCTGGAAGGTCTGTTGCGTTCCCAGCGTTGTGAACGTGAGCGACGTCGGATTTACCGAGAGCATGGGGGTCGGTGTCGGTGCGGGTGTTGGCGTCGGTGATGCCGTCGGGGTTGGCGTTGGCGATGGCGACGGCGTCAGCGAATGCGTCGGCGTCGGTGAAGCGGTCGGAGTCAGCAAGGCCGTCGGCGTCGCCGAAGGCGCAGTCGTCGGTGACGGGCTCGGGGTCAGCGCGGGTGTGAACCCTCTGCTGGGCGGCGCGCAGCTCACCGCCAGGGCAATGAGCGAAACTGCTACGAACAGACGCACCCGGGCTCGCATCTTAGCTCGCGGTGACCGATTCGGGGGCGCTCTGACCGTAGCTATCCGTCGCCGTGATCGTGCACGCACCGCCGCTGATGGCGGTCACCGTGATCGTGAGGGATGGGCCAGGCCCGGACGATGGAGCGTATGTCGCGACGCCGGTACAGCTGCCGCCGTCATTCAGGGTGAACGTGCCGGTGTAGCCCGGTTCGTCGACTTCGAATGTTTGTTGCGTTCCGAGAATTTTGAAGTTGAGCGACGTCGGATTTACCGTGAGCATCGAAGGCGGTGTCGCGGACGCGGTTGGCGACGGCGTTGGCGTCACCGGCGGCGAAGCGGTCGGCGTCGGCGGTGGGGTCGCCGAAGGAGAACTCGTGACCGATGGGCTCGGAGTCACCCTAGGCACGTATCCTCTGCCGTTGCCGTGCGTGCAGCTCACCATTGCTTCAACGAGCGAAACCGCTACGAACAGGCGCACTCGCACTCGCATCTCCCGTATCTTTCGCGGTACAATGCACTCGCACATGTCGATACAACCTTACCGATTTGCGAGCCTTGCAATTGCCCTCGCCGCGTTTGCGTTGTTTCTCCTCTTGGGTCGTGCCGTCGATCACGCGCCGGATCCGGGCTGGATGATGATCCACGAAATCGGCTGGGTGAATCATGCAACGCTGATCGCTTGGTGGATTACCTGGTTCGGGTTTTTTCAAGCCTTGCTGCCGATTGGCGTTGCGCTCGCGATCGTTGCGATTGTCGTGCCGGCATGGCGGTCGCGTCTGACCTTCGCGATCGTTTCACTCCTGATTGCGTGGCGAGGAACGGATGCGTGGCAGCATTTCTTTGCGCGACCGCGACGCTTGGATTGGGTCATCAAACACGAGACCGCGTTTTCGTATCCTAGCTCACACACGGCAATCGCCGTGGCTTTCTATCTGGTGCTCGCATACTTTGTCGCGCGCAGCACTCTGCCGGGCAGAGTGTGGATCGCGGCCGCGATCGGGGTGCTGGCCGTCGCGATCATGTGGTCGCGCCTTGCGCTGGGAGCGCACTACCTGACCGATATCGCGGGCGGGGCCCTCTGGGGCACTGCGATTGTGGCCACGCTCGCCGCTTGCTGGCCCACCAACGTCTCGAGGAACGTCGTTGAGGGGCGCGCCGGGGCGACGTTAGAATAGTCGCACGATGGCTTATCAGATGGATCCCCGCCTCGTCGAGATCGAGGGGAAGGTCGATGGCGGTGTCCCGCTTTCGATGGAAGACGGCCTCGCGTTGTATCGCACGTCCGACATTCACAACCTCGGGCGCATCGCGCGGAAACAGAAAGAGCGCAAAAGCGGCAAAAACGTCTACTACGTTCTGAACCGCTACATCAACTCGACCAACGTCTGCTTCGCGAACTGCAAGTTCTGCTCGTTTGCCGCTGACGAGTTCAAGGAGCCTGAACGCGTTTTCCGCATGACCGCCGACCAAGTCTATGCGAAGGCGCTCGAAACGGGGACGAACTTCAACCAGCTCCATATCGTGGGAGGGCACGATCCGCGTCAGCTCTC
>JBEKBR010000067.1:0-9524 GCA_050015295.1 Candidatus Aquilonibacter sp. | reverse complement strand
GGAGCTCTATCTCGCCCCACTCTGTCCTCGCATCAACCGACTCAGCCGGCCTTGTTGTGTATCCACGGGGCTGGCGTATCGGTACAATCAGGCGTAGATCTCGGAGCATCGAAGTCGTCCGTCGGCGAATAATAAAGGCAACCCGGCGCAGTTAGCACCTTGTACCCAGGTGCTGCAGTTTCGCACGGCCCTAGCGTTGCGTCGTATACGATAAAGTGACCGCCAAGGTATTGGAAACGAAGGTCTTTTGAATGAACATATTTCCTAATTCCGTCGATCTTTTGCATCTCGATGTTGTTCGGTTGAGGCGCTCCTGGGTGCCCGATGTCACTGACCAGGTAGCTAAAGGAGCCGGTCTCAGGGCCAACGCGGCACGCAATGCCGAGGCCTTTTTTGACCTCCTGAATTATGCGACCACTTGTTGAAACTGTTGTGACCACCTCATCGTTTGTGGACGCGTTATCATCGGACGGTGATTGATGATTGCAAGATGCTATGGAGACTGCCAGGAAAATGGGGACGAGCCTTTTGCCGAATCGCCAATGCATATCAAAATCCACCCTTCTCCGACCGCTAGTTCGGCCAATGGGCTGCACCTCCGTCTGAGTGAGGAGCGCGGGACCACAAACCGGTGCCCAATTGCGCTCGACGTAAGGCATCGATCGTGTCCTTTCGTTCGGGCTTACGGCTATAGCCGGACGCGAAATGAGCCCGTCCTGCTAGACCCGCGTTCAAGCTCCCGCTCCGTCGCCCCGGTTATTGTCTGGCAGCTGACCCAGCAGTTCGCCAAAAATCGGTCTCACCAAATGTGGAAGTTCTGCGCGAACTCCGCAGCGACGGTCTGGCCGACTTGATAGATCGCACGCGCAAGCATGCAAAAACGCTCGTCGAGGAGCTCTCGCGTCTCGACGGCGTCGATGTCCTGTGCCGCCCCACGATCAATCAAGGCCTAGTGCGATCGGCGACGATCGTACGACTGAAGCGGTGATCGAACGCCTGGCCGCGATCGGCGAAGCGTTTTTCGGGCCCACGACGTGGCGCGGCGTGCGTGCCATGAGCGTCAGAGTACTCGGCTGGGGGACGACCGAGCGCAACGTTGCGCAGGCGGTCAACGCGATCCGAGTAGCTCTAGATCCAGACGCCACATCCCGTTCGTAAGTGAATGATCACGGGCGTTGCGTTAGCCTTTTACTGCGCGCTATGATCCCGCCACAATCGACCTCCTTGACCTCCCGGTTGTGGGCAGCTGGGCGGTCAAGAAGATCATCATACCGTCGCGCTCGAATCTTGATACGCGCGGTCTGCATGCAGCGACTTATCAATTCGGCGCTGTTCGAACGCGTCGCTTTGAGCGCGTTCACTTGCAATGTGATCGATACTTTTGCTCCGATGAGGAAGCTTCAGGTGACGTGCATTGTTCACTCGTATCGCGGCACTGCATTCTCCCGCTCGAGCGCAGCGTGGATAATGAGATGACCCGGTCCACACCGAAACCCGACGCGATGAGATCGAGGAGGCTAACGACCGAAAGGCGCAAGTGCTGCCGAAGCGAACGGCCGGATAGGAGGGCTAGTGAAGATGGGACACTGGAGGAGTTGCAATCGGTGCTTCCTCCGGATACGTTATGACGTAAGAGTCTTTCACCAAGGAGGTTCCCTATCGCTAACGATCCCACGTTCGGTCGCGTCGTGCAGGAGCAGCGCAAGAAGCTAGGCCTGAGCCAGAAAGAGCTTGCACAGAGAATTCAGCGAGAAGCCATTGGGCCGATCACGCAGCAGTATCTCAACGATATCGAGCACGGGCGCAGAAATCCGCCTCCGCCGCCGGTTATAGAGCTCTTTGCTGCGGCACTGGAGTTGCCCGTTACCTATCTTGCGTTTGTTGCCAGACAGTTTCCGCCTGGAATTCCGCGCGAGAGAATAGACCCTGAGACGTTCGATCGCGAGTGGCAGGCGTTTCGAAAAAAGTTGAAACCCGAGCATCGTGAGACTGATTCCTGATTCGACACGGCGGTTTTCGCGTCGACCGCACTACGACGATTGGGAGCTCGACCAGATATTCGAAGATATCATCGTCGGATTTCTGAGCGAGCGGCACGGTAAGGCAACATTCCCGATCTCGACTGACGAGCTAACGGTACTCATCGACAGACGTACTGACGACCTCGATACTCTGGCCGACCTTAGTACGCTTGGCGAAGATGTCGAAGGCGTCACTGACTTTCGTCCAAACAAAAAGCCGCGCGTGCGTATCGCTTCGCAGCTATGGGACGGTTCGAACCGCGAAAATCGTCTGCGCACCACGCTAGCGCACGAGTTCGGACACGTACACCTCCACAATCATCTCTTTCAGATGGACGGTACGCTCGAACTCTTCGCACGAAATGGCGGCGGCGAGCAGCAATGCCGCCGCGACGGGATCGAGGGTCGTGGCCGTATCGATTGGATGGAGTGGCAGGCGGGCTATGCGAGTGGGGCAATCCTCATGCCCGCGACCACGCTCCGCGCGATCATCGCATCGACCAGCATTGAAGTGCGGGAAGGTCCCGTTGAAACGGCGAGCCTCGATGGGCAGAAGCTCATTGGCGCTGTGGCTAGTGCGTTCCAAGTCTCTCGCGATGCAGCTCGTGTGCGTCTTAGCCAGGCCCGTTACATCGCAGATGACCCACAACGTCGCCTAGAAACCTAGCCGCTGTACTCGCTCAGCTTTTGGGTATCGTATGCACCGTATTACCGGCCCGCACAAGCAGTTGTCGCCCGAGGCTGCTGAACACGGACCCTAAACTAACTTCTCCGGCGTCTCTTTATGCGTTTTGTTGCAAGCCAGTAAGCATCATCGTGCGCATCACATGACAGAACGGAAACGATTCGTGCCGCCTCATCTAATGTGAAGACGGCACGGTAACTGATATTTCCAAGCTTGAGGTCTGCGGCACGCGCCTCTTTGAGTTTGCCTTGTTTCTTCGGGTACTGCTTTGGGTTGGTCTCGAGCGCCGTTATCAAATCACGAATCGTCGGCGAGAAACCTGGATCGCATAGGAGGAAGCCGGCGATGTCTTTACCGACTTCCCGATGAAATTCAACGGCCCATTTTGGGGCGGCCGGCGCGACTGTATCGGACTTCGTTCGCTTCGTCGACTGCGTTGAGGAGCGCGCGTGCGTCGATGAATTCGCTCCGCGGCGCGTTCGCGCGGCGCTCGAGCTCAGCGTCATCAACTCGCAGAGCACGAGGCTCAAAGAGCTCCTCGACGCCGCAGCCAAGGACGACGGCGATCTTTTCGAGGATGCTAACGGTAACATCCCCGCGGCCGGACTCGATTTTGGAGATGGTTTGTCGCGCGACACTTGCTCGCTGGGCAAGGTCGCTTTGGGAGATTCCGTGTTCGGCTCGCTTGAAGACGACATTTCGCCGCAGTGCCTCCATGGCGTTCATAAGTAGGTCCCTTTCTCTCTGTCAGCGAGCCAGACAGCAAGCCCCAAGCCCGGCAATGACGGCTTGGGCAAAACGCGTTGACATACTGAGAATATAGGGGTGGACAGCTGCGATTGTCAACGACAATAGACAATTCTGAGGGGAATCTTATCATGGGCCCTCATAAATATCCAGCACAGTAGACAATTGACAGCGGTCCAACCAGGGGGTAAAATGGTATTACCCAAATCCGCAGTAATGAGGTCGGTGTGTCTAGCTACTTGACTCGGGTCGAACTCCACGGAGCGACCTACGACGACTACGAGCACCTGCACAAAGCAATGAAAGCAAAAGGCTTCACGCTTACGATCCGCTCGGGCGACGGAACGCTTTACCGCCTTCCGCCAGCCGAATACGACATCTCAACAACGGCGAGCGGCGAGCAAGTCCGCGCTGGTGCGCAGCAGGCGGCTGAATCGACCGGTCGCAACCACGCGGTTGTCGTTGTACGCTACGACTGCGCGTGGTGGAGCGGTCTCCAGGCCACGACGGCAGCATGACAACGAAAAGCAAACACTGCTCGCCGGGACTCGACGGTCGCTGCCGCGACGAGAGTGGCCCTATTCGAGCAAAGAACGAGAACACTCAGGTTGGTACGCTACGGAAGACCTATGGCCCCGATTTTGCGGCCGGGGTTTCCGACTCGGTGACGCTCCGAGCACTGCTCACGGCAACGGGCCAACCGTCGCTTACGAAATTCCGAAAGACATACGGGTAAATTTCCAATGAAAGATGAGAACGCTCTTGCGCTCTTGATCGGCGGCCTCATTGCCGTCGCTGCCGTTGAACGCTTCTACCAACATCCGACGTACGGGACCGGATGGCGCGCGCTATTTGCAGTACTCCAATTCGGACTCGATTTCTAATCCTGCTGCGAGTGACAAGCTACATCGCCTAGCAAAAGGAGCGCAGTTATGCACGGAGGCTTCCGCGTTGACCCTCTCGCTATCCGCCGATTCGTTCTCCGGACGTCGATCATCGTAGCGCCGATCTCGGCAATTATCGGGCCGGTGCTTGCTGGACTCGTGAATATCCGGCGACCGGATCTACTTGCGGCGCGGCACATGAGCTTCGCCACAGAGAGCGTCGCACTCACCGCAGCCTTCTGGCTCGTATCGGGAACAATCGCGATCTATCTCGCGCTTGCCGGCGCCGTTCTAGCTTTGAGCGTTCCACGACAGTATCGCGTTGAGAGGGCTCCATGGGAACCGGCTCGCCGAGCCCTCTTTCTGTCCCTTCCGGCAACGGGCGTTGCGCTAGCAGTAATGACTGCAGTCATTGTGGCTCGACACATCGCCGTATCGAACCCAGTCGTGGGTGTGATCTGCATCGGGCTGTTGGTCCTCAACACCGCTATCGCTACGGCGACATATGTGCGAACATATAGCGCACGCGGTGCAGGGCTATTCGCCTTCGTTTCATTTGCCGGCTCGGCGATGTGGATATACGTCTTTCTGGAAATATCATCCATCATGCTAACGCTTTGGGGCAAGCACAGCTTGCAATTCTCAAATTCGGTTATCACCGTTTTCGGCGCTATTGCGCTTTTGACGTTGAGCATGACATTATCGAGCCTAAGTGCGGCACACCGACGTCTAAGCGGGGTGCTCCTTGGCTCGGTGGCGGCGCTTGGAATCATTGTCTCCGTTGATCCGGGCGGATTTCTGGGAGTGATCGAGCTTGTCGCCGGTCTGCGTTAGAACCAGCCGCGACGTGTGACGCTGCGCTATTCGCTACTCGCGCATAACGTCTCCGTTTGCATGGTGCTGGATGCGATCGGCAAGTAAATGCCCCCACATGCCCAGTTCGCTTGGCCGCCACGGCCCGATCACATGCCGTAGGAAACGCTCGATCGCGGCCTTCTGATCGAAATACGAACCCACGGAATGTCGGCAGTCTCGACACAAGGTTGCCCAACTCCCACGCGGCGATCGCGCGAGTGTACCCGGCGTGCCGCACTGCTCACAGATCCTGACGCTCGTCACCCGAACCTCGCGGGCAGCGATTCGGATCACTTGAGACGTCGACGGTATCGCGATTCGCAATTCGCCAAATTTCTGCTTCTGGCTGCGCACATAGGCCCCGGTACGCGAACACCACGGCTCCACGCAGGTCACAAATCTGCGTACGAGTCCAAACCAGCCATCCTCGTGTTCAATGCCAACAGCGCTCATTGGGCATTTTTCATCCTCGAGGTACGAAGGAACGCCCACGCCGACGCGAGCGCCCAAGGCCGCGTATGTTGCCGGGAACTCGTCGACAAGCGTTCTCTCGAGCTCGATGATCACGGCGGGCGCGCTCGAAAGCGGCCTGCGTATGATCGCTGCATCACAACGAGCTCTCTCGCCGCCGATTGCGCACTAAATGCTTGAGTGGCTTTGGAGCAACCGCATCTCCGGCGCATAGTAGACAGCATCTCTGAATCGACGAAGCTGCAAGAAATGTAAGGTTGCGACTGCACCGTTCTTGCGGACACTCGCCGCAAGGAAGCTGAATCGCAGGCCCCCACGTTCCGAAATAATAGCGTGGGGAAGCCATCGACGAACCGCCTTGCCTGGGACGCTTTTATCTGCGGGTTCCTCCTGTTCCGAACCCCGATACATCCTTGGAAACAGCGGCCCCGTCCTCGCCTGCGCTCCCTCCAACCACCTGCGCATCCAAACCACGGGATCGAGTTCCGGATCCTCCGCCGCGCCAATAAACCGCGTCTTCCCATCGACATCGAGCTCCATTCCGCCGTCGACGAAGCGGACATGGTCTTTGCGTAGGCGCACAATCTGACATCCCGTCATTGCGCCAAATGCGGCCAAGAGGATCATGAGACGATCGCGGATGTCGTCGCGGTTTTTTCCGATCGTAATGATTGAGGGCCGCAAGTCCGCCAGGTTGAACGGGGCACAGCGTGCCTGGTGCTCGCGCCGCAATCCCGCAAGACACGCCATGATCGTGGAGCTCGTCGCGACCTCCGAGCCGAAATAGCGCACACACGCGCCCACATAGAACAACGTTTGCTTGATGCTGCTATACCCATGATCGTGCGCTCGGACTGTAAGGAACCCCGCAAGATCCTGTGCACGCGGGTTGCGCGGATCCAGCCCGCGGCGAAGCGCGTACTGCTCCCACGAAAGGACGGCGAGCGGCTGCGCATCTCACGCTTAGGGTCAGGAGCGTGCTTTCGGTAACCGCTTCCGCACACGATGGAGTGCCACCAAGCTTTCTGCGCTGAAGCCGAAGGTTGCGCGAGCACCTGGCGCTCAAGTGCGTCAAGGGCCGCCCGCGAACGCCGAATAGCGAAGAAGTCCCGCAGCACCTCAACCAGCATGCTCGCGCGATCGAATGATTCGACCTCCGCGACGTCTTGAATGTAGGAGCGCAACCACTCGGGGTCAGGATTAACATGGTCCACCCCACAACCGATGGCATCTTTGATGTACCGAACGAGCAACGCCCGGGGTCCCGGCCTTCCGAGCTGTCCACGACTTGCCACTACTTCAACACTCCCCGCGTCAGGTTGCGGCGAAAGACGCGCGGCCGATAATAGCGCAAGAGCGAATCGAAATCGCTGTGGCGCGTCTGCAGCGCAACGTGCAGATCGGGCGTACCTCGATCGATTTCGTCGGTGACGTAGCCGGCGCGTAGCGAATGCGCGCCAAATTTCCTCGGGTCGAGCCCGACCTGTTCGCAATAGCGTTGTACGATCCGGCAAACCGTTCGGTCGGCCATCCGCGTGTCCCTAAGTTCGCCGCGACGGGTCGTACGAAAGATTGGCCCGCACTGCTGGGGCAGCGCTTGTAGCCAGGTCTGCAATGCGCTCACCGGACACAACTCGTCCTGGCGTCGCAGTAATGGCACATCGACGGCGCGGAATTGCTCCGTTTTCGATCGACGAATCTGAACGTACAAATCGTCATCGCTAAACGTAAGGTCGGGAATGTCTAAGGCAACGAGTTCGCTCCGGCGCAGTGCACCAAAAAAGCCGACGCTTAAGACCGTCCAATCTTGCAATCCCGCAATGGTCTGCTTTTCCAACGCACGCGCGCGCATAGCGCGGAGTTCTTCGAGCATGACGGCGTCTTTGCGGTTAGGGCAATCGTGGCCAATCGTGCGTCCGATGCCTTGGAACGCGCGCACAAAACGCGCGTCTGCGGTTGGATCGGGCAGACCGCCGAGGCGATGCAGCGCGCGAATCGCATAACGCACGCTGGAAATTGTCCCAAAGACATAGCCGCTCTCGGCCATATCGGTCACGAAGGCCGCGGCGACTTCCCAGGTCATGGGATACGGCTCGTAGCCGTAGCGTGCGCAGTAGAGCAAGATCGATCGCCAGGTGGGCTCCAATTGGCGATCGTGCCCGGTGCGCGGAAGTGGCTAGTGTAGTAGGCGACGCGTTGTGCATCGCGGGCTTGGAGCGAAGCCGGGGTCGCGAGTGCGAGAACAGGGGCTGGAAGCTGTTGCATGGCGTCACCGCCTATGACGATTGGGTACTGCACATCATATCCAATATCTTGATTGGATTGCAAGTCGCGATCCAGGCGCTTTTGGGGCCCGCTTGCAAGTAGTGCAAGTTGCGTATCGTGTGAGAGATGTGGCGGGAGCGTCACGATAAACGCATCGAGCGTGATGTGAGAAATACGAAAGCGCTGACACGCGAAAGCGAGTAGCCGATGATGCTGTTCGTCGGTCGCAAGTTGTAGAAGTTTTCGCAGTGATCGTGCGTGCTTGAAGTATTCCAAAAGAACGTCCTCCTTCACGCAATCATTCAGGAATACTCTGCGGCGTTCACAAGCATCATGACGAACGCAAAGAAGAGCGTTGCCAAATTTCAGTGGGACTACGTCGACGGATATGCGGCGGCCGGACTTTGTCGCAGAAAAGAGAGCGGCGAGATCGTTAAGGGAAGCGCGCTTAATAGCCTCGACATTGATCCGCCGTTCTCGCACTTTACATTCATCGAACTTGACCCAGATAAGTATCGAATTCTAAAAGGCCAGACGGCACATATCGCGCAGGTTGAATGCATCAATAGCGACACGAACGTCGTTATGCCGCGCGATATTGTCCCCAGATACGAATTCTCAAAATATCGTCGAGCATTCTGTCTCCTGGACCCTTATCAGCACAAGGACATGAGCTGGTCTACGATCGAGGCAATCGGTCGGATCGGGACAATAGATCTTCTCGTTCACTTTCCAACGATGCCAATGAATCGCGGCGCGCTACACCGTGACGGTGAGGTTTCGACTGAAGCGGCGGCGGCAATGACACGTTTCTGGGGCGACGACGGATGGCGCGAAGCCGCGTATGTTCGGCGTGAAGGGCTATTCACGGGCCTCGCGCCGGAGAAAGCCACCGACATTGAGTTCGCGCAGGCTTTCTGCCGTCGCCTTAAGGACGTTGCAGGTTTTCACGGCACTACGGCGCCCATTCCGATGAAGAATACCCAGGGCGCAATCATGTACTATCTCATCTTCGCGCTGCCGATCGAGACGGCGAGAAGGGCTGCGAACGGGGTGGCTAAGTACTTCATAAAGCACCCCCACGCGACGAGCCGCCACGCGAGCAAGCAGTGGCGCGACGCCATCTGAGTCGGTGTCGTTGGCAGGCAACCCGTCGAGGTTGACCCCCGCTGTGACCCCCTTTTGTGGCCAGCTGGGGCCGCTCAGGCCATCAGAGTCCGCATAGGCCAAGGGCAAAAAGACGTCGAGAACCCGCCGGACGTTCTTCGCATGTAAGGGGTCAGGAGTTCGAGTCTCCTCATCTCCACCAAGTAAAACGCCCGCTTTTTGAGCGGGCGTTCTTCATTTACATTATGCTAGGACGATGAGCGATTGGAAGCATGACGGCGTACGGGTAATTCCCGGGACGAACCTCGATCCAAATACGGCACAGACTCCGGGTATGGAGCGTAAGGCAGCGATCGATTTCGCTCGCGTCGGCGCGCAGAAACTCTGGGCGGGCACGGTGCACATCCACCCCGACGCCAAGACCGGGGCGCACCATCACGGCCCGCTCGAAAGCGTCATCTACGTCGTCCGGGGCAAAGCGCGCATGCG
>JBEKBR010000066.1:0-9597 GCA_050015295.1 Candidatus Aquilonibacter sp. | reverse complement strand
TACGTTTGGGTCGGCGGTTACAACCACTGGAACGGCCACGCCTACGTCTGGATCGGGGGCGGTTGGCAGCGCCCGCCGCGCTACGGTGCGGTTTGGATCCCGGGTCGTTACGTCAATCGCGGCGGCTACTATGTCTGGGTCCCCGGCCACTGGAGCTAAAGCAGATCAAAGCGGCGGCCGCGCGTGCGGCCGCCGTTTCGTTTATTTAGCGCATGCCACCCGAGGCGCGCACCAATTCACCGGTCACCCAACCGGCATCGTCGGACGCCAGAAAGACCGCCAGCGGCGCAATGTCATTCGGTTTGCCGAAGCGACCAAGCGGCGTTTGCGCGACCATGGCTTTCTCGAAATCGCTGCCGACGATACCAGCCGACTTCGCGCCCTCGGTATCGACACCACCTGGATTAATGGCGTTCACGCGAATGTTGCGCGGACCAAGTTCACTTGCGAGCACACGCGTGATCGTGTCGAGTGCGCCCTTGGTCGCCGAATAGATCGACGAATTCGGCGGCGCGAGTTGCGAGACGACCGAACTCACGTTGATGATCTTGCCGCCGCGATCGCCAAAGTGCGCAACGGCTTGCTGCGTCGCAAGCAATACGCCGAGCACGTTGGTATCGAATTGCCGCCGATACTCGTCTTCGGTCACCGCTTCAATCGGTAAGAATTTAAACACGCCGGCGTTGTTGACCAAAATATCTGCCGGTCCGAATGCGCGCTTCGTTTCATCGAACAGCGCTTTCACATCGCTCGCCTTCGATACGTTGGCGCGCACGGCGATCGCTTTGCCGCCGGCGTCGACCACCGCTTTGACGACGCGCTGCGCGCCGGTCTCGTCCGACGAGTAATTCACGACCACCGCCGCGCCTTCGGCGCCGAAAGCCCGTGCGATCTCCGCGCCGATGCCCTTAGATGCGCCGGTGATTACGGCGACCTTCCCGCTTAAATGTCCCACTTGGAAATTGCCCTTTCAAAGCTCCGAGTTAGTTCGACACTTAGATAACCATCGAACTATCGCCGGGTTGCAGGGCTAGAGCTTTGCGAGCTGCTCCACGTAGGCCGTAAGCACGTCCCGCTCCAGCGTGATGAAGGCGAACTTGCCCTCGCGCTCGATCCGTATCAGGCCGGCGGTCTCGAGTTCTTTGAGATGATGGGAGAGCGTGGCCGCGGTTATCGCGTGGCGGGTTTGGATATCGCTGCACGGCGTCGGTTCCGCGCGCTGCCCGAGCTCTTTAATCATTCGATAACGTCGTGGCTCAGCCAAGGCACGTGCGATCTGGAGCATCTGCCGCTCGGTCAGCCGAGCACGCTTCGTGGAGGGCATGAAGTCCCTCTTCGGCAGCAAAATCGGTGAGGCTTTCCACACGTGTGTATAGCGCTGTGGACAAGTGCTTTCTCGGGCCACTCCAAAGTTCGGTGATTGCGGCGTAACGGCGGGCTTTTTTCAGGCTGTCAAGGGGTCGTTTTGATGGGACCCTGATGCAGCGAAAAGCCCCGAAAAACCGTCGCATCCCGCCTGTGGATAAGTGCATAAGATCGTGGAAGAAATCCGCAGGAGCGAGGGCTGATTAAGCCAACCGAAAGCGTCCTCACCTGGCCCGCGCGTAACTGCGACTACCAGTCGCTTCCGGCGGATCGGGCTTTGTCACTCGTCATACGGGGACGCATAGGATGGCTCTTGCGGTTGGCAGTTCCGACATCTCGAACGAGCTTTGGCGTTCCGCTTTGGAAGCGCTCGAGCGCAAATTTTCCAAGCCGATTTTTGAGATGTGGATCAAGCCGATCCGCCTGGTTACGATCACGAACGAGGAGCTGGTCCTTTCGGTCCAGAGCAACTTCGCCCGCGACTGGGTCGAACACCGGCTGAAGGCCCAGATCGCCGAGGTCCTCGCAGAGGTCTTCGGGGCGTCCCTCGACCTGCAGTTCACCGTGGCCGAGCCCGACCACGGCCCGGCCGGCGCGGCGACCCAGGTGCCCCCCGCGATGGTTCGCGCGCAAGAAGAGCTGCGCAGCTCGAACCTCAACGCGCGCTATACCTTCGAAGAGTTCGTCATCGGCAATTCCAACCGGTTCGCACACGCCGCGGCGCAAGCCGTCGCCTGTGCTCCGGCGCGAGCGTATAACCCGCTCTTCCTCTACGGCGGGGTCGGTCTGGGAAAAACGCACTTGATGCACGCCATCGGTCACCGCGTGCTAATCGATAACGCGAGCGCGAACGTCGTCTACGTCACCTGCGAAAAATTCACCAACGAATTCATCATCGCGTTGCAAAACAACCGTACACCGGAGTTTCGCAATCGCTACCGTCAGGTCGACGTGCTCTTGATCGACGACATCCAATTCCTCGCCGGCAAAGAGACGACGCAAGAAGAGTTTTTCCACACCTTCAACGCGTTGCACGAGTCCGGCCGTCAGCTGATCATCAGCTCCGACCGGCCGCCCAAAGAGATTCAAACGCTCGAGTCGCGCCTGCGTTCGCGGTTCGAATGGGGCTTGCTCACCGATATCCAGGCGCCGGACATCGAAACCCGCGAAGCGATTCTCCGTAAAAAGGCGCAGAGCGAAAAGATTCCGGTTCCCGACGAGGTCACGTCCTTTATCGCCAAAGTGATTCCGTCGAACATCCGCGAGCTCGAAGGCGCGCTCATTCGCGTGGTCGCGTACGCCTCGCTGACGAAATCACCGATCACGCTCGACCTCGCCGCCGAAGTGCTCAAGAGCGCGGTGGCGCAAGCCCCGCTGCAACGCATTACGATCGGCAAGATCAAAGAAACCGTCGCTAGCGCCCACGGGCTCACCGTCAAAGAGATGGACAATGGGCGGCGCGATCAGCGCCTAGCCGGGCCCCGCCAGATCGCGATGTATATCGCGACCGAGCTCACGAACTATTCACTGCCGCAAATCGCCCGCGACTTCGGTAAGAAGGATCACACGACCGTGATGTACGCGCGCGACAAGATCAAGGATCAAATGCAGCGCGATGAGGCATATCGCAACAAGATTCGACAACTGATCGCCATGTGCCAATCCCCGTAGGTACACTAGCCAGGCCGGGACGAAAATCCCGGCCCTCTTTTTTGCGCGCCGGCTATACACCGTTTCCGGCACAAGGGCGCGCCTTTCCGCGTGGATAACAGCACCGTGGTTATGACCGGTGCAAAGGTGTATCGGGCGGGAGAACGTTCCACAGCTTATCCGAGGCGCAAACCCGCACTCCGACAAGCAAATCGGCACTTATCCGCGAAATACACCGCACTACTACTGTTACGACGGTTCTTTTATAACTTACTAGGAACCCCGACGACGCTCGAATCGGTGGAATATGAAGTTCACCTGTAACACCAAAGACATCGCCTCCGCGGTTGGCGCCGCAAGTAAGGTCGTCAACGCGCACACGACCGTGCCGATCCTCTCCAACGTGCTCTTGCAAGCCGAGGATGGTAAGATCGCGGTCCGTGCCACGGATCTGGAGCTCACGCTCGAGCATGCCTTTCCCGCGGAGGTGGGAGAGGGCGGCTCGGTGACGATTCCGGCCAAGCTGTTCTCGAGCTACCTTGCCAATCTGCCGGCGGGCTTGCTCGAACTCAATGGCACGCCGACACGCGCCTCGGTAAAGTGCGATCGCAGCAACTACGATTTTCACGCGCTGCCCGCCGATGAGTATCCGCCCTTGCCGGCCGCAACCAAAGGCTCGCACTTCACGATTGGCTCGAAACGTTTCCGTGAGGGCATCGAGGCGACGATCTTCGCCGCATCGAGCGAAGAGGCGCGCGGCGCCGTGTTGATGGGCACGTTGCTCGAGCTCGAAGGGAACTCGATCACGATGGTCGCGACCGACGGCTATAGACTCGCGCGCTATCAAACCACGCTCGACGACGGAATCACCGGCGCGGAAAAGTATATCGTGCCCTCTCGTGCGCTGGCCGAAGCCGCGCGTAATCTCGGCGGCGGCGACCAAATCTCGATCAGCGCCCTCGGCGCGCAGAGCAATCAGCTGCAAATGAATGCCGGCGACACGTCTATCACCGTGCGCCTCGTCGACGGACAGTATCCGAACTACCAACAGGTGATCCCGGCGAAGTTCGATCGCAGCGTCATGGTCAACACGCAAGCGCTCATCGGCAGTTTACGCCGTGCCGAACTCGTCGCCGGCGATCGCGCCAGCATGGTGAAACTCGCCGTTTCGAATCAAACGCTGATCGTCACCGCCAGCAGCGACATCTCCGGCAACGCGTACGAAGAACTCGAAGTGGAACAAACCGGCGAAGATCTTTCGATTGCATTCAACGCGCGCTATCTGGTCGAGATCCTCAACCACGTCAAGAGCGCGCAAACGGTTATCGAATTTCTCGGCCCGCTCTCACCGGCGGCAATTCGCCCGGTCGAACCCGCCGAAGGCGCTCAGCAGCTCTACGTGTTGATGCCGCTGCGCCAATAGGTGCAACTGAAGCGGCTGGCGCTTTCGAATTTTCGGAACTACGCGCAGCTCGATCTCGATCCGGCGCCGGGACTTAACGTTTTCATCGGAGCGAACGCGCAGGGTAAAAGCAATCTGCTCGAAGCGATCGCGATGCTCGGCACCGGCAAGTCGTTTCGTACCAGCCGTGATGCCGATCTCGTGCGCGACGGGCTCGAGCTCGCAGTTGTCGGCGGCGATGCGCACGTGCGCGCCGGGATCGTGCATCTTGGCTGCACCGTTGCGCGCACCGGAAACCGCACGCGCAAGACCTATACGATTAACGGGCAAGGCGTGCGGTACGCACGCTTCCTTGGCAGCATTCGCGTCGTCACGTTTGTGCCGGCGGATCTGCACCTCGTCGCGGGACCGCCGGCACTGCGGCGCGGGCTGATCAACATCGCACTCGCGCAAGACGATCGGCGCTACTATCACGAGCTCGCGCGCTACGGCAAAGCGCTGCAACAGAAGAACGCGATGCTGCGCGGCACGGTCGCGATCGACGACGAGCTGCTCGCCGTCTACAACAACACGCTGGTCGAAACCGGCACGACGCTGATGCTGGCGCGCGAACATTTTGTGCGCGAGCTGGCGCGCGAAGCCGAACGCATTCACGCGCAGTGGACGCGCGGTGCCGAGCGACTCGTCGTCACCTACGCGCCGAGCATCAAGTTCGAGGCGCCCACCGCTGAGGCGGTCGCCGGCGCATTCGAAGCGCGACTGGTTGAAGTGGCCGAGAGCGAACGGGCACGCAAAGCAAGCGTGGCCGGGCCCCATCGCGACGATCTCACGCTCGAACTCGACGGCCATTCACTCGCGGCCTACGGCTCGCAGGGGCAGGGCCGGACGGCGGTGCTGGCGCTCAAGGTCGCCGAATACACGGTGATGCGCGATCGGTCCGGCGAGGCGCCGCTGCTGTTGCTCGACGACGTCCTCTCGGAGCTCGATGCCGAACGCGCCGCTGCGTTCCTCGACGGCGTGGGCGGCTACGAACAAGCCTTTGTCACCGCAACCCATCTGCCGCCCGGTCTGCCGGCGGCCGCCGCCACGGCGCGGGTCGACCGTGCGACGGTGAGCGCATGCTGAAGCTCGCCCAAGCCTTGGGGGCCTGGTCGCCCGGTGAGGGCGTCGGACCCAGCGATCCGGTAGTATTGCTCGGCGCCGCCTGGAGCGAGATCGTGGGGGACGAGAACGCCCGTAACTCGCATCCGGCCCAGCTCGCCGGCGACACGCTGATGATTGTGACCGCCTCGAGCGTCTGGAGCGCGCAGCTCAGCTATCTCGCGGAGCAGATCGTCGTGGCGCTGCAGTCGCGGGTCCCGCGTGCCGGGATCACTAAAGTGCGCTTTCGGGTGGGCAAGCTGCCCGCACGCGGCGGCAGCCGTTCGCGCGCGGCGCGGGTTATAGAGAGTGACCGGGTGCAGCGTTCGAGCGAGCCCGCCGGCGACGCGGGCGAAGCGCTGCAGCGTTTCCGTGCCACCGTCGATACCGCCGAGCGGGCCAAACGTGCTCGCGGGTGGAAAGAATGTAGCGGTTGCACTGCCTTGATCGCGCCCACTTCCGGGCCGCTCTGCACGACGTGCGAAATCGCACGCGGGGCCGAGCGGGAGCGACGAATCTCGCGGCTGCTTTTTGAAGCACCGTGGCTGGGGTTCGCCGGAACGGCAAAGCTGATCGAGGACCTGCGTCAGGACGAGTACGAGTCGATCCGCCGCCGCCTGCTTTCACGCTGGTGGGACCGGCTCCGTCGTGTTCGCCTGGCCGGGACACTTTCGCGCGACGGCGCCGAACGGTTGATCGCGAGTTCGTATGTCTTGCTCAAGAGCGAACTCGCCCCCGAACGGCTGACGCCCGCGATCGTGCGCAATGTGCTCGGCGACGACTTGCACGACCTTTTATACGAAACGGTAGAACGATAACAACGCGATGACCAACAACTACACCGGCGAACAAATCGAAGTTCTTAAAGGCCTCGAAGCGGTTCGCAAGCGCCCCGGCATGTACATCGGCAACACGGCCGAACGCGGTCTGCACCAGCTCGTCTATGAAGCCGTTGATAACGGCGTCGACGAAGCGCTGGCCGGCTACGCCAAAACGCTCAAAGTCGTCCTCTACAAAGACAACTCGGTCTCAGTTGAAGACGACGGCCGCGGCATTCCCGTCGACATGCACGCCGAAGAGAAGATGCCCGCAGTCGAAGTCGTGATGACGATTTTGCACGCCGGCGGGAAGTTCGGTAAGGGCGGCTACAAAGTTTCGGGCGGACTGCACGGCGTCGGCATTTCGGTCGTCAACGCGCTCTCGGAGTGGATGATCACGCGCGTCAAGCGCGACGGCAACGTCTACGAAATGAAGTTCGAGCGCGGCATCACCGTGCAGAAACTCAAGAAGATCGGGAAGAGCGACGAGACCGGCACGTTCCAGTGGTGGATGCCCGACCCCGAAGTCTTCGAGACGCTTGAGCTGCACTGGGATATCCTGCAAAAGCGCCTGCGCGAACTCGCCTTTCTCAATCGTGGTCTCGAGATCACACTGCGCGACGAACGCGGCGAAGAACCGCGTGAGCGCACCTATAAATTCGACGGCGGCATCGTGTCGTTCGTTGAGTACTTGAACGAAAAGAAAGATTCGCTGCACCCGGTGATCTCGACGCATAGCGAGCGCGACGGCGTCGACGTCGAAGTCGCAATGCAGTACACCGACAGCTACAGCGAGCAGATCTTCGCCTACGCCAACAACATCAACACGATTGAAGGCGGCATGCATCTGCAAGGCTTCCGTCAGGCCGTGACGCAAGCCGTCAACTCGTATGCGAAGAAGAAGGGCATGCTCAAAGAGTCCGACGGCTCGCTCTCAACCGACGACATCATGGAAGGCTTGACCGCCGTTGTCTCGGTGAAGCTGCAGGATCCGCAATTCGAAGGCCAGACGAAAACCAAACTCGGCAACGCACGCGTGCGCAGCATCGTCTACAATTTGGTCAACGAGCGGCTCGATTTCTTCTTCGAAGAGAATCCCAAACAAGCGCGCGTCATCATCGAAAAGACGATGCAGGCACAACGCGCGCGTGAAGCCGCGAAAAAAGCGCGCGATCTCTCGCGTCGCAAAAATGCGCTCGAAGGCTCGGGCCTGCCCGGCAAGCTCGTTGACTGCCGTAACACCGATCCCAAGGAGAGCGAGATCTTCTTGGTCGAGGGCGACTCAGCCGGCGGGACGGCTAAGGGCGGGCGCGATCCGAACACGCAAGCGATTCTGCCGCTGCGTGGGAAGATTCTCAACGTCGAAAAGGCGCGCCTCGATAAGGTCCTTTCCAACGAAGAGATTCGCACGATGATCACCGCGCTCGGTACCGGATTCGGTGACGAATTCGATCTCGAAAAGCTGCGCTATCACAAGATCATCATCATGACCGACGCTGACGTCGACGGCTCGCACATCCGTACGCTGCTGCTCACGTTCTTCTACCGGCAGATGAAGCCGCTGGTCGAGAACGGCTTCGTGTACATCGCGCAGCCGCCGCTTTACGGCATCAAGAAGGGCAAGAAGCAGTGGTATGCCTTTAACGAGGCCGATTACAAGGCGGTCATCGGCCAGGAAGATCCCAAAGACTTCACCATCCAGCAGTACAAGGGTCTGGGTGAGATGGATGCCGATCAGCTTGCTGAGACCACCATGGAAGTCGGGCATCGTCGCCTCAAGCAAATCACGGTTGAAGACGGGGTCGAAGCCGAGCGGATTTTCACCGATCTGATGGGCGACAAGGTCGAGCCGCGCAAGCAGTACATCTTTGACTATGCGAAGACCGTTCGAAACCTAGATCTTTAAGGTCCGCTTAGCGTCTGGGCCGGGCGGAAGGCCCCTGTGCCATCGATGGGTACTTAACTCCTGATGCGCAGGCGAGCGGCATGGACCGTGGCGGCGGTTGCTCTGGTGGCCGTGGGTGTGCTCGCGGTTGGCGGCCGCGCGCTGGCTGCTTGGATCCTTCCGGGCGTGCTCGGGCTCGCGATTCACGGGAACGTCACCGCGAGCGACGTCGACATCAGCAACACGCGCTTGATCCTGCGCGGCGTGCATGCGACTAAGAACGGCGACCGGCTCTTGGACGCCGCGCAGATCCGCATCGACTATTCGCTGCGCGATCTCTTGCCGGGCAGCCGCCATCGGTTTGGCTTGCGCGGCATCACGCTCGATCATCCGATCATCACGGTCGCGCGCCGCGCCGACGGCAGCTACGACCTCGCACAAGGCTTTGCCAAGAGTGCGGCGCCGGCGGCGGCGCCGTTGCGCGTCAATCCGGTGCCGATTGCCTTCGACATCAACGTGCACGCGGGCTCGATCGCGTTGCGCAACCCGACTGCGCTCGATGCACAATCGCGCGCGATCTACGTGCACAACTTCGAACTCACCGGCACGATCAACACCGCCGACCGTACGCACTACCGCCTTTCCGGAAACTTCGCCGATGGGGCAACGGCCGAGCCGTTCGCGATCGTGGGTGCCTCCAATGTGGCGCGCGGCTATGCGATGCACCACGTCGTCGCCGCTGCAATTCCGCTGCGGCCCATCGCGAATTTCTTCATCAATAATCGCGCCGCACAGATTCTCACCGGAAAGGCAACCGGCGTCGACATGCGCCTCTACGCACTCGGCGTGGAGGCCGATACGCCGGTCGACTACCACCTCAGCGGTCACGTCGCAATCAGCGACGCGTCGCTGCGCCTCGTCGGTCTCGCTCAGCCGGTAACCGGCGTACGCGGCGATATTCAACTTGTCGACGACGAGATGTTCTTTCAAGGCTTGCGCGCGAGCGTTGCCGGTATCGGACTCTCCGCGACCGGCGGCTTGTTCGATTTCGCGGATCCGCAGTTTCGCATGCACATCGCTGCTGCCGGCAATCTCTCGGCCCTACGCACGCTGTTTGTCTTTGCGCGCGATCAAGCACTCGCGGGCGCCGCGCGGATCAGTGTGATTGTGGATGGCCCGGTCAGCGCGACGCGCGTGCGCGCCACCGTCGACGCGCCGCACGCCTCGTACCGCGGCATCGTCTTCGATCGCTTGCACGCGGCGTTTGCCTATAGCAACAGCACGGTTTTTCTCGCGCCGCTCGAAGCGCACGCGCAAGGCGCCGACTTCGTCGTGCG
>JBEKBR010000065.1:0-9781 GCA_050015295.1 Candidatus Aquilonibacter sp. | reverse complement strand
GTAGGAGGACGTATGCAACCGTACGTACGCACCCAGCACGCCGCATGGATGTGGTGGATTTTGCTTCCCGTGCTCGCGATCGTGGCGTCGGCGTGGTTCACGAGTCCGGGCCTCGCGACGCTCCTGCCCTTGGCGCTGGTGATCGTCATCATCGGAGCCGTTGGCGCCGTGTTCACCCGCTTGACGATTCGCGTCGATGCGGACGCGATGACGTGGCACTTCGGTTGGGGCTGGCCGAGTAGCGCGATTTCGATGCGTGAAATCGAACGCGCCGAGGTCACGCAAACCAACCTGCTCGAAGGTTGGGGCATTCACTGGACAATTTGGCATGGCTGGCTCTGGAACGTGGGCGGATTCCAGGCGGTCGAGATTTTCAAGCGCAACGGCAGCGGCGTGACCCTTGGCAGCGATGATCCGCAAGGACTATTCCAAGCTATCGAACGATTCCGCATGGGTGCTGCGTAACGCCCGACTCGTCGTCCTCATCCTCGTGCTGGTGGCGTGCTCGCGCGCCGGCTCGACATGGGGCACGCCGGGCGAAGTGCACATCGGCTATCTCGGCACGATCTACACGCTCGATCCGCTGATCGCGTTCGGACAGCGCCTGATCGATCTCACGCAGCTCTACACGCAGCCGCTCGTCGGCATCGGCACCGACAGCCGCGCGATTCCGGTCTTGTGCACGCAGATCCCAACGGTACGCAACGGCGGCATCTCGCGCGACGGGCTCACGATCACCTATCACTTGCGCCACGTGCGCTTTGCCGACGGCGTGCCGTTCACCTCACGCGACGTCGCGTTCACCTACCGCGCGATCCTCGATCCGCGCAATCCCGTCACCGAAGCCGAGCCCTATCGCCGCATTGCTGCGCTGCAGACGCCCGATCCGTACACCGTGCGTATTCGGCTGCGCGCACCGTGGTCGGGGGCGGTGTACGAACTCTTCGCCGCAAGCGACTACATCTTCGGGATTCTTCCCGCGCATGCGTTTCACGACGACACCGAGCTGGCGCACGCGACCGCGTGGAACGCGCGACCGTTCGGTACCGGACCGTTTCACGTGCTGCAGTGGAATCGCGGCGACTCGATCGTGCTCGCGCCCAATCCGTACTCATGGCAGCATCCCAAGTTGCAGCGCATCATCATCAAGATGCTGGCGGACGAAAACACCGCCTACGTCGATTTGCTTTCGCATGCAATCGACTTTACCGACATCACCTACGATCAAGCGGAAATGGCGAAGGACAATGCGGGGGTCGCGCTGGTGCCGGTGCCGCGCAACGAAGTGGACACCGTCGAGTTGCAAACCGAGCATCTTCCCGATCTGAGCGTGCGACAGGCGATAGCGTATGCCATCGATCGTCCGACAATCGCTAAGACGATCTACCACGGCTCGAGCGCGCTTGCGACGACCGAAATTCCCTCGCTCTTCGTACAGCACGACCGCTCGATTCGCGCGCTGCCGTACGATCCGGCCAAGGCTCGTGCGCTGCTCGCTGGGCGGCATTTGACCGCGCGCATCTCGTTCAATCTCTCTGAGAACGTCTACAAAAGCGACGCGACGGTGATTCAAGAAAATTTGCGAGCGGTCGGGATCGATGCGACGCAAGACGGTGCGACGCCGAGCCTGCTCTACGCGCCGCCGGCCGAGGGCGGCATTCTCTACGACGGAAAATTCGATTTGGAGATCGGCGGCTGGTACGGCGGTCTCGATCCGGAGGCGTCCGAACCGTGGACCTGCGCGAATCGAGCGCCGCACGGACCCAACGTGGCACGCTGGTGCGATGCTCGCTATGATGCGGCGTTTGCCGCGCAGCAGCGCACGCTCGATCCGGCTGCGCGCACGCAACAATTCCACATCATGCAGCAGCGCATTGCGGCGCAAATTCCGGTGATCGTACTCGTCGAGCGCACCGAATACGAAGCGGTCAATCCGTCGCTGCACGGCTTCGGACCGAATATGCTCTACAACTTCGGCCAGACGGAAGCGTGGTCGTTGCCGTGAGCGAGACAATCGCGGCGCTAGCGACGCCGCCGGGACGGGGCGCGATCGCGATCGTGCGCATCAGCGGTCCCGACGTGCGCGCGATTGCCGCGCGCATCATCCCATCGGTCGACTTGCAGCCACGCTACGCGCACTACACGGCCATCGTCGACGAACGCGGCGCGACGATCGACCGCGGCGTTGCCATCTTTGCCGCGGGACCGCACAGCTACAGCGGCGAGGACATGCTGGAACTGCAGATCCACGGCTCGCCGGTGGTGGCGCGTGAAGTGCTGCGCGCGCTGCTCGCCGTTGGTGCACGTCTCGCCGAACCGGGGGAATTTACGCGCCGCGCGTTCATGCACGGCAAGATGGATCTGCACGCGGCCGCCGCGGTCGCCGATCTGATCGATGCGGAAACGCGTTCGGCCGCGCGCGCGGCGCTTGCCAATCTCGGCGGCGGCCTGGCGCGTGAGGTTGAGGCGCTGCGCGCGCAGTTGCGTGGGATCGTCGAAGATTGCAGCGGCGCGATCGATTTTCCCGACGAAGTGCCCGATCCCGATCGAATACGCGTGGGCAGTGAACTCAACGGGATCGCCGAGGCGTTGCGCGGTCTGCAGCGCGACGGCGAAGTGGGTCGTTTGGTGCGCGAGGGAATTACGGTCGCGATCGTCGGTCCACCGAACGCCGGAAAATCTTCGCTGCTCAACGCACTGCTCGGCGAAGAGCGCGCCATCGTGTCGGAGATTGCCGGAACGACGCGCGACACGATCGAGGAGTCGATCGCGATCGACGGCGTGCGCGTGCGGCTGGTCGACACGGCCGGGATTCGCGATCACGCCGATCGGTTGGAGGCGGCCGGCATCCAGCGTTCGCAGCGCGCGCTCGACGCGGCGCGCGTCGCGCTGATCGTGCTCGACGGCTCCGTACCGCTTTCACCCGATGCGCGGGCGCTCTTGGCGCGGACCGACGCGAATGCGCGCGTGGTCTTTTTCAACAAAGCCGATCTTGGCGAGGGCGGCGCGCGCGACGCGTCGATTCCGGACGCAATCAGCGGCAGCGTGTACGAACCGGGCACGATTCGCGCCTTGCGCACTGCGCTCGCTCGCATCGGCTGGGGCGGCGATGTCCCCGATCTCGAGCGGCCGCATCTGGCATCGGTGCGCGAGTTCGACGCGGTCAACGCGGCGCTGCGCGCACTCGAGGCCGCGCGGGCTACGCTGCAAGCGGGCGAGCCGCTGGATTTGATCGTCGGCGACCTGCAGGAGGCCTACGCCGCGCTCGGGCACGTTTCCGGAGACGTCGCCGCGGAGGACGTATTGGGCGGCGTCTTCAGTCGCTTTTGCATCGGTAAATAGGAGAGCACGACATGCTTGGAGTCTTGGCACGCAACTGGTGGGCGCTGCTGATCCGCGGCATCGCTGCCGTCATCTTCGGCCTTCTCGCCTTCTTCTGGCCCGGCGCGACCGGCTGGGCCCTGGTGATTCTCTTCGGCGCCTACGCGCTGGTTGACGGCGTGTTCGCGATCGTCTCGGCGGTTCGCGCGGCCGAAGCGCATCAGCGCTGGATCGCGCTCGCACTCGAGGGCATCATCGGGATCATTATCGCCGCGCTAGTCTTCTTCGATCCGCTGCTCGTCGGCGTCGCGCTCTACTACACGATCGCGGTCTGGGCCGTCCTGACCGGTATCCTCGAACTCGTGGCCGCGTTCCAACTGCGCGCGCTCATGCCCAACGAGTGGATGCTGATCCTGGGCGGTATCCTCTCGATCGTCTTCGGCGTGCTGCTGATCATCTATCCGCTGATCGGAATTCTCACGGTGATCTACCTGATCGGCTTCTACGCGATCTTCTTCGGGATCGTGATGATCGCGTTCGCCTTCCGCCTCAAGGCGCACGCGACGGCGACGCCGGCCTAGCCTTACCCGGCACCGCCCCCGGGCGAGCCACAGTGGTAGTCGAGCGTCGTGCTGCAGGCTTTGACCGTCTGCACCGTGCCGCGTTCGATGCTGAACCGGAAATGCTGCTGGGGCACGTCCTTCGACTGCACGGTAATCGTGTAGTCCCCGGGCCGCAGGTTGGTCAGCGTGAACTTGCCGCGGAAATCGGTGGTTGTCCGCGCTGTACTTGGACCGGCGGTGATGACGCGGACGCCCGTAAGCGGCTGATCGGTGGTTTTGTCGAGCAGCGTCCCCCAGAAGGTGACCAGGGCGAGCGACAAGGTGAGCGCGCTGCGAGTGTAGCGGTTCAGCATATCTGCTAGACTAGCAGACTGTGAGCACAGCGCGAAGCGATGATGCCGGCGTCATCGTCGTCGGAGGGGGTCATGCGGGGGTCGAAGCCGCCTTAGCTTCCGCGCGCCTAGGCGTCCCGACCATGCTGGTCACGGGCGACCCGGAGAAGATTTGCACGCTGCCGTGCAATCCGTCGATCGGCGGCAGCGCCAAAGGCCAACTCGTGCGCGAGATCGATGCGCTCGGCGGCGCGATGGCACAGATTGCCGACCGCTGCAGTTTGCACTCGCGCTTTTTAAACGAGAGCAAAGGCCCGGCGGTGCGCGCGTTGCGCCAGTTGATGGACAAACCGGCGTACGCGCAGCTCGCGATCGAGCTACTGCGCGCGCAGCCGAATCTCACGATCGTGCGCGGCATCGTCGAAGATCTCGTGGTGGAAGACGGCGTCGTGCGAGGCGTGATCTGCGACGACGACACGCAGTATTTCGCGCGCAGCGTCGTGCTCGCGACCGGCACGTTCTTGGGCGGCAAGACGTTTCGCGGCAGCGTGGTGCAAGCCGAAGGACGTTTCGGCGAAGCGCCGGCGCTGGGGCTCGCGCATGCCTTGCGGCGACTCGGCTTTCCGACGAAGCGATTGAAGACCGGTACGCCACCGCGCATCGACAAGACGAGCGTCGATTACGCCGTCATGCTGCCGCAATACCCGAGCGATGTGCCGCTCCGCTTTTCCTATACCAGTGACGCGGTCTTCGCCGGTCCGCAATTGCCGTGCTACATCACCGAAACGAATGAACGCACGCACAAGCTGGTGCGCGATAACTTGCTGTATTCGCCGCTGTACGGGCTCGATTTGATCGAAGGCATCGGACCGCGCTACTGCCCGTCGATCGAAGATAAAGTCGTGAAATTCGCACACAATCCGTCGCATCAACTTTTCATCGAGCCCGAGGGTTGGAACGAACCGACGCTGTACGTCGGCGGATTTTCGACGTCGTTACCGGCCGAGATTCAGATCCAGATGCTGCACACGTTGCCCGGTCTTGAAGAGTGCGTGATGCTGCGCGCCGGTTACGCGGTCGAGTACGACATGGTGCCGCCGACGGAGTTGCACGACACGCTCGAAACGCGGCGCATTGCCGGACTGTACCACTGCGGACAACTCAACGGCACGTCGGGCTACGAAGAAGCGGCGGCACAAGGTTTGATTGCGGGCATCAACGCCGCGCGTGCGGTGCAAGACCGCGAGCCGCTGCGGCTCGCGCGCAGTCAAGCGTACATCGGTGTGTTGCTCGACGATCTCGTGACGAAAGGCGTCGACGAGCCGTATCGCATGCTCACGTCACGCGCGGAGCACCGCGTAATCTTGCGCCATGACAACGCCGATGCACGCCTGACGCCCGTCGGTCGAGAGATTGGTCTCGTTGACGATCCGGCGTGGAACGCATTTGAAGCGCGGCAAGCGGCTTTGCGCGATGCAATGACACGTGCTGAACGCTCGCGCGTCGGGGTCGAACGAATCAAAGATCAGCAGTTTGACGCCGGTGCTACGCTGGCCGATGCATTGCGGCGGCCGACGCTAGAGTTTGGTGATATTGCGCCACACTTCGACCCGCCGCTGAACGCTGAGATCGGCGAGCGCGCGACGATTGAGCTGAAAGTGGCCGGGTACGTGCGGCGACAAGAGATCGCGATCGAGCGCGCGGCCAAGACCGAGCGCGTCGTGATCCCGGCGAACTTCGATTATGCCGATATTGTGGCACTCTCTCGCGAGGCGCGGGAGAAATTGAGCGCGCAACGGCCGCGCACGCTCGGCGCGGCCAGCCGGATCCCCGGCGTGACGCCCGCCGACGTGGCCATCGTCGGGCTGTTCATCGAGCGTGAGCGAGCTTCGCGCGCTTCTTGAGGCCGGCGGCGTACCGCCCGAGCATCTCGACCGGCTGACGCATTACGGTGACGCCGTCCTCGACGCCAATCGGCAGTTCAATCTGACCGGCGCGAAGACGGCGGCCGAATTCGCGCCGCACATCCTCGACAGCCTCACGATCGCGCCGTTCATCTACGATTCGCTAGTCGACATCGGCTCGGGCGGCGGACTGCCGGGAATTCCGCTCGCGATCGTGACCGGCGTGCCGGTGACGATGATCGAGAGCACGGTGAAAAAGGTCCGATTTCTCGCGCGCATGCTCGACGAGCTGGGGCTGCAGGGTGACGCGGTGGCAGCGCGTGCCGAGGTTGCCGGGCACGATCCGAGCTTTCGCGGGCGTTTTGTGACCGGGACGGCCCGCGCCGTCGCGACCGCGCCGACCGTTACGGAGCTGCTGCTGCCGTTCATCGCCGTAGGCGGCGTGGCGGTCTTGCAGCGTGGGACGATGGATGAGCGCGAGCGCGACGCGCTCAGCGATGCGGCGTTGATGCTCGGCGGGCAGGTCGAGGCGGAGCGGCGGCTCGATGGGGAACGACGGATCGTGCTGGTGCGCAAGACCGCGCCGACCGGACCGCGCTTCCCGCGCCGCACCGGCATCCCGGAAAAACGCCCGCTGTGCTCCTAGTGGGCTAAACGCGCGCGAGCGAGACGGCCTGCAAAAACCCGCGAAAGAGGGCGCCCGCGAGCGGTTCATCGAGGCCCATGCGCTCCGGATGCCACTGCACGGCAGCAAGCCACGGCCGGCGCATCGGGCGGGTCCACTCGATTGCCTCGATCGTTCCGTCGGCATGCCGTGCGGCGATCTGGAGGCCGTTGCCCAGCACGTCGACGGCCTGGTGATGGCTCGAGGTGACGTCGCCTTCGCGCTGCCCGGTCAGAATCTCGAGCGCTGAGCCGGGCTCGAGCGTCACCGCATGGCGCTGGTCATCCTCGAGGCGATGCGACGGTACGTCGCTTAGGTCGGGAATGAGGGTGCCGCCCTGATAGACGTTGAGCAGCTGCATCCCGCGGCAGATCGCGAGCATCGGCACGCGCCGGGCAAAGGCTGCGTCGAGGACTTCACATTCGATCTCATCGCGGCCGGGTTGCGTGCTGCAGACGCCGGCTTCGTCGCGGAAACCGTAGCGATGCGGTTCGACGTCACCGCCGCCGGTGATGAGCAGGCCATCCATCGTGCGCATCGCGGTCCGGTCCGGATCCCGATCCGCGCCTCCGAGCCAGAAGGGCTGCACGTCGATCCCGGTCTGCTCGGCCGCAGCCATAAGCGCCCCTACATAAAGGCGATACTTGGGCGACCCGTGATCGTAGCTGAGCCCGATCTTCATTCACAGCATGCGTTCGGCATCATTCGGAGGGACACTGCTACCGCGCGGACGCTCGTCGCGGTCCATCCCTGGACCGCTCCTGCTGCCCTCGCCTCGCGTCTCGCCGTCCTGGCTTCCGCGAGGCCTCAGAGCCCGCTCCGTAGCAGCGTCCCACCGAATGAGTGCCTCACTTTGCGGAGCGATTGTTCGTCGTGAAACAACCGGCAAAATGTTGGTCACTATCCCGCCACGACACGTAGCTGGGCTAGCCTTCCGCTTTCTCCTTGGTCTCGACCTGATCGCCAAGTTCATTCCACGCTTCGCGCCAACGCGGTAGAGCAAAACGCAGCAGCATGCGTGAAAAGGCCGCTACGCTCCACTCGGCATCAACCGCAAGCCGTTCGAGCTTCTGAAACTCCAACAGCGGCAAGGTCGTGTTAGTGGGCTTCTCTGTGGACTTGGCTTTGGCGGCCATGGACGATTACTATAGCACGGAGCTGGGCCTCCCATAGATTTCCATAACTTTGCAGGAAAGTTATGGACCGCGAGAAACCCTTCGAACATACGGTCGCGAGGACGGGTTTGACGCTCCAGCCAAGTGACCGAGTCCGCCGAAAGGAAAGCGCCCCGTCGAAACGGAGCGCCTCCTATGCGGGTTTTGGGACCTCCGTGGACTGGACTCGAACCAGCGACCTCCTAGTTAGCTGCCAGGCGCTCTATCCTGTCTGAGCTACCACGGACCGACGATTCAGGCGAGGTGTGCAAGACCTCGCCTTTTTCGTTGGCTTGGGTCCCGTTGCGTCGTTACTCTGTCCGAGTGCCCACTCCTTGTGACCGGCCTGTGGATAGATCACAATATAATGTGCACGTTGTGTGCAGGAGTTCCAAAAACACAAGATGTAGTGCGGTGATTTTCTCCCTGACCGCACGTAAATGCCAACCAGATGGCACGTCGGCCGCCTAGCATAGAAGCATGGCTTCTAAGACGAACCTGGCTCCCGTGCAAAAGTACACCTTCAAGGACTTTGAGGCCGAGTTTCCGACCGAGCGCGCCTGCATGGAATGGCTGGTGGAGCACTTCTACCCCTACGGCTGCGCGAGACCGGCGTGACGTACAAGACCGCCTGGCGTATGTTCAACCAGATTCGCGCCATGCTCACCGAGAACGTCGTTCTCGAAGGCAAGGTCGAAGCGGACGAGACCTACATGGGCGGCTACAAACGCGGCAAGCAGTACCGGGCTGGCATGGGTAAGACGGTCGTCGCGGGTGCGGTTGAGCGCGGCGGCAAGGTGTTCGCGTATCTGCCGAAAGACGGGCGCGACGGCTACGAATTGACCGAGAACATTCGTGCCCGCGTGATGCCCGAAACGATGATCTTCACGGACGAGGCGCTGCAATACAAACGTCTATCGCGTATGGGTCAAGGTTATCTCCACCGTCGCATCCATCACGCGCAAAAAGTCTACGTGCGCGGCGATGTGCATACGAATACGATCGAGGGATTCTGGTCGCTAGTGAAGGGCGGGATTCGCGGCGTATATCATTCGGTTTCTGCCAAGCATTTGCAAGGCTATTTGAACGAGTACACGTTCCGCTACAATCATCGCGACGATCAGCGTCCTATGTTTCGGACGTTTTGCTCGAAGGTTCGTCAGGATTTTGTGGCGATTCGTCGCGCTTCTTAACGACTTTGCCAAGATCGCGCATGAAATCTTCGCGCGTAAAGTTCTCATCAGCGACGGGCCCCGTTTTTTCTAGCTCTTTCTTTTCCACTTCCAAATCCTCGTCTCGTTTCGCATCAATGACTTCTAGTATCTTCTCAACGGGAACGACGATTCCAATGCCCATGTTTATACTCTCTCTGCCGAGGGATATGTCGGCGATCACATCTCGACGCATGGCCTCAGAATCGAAGTGGCCTTGCATTAGACCAAGCAAGAAGAACTGACTTCTGCCTAGTAGTACCTTTCCGTCCCGCGTATGCTGGCCCGCATAAAGAAACACGGGCGATCCACTCAGTCCGCCTATCGACCGCGCTTCGATCAGATAAGCGTCGATGTCCTTAAATTGACCAGCACCCAGGTTTGCGGTGATTTTTTCTTCCGGTAGCGCGGCAATGTGCCCAATGCGGACGATAGGCGTGTTGCGCGCCTGCCCGGGCGCTGCCGAGAACAATCCGGTTAGAAAGACTTCATCCCCCAAACCGAGGCGCGCGTTAGCTTTTACGAGGTTTGCTTCGGTCGCGGCGCCCTCAAGCGGGAACGCTAAATGGTCGAACGGCGCGACATCCATGACAAATCGAGTGACACATACATCGACCGATGAGTCGGTTGGA
>JBEKBR010000064.1:0-9950 GCA_050015295.1 Candidatus Aquilonibacter sp. | reverse complement strand
TCTTCTTTTTCGAGCGCGTCGACGCGTTTGAGCAACTGCGGCAGTTTGCGCAACATCACTTCATTGCGCAACGTTTCGCGATGATCGCGCGCGGGGTTGCCCGAAATCATCGCGCCCTCGGCCACGTCGCCCCATACGCCGGATTGTCCGGCCACCGTCGCGCGCGAACCGATGTGCATGTGACCGCGCGTGCCGACTTGTCCCGCGATCTTGACGAAGTCGCCGACCGTGGTTGAACCGGCGAATCCGGTCTGCGCCGCGATCGCGCAGAATTTGCCGATCCGGCAGTTGTGCCCGATCTGCACCAAGTTGTCGATCTTCGTGCCGTAGCCGATCTGCGTGCTCCCGGTTTGCGCGCGATCGACGCAACTGTTCGCACCGATTTCGACTTCGTCGTCGAGCACCACGTTGCCGACTTGTGGAATACGTTCGAGTCGTCCGTCGATGAAGGCCCAGCCAAAGCCCTCGCTGCCGATCACGCTGCCCGAGTGCAGCACGACGCGCGAACCAACGACGCAGCGCTCGTGCACAACCGCACGCGGATGCAGCCACGTATCTTCGCCGATCTGCGCGTCGTCGCCGACGAACGCACCCGGGCTAATCGTGCTTCCGCGGCCGATCTTCGCGCGCGCACCGACGTAGCAGTGCGCACCGAGGTACACATCGTCGCCGATCGTCGCACCGGCTTCGATCGTTGCCGAGGAGTGGCGATACGGCCCGCGCGGACGCGGCGGTTTGAGCGCGGCAAGAAAGTTTGCCAGTGCGGCACGCGCGTTTTCGACGATTAGCAGCGGTTTACTCGCGGCCGCTTCGTCGATGCTCACCGCGGCATCGACCAATACCGCCGCGGCGCCGCTTGCAAGCGCCGCTGCGTAGTATTTTTCATCGGTCGCGAAAGTCAACGCGTCGGCGCTCGCGTCGTCAACCGCGCTTACCCGCGCAATTGCGACCGACCCGTCACCGACGAGGCGTCCGCCCACGCGAGCCTGCAGGTCAGCGAGCGTTCCCAACATGTCGTGGCCTTCGACCTTAGGTCGACGCGGGTGTAGCTTTGTCCGTAATGTTCATCGCGCTCTCGACATCTTTGGTGATGTCGACGCCGCCGTAGCCGATGCCCTCTTTGGTCACCACCAGCGTCAGATGCTCTTGCTGCGCAACCTTGGTTGCAGCATCGCGAATTTGCTTGGTGAGTTGATCGGTGATGCCGGCATATTTCTTTTGCAATGCCGCGGCTTCACGTTGCTTGACCGCGGTCGAAGCTTTGCTCTGAGCGATGGACTGCTCGTCGGCCAGCAACTGCTGCTGGAACGACTGGTACACCGACCAGTTTTGCACGACGCGGTTGACGTCGACGAGCCCAACGGGGCTCGTATTGGCGCAGCCCGCGAACATCGCGGCAGCGAGAGTAACAAGAAGTAGCTGTTTTTTCACTCGTGTTGGCTTTCGAGGTCGTGTATGAGGTCGTTGGTCAGATCGTAGCCGCCGTTTGCGGCCTGAACGTCATCGAGGACGAGGGAGAATCCCATTTGCTGCGCGAGGCGCACGGCCTCGCTTTGGATCTGGTTCTGAATTTGCGTCTGCAGTTGGTCCTGACGTTTCTGCAGACTCTTGAGCTGGACGGCAGCGGCACCGGTGGCGGTCGTCCCCTGGCCGTGCAGCGCGGCAAACTGCGCGTCGAGATCACTCTTGGTCGCTTGATACTCTTCGACCGCCTGCTGCGCATCGGCCTGGAATTTGGCCGCGTATTGTTGGTGGATCTGCCCGAGCTGCTGCCGTAGGTTGGGCGGCAGGCTCACGGTCGGGACGGGCGGGCCACCCAAACCCCGGAGCTGGGCCCCCACCGCGTTGCGGCGCTGGGCGAGCTTCGCGCCGGTCTGCGCCTGGATCGCCGTCTGCTGCGAGCGGATCTGGCTCGAGGTCTGCGCGGCCAGCTGCTTGCGGTATGCCGCCAGCGCCTGCGCGTCGGCGCTGCGCAGCGCGCCCAGCTGGTCCGACTCTTTCTTGTCGAGCGCGGCAAGCTGATCGTTGACGCTCTTGCGCTGGTCGGTCGTGAGCGAGAGCGTGTTGAGCTGCGTGCGCAAGGCCATGCGCTGTGACGAATTTTCCTGCGCGAGCTTGAGCGAAAGATCGCTCTCGTTTTGCTGATATTGCTCGGCGCGGGCGCGGAACTTATCGTCGGCCGCCTTGCTCAACTGTTGCGCGACCGATTGCATCGCCGCGTTGTCCTGCGCGATGACGCCGCGCTGATACTCCGCGTAGCCTTGCTGCGCCGCCGCGGCCGCCGCTTGCGCTTGTTGCGCTGACGTCGCATTCATCGCTTGGCCCAGACCCGCGGCGGCAGGATCGATGCCCGCGGCCTTCACCGCCGCGACTTCAGCGTCGTGCTCTTGCTGGGTGTACTCTTGCTGTTTCGCTCCGATGACGGCGTTCGCGCGGCTTTGCGCTGCTTGCAGTTGGCCGTTGAGCTCCTTGGTTTGCGCTGCAATCTGCGCGGGCGTCAGCGGCGCGCGCGGAAGCGCTGCCTCGAAGTTGATCGCAGCAATGGCGTTGTTGAGCTGCTCGAGCTGCGGATAGAGCGGGTGATGTTTGATCACATCATCGACGCGGATGTACGCAACGCCGCGTACAGCATTGGAGTGCACGTCGACATGCGAACAGCCGCACAAGGCAGCTGCTGCTAGGACCCAACTTGCGAGCGCTACGCGTGGCGCCCTACTTATTAAGTGCATTCTGGACATCTTGCGTGATGTCCGTACCTCCGAAGACCACGTCGGCGCGATCGACCACGAGCAAGAGGCTCTTGCTGCGTGCGACCGACGCGGTCGCGTTCTTGGTTTGATCGACCAGCGGCTTGAGCAGTTTGTTTTGCTCGTCTTGGACGGCCTTGTTGTAGTCCGCCATCACCTGCTGCTTGGCCACGTCGCCGGTTGCGTCTTTAAAGCGCTTGGCGTAGATCGGCTGCTGTTGCTGTTGGAACGTTTGCAGTTGACTGCTCGCGCTCTTGACGTCGGCCGAGTTGGCGAGCGCCGATTGATCGACGAAGCCGATTGCCGAAGGCGGCGGGCTGGCTTGCGGCTGCGGAATCGCCGACGAGCTGCGCACCGCGCTGATGACGTCGCTGGTGATGTCCTGTCCGCCGTAGATCACGATACGCTTGTCGACCACGACCGAGAGTTTGTGCGCCGACGACACGTTGGCGATCGCAAGCTGCGTGCGCTGATATAGCGGGCCGACGAGTTCATTTTGCTTGTCCGAGAACTCTTGCTGGAATTGCAGCGAGATGCGCTGCTTGTCGGCATCCGACTTCGCGCTGCGCATCGCGTTGGCGAACTGGCCGTTGAGTTGTTCTTTATATGCTGCAAGCTGCTGATTGGCCGCCACGAACGCGGGCAGACTGCCGAGCGCGGACTGATCGATGAAGCCCACGTCGGTAAGATCAGCGGCAATCGCGGCCGGCGCGATCGCAGCGCTCAGACCGAGGAGGAGAAGTAGTGTTGCAATGTAGCGTCGTGTCATGAATGTTCCTTACGTCAATCGATCAGAAGCTTTGGCCGATGCCGAAACTCGTGTGGCCGCCATTGGCGCCCTTAGCGAAGTCGATGCGGATCGTGTGTAGACCGAGCTGCGGTACGTCGAAGCGCAAACCGACGCCCAAATCGCCGCGCAGCGACCAATCAGCGGGATAGCCGATCACGCGGTTGGTGTAGGGATCGAGCTCCGGATATGCACCGCGAATGCGGTAGTCCAGTTCATCGACGAAGGCCACGACCGAAAGTTTTCGATCGGCTGTCAACGGCTGGCGCAATTCAACTTGTCCGAGGAACGCGTCGGTACCATAGAAGACGGTATCGTAGCCGCGCACCTGTTGATCCGAGAAGGTGAAGAGATTATTCGGCGGGATTACGCCGGTCGAGAATTCGTAGAGTCCGTGGATAGCGAAGGTCGCCGAACGCAGCACCGGCAAAAAGCGTGCGACGTTGAAGGTCGTTTCGGTAAAGTCGAAGCTCGAATCGAACGACGGCGACGACACTTCCTCGAGGAACTGCGCCGTCCAGCCGTGCCGCGGATTGTAGGGATCGTCGGTCGTAATCGGCGAGGTGCCCAGGCCAAACGTCAGCGTGTTGAGCTGATACGGCAGACCGGTGTTGACGTTGGCGATCGAGCTCGCCGAGATGCCGAAGCTGCCGTTGACGGATTCGTTCGATTCGAGCGGGTTGGGCGTCGGGCCCACCAGTACGTTTGGCTGCGAGCCCGAGAAATAGTACGGCGACGGAACGGTCGTCGAGTACTTCACCTCTGAGATCTGCGGCGTAAGCGAGGCGGTGATGTAGTCCGAGAGCCGGCGGCCGAGCGAGACGTTAAAGCCTTGCTGCGACGACTCGCTGGTGGAAACGACGCCGCTGATCAGTGCCGCATTGCTGTTCTCGTACAACGTCACCGGAATCGGCGCTGCCGTGCCGCCCACGATGGGCGCCGGCGCGACGGTGCTCGACGTCACGGAGTAGACGGGATAATAGTACGTCTGTTTTATCGAGAAAATGCTCGCGCTGAGCGAATACTTCTCGCCTTGGGGCGAATCGCCCAAATACGGAATCGAGCCCGAGAGCGTATCCGACGTCGTGCGGGCGCCTTGCTGGAACTGAAGCGACGCCGAGTTGCCCGTACCGTGCAGATTGGTATCGGTAAAACCAAGTGTACCGTAGAGACCTTCGCCGGTGATGCCGCCCGAGTAGCCGAAGCCGACCGACGCTTGCGCGGTGCGCTGCTCGGTGAGTTCCCACACGAGCGTGACGTCCTGCGGCTTCTTCGCATCGGGTCCAGGTTTGATATCGGGATTGACCTTTGAGAAGTAACCGGTCGAATTGAGACGCTCGTAGTCGGCTTTGATCCAATCGGTATTCACGATCATGCCCGGCGTGACGCGCAGCAATCGCCGAACCACCCGGTCTTTAGTGCGCGTATTGCCGGTGATTTGCACCACCGCGACGCGCGCCACGTCGACTTCATACTTGACGATCGCCGTGCCGGTTTTTTCGTCGACCGACGTGGGGTCGATACCGGCTTCGAAGTTGCCCAGCTCGATGTGCCACTTGTCGTCGTACCAACTCTTGAGCTTGTCTTGGTCTTTCAGACGAATCTCGTCCGAGTACACCATGCCGGGTTTGAGCGTGAGCTGCTGCAGGATCAGCGGGATCGGTAAGTACGGATCGCCGCTGATCTCGATCGCGCGCACCGTCAGGCCTTCTTGAATCGTCAGCGCGAGCGCGCCGGTCTTCGTATCGAAATTCAAATTCTTGATGTGCGTCGCTACCTGGCCACCGTAGCCGATGCGCTCGTAGTAGTTATTGATCTTGAGCACGTCCGAGTGGAACGTGTTGGTGTTGAAGACTTGCCCGACCGAAAGGTCCATCAACGCGAGTAGCGTGTCGCTCGACACGCTCTTATTGCCGGTGAACGAGATCTTGGTGACCACCGGATACTCGATCACTCGGTAGGTAATCGCGACGCCGTTGGGGCGTGCGCGAATGAGCGGCGCCGCAATGTCCGCAAAATACCCGAGCGCGCTAATGCGCTGCAGGTCGCCCTGCACGATCTTGGGGTCGTAGACCTCGCCCGGACGCGCTTGAATCACCTGCATGATCGTGGCGGTCGGCACGTGCAGGTTCCCCGTAACGTCGACGGAGACGATCTCCGGTTCCTGACCCGCCGAACGAGCGGCGGGCGACGCGACGATCGAAAGCGCGACGACGAGGGCGAGCACGGCAGCCGCGCTACGCACCAGAGCGCGTAGCGCGCGCCGAAGGTCGAAGATCATGCGATTCTTGTTGTCCTTGCTGTGGGCATGGAGGCTGACAGAGGCCAGCAGAGTTCCGGCCCCTGGTTCGCGCTAGCGGTGGGCGGTCCTTGCCACCTTATAAATGCTGGGGTTTTCACCAAAAAAACCGCTGGAACGTAAATGCGAAACCCTGTGTGCCTTGTAACGGCAAGCCTACCGACAAACGATTGCCTGACGTCTCCGAGCCGATCGGGGTCTCGAACAGCTTCTCGGGTCCATTCGTGAAATAGAAGGAAAGCTGCGCGCTCGTCGCGCGCTGCCCAACCAGTTCCAAGCCAAACGAGGTGCGCTGCGGGATCCCAAACGTGGCGGCATATAAGAAGTTCACGGTCTTGCCGAGGAAACGTGACGCCGAGAACCCGACGTTTCCATAATAATCGAGCGTCAGGTTGACGTTTTGGACGCCAAGACTCTGGGAGAGGGCGCCTTCGACGGGCGAGAGCAGCCCCGCCATGAACTGGGCGTTGACGATATTGAACGCTTCTTGGCCGGCCGTGATTGAAGACGACGTCGGGCCGACCAGTTGGCTGCCGAGAACTGGGGCCGCGCCGCCCTGCGTCGGGGCGTACGAGAGCCCGCTGAGGATCAGCCCCCCAAAGGGCGCGATCATCGCCAGGATCTGGTCGTTCGAGTAGCCGGGCGGACTCGAGGTGAAGGTCAGCTTCGGGTTGGTCACCGGCCCGTCGACCGCCACCGTGACGTCAACCGAGCCGTAGGGACTGGTGGGGTCGGGGTTCGAGACGTGCGTGGTGGCGGTTGCCCGGAGCGTCGGGACGATGCCCTGGGCGGGGTCGAACACCACCTTGGCCGACTGCACGCGGAAGGCGCGGTCGTAAAAGGTCAAGGTGCCGCTGGTCGAGGCGAAGGTCCCCTGGAGGGTCGGTGCGGCCAGGCTGCCGGCCAGGTGGGCGCTGCCGGTCGCGCCGATGTCGAGTCCGGCCCCGAAGCCCGAGCCTTTGACACGGACGTTTTTCCCGATGTCCATCTTTATATCGAAGTCGAGCGGGAGCGGAGGGCCGCTACTCTGCGCACCCTTTTGCGTCGCGGCAATGAATGCGGCAAACGGGATCGCAGCGTTCGAGAGCGCGACCGTGCCGCCCAGCAGTGCATCGTGACCGCTGGTTTTGGTGAGCGTCAGCGCGGCGTCGAACGCGCCACTGCCGAACTCAGGCACGTTCAACTGCGCCTGGTGCGCTTTGACGTCGATCGCGTAGGTCGTGGTCGCGCCGAAGGCCACGTGGCCCGAGCCGGTCACGGTACCGGTGCCAAACTTGGCTTGCAGTGTATCGACGGTAGCCGATGTTTGATTGAACGTCATCGACGCCGTGATCCCCGTGATCGGCGTGCGTTCCAAGTTGCTGATGTACGTGCCCTTCGCGACGCTGAAGCGTCCGGTGATGCGCGGGTCAGCGACCGTGCCGGCGATCGCAAGCGATCCGTCGATCGCGCCGCCGAGCTTGGTGTCGTTGCCGGCGATCGCATCGAACGCCGTCGGATCGACGCCCGTCACATTGACGGCAAGGCTGATCGGCCGTCCCGGCGGCCCAAAGCGAAACGGGTTGAGTTGAATCGGGGCCGAGCCTTGCAGCGAGATCGTACCTTTCGGCAGCGTCACACTGGCGTTGTGCAACACGACGTCGTTGCCGTGGAGCGCAAGTTCGCCGTATGCCGACGGCACAATGATGCCGTAGAGTACCGCATTCTTCGCAGCGAACGCGGCTTCGTAGGTTGGGCTCGCGAGCGACCCGCCGATCTGCAGCGTCGATTCGAACGTACCTTGCACCGGCAACTGCCGGCGAGCAAGCTGCGCAACAAGCTTCGGCAAGTCGCTCGTGCTCGCGTGGAGCGTGAGCGCGAGCGGCGCCTGCGCGGTAAAACCGAAACTGCCGCTGGCGGTCGCCGTTAAACCGAGCGCGTTCAAGTTAAACGAATCGATCGTGAGCCGTCCGCCGTTCGACGAAAACGTCAAGTCCGCCTGATCGATCGGTAAGCGCCACACGGTGCCGCTCTGCATGCTGGCGTTCCCACGCATCTGCAGCAGCGGGTAGCGGCCGTTGACCGTCGCGCTGCCGTTGACGCGACCGGTAACGGCGACTTCGGGATAGCCGAGCGCGGCGATCCAGGTCGAGAGATCGAACTGTGTGACGTCGGCGTCGACGGAATAGTACGAGTCGCGCATCCGCGGCAAGACGTCGAGTTCGTCTGCAATACCGATCGATCCGTGCGAGTGCAGCACGCCGATCGAGCCGTCGACGTCGAGCGATCCGCGCAACACGTTATGCGCGCTCGACCACGACGCATTCGTGTTCCCGAACGGAAGGTTGCGGTAGCGCAAGCCGGCAATCGCGATGTCGCCGTTGCTCGAGAGGCGGTGCCCTTGTGAGACCACGTCGAAGCGCACGCCGCCGCTGCCGGCGAGCGTATCGCCGGTATTGAAGAAATTATTGAAGTCGGAGAGATCGGCGTGCGGTGCGTCGATCTGCAGCGAACTGAGATGCGGATTTTCTGCGGCATTAAAGGCGAGCTGCGTGGTTGCGAAGGTGACGCCGCCGTCGTCGACGTTCACACCGGTCGCGTCGGCGCCGAGGATGCCGCTCGCATCGGTGAAGTACAACCCGTTGACCGACCCGGCCGTCACGCCGATTGGACCTTCGACGTGCGGCGCCAAGCCCGCGCCGCTTACGCGGAGCGACGCGTTGAACGTGCCTTCACTATAATGGCCGTTGATGCCGAGCGCCGCGATCGCGGTTTGCAAACTGCCGGCCGGCACTTGCGCGTCGATGGCGTACTGCGGCGCGCCCGACGACAGTGCACCGAGATCGCCAGAGGCAAGCGCGTAGATATCGTCGACGCCGCCGACGACGTGATCCAGTCGCGCGCCATCGCCATGCAGCGCGATCAGCCCGCTGCCGGCAACGGTAAGATGCGCGACCCGGCCGTTCGCAAGCGCGATGCCGCCGTCGAACGCCGGCAGCGGTGTTCCGCCCGCGAGTTTGCCTTGCGCGTCGACAACGCCGCTGTCGAGCGGCAAGCCGAGTGCGCGTAATTCTCCGCCGTCGAGACGCGTGGCAACCAGCGAGATGCCGGCATCGTACGGTCCGGCGGCGACGACCGTGCCGCTCGCGACTTGGGCGCGCACGCTCTCGATGCGCAGATGGCCGCCGCGAATCGCGAGCGTCCCGGTTGCGCCCGAAAGCGGAATGCCGTGAATGTTCGCATTGCGCAGCTGCATGCCGTCAGCTTGCACGATGATGCCTTGCGAACCGAGCGCGAGCGCGGCAACGCCGCTGATGTCGCCGGCGGCAGGCAAGTCGCCCATGAACGGACGCAAGCCCTGCAATGTCCCGCGGTAGTTTCCACGCACCGCGATCGTGTTCAGCGAGAGCGCACCGGTGCCGTCGAGCGAACCCCATGGTCCGCGCGCAACGATCGGATCGATCGCCGCGTTGGCGAGCGTGCCGGCGAACGTCGCGCTCACCGCGTCCAACTGCACGCCGGCAATCGTCGCACGGTTGAGCTGCACGCTGCCGGCCAGCAGCGCGTGATTGCCGCTACGGCCGCCGCCGAGAATCGACGCGTCGTCGACGATGCCGTCGAGTGGCGGCATGACCGGCAGCGCCGTGGTCAGGAACGACGGATGCACCGGCGTGTGCAACGCGAGATGCTGCGCTCGGATCCAGAACGCGCTCGTATCGTGCACGCGGTCGAGTGCATACCCGGCGTAAAACTTCCCGCGTCCGGCATCGATCCACAACGGCGCAACGTCGAGAATGCCGCCGCGATCGGCGTGCGCGACCGCTGCCATGCGCGCGATGCCGCGCGCCGATTGCAGTGCGCCGTACCCGTAGAAGTTCGTGTCCGCGCCGTCGAGCATGAAGTCGCCGACCAGCGGCTCGTTCCCCAGCAGCGCGCCCGCGTAGGGCAACACATCGGCCGGCGCGCTCACGTGCAGGGCCAAACGCGAATGTACGTTGTCGCCGATCTCGAGCGCGCCGCGCACGACGAAGTCGGCGCCTTGCGCGTGCGCTTCGAGCGGCGCGAGAAAAACCGTGCTGTTGCTATAGGCAAACGCCGCGTGCAAGCGATCGAAGACGATGCCGCGGTACGAGGCGTG
>JBEKBR010000063.1:0-10110 GCA_050015295.1 Candidatus Aquilonibacter sp. | reverse complement strand
TGATTGTAGGCCACGAACGTTGTGGTCTGACCGGCAAACGCGCCGATATAATCGCCCTGCGCGCTGTACACGCCTACAGGCACGGTTCCAGCCGCATTTATATTTTGATCTATTTCATTAGAGCCGGGTACCGAACGAAGAGCCCACGGAAACCTCCAGACGCAATCAAGCGGAGCAATATACTGCTCCGCTCGACTAAATACTGCTCATGACTGCGGTAGTCCTATCCGAGCGTTAGAAACCGTTGCGAGCCCGTTCGAAAGGCTCGAGCTCAGACCGTAACGCATTGGCGCGTCCGACGGACGTGGCATAAAGGGGTCGCCGCACCTGAGTCTGACTTGCGGTGCGCACCGGACGACGAGATTCATGAAAGCGTAACACGTCATCATGCCAGTCGAGGCCGCAGAAGCCTAGAACGCGCCGCATCTGAGCTTCAACGTCTCCCACTATTTCTTCATATTCGACTTCGAGGATTGTACTGGACGGCACGGCATCTCCCCACGCGGCCATGAGCTCTTCGTATGCACGGTAGTAACGGCCAAGTTCAGACAGATCGTACGTAAATAGGACGTCGTCGAAAAAGTGTGCTGCGAAGCACGAGTACGCAACGTCTGAAGGATTTCGCCGCACGTGGATGATCCGCGCATTCGGCAACGCCGCGTACATAATCGGTATGAAACGAAAGTTAAAGGGCATCTTGTCCGTGAGGTGTTTCGCGTTACCCGCCAGCGCATCGGTGTCGCGGACGTACGACGTCCCTAACGATCGCAGTGCGTTACGCAGCTCGCCGGCGGTGGTCCCATTTTCTAACGGCGGCATCGAGCTGATGCCGCGCTCGAACGTCGAGAGCTCGTCGCCTGCGCGGACATCTGGGTGCGCCGCAATCAACGCCTCGAGCAGTGTTGTTCCGGATCGAGGCATTCCCGTAATGAATATCGGACGGCTCGATGGGTCGCCACAACCGCGCGTGGCATCAACAAATGCACGGCCAAACGTTCGAGCCAACGTCCGGAGATACCTCAGCGTCGATGCTTCGTCGTAGACGATCATTTCGCGGCGCAGGCGATTCGCGTCCTTGAGAATGGAGAACGCCTCTTTCACGCGCCCCACGTCGTTTAATACTTTCGCGTAACCAAATAACGCCTCGATGCGAAGATCTAAAGATAGCTCCTCCACATTCGTAGCGGCGGTTTCGAGCTGGTTGATGAGTGGGCTGTGCGCGCCCACCGGCTCATGATCGGCGAGATGGCGCAGAAAGCGTCCGTTGCGCGGCTCAAGTTCGATGGAGCGTAAGAACCACTGCTTTGCCTCGTCCAAGTCGCCGCGTTCCCGCAGAACGACGCCAAGATTGTCTGCCGCTTCGCCGTAACCGGAATCAATCCGCAACGCGGCCCGAAACGCTTCGATAGACCGATCGAGATCACGCTCTCTGTGAAGAGCGACGCCAAGGCCGTTGTAGGCTGGGGCAAAAGTCCGCTTTGCTATGATCGCTTGCTCGAACGCTCGGCGAGCACCGCGCAGGTCACCTTGCGCCAACAACGCATTGCCGCGCCGATGGAACCTTAGAGAAATATTAGGTTCGCTCACGTGCTGCACTCGGAAGGCTAGACCCCTGCTAGCGTAAAGTACGTTCCCACCAAGGCGCCTGCGACCGAAACCATCGCCACAGTCCTCGGTTCAACACACTTCCCACGCATAGCAAGAAGACAAAATGTTACGGACAAAGCGATGCTCACGGCGACGGCTAGCAACGTCACCTCCTTTGTTATGGCGGCCTGCTTCATCATGGAGCTAATCACCTCTGGGAGTCCGCTAGGCGCCAGTGGGGCCGTCCGAATGGGTCTTGAGCCGCGCGCGAGCAGCAAGGCTAGTGCCCCTGCGATGAGCGTCGCGAGTGCCGGAGAAGTGGTCGCTGCCTGTATCGCCGTCTTACTTAGAATGAGCGGTGCCGCGATCACACGCCTGGCGCCCAGGAAAAAAACAACCGCGTAGAGCAGCGCCGCGCGCGCAACCGTTAGAAATGCTTGACATAGAACCGCCGCCAACGGTGCCGGTGGGGCCGACGCGACGGAAGTATCTAGGAGCCCGCTGGCAAATGCGCCGTGAAGTAGCAGTCTTCCGACAGTCTCCAGTGTCAGCGCCGCCGTAAACGTCGCCGCCACGCGAACGCTCTCAACCACGCTTGCAAAAATCCAAAAAAGAGGCCAGGACCGTTGGGTCCTCTTTCTCGGAGTTCGACCGAAGATCGTACATCAACGTCGCCATCGACTGCCCCCTGCGAAATTCCAGCCTGATCTGCCGATAGTCCGTTCCCCCCGGTAGCTCGAACGATCGTCGGATCCACCACGCATCACCCGCGCACGCGTGTTCCTGTGTGACGATCGACTCGGCGAGCTTCCACCCCTTGCGAAGGGGAACATTGTTCCACCGCTTCTCTACCTCGACATCACTCGTATCGATTGGCCCTGGTAAAACGGGCCAATACGCAATATCGGTTGTTCGGAGCTGCCAATAGTTAGGGGGCGAAACGGTGACGCCGGGCCCTCCTAGCGGCGCCCATCCCGACGGCGGCGTATACGAAGCGCGTGCATCTGCAAAGCATGGGGAAGCCCACGCGGCAAGCGCTAGCCCTTGTAGGATTATGGTCAAGAGCGCACGTGAAAACCCAGCGGCCACGCCATCCAGGAAGCCAGTTCCGCCTAAAAAACCATCGCCCCGTGGGCCGCAGAACTTCGGTCCTTGCCCGTGGTCACAACGGTTTTCCGCCTGGGGCTCCGCCGTGAGTGCCTGAGGTTGTCCCATTGGTGCTTGTGCCACCGTCTGCCCCGTTAGCGCCCGCATTTTCGTCTCCAGAGATTGTCCCGCTTCCAGCTGAGGTGACTGTGTAGGTGGAGGGCGTTCCGCTCCCGCCTCCACTGGTCGTGCCACTGCCGCTTCCCGACGTCGTTCCGCTGGTGCCTGAGCCGCTGGAGCTTCCAGACGTCGATCCGCTACTGCTTGCCGATGTCGTTCCGCTGTTGCCTGAGCCGCTGGAACTTCCAGACGTCGATCCGCTGCTGCTTGCCGATGTCGTTCCGCTGTTGCCTGAGCCGCTGGAACTTCCAGACGTCGATCCGCTGCTGCCTGAGCCGCTGGAACTTCCAGACGTCGATCCGCTACTGCTTCCCGATGTCGTTCCGCTGTTGCCTGAGCCGCTGGAACTTCCAGACGTCGATCCGCTGCTGCCTGAGCCGCTGGAACTTGCCGGCGTCGTTCCGCTGTTGCTTCCAGACGTCGTTCCACTGTCGGTTCCAGAAGTCGTTCCACTGTCGGTTCCAGAAGTCGTTCCACTGTCGGTTCCAGAAGTCGTTCCACTGTCGCCTCCAGACGTTGTTCCACTGTCGCTTCCAGACGTTGCTCCACTGCCGCTTCCAGACGTCGTTCCGCTGTTGCTTGCGGATGTGGTCCCGCTATTGCTCGAGCCGACAACCGGTCCCGGTCCGCCCAAAAACGCCGGCAAAAGCGGAGCCGCTTGACCGTCTGGCGGCTGCGGGCTGGCACTTGGCGAGCCCGTGGGTGAGGGCGCTGCTCCCGGCGGCGCGCTCCCAGCTGGGCCAGAATATTGGAAGTTGCCGTCTGAGCCTAACACCCACTCAGAGCCGTCCGGCGTTACGGCAGTTGTGGGACAGCCGTCGGTCTCTGTGAAAACTGTACCATCCGCCGTGGTATAAATTTGTGTCTCGAATCCCAACACGGACGTTGCAGTCCACGCGTCACCGTTGGAGAACTGAAGATTTCCGCTAACGTCCACTGCCGCTCCGATACCGAGCTGTGCGAGATTTGGGTCCGGCGCTAACGTCATGGAGCCAGTTATTGCGTTAGTGTTGAAGACAACGGTGTAAGTGCTATCGGACCCAGCAGCGAATGCTCCAATCGCACCGAAGATGATCCCGTACGAAGTAATCGACGGCGTCACCCCCGGCTCCACCGCATTGGCGATCGTAGAGCCCACGTCGAGCCCGTTGCCCATTTGGGTTGCAAGATTCGATGTAACGGTAATCGTTACGGTACCCAATTGGGTGCCACCCGGTCCGGTAAGCTGAGCCGTAGCTGTTGGCCCGTCGACTACGAATTGCGCACCGCCGGCACTCGTTGTTGTCCCCGGTATATAAGGGAGCGTTACATTGATAAACGAAATTTGGCCATTCTCGTTCGTGGACACATCGGTGTAGCTGCCATTCGGTCCGTCTGTCTGAGTCGTTGTGCCAATGATCTGAGGGTTATCGGTGGATGGGCCCGCGCCGTCAGCGTAAGTTACCCAGCAGAACTGAGTTACTTGGCCGTTGACCGCCGTTGTCGTACACAAAGTATTGGTAAGAGTGTTCCACATCTGATTCGTGGTCGTAGTATTCGTCCCATCACTCGTGACAGTCGGCACGCCATAGGGCTGCCAACCCGGATTTGGGGTCAATATCGGGCCATTTGTCGCCGTCGATACGACGCCAAGCTGCGACTCGGCTAGCGACACGAGTTGGCCTCGACCGACCGCATCGATCTGCGCCGTGTTCAGCAATGACAGCTGCGCTCCGTCAAAAGACGCCGTCTGCGAGCCTGTGAAGGTCGCGATCTGTTCCGGCAGCAGCGCGGCTAACTGCGTCGCCGCGAGGCTCGATAACTGCGCTGCAGAGAACACCGTCAGTTGAGAGGCGGTTAGAGCTTGCATCTGCGTGGATGACAGGTCCTGAACCTGCTGCGATGTGAACCACTGCACAGCATCGCCGAGCCAGTCGACCTGGCTCTCGGAAAGACCCTCAATTTGGTCCTGCGAGAACGACTGCACAGCGCTCTCCGACAGCCCAGCAAGTGGGGCCTCGCCCAGCGCGCTCACGTTAAGCGCCTGGATCTGCAGTGCCGAAAGTGCGTTGATCTGAGCCGCACTAAGAGCACCGACCTGTGCGTTGGAAAGCTCCGCCAACTGTGCGGGCGCGAACGCAGCGAACTGCGCGGCGGACAGCGCCGCCAGTTCGGCCGGTGTCAGGGCCCGCAGCTGCTGGACGTCGAGTACAGTGAGCTGCGCGTTTGACAGAGCAGCGAAGCTGCTTGGTGAGAGCCCCGACAGGACCTCGGAGCTAAGGCCGGTATCGCTGATCGCTTGTATTTGCGCCGTAGACAGAGCGCTGATTTGCGCCGCGCTTAGAGCGCCTACCTGTGCCGCGGAGAACGCCGCCAATTGCGTCGGCGACAATACGGCGACTTCTGCCGGGGCTAGCGCCTGGAGTTGCTGATCGTCGAGCACCGCGAGTTGCGCGTTTGAGAACGCCTTTACGCTGTTCGCCGAAAGTCCTGCAAGCGCTGCAGCGCTGAAGCCGCCGGCGTTGACCGCTTGAATTTGTGTCGTCGACAGAGCGTTGATTTGCGCTGCGGTCAGCCCCTCAATTTCTGACGCGCTGTAACTAGCAAGTTGTTGTGGGGTCAATTTGGCGACCTGCGCCGGCGTCATCGCGCCGAAAGGATTCGAACCTGCATTTTCCAACAGGCTTCCGAGTGCCGACGACGTCTCGGATAGATTGAGCGATTGTGCATATGTCAGCGGCGTCGAGGTCGGTGCCGCCCACGATTGCTGACCCTCGCTCAGCTGTGAGGCTGACAACCCATATTGCGAGAGTAAGGCGCTATCTACATCGAGGATTACGCCGTTGGTCTCCTCGACGGCAAGTTGTCCCGTTTGCGAATCGATTCCAACAGCACCGCTAAATTCCCCGTTGTCGTAAATATCAACGCTGCTGGTTAGCGGCTGCGATGCCGCCTGGCTGAGCATGTATGCGGATAGCGCGGCGTTGATCTGGCGGAGATTCGTATAATCCGACGCGACGATCGGAGTCGTTAGCGTTAAGAGCTGAGCGGCGTCGAACTGATCGGCGACCGTAATGCCATCGTCCTGATAAACGGTCGTATTATTGGTGATTCCATCTTGATCGAAAACGACGTATGAGTTCGCCGAAACGCCGAAGGCGCCGAGGTAATTGCCGTTTGCATCGTAGACACCCGTTGTAACCGTAGCCAGGGAATTTGTATTTTGCGCAATTACCTCTTCAATTAGCACCTGGCGCACCGCAGCATCGGTGGCATTGGACGGATCCCAATCGCCGTTTGTTTGCAGCGACTGCGCGGCTTGCGAAAGCTGCGCTGCGGTAAAGCCGCCCTCTTGCTCGAGAAACGTGTTCGCATCACTTCCATTGACCAAAAAATACCCATCGGCCGCGCTGTACCCGAACGTTCCAAGAGCATTCTGCCCGGTCTCATCGTAGACGGTTATATCACCGTCGAGTCCCGGCCCAGTTGTGTTCTGGGCCATATCGCCCTTGTCGACGACGTAGCCGGCGACGTCGAGCCCAATGACTTGCCCAGAGGCGTTATAAAGAACGGCATTGCCACCGTCCGATGCAAATGGGGTGGCGCCATTCGCGAGCTGATGTTCAGCTGCGAAAGCTTGGAAGCTCGTCTCCAGACCCTGCGCATTCCATGCTGAGAATGCTCCGGTGCTCGGGTCGATACCATAAGATCCGACGTAGTTGCCGTTTTGATCGAATAGAGCGGTTAACGTACTCTGCGGTACGACCGCTCCGTTCTCTCCCGTGACACTAATAGGGGCTGCCGTCCCCGGCTGCTGGGCAAGAATTTCCGGCACGTCGGCCGTTGTAACGCCGCTAACACCTTGCGCGTTCATCCGTGACCCCTTCATAACGCGGGGTGAAGCCGACCCGCGCCGCGCCAGGGCGGCGATCGAGAACACCCACAATCCTTTGTAAAGACGACGTTACAGCAAACGCTCTCCGCTGTAAATCCAGCAGGCCTAGTCCATAAGTACCATGACAAGCTGTGCTGACTTTGCAGAACTTGCGATGGCGGCCGAATGCAAAAGGCTCGAGGAGCCGCCGCCCTCACGGAACGCCTTAATCGTCTGCTTTATCGTTCTTAATGTAGCATTGCGGTCGTCACTATCGAGGTTTAGAAGCGCCGCACCGAAGCGCTCCGCAGCATGCAGCTCGGCCGTGACTGCTCCGGAGATATAGCTGAGCCAACGAACGTATACGTCCTCATCCTGATTGCGAATCGTGCGGTGATAGAGGCGAAAGTCGGATCGCATGATGCGCGTGATATTTACTAGTAGATGCGAATGAAATTCCCGCCTGACGAGAGCAGTCAGGAGAAGTCGAGACAATCGCCCGTTTCCGTCTTCAAACGGATGCGTTCGAATGATTTCGAAATAGCCTAGCGCGATTCGCTCGAAACGTCCCAATCCCGGGTTGCGGTAAATACTACGAATCACTTCCTCCATGCGGGGGAGCACATCCGCGGGAGGCGTCCCAATCAGCCTCCCTCGCGCGTCGGGGATGTTTGGCCTCACGGCTACCGACTGCTTCCGTAGCGCTGTTTGTCCGGTGCGACCGGCAAGAGTCGCATGCAACCCCTGAACGGTCGGCAGGTCGATGTGATCGAGGGACAGGGATTCCGCCAACTCGAGGGCTGCCAAGTAGTGCTTCATGTCGGCTGCAGCCTGTTCCGCAGTGCGACCGCCACCAATACGATGCGGATACTCGATCGCCAGTATCCGAAAGAGCAGCAGGCGTGCAAGGTCCTCGTGCGGTTTGAAGTTGTCTAGTTCGGCTTCCAGCTTGACAACGGCATCGATCGGCATTGGTGAGGCCAGGACTACGCCCGGCCGCGTTGACACCCCTCGCGGGCCCGTTCAAAAGGCTCGAGGTGCGGTCGGAGCGCTTCACCGCGCCCGACGGACGTCGCGTAGAGCGGTCGCCGAACTTGCGTCTGACTCGCGCTGCTCACCGGATGGCGAGACTCGTGAAAACGCAGGACGTTGTTGTGCCAATCGAGGCCGCAGAACGCGAGTAGGCGTCGCGCCTGCGTCCGGACATCCGCCACGATCGCTTCATATTCAAGATCGAGGATGGCTCCTTGCGGCGCCAGACTCGTCCACGCGGCCATCAGCCGTTCGTATGCGCCATAGTAGCGACCGAGTTCACCAAGATCGTACGTAAATGGGATGTCGTAAAAGAAGAGCGTAGCAAAACATGAGAAAGCGACATCCAGAGCATTACGCCGCACGTGAATGATTCGTGCATTCGGAAGCGCTGCACGAATAACAGGGATGAAGCGAAAGTTGAACGGCATCTTATCCGTCAGATGCAATGCACCCGTCGCCGCGGCGTCGGTCTCGCGAATGTAGGCCTCCCCGAGTTTTCGCAATGCGTTACGGAGCTCGGCGACGGAGCTGCCGGCCTCGATGCGCGGCATCAGTGCAATACCGTCCTCAAAAGCCATGAGCTCGCCGCCGGCGCGCACGTCGGGATGCGCGGCAAGCAATGCTTCGACCAGCGTTGTTCCCGAGCGCGGCATACCGACGATGAAGATCGGGCGCGTTGAAGGGTCGCCGCAGTCGCGCGTAGCGTCGACAAAAGGACGGTCGAGCGAGTCGATCAACGAATCGAGGGATCGCAGCATCGACGCCTCGTCATAGGCGATGCTCTGGCGACGCAGCCGATTCGCCCGCACCAACACCGTAAAAGCGTCTCCGAGGCGACCGAGGTCGCTCAAGACCTTTGCGTAACCGAACAGCGTCTCGATGCGAATATCGAGCGGTTGCTGTTCGGCGATGGCCGCGGCGCTTTCAAGTTGCTCAGCTACCGCACTATCCGCACGGACCGGTTCATGGTCGGCTAGATGCCGGAGAAACCGTCCGTTGCGGGGCTCAAGAGCGATCGCGCGCAGGGACCACTGTTTTGCCTCGTCCATGTTGCCGCGTTCCCGCAAGACAACGCTGAGATTGTCAGCGGCTTCGCCGTACTCGGCATTGAGCTCCAATGCAGCTCGAAAGGCATCGATTGCACCGAATAAATCGTGCTTACCGTGGAGGGCCGCGCCAAGACCATTAAACCCGGCGGCAAAGCCCGGCGCGAACCAAATAGCTCGCTCGAACGCTTGCCGCGCGCCGTCAAAATCGCGGCGCACAAGAAGCGCGTTGCCTAATTCGTGGTGCTCCGCCGCAAGATGTCGTTCACTGCGCATTCCGCTTGAGCATAGACATACTGCCTACACCTTCTGAAATGCTGAGAACCTGAGAGGCGTTACGCCGACTCCTTCCGGATCATCGCGATTGCGCGCCGTGTTGACGGAAATCTTGAGCGCCGAAGCGGTCTCTTTGTTCGACTTGCCGTGACAGATACGTTCGCTGACAAAAGCCCTCGACTACGGATCGACGTTGATAGCGAGCCGCGAACCCCGCTCCGCTCGCGCCAGCGGTAGGACTTTCGACCTAATTGCGGACCGCAGCGGCTTGGGTGTGCGCGATTTGACCGCGATGCGGAAGCGCCATTCGTTGTTGACGCGGGCAATGGGGTACGGGGCCGGCCCGAGGACTTCGCCGACATTGACGCCGCGCAGCAGTTCGGCATATCGTTCGGCGCTGTCGTGAGCAACTTTGCGACTGCGACCAATGACGCCCAAATAGACCAAGCGCGAGAACGGCGGATAGCGCAGTTCACGGCGCTGCACCAATTCGCCGCGCGCGAAACCCTCGTAATCATGCTTGGCAGCATGGACGATCGCGGGATGGTTCGGGGAGTAGGTCTGCACGATCGCTTCGCCCATACTTGCGCGCCCACTGCGACCGCAGACTTGCGCGATCAAATCGAAGGTGCGCTCCGCCGCACGATAATCGGGAATGTGGAGGCCGACGTCGGCTGCCACCACGCCGGCCAGCGTGACGGTGGGGAAGTCGAGCCCTTTCGCCACCATCTGGGTGCCGACCAGTACGTCGCCACGCTCACCAAACTCGGTCAGTAGCCGGGCGTGATCTCCGACCCGGGTGGTCGTATCCGAATCCATGCGCACGACTCGTGCATCCGGAAAGAGCCGCGCCACTTCTTCGACCACCCGTTCAGTGCCGACGCCGAACTCCCGAATCGTTTCGAGTTTGCATGCCGGGCAGACTTTCGGCAGCGGCATTTGAAAATCGCAGTAGTGGCAGCGCAAGAGCCCTTCGCTGCGGTGCGCAGTCAGCGACGTATCGCATCGGGGACACTGCGGCACGTGGCCACAACTGCGGCAAAGCAC
>JBEKBR010000062.1:0-10543 GCA_050015295.1 Candidatus Aquilonibacter sp. | reverse complement strand
CGCCGCGCGGCGGTTGTGGCGGATCGAGCGCCGTCGTGAGATTTGCGTCGAACAGCATCTTCGACGAGTTGCCGGCTTCGAGGTTCGCGAGCGAAACCGGATACGGATACTGCTCCCAAATCAGATCTTGCGTCATCGGGCCGGTCTGATAGTATCCCGTGTGCGTGTTCGCCAGTGCGTGCCGCAGCGTCGCAGCGACCGGAAGCATCGCCAGGTTGGCTTGGAGCCAGCGCGTGAGATCGCCAGCCGTTGTCCGTATGCCGTACGCTTCGGCTGCGAGCTCGCCGGGTTTCATTCGGATCGGCGCGTCGTTCGACGTGTAGCCCTGCGCGTAGTTGGCCATCTCTGCGGCGGGAACGTTGAGATAGGTGTGGTGCAAACCGAGCGGCTGAAGGATTGCCGTTTGCATCAGCGCGCTGAAATCTTCGTGCGCACGTGCGGCGGTGATGAATCCGAGAACGCCAATCCCGACGTTGGAGTAGACGCGGTAGGTTCCGGGCGGGTAGGGCGGTTTCCAGTGTTGGAGATAGGAGATGAGTTGCTCGTCATTGGTGATGTCGTCGGGAACCTGCAATGGCAAGCCACCGGCCGTATGTGTGCCGAGGTTGAGCAGGCTTACCCGATCGAAGCTGCTTCCGCGCAGCGCCGGAAGATCGGCGCTCGCCATGTCGCTGAGCGAGAGGGTACCGCGGAGGTTTTCGTACGAGGCGAGCGTCGCGGTGAACGTCTTCGTGACCGAGCCGATTTCGAAGAGCGTCGATGCGTTGACCGGTTGCTGCGTGGTCTTTGAGGCAACACCGTAGTTGTAGACGTAAATTCGTCCATCGGCAACGACGCCGACCGCCATCCCCGGAATATCGTAGCGCTGCATCAACGGTCGCACGGCGCGCGTGACGGCGCTTGCGATGCTGGCCGGTGTCGCTACTGCTGCAATCATTGGGCGCCGTTCCGCTTACAGGTCAGCGTGTCGCCGACAAATTGCTGAATGGGCGCGACGCCGGGGCCGCTGCTCCAGGTCAGGATGTTGCCGTGCCAGCCGTCGGACGTGAACAGGCGCACACCGCCGAAGTTGTCGGTGAGCGCACCGTTGAAGATCTGCGACTTGGCGCTGTAGTTCCACGCTTCCACGGCGTGATAGGTGTTGGGTGGTGTGTCGTCGTGATGCTTGACGATCGCCGCGCCGCCGAGATCTCGCTCGAAATGCATCGTCGACGCAATCGCTTTTCCGGTCGAGGGAAACGAACCGTTGCATTGCCAGGTCCCAAGGAAGTAGTCGAGGCTGGGCATGCCCGGCGCGACTTGCGCCAGCAGCGCCGCGAGAAGCAAAGTGTGCATGAGCGCCCCTTCGAGGGGGCGAATAAGAGACCCGTTATGTTCAAACCTGGCGATCATGTCTTTATCGATGGCAGCCAAGAAGAAGGCACCGTCAAGGAAGTGCATCCGCACGAGATCGTGGTGCGCGTGGTGGTTCCCGGCGGCCACGAGACGCGCAAGTATGCGCTCGAGGCGTTGCGCCTCGATCCGACACTGAGCGAAGACTCGAAGTTCGTCGACCACTAGATGGCGTCGCTCGCTCGACTACGCTTCGCTACGCTCGGGATGACAAGAAATGCTTGTAGTTCGTAGAGCCAACCCGGTGAGTAACTGCCCGCTGACCGCGGCACTTGCTGCTGTCGGCGGGAAGTGGAAGATGATCATCATCTACTCGTTGGCCGAGCGCCCGTACCACTTCGCGGGGATTCAGCAGTTTCTGCCGGACGTTTCTCGCAAGGTGTTGGCCGAACAGCTCGCCGAGCTGATCGCCGACGACATCATCGCACGCGAAGAAACCGGTCCCGTTCCGGCGCGGGTAATGTATTCGCTCACCGAGTACGGACACACAATATTGCCGCTCATCGACGCTGCCAAGGCGTTTGGTCGCGGCCACATCGAACGCTTTAGCGAATAGTTACCTCGGGGTGCGGATTGCCGTCCGCCGCTCCGTTCGGTACCATCGCCCAATGCACACCGCCTCTCGCCTCATCGCCGGCGCCTTCGCCGCGTGTCTCATCGCCGCGCCGCTTCGTGGGTTTGCGCAGATGCGCGACGGGCAGCATGACTTCGACTTCAACTTCGGAACCTGGCACGAGCAGATCCATCGCTTGGCGCACCCGTTGACCCATTCGACGCAGTGGGTCACCTACGACGGTACGGTTACGGTGCGCAAAGTGTGGGATGGTCGCGCGAGCACGTCCGAGACGGTTGCCGATGGTCCGTCGCATATCGAGCTGCTTCACGTGCGAACGTACAACCCGGCGTCACACCAGTGGGCGATCAACGGCACGAGCAGCAGCGATGGGACGCTCGGGTCGCCGATGTACGGAGCATTTGCCGGCGGCGTAGGGAGCTTCTACGACCGCGAGGTCGTCAACGGCCGCACGGTCACGGTGCGCTGGATCTTTTCGAAGATTACCGCCAACGCGTACCATTTCGAACAAGCGCTTTCCGACGACGGCGGCGCGACGTGGGAGCCGAACTTCGTTGCGCAGGCGACGCGCACCAGCGCCGTTGCGGCATCGGAAGGCGCGAACTCCGTTGCCGACACATCGCACGACTTCGATTTCAGCTACGGAACCTGGGCGACGCATATCCGGTCGTTGCGTCAGTCGTCGTGGGTCAATCTCACCGGTACGGTGACCTGGCGAAAGATCTGGAACGGCAAAGCCTTCTTGGAAGAGATCACCGCGGGTAGTGGCAAGACGGCGTTCACTGGGCTCACGCTCTTCCTTTATAATCCGCAAGCGCATCAGTGGAGTCAGACGTATGCCGACAGTAGCGACGGCGCGTTTAATACCTCGTACATCGGCGGCTTCCATGGTGGGCGCGGCGAGTTGATCGGCCCCGACACCTATGACGGTAAGGCCGTCCTGATGCGCGACGCCTGGTCGGACATCACACCGAACGCGCATCACTTCGAGATCGGGTATTCGCTCGACGGCGGCACGACCTGGCACGCGGTGTTCGTTGCAAATCTTACGCGGAAGGGGCCGGGGCTGTAGGTCTCCGTCGCCCAGCTTGTCATCCCGAGCGCTCGGCGGCAATCGCCTGATCGACCCAACGAAATTCTGACACGTGAACGACGCGGAGCGGCCGGCGCTCATACGTGTAGCAGTCGCGGTCGATCCCATAGTGGTGCTCGTTGACGCGGCGTTCGATGTCGTTCGTCATTCCGACATAGAATGTCCCATCGAAACAACGCGGGATGTAAACATAGTAGACTCGCACGGGGCAGCCACTGCTTCGCCGCGACGCCTTGGCTGGTGGCTGTCCCTCGACTACGCTTCGCTACGCTCGGGATGACAAGGTGGCGACTACGCTCGGGATGACAAAACCGCTTTCCCGCCGTACGTGTTCTACATCTTATGATCGATCGATTCCATCCGCTCGTAAGCGAGTGGTTTGGCAGCCGCTATGGCAAGCCAACCGAGCCGCAGGTTCAGGGCTGGCCGGCCATTCGCGCGGGACACGACGTGCTGATCTCGGCGCCGACCGGCTCCGGGAAGACGCTGGCCGCATTTTCGCTGTGTCTCGACGATCTGGTGCGCCGCGCCGCCGCCAACGAACTTACTGACGAGACGCTGGTCGTCTACGTCTCGCCGCTCAAAGCGCTCACCAACGACGTCCGCAAAAATCTCGAAGTGCCGCTGGGCGAGCTGGTGGCCTTAGCCGAGCAGCAGGGCATTCCGCTGGCCGAGATCCGCACCGCGGTGCGGACCGGCGACACGACGCCCGCCGAACGGCAGCGCATGCTCAAAAAAGCGCCGCACGTGCTGGTCACGACGCCGGAGTCGCTCTTCATCATGCTCACGGCGGAGAAATCGCGCGCGCTCTTCACCAACGTGCGCACGGTGGTCGTCGACGAGATTCATGCGATGGCGCGGGACAAGCGCGGGTCGCACCTGGCGTTGACGCTCGCGCGGCTCGATCATATCGTCGCAACCGCCGGCGGCACGAAGCCGCAACGGATCGGGCTTTCCGCCACCGTCCGTCCGCTGGAAGACGTTGCACAGTTTTTGAGCCCGCAGGCGCAGGTGATCGACGTCGGCAGCCGGCGCGAGATGACGATCGCGGTTGAAGTCCCGCGCGATGAACTCGGTCCGGTCGCAAGCGCGGAGATGTGGGGCGAGACCTACGATCGTCTCGCCGAGCTGATCCGCGCCAATCGCACGACGCTGGTGTTTGTGAGCACGCGGCGCATGAGCGAGCGCGCCGCGTTTGCGTTGACCGAACGCCTGGGTGAGGGTGCGGTACTGCCGCACCACGGGAGCCTCTCGCGTGAAAAGCGCTTTGAAGCCGAGGATCGGCTCAAGCGAGGCGAGCTGCGTGCCGTCGTCGCGACCGCGTCGCTCGAACTCGGTATCGATATCGGCTCGATCGATCTGGTCGTGCAACTCGGCTCGCCGCGATCGATTTCGGTTGCGCTGCAGCGTATTGGACGCTCGGGTCACTGGATCGGCGCGCGCCCCCATGGCCGGCTGTTTCCGACGACGCGCGACGAGTTGCTCGAGTGTGCGGCGCTGGTCCGCGCGATTCGCACCGGCGCGATGGACGCGATCACCATTCCTAAAGCGCCGCTCGATATTCTCGCGCAGCAGATCGTGGCCGCGTGTGCGAGCGACGAGTGGGACGTAGCGGCGTTGTACGACACGGTGCGCACGGCGTATCCGTATCGCGAGCTCGCGCGTAAGGATTTTGACGACGTCGTTGACATGCTTGCCGACGGTGTCGCGACCTCGCGTGGGCGCAGCGGCGCGTTCCTCCACTACGATCGCGTCAACGGGCGGCTGCGCGGACGGCGCGGCGCGCGCCTGGCGGCGATCACCTCGGGCGGCGCGATTCCGGATACCGCAAACTATAACGTGGTCGCCGAGCCCGACGAGCACATCGTTGGCACATTGGATGAAGATTTCGCGATCGAGAGTCTCGCGGGCGACATCTTCATGCTCGGGACGACGTCGTGGCGCATCCGTCGCATCGAACCCGGCGTGGTGCGCGTCGAAGACGCGCAGGGTGCACCGCCGACGGTCCCGTTTTGGAACGGCGAAGGCCTCGGTCGCACGATCGAACTGTCGCGCGAAGTGGCGGCCGTGCGGAGTGCGATCGACGAGCGCGACGATGAAGCCGCGCGCGAGTTTTTGATCGCCGAGTGCGGGCTCGACCTGCCCGGCGCGGATCAGGCAGTCGCCTACGTGCGCGCCGGTAAGGCGATTCTCGGGGTCGTCCCGACCGACCGCACGATCGTGGCTGAGCGCTTCTTCGACGAAGCCGGCGGCATGCAGCTGATCCTGCACACGCCGTTTGGCGCGCGCATCAACCGCGCGTGGGGCTTGGCGTTGCGCAAGCGGTTTTGCCGTTCGTTCAATTTGGAACTGCAGGCCGCAGCAACCGACAACGGCATCGTGCTCTCGCTGACCGACCAGCACGCGTTTCCGCTCGAGATCATCTTCGAGTACGTGAAGTCGGCAAGTGTGGAATACGTCCTGACCCAGGCGATGTTGCCGGCACCGATGTTCGCGGCGCGTTGGCGTTGGAACGCCATACGGGCGCTGGCGATCATGCGCATGCGCGGCGGCCGTAAAGTTCCGCCGCAATTGCTGCGGATGCGCGCCGACGATCTCATCGCGGCGCTCTTTCCGGATCAAGCCGCGTGCCCCGAGAATCTCACCGGGCCGATTCGTATTCCCGATCACGTGCTGGTGCGCGAAACGATCGACAACTGCTTGCACGAAGCGATGGACCTCGATGGTCTGATCGGGATATTGCAGAGCCTCGAAGCCGGCGAAATCCGCACGGTCGCAGTCGACACGGCCGAGCCGTCGCCGTTCTGTCACGAGATTTTGAATGCGAACCCGTACGCGTTTCTCGACGACGCGCCGCTCGAAGAACGGCGCACGCGTGCGGTGCAGCTTCGGCGGACGATCCGCGGCGACGTCGACGGTGCCGGCATTTTGAGCGCCGACGCGATTGCCGAGGTTGCGGCCGAGTCGTGGCCCGTCGTGCGCGACGCCGACGAATTGCACGATGCCTTGGCGACGCTGGTCGTGCTGCCGGCAGTTCCGGCGTGGGCCGCGTGGTACGAAGAACTGGTTACGCAGCGACGCGCGACGACGCTGCGGGCTGCGGCCGGCGCGTTCTGGACCAGCGCCGAGCGATTGGAACTTGCGCGAGCGGCGTATCCCGACGCGATCCTCGATCCGGCGATCGATGCCGCCGGGCGCACCGAGGTGCCGGAAACGCACGAGGCGGCCGTGGCCGAGATCCTGCGCGGGTGGCTCGAGTCGACCGGGCCGGCTACGAATCTCGAGCTTGCCGAACGGTTCGGCCTCGACGTGCCAACGATCGACGCCGCATTGATTCGCTTGGAGACGCAAGGTCAGCTCTTACGTGGCCGTTTCCGCGGCGGCGAAATCGAAGAGTGGTGCAACCGTCGCGTGCTTGCGCGCATCCATCGCCGCACGCTCGGTGCGTTGCGACGCGAGATCGAGCCCGTGTCGTCGATGGAGTACGTGCGTTTCTTGCATCGCTGGCAGCACGTTGCACCGGGTTCGCGTTTGCACGGCGTCGACGGCACGCTGCAGGTCATTCGACAGCTCGAAGGCTACGAGATTCCGGCGGCCGCCTGGGAAGCGCAGATTCTGCCGGCGCGCATCGCCGGCTACCGCCGCGAGTATCTCGATCAGTTGTGTTATTCGGGCGAAGTCATGTGGGGACGCCTCTCGGCGCATCCCGCGCTCGAACTGGACGATGAGTCGAACCGTCGCGTGCGTCCGACCAAGCTCGCGCCGATTTCGCTCTTTAGCCGCGACGATGCCGAAGCACTGATCGTACGCGACGAGTACAAGACCTCGGGCCTCTCGCACGCGGCGTGCGACGTGCTCGACGAGATTCGCCGGCGCGGCGCGCCGTTTTTTGCCGAGATCGTTCGCGGCGCGAAACGCCTGGCGAGCGAAGTGGAAGAAGCGCTCTGGCAACTCGTGGCCGCGGGACTCGTGACGGCGGACGGTTTCGATGCGCTGCGGTCGCTGATCGACGCGAAGCGGCGTCTGGGCGAAAAGGGGCTGCGCGCGCGGCCGCGATCGTCGAGCGGACGCTGGTCTTTGCTCGACTCGGCAACCGAAGCGATCGATCCGGAGTGGTTCGCGCGACGGTTGCTCGACCGCTGGGGCGTCGTGTTCCGCGATATGATTGCGCGCGAAACGCTTGCGCCGCGCTGGCGCGACCTACTCGTGGTGTTGCGGCGGTTGGAAGCGCGTGGCGAAATTCGCGGCGGCCGTTTCGTCAACGGATTCGTCGGCGAACAGTTTGCGCTTCCAGAAGCCATCGACGCGCTGCGTGCATCGCGTCGCAGCGGTGACGACGCGCCGCTAACCGAGGTTAGCACATACGATCCGCTGCATTTGACCGGCATCGTGCTTCCAGGATCGCGAACTCCTGCGGAGATTGTCGCGTAGCTTCGTCAACATCTGGGTAGGTCTGTTCAGTGGACCCTAAAAGCGCTCGGAGCAACGATAATGCGCCGATCGAGCAGACCGTGCGCTCGTTGGCGGAGCTGCATGCCGAACGTGAGCGCCAGTTACACCCAGCGCAAAAGCGGATTGAATGGCTAACGGCCCGCATCGGGCGCCCCTGGTTCGCGTACGCGCTCATTTCGTTTATCGTGCTGTGGGTCGTGGTCGACCGTTCCTCAGGACATCCATTCAACAGCGGCTCGTTTTCGTTGCTGCAACTGATCTTGAGCATCATGTCGGTGCTAATCGCAGTATCGATTTTGATCACGGAGAATCGTCAGGGTGATATTGCCGACCAACGGGCGAAGGTAACGCTCCAGATCGCGTTGATCAACGAGCAGAAAACCGCGAAGATCATCGAACTGCTCGCGCAGCAGCGCAAGGACTCTCCGCACTTGCCGGATCGCGAGGATAAGGTCGCCGAACATATGGCCGAGGCTACCGATTTGCGCACGGCGATCGAGAAGCTCGAAGAGGCCGAGGGCGCGGAGTCAGGGTCTATCTAGCGGAATAGGTTATCTTCTGGATCCCAACTTGACCGCTCCGCTTCATGCACGCGAAGTAGGCCGTGGTGTGTCTGGGGTTTGACAGCGAAAGTTTGCTGTTGGGGCGAGAAGTTTTTCCATGGCGACGACGTCGACGTACCGGCCGTCGAGTTCCCCGTGTTCTTTGAATATGCCGACCTCAGCGAAACCATACTTGCGATAGAGCCCTTTGCCGTGTTCGTTCGCGTTGAGCGCGTGTAAGACGATCTTATGAAATCCGGCCGCGCGCGCGAGCGGCTCAAGCGACTCCAAGAGTGAGAAGCCGATGCCGCGTCCACGATGCGCGCGCGCTATATACACGGAAAGGTCGGCGATTGCCGCGTGCGCGCAGCGATGAGAAAACCGGTTGAGCGACGCCCAGCCCGCGACTTCGCCGTTTTCCGTCGCGACGAGAACGGTATACCGCGAATCGTGCTGACGCCACCAGTCGCCAATATCGTCGACGGTTCGCGGGTCGGTCTCGAGGGTGGCAATGCGGTCTTCGATGCCTTCATTATAGATGGCACGGATGGCATCAAGGTCGGCATCGTTTGCAGCTCTGATCGTCAGTGATTCGAGCATCGCATTAGCTATCCGGGTCGACGCTCGCAAGGAGTTCGTCGGCGAGCGCACGCGCTTTCGATTTCACCATGTCGCGAATCTCGCGAACGCGTTCCGGCGTCTGTTCCTTCGGATCGGGAAGCCCCCAATCGTCGTCGATGCGCGGCACGCCTTGCACGTCGCACCCCATCGTAATGATACGGTCGGCACGAGCAACAATCTTCGGATCAATGAGCTTTGGCCGCGCGTGCGAGATATCGATGCCCTCCTCGGACATCGCGGTGACGACGCCTACGTTCGGCGCATCCGCGGCTTCGGTACCAGCCGACGCAACGTCGATGGCATCGCCCGCAAAATGGCGGAGATAGGCTTCGGCCATCTGACTACGACCGGTGTTGTGACGGCAGACGAAAAGGACGAGCGGCTTAGGCGACACGGGGCTCTCCATCGTGGGGAAGCAGTGCGTCATGAGCTTGCGAAGCGCTGATAGGCGCGAGCCAGCTGAATAAGGCTGTCGCTGCGACTGCGCCAAGCAGTTGCGCGACGATGAATCCGGGAACGTCAATCGGCCGGATCCCGGCGAATGTATCGCTCAGTGAACGAGCGATGGTGACAGCGGGGTTAGCGAACGACGTCGAAGCGGTGAACCAGTACGCGCCCACGATGTAGCCCGCGACCGCGAAAGCGGTGAAGGGCGACCTGAATCTCACGCATCCCCAGATGACGAGCAGGAGCCCAAACGTCGCGACGAACTCCGCGAACCATTGCGACGGGCCTGTACGGACGCGTTGCGAGAAAAATACGGGCGGCAGCCCGAACATCGCATGCGCCATGAGGACGCCGGCAATACCGCCGATGACCTGCGCCAGGACGTAGTAAACACACTCAATTGCGGAGAGACCTCGCTGCATCGCATCGGCAACGGAAACGGCAGGATTGAAGTGCGCGCCGGAGACCGGACCGAGCGCGAGGATCAGGCAGACGAGTACGCCCCCCGTCGCGATGGAATTGGCGAGCAGCGCGATCGCGGTGTTACCTTGGGACAACCGTTGCGCCATAATGCCAGATCCGACGATGGCCGCAAGCAGGATCGTCGTGCCTACGAACTCCGCGACGCAGCGACGAGTGAGCGTTACATCGGCTACCCCGGACATGGGCCGCCCTCGGTCGAGCAGCAGGCCGTGTCCTCATTGTCACGCTCTTCGGTATCCTCATGCACGGTGTAGATTTCCCAGCGGCGACCCTCCGGGTCCGTGGCCCACACCTTGGTTTGATTTGCGTAGCAGCATGTGTCTTCGCGTTCGATGGTATCCGCCAAGCCCGCAGACTGGAGCCGCGCTATCGCCGCCTCGACGCCTTCCGGGGTTTCCACGAAGATACCGAAGTGCGTATCGAACGTCGGGCTCACCGATTCTCTGAGATCGATCGCAAGTTCGAGTCCAGGCTCGTCGGTGATGAAAAGCGCATAGTCGGCAAGCGTCTTGGCCGGCTTTGCGTTCAACAAGGTCGAGTAGAACGACACGCTCTTACTGAGGTCGGTCGTGGCGAGATTCAGATGGGTTTTCACGACGGCACTTTCTGTCGAAAGACGGAGGTCAATGCGTCGTCGATTCGCGCCTGCGCGTCGGATGCGATGCGGTAGTAGACCCATGTCCCGCGGCGCTGGCACGTGACAAGTGCCGCTTCGCGCAGAATGCGCAAGTGATGCGATACGGTTGGTTGATTGAGTGGAAGCGCATCAGTGAAGTCGCATACGCAGACCTCATCAGTGCTCGCGGCCAGCGTTGCGAGGATTTTGAGACGGTATGGATCCGCGATCGCCTTGAGCAAGGCGGCCGCAGGCTCCAAGTCGTCGTAGAGCACGTTGGCGGGCGGGCAACATCGCTGTATCGACATTCTTCGATGTTAGTG
>JBEKBR010000061.1:0-10553 GCA_050015295.1 Candidatus Aquilonibacter sp. | reverse complement strand
TAGCCGCTAGTCGACGTTGAGGTCGACGTCGCCCAGCTCGGCTTGCAGTTCGCGCTTCTTGCGTTTGCGGTTGTAGCGCGTGACGGTTTCGTGCGCGCCGGCCGGACGCAGATTGGTCGGCGGCCCCAGGCGCGGCACGAGCTTCATCTTACGCCGCTTCTTCTTCGCCATAGCTCACATAGCGTAACACGTCAGCACCGCGCTGCCCACGCTTCATCCGCACCACGCGATCGAATCGCATGCCGAGTTTATTGATCAGCACGATCGACGGCGCATTGAACGGGTCGGTCAAGGCGATCACTGAACGCGCGTGAAGGTGCCCGAATCCAAAGGCGAGCACGCCGCGCGCGGCTTCGTAGGCATACCCGTGTCCACGCGCCTGCGGCGCAAAGGCGAAGCCGAGCTCCAGCACCTGTGGTTCGTCGGTCTTCATCAACCCACAGGTCCCGACCAGCTCGGAATTCGCCTTGAGTACGACGGGCCACATCGAACAGCCGTCGCGCTCCTGCGCTTCGATCATCTGCACGATCGACGCGCGCGTTTGTTCGAGCGTCTTGGTTCCCGACAGAATATACTTCATCGTTTCCGGATCGCCATAGAACGACGCCAGGGCCGGCGCATCGCCATGCATCCAGGTGCGCACGATCAGGCGTTCGGTTTCGATGTAGCTCATTGCGTAATTGCACCGGCGCTTCGCAGCATCTGCAAAACGCGATCGGTGGGCAAGCCGTACACGGTCGCACCGCCTTGGCCCGTCATCGTCTTGGCTTCGAAGAGCGCATCGTAGATCGCGGCTTGCGCGGCTTCTGCCGTTGCGCGATAGAGGCCGTCGAGCACGTCGTCATCGACGACAATCCGCTTCGTCGGCGCGCTGATCTCGAAGTTCCCGGTGCGTTCGAAGACTTCGGTGGTCGAGAAACCCACGAAGAGATCGCCGCTGCCGACGTCGGAGGTCAAACCGGTGCGTCCCATACCGAGGCCGGCGCGCAGGAGCAGTGCGCGAATCTCGCGGCTGTCCAACGGTGCGTCCGTCGCCACGACGATGATGATGCTCCCGCTCGCCATGCGCCCGTGCAGATCGCTCTCGGAGAGATGTTGCGGAAAGGTCGTGCGGTACTCACTCTTGAGCCGCTCGCCGATCGGCACCCCGACGATGTTGAGCGCCTCGCGCGAGCTGCCGGTATTGTCGTTCACCAGCACGCCGACCGTATAGCCGCCCAGGCTCGACGGCAGCACCCGCGACGCCGAGCCGATCCCGGCTTTGAAGCCGAAGGCGCGCATCCCGGTGCCGGCTCCGACGCTGCCGCGCGCGAACTGGCCGGGGGCCGCTGCGTCGAGCAGCCTGCGGACGTCTTCCGGGCTGACCACCCGCCGCTGAATGGCGTTGAGGAGCTGGTCGTCGCACTCAGCAACCACCGGCAGCGGCACGTCGTCGCGAATACCGACCTGCGGGTGATGCTCGATCACCCAATCGACCACACCGTCGTCGGCCCGGCCCACATTGAGCGTATTAGTCAAGACCACCGGCTCCTCGAGGTAGCCCGAGGTCTCGATCCAGTGCGTCCCGGTCATCTCGCCATTCCCGTTGAACGACAGAAAGGCGCCGGCGACCTTATGGTCCCACGGATCGGCGTTGGGCAGCACCGCGGTCGCGCCGGTCCGAATGTCGCTTCCCTGAATCAGGGTCAGGTTCGCAACCCGCACGCCCCCGACATCAGTGATTGCGTCAAGTGGCCCAGATGGGAAGAATCCAAAGTGGAAGGGCAAAACGGCCCCGGCCCGTCCAGCGGTCCCAAGGACCAGGAGGGCTGCCACCGCAAGGGCAACGGGCAAGCGCTTTCTCATGCAGGCACGCTCATAATACCTCAAAAAGTAGATTCCGGTAGCTCGCTCTAAACAAACGCACGAGGGATACGACCATTCTTACTGTTCCGGAGAAACTCAAAGCCGCTCACCTCTGGGAGAACCTTACGCCGCCGCAGCTCGTCGAGCATGCGTTGCGACGTGGCGAAGGTGTCTTGGGTCGCGACGGACAGTTCATCGTCGATACGCGTCCCCACACCGGCCGTTCGCCCAAAGATAAGGCGTTTGTCAAAGAGCCCTCCAGCGAACGCTACATCGATTGGGGCGATACCAATCGCCCGATCAGTGAAGCGGTCTTCGATGCGCTCTTCGAAAAAGTCGAAGCGTATCTTTCCGAACGCGACGTTTATTCGTTGGATTGCTACGTCGGCGCCGACGAGCGCTATCGCGTCCCGATTCGCGTCTACAGCGAGTTCGCGTGGCACAATCTCTTCGCGCATCACTTGTTCATTACACCCGAGAATCCGGTGCCGGGATTCAGCCCGGAGTTCACTGTCGTCGATGCGGCGCTGTTCCAGGCCGATCCCGCGCGCGACGGCGTCCCGAGTTCAACCTTTATTCTGGTCAATTTTGATCGGCGCATGATTCTCATTGGCGGCACGCGCTACGCGGGCGAAATCAAGAAGTCGATCTTTACCGTGATGAACTACCTGCTGCCGCTGCGCGATACGTTGCCGATGCACTGTTCGGCCAACGAGGGACGCGTCGCGGGTGATGTCGCGATCTTCTTCGGCCTCTCGGGCACCGGCAAGACGACACTCTCGTCGGATCCGCACCGGCCGCTCATCGGCGACGACGAACACGGCTGGTCGAACGACGGCGTCTTCAATTTCGAAGGCGGCTGCTATGCAAAAGTAATCCGCCTCTCGGAGTCCGCGGAGCCCGAGATCTGGGCGGCGACGCACCACTTCTCGACGGTAATCGAGAACGTCGTCTACGACGATCGCACCCGCGAACTCAACGTCGATTCGGAGGAAAAGACCGAGAATACGCGCTCGGCTTATCCGCTCGACTACATTCCGAATATCGTGCCGGGCAGCAAGGGTGGGCATCCCAAGACGATCATCATGCTCACCGCCGATGCGTTCGGCGTGCTGCCGCCGATCTCGAAACTGTCGCGCGATCAGGCGATGTACCACTTCCTCTCCGGCTATACGGCGAAAGTTGCCGGCACCGAGCGCGGTGTCACCGAGCCGACCGCGACGTTTTCGACCTGTTTCGGCGCGCCGTTCATGGTCCATCATCCGACGGTGTACGCCAAGCTGCTCGGCGAACGCATCGACACGCACGAGGTCGAGTGTTGGCTCGTCAACACCGGCTGGACCGGCGGCGGTTACGGCGTCGGCAAGCGCATGTCGATCGCGCACACGCGCGCGATGGTCAACGCGGCCATCGAAGGACGCATCGCCAGCGACTTCGAGCTCGAACCGTTCTTCGGTCTGCATGTTCCCAAAGCCGTGCCCGACGTGCCGTCCGACGTGCTGAATCCGCGCAATGCGTGGGCCGACAAGAACGCGTACGACGCGCAAGCGAAAAAGCTCGCGCAGCTCTTCTACGACAACTTCAAACGCTTCGACGCACACGCATCGCCCGGGGTCAAGGCTGTCGAAATCAAACCGGCGACGAAGTAAGGCGTCCCCGTGTCGGAATTCTACGGATTCGATCACGTCGATTGCCGCGTGCGTTCGCTTGCAGCCGTCGAGTCGTTCTATGACGAGCTCATGCCCGAGATCGGGTTAACCGAAAAGCGCTACGCCTATGTCGATCCCGACGGCGAATGGCACACGGAGTACGACGCCTATAACGCGATCGAACACTTCGAAGCACAACATCCGACCAAGCCACGCCGCTTCTTCGGCCTCATCGAAAATCCGCTGCACCGCAACAACGACACGCGGATCGCATTTCGCGTCGAGTATAAGCGGATGAACGAGCTGATTGCACTGCTCACTAAGATCGGCGCGACCAACATCGAACAGAGTGACAATATGGAAACGTATCCGGCGGTGTTCTTTGAGGATCCGGCCGGTACGAAGCTCGAGCTCATCGGCCGCGAGGTTTAAGCTCGCTTTAACGCGTTTCCCAGGAAGCACGTAGCGCTCTCCCAATACGATGGTGCATATGAAACTCCAAGCCACCGTTCTCGCCGGCCTTCTGGCCGCGGGACTTTCCCTGCCGGCCATCGCTCAGACGCAACAGGCGCCGCCGGCGGCCCAATCACAACACAGCGATCGCATGATGCACCGCTTCAGCGATCTCAACCTCAGCGATGCGCAGAAATCGCAAATCCAATCGCTCATGCAGAGCTATCGCCAAGCCCATCCCAAAGGCAGCGCGCCGGATCCCGATGCACGCAAGCAATTGCGCGACCAGATCAACGCCGTGCTGACGCCGGATCAGCAGACGCAGCTCAAAGCCGACGAAGCGCGGATGCGCGCGCAACATCAGGGCAACAACACGAGCAACGTTCCGCCCGCACCGGCCGCGACGCCCAACTGATCGAATCGATCGACGTAGAAGTCGGCTCGCGCGCACGAACTCGCGGGCCGGCCACGCAACACGAAGACCGCGTCCATTCCGGCGGCATGCGCCGCATCCACGCCCCACGCTGAATCCTCGATGACCAATGCACGCGACGGTTCGATCGCAAGCCGCTTTGCGGCGAGCGCATACGGATCGGGCGCCGGTTTACCGCGCGCCACGTCGTCGGCGGTCACGAGGACCGGCGGGACGATGAGCCCAGCGTATGCGAGCAGCCCCATGGCAGCCGCACGCGGTGCCGAGGTCACGATTGCCCAGCGGCTTGCGCCAAGCGACGCGAGCGTTTCACGCGCGCCGCCGAACGCACTCCCGTCGTCGCTCACGAGCGTACCGAAAAGATCGAAACAGATGCCCGCGTAGGAAAGCTCCATAGCCTGCGTGCATTTCTCCGCACATGAGCGATACTCTCGCAATCCTCGTCGGCGGCGGGCCGGCCCCCGGCATCAACGGCGTCATCGGCTCGGCCACGATCGAAGCGATCAACTCGGGCCTGCGCGTGATCGGCATCTACGACGGCTACCGCGATCTTGCCGCGGGCACACCCGTCAAGACGACCGCGCTCGGCATCGACGATGCAGCGCGCATTCAGGCCAGCGGGGGTTCGTTTTTGCGCACTTCGCGCACCAATCCCGCGAAAGACGCCGCGACGCTCGATCGCACGATCCGATCGCTCGAAACGCTCGGTGTGCGCTATCTGATCTGCATCGGCGGCGACGATACGACCTTCGGTGCCGCGCGCATCGCCGAAAGTACTAATGGCCGCATCGGCGTGGCCACCGTCCCGAAAACGATCGACAACGATCTGCCGCTGCCGGATAACGCGCCGACCTTCGGCTTCGAGACCGCGCGTTCGGTCGGCGCACAGATCATCGAGAGTTTGCTCGAGGACGCGCGAACGACGGTGCGCTGGTATATCGTCGTGAGCATGGGTCGCAAGTCCGGCGCGCTCGCACTCGGCATGGCCAACGCTGCCGGCGCGACGCTCGCGGTGATTCCCGAAGAGTTTCCCGGCGATACACTGGATCTCGAATCGGTGGTCGACGTGCTTGCGGGGGCAATCATCAAGCGCCGCGCACAAGGTCGCGATTACGGCGTTGCAGTGGTTGCCGAAGGTATCATCGAGCATATCTCGGCCGATGCGCTCAAAGGGCTCGAGAACGTTGCGCGTGACGCGTACGGACACGTGCGGCTCGCCGACGTGCCGATCGGTTCGCTATTGCGCGATCGCGTGCGCGAGCGCTTGACCGCGCTCGGCGTCGAGGCGACCGTACTCACCAAAGACATCGGCTACGAGCTGCGCTGCGCCAAACCGGTAGCATTCGACGTCGATTACACGCGCACGCTTGGTTACGGCGCGGTGCGTTATTTGCTCTCCGGCGGCAGCGGCGCACTGATCGCACTCTCCGGCGGTCGGGTGCAGCCGGTCGCGCTGGAGAGCTTGCTCGATCCGAAGACCGGCCGCATTCGTACGCGCCTCGTCGATGTCAGCGCCGAGTCGTACGCGGTCGCGCGCGACTACATGGTCCGGCTCGAGCCACAAGATCTCGAAGCGCCCTTTCTCGCCCAGCTCGCGGCGCAGACAAAGCTCGACGAGCGCACGTTTGCCCGGCAGTTCGCGGTGGGTAAAAAGCGTGCATGAAACGATGGGGCACCCTCACGCTCTTCGCCTTTGTAGCATTGGCGTGCGGATGCGGGGGCGGCGGCGGGAGCGGTACCCCCGGTAGCATTGCCACGAGCAGCACCTCGTCGCCAACTGCGGGACCGTCATCACAGAACGCGGCGGGCTGCACCGGTGCCACGGCCTCACAATCAAGCCCCGGAATGACCCCGTCGACGCCGGCGCTCACCGTGCCGGCCGGTCTCGTCATCCAAACGATCGCCAGTGTCGGTGGCGCGCGCGAGCTGGTCGGGCTCCCCAACGGCGACCTCCTGGTCGGTACGAGCGGCAGCAGCGTCTACATCGTTCCGAATGCTGAAGCGAGCGGCGCGGCCGGCACCCCAAAAGTCTTTGCTACGGTCAACGAGACCGTGCCGCCAGGCGAGCCCAGCACCGGGATCAACAACGCGGAAGGCGTCGCGTTCTCCGCGTCGAGCTGCACGATCTTTATCGCGACCGAGTATCACGTCTGGTCGACGCCATACAAAGACGGTGATCTCGCGGCCGAAAATCTGCAGCCGATTGCGACGGTGCGCACTGGGCCGACTGCCAATCCCGGCGACGGTGACTATCATACGTCGACGTCGGTCGCCGTGTCTGGATCGACACTCTTTGCCAGCATGGGATCTTCGTGCAACGGCTGCACCGGCGAGACGGATCCCCAACGCGCGGCGATTTGGAAGATGGGGCTGAACGGGTCCGGCATGACACTCTTTGCCGAGCACATCCGCAATGCAATCGCGCTGGCCGTCGATCCGGCGAGCGGGCATGTGTGGGCTGGCGGCGCCGGTCAAGATGATCTCACCTATTTCCATCCGTATGAATTTATGGATGACGTGACCGCGGCTGCGGCGTCGGCTGGTGGCATCGCCAACTACGGCTGGCCGTACTGCGAAGAGAATCACGTCCTCTACAACACTGGCACGGGCGCACCCGCGAACTGTAACGCGCAAGCGCAGCCGCTAGTCGAATTTCCCGCCTACATCACGCACATCGGTGCCGCCTTCTACCCAACGAATCCGACCGGCAGCTATGCGCTTCCCACCGCGTATCGCGGCGCGTTGATCGTTACCAGCCACGGTTCGTGGCACGGCACCACCAACGGGAGTAGCTGCACGTTTGCGCCGCAGGTCGACGACGTGCCGATGCAAGGCGACACGCCGACGACGGCCATGACGACGTGGGGATCACAAAGCCCGACCGCGCAGTATAGCTCGCTCGTGACCGGATTCCAAACCGGTTGCTCCACCCGCAGCGGGCGCGCCACCGGTGTAACCGTCGGCTCGCAGGGAAGTGTCTTCGTCGGCGACGATCAAGCCGGATTGGTTTACCGCATTCGACCATAAGGATTCAGATCTGATGAAGCGGATTTTGGTGCTTGCTATCCTGGCCGGGTGTATCGCTTCGGCTTCCGCCGCCACGTCGAACAACGTAGCGAACTTACGCGTGCGATGGCAGGTCAAGATTGGCTCGATTGCCGATACCGCGCCGGTCGTCGCGGGAAACACGCTCTATATCACTGCGACGGATGGTACGACGTACGCCGTCGATACGACAAGCGGACGAATCTTGTGGCGCTTCGCGACGCAGGGCCCGAAGATCACCACATCGGTCCCCGCGTACGATCCGGCGACACACGCGCTGTACGTGGGCGGCGTGGACGGGATGGTGCACCGGCTCGATCCCGGAAGCGGACGTGAAGTGCGCGCAGACGGGTTCCCGGAACAAATCACGTTAGCCCCGCAGACCGAAAAGAACGCGTCACCGCTCCATGTGGCCAATGGCTACCTGTACGCGCAGACGTCCGGGTACATCGGCGACGCGCCGCCGTACGTTGGCCACGTTGTCGCGATTCATCTGAGCGACGGCAACAAGCACGTCTTCAACGTGCTTTGCAGTTCGCGTCGCGAGCTGATCGAACCACAAACCTGCGCTGCACAGCGCGCCGGATTGTGGTCGCGCGCGGGCGTCGTGGTCGACCCCGACGCCTCCATGGGCGGGCGCATCTACGTCGCCACCGGGAATGCTCCGTTCGACGCATCGGCTGGAAACTACGGCGATTCGATCCTGTCGCTGAGCAACGATGCGACGCAGCTGATCGGCTATCTGACGCCGCCGAACTACAACGACCTCGAGGCGGACGACCTCGACGTCGGAAGCTCGTCACCGGCAATGCTGCCGCGGCAACCGGATAGTGCGACACCCCTCCTCGCCGTACAGGGCGGCAAAGACTCGGTCTTGCGCCTCTTCGATCGCACGCATCTCGACGGACTGCATCCCCCGCTACAGACAATTACGCTCGACTCGTTGCTCTTCTCGATTCCCGGCGTGTGGACGGACCATACGGGCACAACCTACGTCTTTATCGGGATTACCGACGGCGTGCACGCATATCGACTCGTCACGAAGAACCGCGTCAGTCGTCTCGTCGCTGGCTGGCACACGACGCTCGAGCTTGGAAGAGAGGCCGCCTCGCCCATCGTGAGCGACGGCGTACTGTTCCTTGCAACGAACAGCGGGCTCTTGGCGCTCGATGCGCAAACCGGCCGGCGCCTAGGAAGCAGCACCGCAATCGGGCCGATCCACTGGCAGATTCCCGTTGTCGCCGGCGGCACGGTCTATTGCGCGGACCAGAACGGCACCCTGACCGCTTTTTCACGCAACTGAGCGATGAGAACATTGCTTGGGCTACTGATCTTTGGCTGCTGCATCGTCTCGGCGCCAGCCCAAGATGCGATGCCGACGGTGACAAGCGGGTTTACGATCGAACGCATCGGCACGGTCGACGGCGCGCGCGAGCTTGCCGTCGCGCCCAACGGCGACCTCTTCGTCGGAACTTTGGGCAACGCGGTCGATCTTCTTCCGCAAGCGCAGAGCGATCATCCGGGAACACCGCACGCGTTCGCGACCTTCGACTATCATCCAGCTGCGGGCGTCACGCTGGGCGATGGGGCGCTCTTCGTCGGCACCCAGTTCGCTGTCTACCGCATCGAGTATCATACCGGCGATCAAATGGCGCGCGGTGCGCCGGTCAAACTTCTCGATGTACGCCTCGCCGGCGGTTCACACGATCACGTTACGACGAGCGTCGCGATTGTTGACGATATCCTCTATGCGAGCGTTGGCTCGTCGTGCAATGCATGCCGCCCCGAGCTCGACTCAACGCGCGCCACCATTCAACGCTTCGACCTGCTTCGTCATGTGGCGACGGACGAAGCCTACAACATCCGCAACGCGATCGCGCTGACCGTGAATCCGGCGACGCAGACGCTCTGGGCCGGTGTTGCCGGGGCCGACGACCTCCCGCTCTATCATCCCTATGAGATCTTCGACGCGGTCTCACTGCACGGGGAACAGGTCGACTACGGCTGGCCGGCGTGCTACGAGAATCAGAAACACTTCGAGAAGTGGAGCGGCGATTGTTCAAAGACGCCGATTCCGCGCGTGGTCTTTCCCGCCTACGAGACACCGATCGGCGCGGTCTTTTATCCGGTCGATCAACGCGGCGCGCACGCATTCCCCCGGGCGTATCGCGGCGGCGCGTTCGTGACGTTGCACGGATCGTGGCACGGACCGCCGCAAGGGCTCTCCGGCTACATCCCGCCGCGCGTGGTATTCGTACCGATGCACGGCGACGTTCCCGATCGCGCTGCGAACTGGAACGATCCGACGACGCAGTGGCAGCTCTTTGTCGGCGGCTACCAAGTGGGTGAGACCGCGCAACGCATCGGGCGTCCAACCGGAATCGCGGTCGGCCCTGACGGTTCGCTCTTTGTTGCCGACGACCAGACCGGCGCGATTTACCGCATCCGTCCGACGTAACCGCTGGTGACAGAAATGACGAGAGCCCGCGACATTGCTATCGCGGGCTCATCGTTTCTATTAATCTGGCGCCGACCTACTTTCGAGGGACCCTGCGGTCCGACTATCATTGGCGCAGGCGGGCTTAACTGCCGTGTTCGGGATGGGAACGGGTGGGGCCCCGCCGCTATGGACGCCAGAAACTGGATCCCCAACCGCGATGGCGAGCCGGAGCTCCAGCCGATCGCGGGTGGGAAAGCTGTACAGAGAAGAACTTCCAAGTGCCAAGCACGTTAAGCGTAAGCGTAGTTTAAAATATCCGAGCGATTAGTACCGGTCAGCTTCACACCTTGCAGTGCTTCCACCCCCGGCCTATCAACGTGGTAGTCTACCACGGCTCTTCACCCTTACGGGATTGAAGTCTCATCTTAGGGTCAGTTTCGTGCTTATATGCTTTCAGCACTTATCTGATCCGAACATAGCTACCCGGCTATGCCCCTGGCGGGACAACCGGTTCACCAGCGGTTCGTTCGACTCGGTCCTCTCGTACTAGAGTCCACGCCCTTCAAACTTCCTACGCCCACAGCGGATAGGGACCGAACTGTCTCACGACGTTCTGAACCCAGATCGCGTACCGCTTTAATGGGCGAACAGCCCAACCCTTGGGACCTACTACAGCCCCAGGATGCGA
>JBEKBR010000060.1:0-11531 GCA_050015295.1 Candidatus Aquilonibacter sp. | reverse complement strand
CGAGCGCAAAGTCGATGCCGAAGTACTCCAGATCGATCCGCGCCGCCGCCGCTTCGATCGCGCTCATCGCGCGCTCGCCGATCGCCGCGCGGGGATTGGTGAGAAATGCCGTTTCTTCGGCAATAGCGTCGGGCGTGCGGACCTGATCCGCGGAGAAATAGTGCACTTTCCACTGCGACGAGCGCGCGAGGTGCACGGGATAGAGCACGCGGCCGATCGAGAGAAAGCGGTACTTGCGATAGAGCCCGTCGCGCGCGCGCGCATCGAGCAGTTCGATGGCCAGGAGCCTCGCGCCGGGAAGCGTTGCGACGACGCGCTCGAGCTCCTCGCGGTCGCGCGCCATTTCGAAAAACTCGCCGGTATGATAGCCGGGCGGACGTACCAACACCGGGAAGTTCTGCACGCGATCAAGCTCGGAGCGATCGATCTCCTCGATACGCGGAACGATCAGGCCGTCGATGCCGTGTAGCCGCTGCGCCATTGCAGCGCGCCCGGTCCCGCGCACGTTCGCCGGCGCATTGATCGCGCGCGCGCCGTTCGATTCGAGTAGCTTCTGTGCTGCGACGAGTGCGTCGCCGCAACGATCCGCGTCACCGATGCCGTTGAAGATGACGTCATGCGGCGGCAGCGGGAAGTCGGGATCGTAGTATTCGGTGAAGAGCTTCACGATCATAAACGTGCCGTCGTCGAGCGGATCTTCAACCGGGATGTTGCCCCGATAAGCCGATGATAACAAGAGTACGGACACGGGCATGCCCGCGCCACGATAGTAACTGACGACGACCGGCATGACCTCAAAGCCACGCCGGCGGTGCTCTTCGGCAAGCACATCTTCGCCGAGCCGCCCGAGCACGTGGCTGAGCCCTTGATGCGCTTGCGCCGAGTTCTCGTCGAGTTCAATAGCGCGCTCGTAGAGCTGCCGCGCTTCGCCCAGATCGTTTGATTCCAGCAGCGCGTTGCCGAGATTGACCAGCGAGCGCTGATCGTTCGGGTTGTGCTTGAGGGCTTCGCGGTAGGTCAGGCGCGCCGCACTGCGATACCCGGCGTTATAGAGCAGCGTGCCCAGGTTGCCGAGCGCGCCGACGTGTGTGCCGTCGCGCCGTATGACGGCGATGTAAGCATCCCGCGCCTCGTCGTTGCGCCCAAGCATATCGAGCGTGCACGCGCGCGCAAACAGCAACGAAAGATCGTCAGGCGACTCGACCAGCCGCGATTCAATGTCCGCAAGATCCTGAGAATTCCCAAACGCCGGAAGCACGAGCCTTAAATACGCCCCCTGCCTCTGACCCACTCTTCCGAGAGCTGACTCGAGCCGGAGTTGGATCGCCTCACCGGAAATTAAAGGCCAGTTCTGAACGCCACTCCGGTGTTAGATCGATAAATGGAGGGTCGCCACGCGGGTCGTCTCTGTTCGAAATCACCGGAAACGGCTTAGCCCAGATTAGCTCCAGTGCCGGCTGAACTGCTTTGGCCAGGAACATATCCCGTATTGCAATGACGCCCACATCGCCAGCGTTCTCGCAGTAAACGCACCACAACCCCACGTCTGACGCGCTTCCGAAGCGTTCTCGACCGACGTACCCCACGTCTACGTCCTGCATTTTTTTTCGATACGCCGCTGGATCGGAATCCCTTTGCAGGAAACACATGGCACCAGCCTCCTCGTTTGGTTCGGGGCGGTCCAGATTCACGACACACGCCGTGGTCGCATTTTCCGCATCCAGCAAGACCTTCGCCGCTGCGACGTACTTATCGTGAAACATGTTGTCGGACTCGAAGAATCTATAGACTCCCCAGCTGTCTCGAAAGACATTGTCTGGTAATCGGGCCGTAGATTTTAGCGAGTTCAGCAAGTTTGATAGTGCTGCACCTCTCTTATCGCTATTCATAGCGCTCGTACCGCACGTCCAGAAGTGACCTCCACTTACGGTCCGTTGAGCGAGAACTTAATTCAGTACGGGCGTTCCGGCTTTGGTTACGGCGCCTCAAGAAGGGACTGTTGTGCCCCCAAGCGCACCCGGAGCAGTCCTTCCCACTATTTACACGTGAGCCATAGTGCGCCCGACTTGTGCGCCAGGATCGCGCTTGCACCCTCGCGCCCCATGCTGGAGGCACTCGCCGACAAAGCCGTCAGATCCGTAGCAAGGTCCTTATCAGTGACCCGGGTGAGATTGATAAAACGGGAGCCACTCACAGACAGCCTGAGAAGCCGCGGCGTAATTGTGGCGCGAAATGAACCGCAACTCGAACCGCTCTTCGTCAGGCTGATGACTACGCGGTCCGATGGCCCTCTTGCTGCGAAACGATACACCTCGGTGGTCAGGCCGCCGCGTTCGCTCAGATGAGTTATCGAGTAACGACCGGCCAACGGATTGTCAAAATGAAAAACAAACAGGGCGACCGGCCCCGAAGCCGCGTAACTCACGCCGTCGCTTGCGGCCTGTGCGACAGAGGCCAGTAGGACCATAATTGCGAGACCGAAGGCTGAGCCGCTTCTCAAATATCCATTCATTTTGAAAAATACTATCTCCTCACGGTGAGAATATCGTCTGCGCCCTTGTGGGCTGTCCCCAGAGCGTCATGCGAATCTGATATCCGAGGGTGAGCGCCCCCGGGCTCGTGTAGGGCTGTCCACCCACGTGCACCTGCGTTTGAACATCGCGATCTTTTGTGTTCCACGAGAGGAACGTATTGATGTTATTGTTCGCACCATGTGAAAGAGCTACGTCCACTCCGTTGACGCCGCCCGTGATGCGAAGACTGTTCCCATAGCTGTCGTGCACGGACACGCTGAGGGCATCTACCGTAACTGGAAGGGGATTACCAAGCCACTTCAGACCTGAACTCACCATCTCCCCCAAACCCTGCATGAATTTATCCGCCGGGAGATCCTTTGTCACGTTGCTGTAGTAAATTGCATTGCCGCCGGCCTGCGTGCCGACTGCAGCGAGCTCGGCGTAATCAGTAGACGATGCTGCCTGGGAAGGGTAAGCGTCTGTTGAGCACCGTCTTGCCGGCATGATCGGTTCTTCGCGATGATGGAGGAAACGTCTTCCGTTTCGTGAGGTCCTCATGGCAGGAGCAAAAGCGCCCAAGCAACGCAGGCCGTATCGTCGCTGGCCAATCTCCGAGCAGCGCCGCATTGTCGAACTGACGCTGTCTCCCGGCGCGTCGGCTCGGGCGATCGCACGCGAATACGGCGTCAGCCCCAACAGCTTGTCCCGCTGGAGAGCACGCTACCACGATAGCAAGCTCGAAGGGCCGTTGTCGCGGGCGCGCTGTCGCTCCGATGCGTCGAGCGCGGCATTGCTACCGGTGACCGTCGTGCCTGCGATGAGCGCGACATCCGTCGCTGGCAGCGAGATTGCCGGAGTGCTCAGCATTGTGGAACTCTCGCTGCCCTCGGGTGCGAGGTTGCGAATTGAAACCAGCGCCCTAGATCCTGCAATGCTGGGCGCGCTGATCGGGCAGCTGCAGCGATGAGCATCGTGTCGACGAGTGTGCCGGGCGGTACGCGCATCTGGCTGGCTGCGGGCACGACCGACATGCGCAAAGGATTTACCGGCTTGAGCGCCTTGGTGCAAAACGCGCTCGCGAGCAACCCCTTCTGTGGGCATCTCTTCGTCTTTCGCGGCCGGCGCGGTGATCTCATCAAACTCCTGTGGTGGGATGGAACGGGGTTGTGCTTGATGGCTAAACGCCTGGAACACGGGCGCTTCATATGGCCGCAAGCAAAAACGGGCAGCGTATCTTTAAGCGCAGCGCAGCTCTCGATGTTGCTTGAGGGAATCGATTGGCGCCATCCGGTGCGCACCGCCGATCCGCGATTCGAACTCTAGCCCGCATGCGACGTGCGATGAGCGTGCGACGCGTGTAATGTTTGACATCACCAACGTAGTTGATAGAATTGAAGTGTGAAGTCCGCGAGCGACGCGCTTCCCGATCTCGAACAACTCGGCGTCAACGAACTGAGGACGCTGCTTCGCCAACAGCACGCCGACCTGCTTTCGCACAAAGCCGAAATCGAAGCGCTCAAACTCCAGATTCTCAAGCTGCGCCGGTTGCAGTTTGGTCAGCGTAGCGAGAAGCGGGCGCGGCAGATCGAGCAGTTGGAGCTGTGGGTTGAGGAACTCGAGGCCTCCGACGCGCAGTTCACCGGTACCTTGGCCGAGACGGCGCCGGCGCCGACCGCGCCCAGGACACGCCGAGAGTTCGGTGCGCATCTCCCACGCGAAACGCAGGTCATCGCTCCAGCCGAGCAGGCATGTCCCGAATGCGGCGGTGCGCTCAAGCACCTGAGCGATGATGTCAGCGAAACGCTCGAACTCGAACCGGTGCGCTTCAAAGTGATCCGCCACGTTCGCCCCAAGCTGGCTTGCGCCACGTGCGACACGATCGTGCAAGCGCCGGCACCGACACGTCCGATCGAGCGCGGCATGGCTGGCCCCGGACTGCTTGCCCACGTCCTCGTTGGCAAATACGGCGATCACCTTCCCCTCTACCGTCAGGCGGAGATCTACGCTCGCGAAGGCGTTGATCTCCATCGCTCGCTGCTGGCGCAGTGGGTCGGCATGACCAGCGCATTGCTGGCGCCGCTTACCGAGGCGCTGCGTAAGCACGTCTTCGCCGCCGATGTCGTCCATGCCGACGACACGCCGATTCCGGTGCTCGCGCCGGGAAATGGCAAAACCAAGACCGGTCGATTGTGGACCTACGTGCGCGACGAGCTGCCCGCCGGCGGTGAGGCAGCGCCGGCCGTGTGGTTTGCGTATAGCGCCGATCGCAAGGGCGAGCATCCGCAGCGGCATCTACGAGAGTTCGCCGGCATTCTGCAGGCCGATGGGTACTCCGGTTTTTCCAAGCTGTACGACGGCGGTCGCGTTTTGGAGGCGGCCTGCTGGGCGCACGTGAGTCGCAAGTTCGTCGACCTGCACGAACTCCATAAATCGCCGGTGGCTGCCCAGGCGCTCGATCGCATCGGTGCGCTCTACGCCATCGAACAACAGATCCGCGGACGACCACCCGATGAGCGCCGTGCCGTGCGACAAGAACGCAGCCGGCCATTGCTTGACGGACTACGCTCGTGGTTCGAACAAACGCTCGCCTCGCTCTCGCAGAAGTCGGCGACCGCCAAAGCGATTCGTTACGCGCTGAGTCGCTGGGAGGCGTTGGGGCGCTACTGCGAGGACGGGCGCGTTGAGATCGACAATAACGCTGCTGAACGCGCACTGCGATGCGTGGCATTGGGACGCAAGAACTTCCTATTCGCGGGCAGCGACGCCGGCGGTGATCGCGCCGCGGCCTTCTACAGCCTGATCGGAACCGCCAAGTTGAATGGCCACAATCCCGAGGCGTTCCTACGTGAAGCACTTACGCGCATCGGTGAGCATCCGATCTCAGATATCGCTGAACTCCTACCGTGGAACATGAAACCGAAACTTCCAGAGAGCAAGGCCCATGAAGCTGCTCTAGTGCTGTGTGCATCGGTCCAATCCGGCACGTGCCTCGTTTAACGCCACGTCTTGCCAAAGATGGGGGCTAATTTCTCAAGAGCCATCGATATAATTGATGTCAAACAGCTCCTTACCGTCAGGCTGGGTGCATGCGCCGTACAGCACGATGCCTTTGAAAGTTCGCGCGACGGAGTCTAACGCGTCGTCTACGGTAATATTCTGCATCTCCGGTGGAAGATGGGGCCTCCCCTCAATGGGCGCGCTCACGATAATATCTATAACCGTCGTTGCTGACTCCACGTGCTCCGCCGCATTAGCCTGCAGCGCATTCGAGATCGTAACGATCGCTGACATCGGAGTGTACTGTGCGACAGAGCTCAGGCTTAGCTTGGGAAGTTTTGTTTGCAATGCGAAGGTAGAGACACTTCCTATCGTAATCGTAAGCATGCCGGATTCGTCCTTCGTTATAGCGACCTCGGGATCGTTCCGAAAGATCTCACGGACTGCTGGCATCCCCGAAGTCCCCGGCGGCGGAGGCCTGACACCTACAGAAGGAGCGCGAACCTTCTTATGCCCAGGGCACACGCCGGCATAGTTTATTCGCGCGGCTCCGCCAATGGAGCTCAAAACCGGGCGCAGGTAGTCGGCAGCCGCACCACCGACTCCGACGTTTGTCGACGTGGAAGTAATGCTCAGGGCGATCAGCCACAGCTGCAACATAGTCATCATGGCATTGGGTCCGGTACGATCTCGAAGACCCTAGTGCTAGTCACACCATTGGGATCGACTGTCACTTCGTGCACAAGCTCCTGAGGGAGAGAATAGACTTGCCCATTATATTTGATATCGAATGTTTGGAAAAGTATGGACGACACGCTTCCACCAACTTGATCCCTTATCTTGGTGCCACCTATCCATGGCCACTGGCCGTTTGAGGTTACAGTTCCATCGCCGGCAGGGACGACGCTCTCCTTCGCTTGATAGTCCTTTCCCGTCACAGGTTGGCCGTCCGCATTTGTCAGTTGGTAAAACCAATCGTCCACGTGGAATCCATATTCTTTTGTTGCTGCTGCGTCAAAGGTGGTTTGAGAGGGTTCGACCTGCAACCCCGTGGGTACAGCACTCTGGTCGCCTTGCTGCGCTAACTGGGAAGGCGACATCGGGGCGTATGATAGCTTTTCCGCAGTCTCACCGCTGTCGCCCGCGCTGCTCGCGCGCACAGCCCCCGAGTCGCCGTAAGGATCAGGCGGTCCGGTGTCCGGCGGCGGCGCCAAATAGTCGGAGTACGGATCCGCTGAGAACCCTGATGGATCGCTGTACGATACGGCGTTGTTGCTGTTCCACATGTATGATTTTTGCGAGCCCGGGTCATCGACGTCGCCTGCGTACGCGTCTGGCGTTGTCCAGGTTCCAGCGTTCGAATCCATCGTTCGCACGCCTTGGAGCGTATTGAGCCCATCGGTCATGCCGTCGGCTCGGTACATGCCAAGGAGATTGCCCTGTCCTACTCCGACCTGATACGAAGGCCTTCTACCCTTGGCTCCGGGGCCGGCTGAAAACGGTGCCGAACTCCATATAAAGCTGGTCGGTCCGGGGAAGGTGAATGTTGAGCCGTTTGCCTGCAAATAGCTTCCCCCGCATGTCAATAGTCCGACGCTAGCCGTCGGCGAAATGCTAGCAACAATACTTGTTCCGCCCGAGTTGTGGCAAAACGCAACCGCCCCGCCAGGTCCTCGATCCCAGAACGTTAACCCGGTAAACGAGGGGTCTAACGGCGTAATATCGCCGCTCGTCCCAATCTTGATGTCGTCGACTTGACCGGATGCATTCGTTTGAAAGACGAGCTGATCACCGTCCCAATGCAGCGTGTCATACTGGACCGAGCTTAAGCTCGGAATCGTGGTCGTGGTTCCTGTTGCCGAGCCAAGCTGAATGGGATGACCTGTTGGCCCCCAGTTGTACGCCGTGATTGACCCAAGGCAGCACGCCTCTCCCGATGTTGAGGTGTTGCCGTCGCTACTCGTGATCGTGTGATTCTCTGCGTCGTACGTGCGCGAGAGCGTATCATTTCCGTTGCCGAGTACCGCGCCTGATGTCGAGTTCGCCTCTGCGGTTAATCGTCCGACCTGATCGTACAAAAATGTCGACGCAGTAACAGTAGTATAATTGAGCTGCGTTGCGGAATTGTACCCCGGTACGCTCACGGACTTAGAAAGCGCTACTCCACTCAGAGCATCCCAACTTGCTGACGATGTGTAGTTCTCTTGTGCATACGCGTTGCCCACCGCCGGAGCCTGGGCGCCGTTGGCAAAGAAGGGTTGAATTCCCGGAACACCCGCGCCTTCGGCGTACTCGCCGCGGGCGGTATAGGCGTAGATTCCCCCATCTGTAACGCCACCCGTACTGACGTATCCGTCCTGAAGGATCTGGCCCTGGGGGTCGTACATCGTGTAGCCCAGTGAAGTAATCTCGTTATTGCAACTCGTACACGCTGGATAGTTAACCTGCGAGAGCCGACCGAAAGAGTCGTATTGCCATGTTGTGGGATTCGAATTTGCCCCTGGGCCACTTTCCGTTCGGCCCTCTGAGCGGCCCGAGGGGTAGTATGTGAATTCTACCGAAGTGCTGCCGACATTCGACTGAGCGGCGTCATTGATCGTCTGCGTTTGGACGAGGCCATCGGTGCGGTACGAGTAGGCGAAGAGACCGGTTTGATTGAGCCCACTCGACGCGACGTTGAGCTGCGCGAGCTTCCCGTCGCCGTAGTAGATATGTGTGAACGTCGCTGGCGATGTGACGTTGCCGCCGCTAGCTTCCTGTTCGGTGAGCTTGTGGCCGTCCGCGTCATACGTGTAACTTTGCGTGCCGTAAGCGCTGGATGTGACCGCCGTCGTGTGACCGTCGGGGTCATACTGCGTCGCGCGGCTGGGCGTGCTGTCCGAGAACCCGATCGCATTCGCGCGTTCCAGCGCATCGTATCCCGGATATTTGCACTGCGATGTGGCGTTACAGTCGGAGGTCAGTTCCCCGAGAAAGGTGCCGTACTCATTGGTCCCATCGTAGCCGAGTGTCTCGGTAGACAGTGAATCGGCTGATGCCCCGTTGACGTCTATCAGCGAGTACTTCGCGACCGGGCGATCGAGGCCGTCGAACGCGGTGCCCTTGAGATCCTCGATCGTTGTACTTGCGATCGATTGAGGCGTCGATGCCGTCTGCGTGACCGGGCCGTTCGTCGCTGGCAGCAACTCCTGCGTCTTGTAGAGATTGCCATAGGCGGCGTAGTCCACCGCGTTGCCAAAGTTGAGATTCGTCGCGCCGGTAAGATCATAAAGGTAGCGCGTGAGCCATGGATTCGTATACGTATCGTAGGTTGAATCCTGCGGCTGCTTAACCTCAATCAGTCGGTCAGCACCATCGTAGTACTTCGATGTCGTTTGCGGCGCGGGCGTAGCTGTTGCGCTCGCTTGGCGAATGACGGTTTGGGCAACTGCATCGCCATCAGCGTCATAGGTCGCCGTACTGCCCCACGCGTTTGCATGTTGATATGGCGTCTCCGTCTTACTCACGGAGCCGTCATTGTTATAGTACGCGTAGGAGACGTAGCCGTCGGGATCCTCATGGGTAAGAGGCCGATGCATATTGTCATAGGTTACCGACCACGCGCCGTTACCTTTGTTGTAACTCGTTAGATCGCCGTAGCCGTCGTATCCGAACGCCTGGGTCGGCTGTCGTGTCGTGCCATCCAGCTGCGTGATCGCTGTGCCCTGTAGCAGAGTCGGCTCACCGTAGTTGTCATACGCTAGGGCGTAGGAGTACCCCGTCGGCGAATGCGTTGCGGTCAGCTCGCCGAACGGCTCACTTGCGGTCGTCGTGTACGTGTAATATGTCGTTCCGCCCGTCGCAGGGCACGTCGCCGGATGATTTGTCCACACATAGTTGGGATCGCAGTACGCAATGAGATTATTGTTGGCGTCGTACGCATACATCGACTCGGGGGACCCGGCACCGAGGCTCGTCTGCATGGATGGCTCCTGCACCGACAGCGTGTTTCCATTTGCGTCATAGGTATAGTTCGTCTGATTGCCGCGAACGTCGACACTTGCGGTAAGGTCGTTCACCGAGTCCCACGCGGCGCTGGAGGCAAGGGGCGTCGAAGACGTGGGGGAGGCCCACGCCTGCGTTTGCGTGACTCGTCCCGAACCATCGTACGTCCATGCCCGGGCGTGACCGAAATTGTCGGTCACATTGGTGACGCCACCGGCTCCGCCGATAGCGGAACTCGAGTCGCCCGAAAACTCCTCGATGTGCCACGTTTGAACGCCACTCACAACGCCCGGCTGCAGCAAGCCGCCGTTGGCAAGCCCCGCGCTAATCCCGTCTTGCGGCGTGAAGTTTACGACCCCATAATCCTGGACCATCGAGAGCGCTGCTCCCGAGTACGAGAACGCAACGCTGTCACCATCGGTTACGCACGTCGACGAGCCACACGCGTTGTAGTTGATCGTGTAGCGCGGCCCGGCAGCCCCGGCCATGACGTATGTTCCCGTGTTGTAACTATACGTTTCCGGCAATTCGCTTACTGCATTGTTGCCGGGTCGCTCCACACCAATGAGGTCGCCGCTTCCGTCGTAAGAATACGTGACCTGCAAGCCGTCGGGACGCGTGATGGAGGCTAGCTCGGGGCTCCCGTTGATAAGTGTGAAGTCGAGGGTCATTACGTCGCCATCGCTATGCTGCGCGACGATCTGCGTCAGTTGATTCGGGTTGCTTCCATTTCCGCTCCACGAATAGGTGAACGTGATTTGGTTGTTGGCGTTGCGTCCTTGAATGTTCTGGAGCCGCCCGAACTCGGCTGCGACCGGCGTGGCCGCGCATTGTGAGAGCGCCACGGGCTCCGCAAAGTAGTAGATCGTCCCGGTCTTCTTGGTCCAGAGATAACCGCAGCCGCCGTCCCACTGTAGCGTGACACCCTGCATACCGGGAGGCGGGGTCCAGCCGGTACCGTTCGACGTGTAGTCGTAGCGCGCTCCATCGACGTCGTACACGCTCATAACCGCGCCGTTATAAGCGAGATGCGCATCGAACGTATTCGTCCATCCGTTTCCAAAAGCACTGGGAAGCGAACCGTCGGTTCCGCTCGCGTCGTGGCGGCTTTGGGAGTTATACGTACGGCGAAACGCAAGGTCGATACCACGTTCCGGCACGTCGACGTCATCAGCTTGCACCAAGAGATTGCCGTCCGCAACGTTGAGCATCCACTTACCAATTCCGGGAATTGTACCCTCTTCGTACGTCCACCAACGATTGATACCGGTTGTCGCTGCAGTTAAGGTGCCGACCGGCGTCGCGGTTGGGCTCGGCGTCGGCGTGACAGGAATCGGCGTGGGCGTTGGCGTTGGCGTTGGCCGCGGAGTCGGCGTCGGCGTTGGGGTTGGCGTTGGCGTTGGCGGCGGCGTAGGCGTTGCTGTCGGGCGCGGCGACGGCGTAGGCGTCCGAACCGGAGGGATGGTCGAGCAGGTGACCGCGACGCGGCGCTGCGCGGCGATCTCGCACGGGACTGCGGGCCTCAGTGAGCCGAGACTTTGAAGCGGACTCTGCGCTGTCAATCGCGCCGACGCTAGCGGGTCCTTCCCCGCACGTGCACGATCCGCGTACTGCTGTAGATGCAGTATTCTCGGGCTTCCCGTCCGCACTATGCCGCGCACAATCCGTGAACGACTGAAATTTAGCTGCTGGTCAGTAGGGCGCACGTTGGCAGGACGCGCGAAACGCGGTGCCGGCGCGTGCATCGCCTCGTAGCGACCTTCTTGCCCGGTGAGCAACGCAAAGATTTGCGTGCCCTCGATGGCCGAGAGCAACGGCTGCACATTCGGTACCGGCATCCGGCTCGGCGACGCGGCCGACGCCGTCGTTTGCAGCGAAAAGACGGTCATTAGAACGAGCGCAAGAATGCGACGCATACGATTCCTCACACAATGACGAATGTGGCGAGGCCGTTCGCGAGCGCAATCGTAAATTTCCTAGCGCGTGCCTCGGTGATTATTGATGATCAACAATGATAATCGAAAGTGACAATCA
>JBEKBR010000059.1:0-11777 GCA_050015295.1 Candidatus Aquilonibacter sp. | reverse complement strand
CGACATCGTCATCGAAGGTAAGCGCGGTCTCGACGCATTTGCGAGCACCAATCTCGATTTCATTCTGCGCAGTCGCGGCATCACCAACGTCGTGCTCGGCGGGTTCCTAACGAATTGCTGCGTCGAGTCGACGATGCGCACGGCCTACGAGAAGGGCTACAACGTCGTGACGCTGACCGATTGCACCGCGACGCTCAGTGACGACGAGCAGCGCCTAGCGGTCGAGAAGAACTACCCGATGTTCTCGCGCCCCATGAAGCACGACGAATTCCTCGGGACCCTCCAAGGCGCGGAGGCCGTGACGGCCGGCCGCGGGTACTCAAACTAAAGTCATACACTGGGGAGCAGGGGGAGCGGTCGCGCCGCAGAACCAGGCTCCCCGGCGTGGCTTTAAGCCATGCGATTTGCCGACGTAGCTCAGTGGTAGAGCAGCTGATTCGTAATCAGCAGGCCCGGGGTTCAAGTCCCCGCGTCGGCTCCATTCCGTTTATTGTTCCCAGTCAGATGCCACGCGTATGGCGCTGTCGTGGTTTTTCATATGAAGTATGCAAACGCCATTTCTTGCTGAATGTCTTGCTGGCTGCGGTAATCGCGTTAAGAGAAAAGCCGCCAAGTATTGTTGCCAGCAGTGCCAGATAGACTATCAATATCGCACGTTTGTGCGACGCTGGCTGGCGGGCGAGGTCGATGGCACGATCGCCGGTTGGGATATGCCGTCGCATCACATCCGCCGATACTTCATTGAAAAATACGGGGAACGATGTCAAGTGTGCGGATGGGCAGAGCGTAACCCGCGCACAGGCCGGATTCCGGTGCATCTAGATCACATCGATGGGAACGCTCGAAATAATACTGAGAACAATCTTCGCTACCTCTGTCCTAACCACCATGCACTGACCGAAACATTCGGAAATTGTAACAAGGGAAATGGACGTCCCGGTCGCCGCGCCAGGTATATAAAAGTTACACGTCAGATAAAGGCCGAGTCACGCTCCCGCCTCCCGCAATAGGCGTTCCGCATTATCGTGGAGGACGGCGCGAAGCGTCGGCGCGCTCAACCCCAGCGCTTCGAGACCGCGCGATTCCGCCGCGTAGTCGTGGGGAATGTTAGGGAAGTCGGTGCCGTACAGCACGCGATCCGCATGACGTTCGATTACATCGAGAGCGGTCACGTTCGCGTGCATCGGTGAGGATGGCGCGAAGACCATCGTCGTATCGAGATAGAGCCCCTTGTGCTTCGACATCAACGCGAAATACTCGAGCGTGTCGGGCACGCCGAAATGCGCAACGATGACGCTCAGGTTCGGATGCCGTTCGAGGACACGCTCGACACGGGCACAACCTTCGCGCTTCCGATATTCCCACGGTATTGGTCCAACGTGAACGAGCAAGAAGCCGTCACGCGCCGAGAGTTCGTCGTAAATCGGATCGAGACGTTCGTCGTCGCACGCGATCTTTTGGACGTCCTCATGAAGCTTGAGGCCGGCACAGCCTTCGTCGAGAGCCGTGCGCAGATCGTCGAGATACGTCGGGTCGTCGGGATGAATCGTCGCGAGCGGGACGCCGTAACCGCCGAGGGTTTGCGCCGTCTGAACCAGCCACGTATTCAACTCGCGCGCCATGCCCGGGCGATGCGCGTAGCTGCAGAAGACGAAGCGCTCGACACCCGCGCTGCGTAGTACGGCTGCTACCTCTGCCGGTTCTTGCGGCTGCGCGGCGATGTCCCACGAGCTGTTGGTGGCGAACCACCGGCGGATCGCGGCGAAGAGGCGCGGGGGATGAAGGTGCGTGTGAATATCGATCATAAAACGATCCCATGACTCCACTGGATCTGCGTGAAAACCCACCCCGAGGCGTGCGCGAGACGATCCTCGGCTATTACTTCTTGCCGCGCACGATCGATAAATTGCGCGCGGAGTTGCCCGGCGGTGACTTGGGTCCCTTCCTCAATCACGATACCGGGTTCAGCGCGTATACTGTGCGCCGCCTCGGCCTGGATATGAACGAGTTTCGCGACGTCGTCGCGGCTGCGCCCGACGAAGCTGCCGTCGTGGCGTGGCTCGCCAGCCGCATTGACCCAGCCGGCGCCGCAGCGCTCAACGCCAAGCTGGATAGCTTTATCATCGAGCGGATGAGTCCGGAAGATCAGCAGCAGGTCCGCGAGCGGCATCCCGTCGTGGACAACCGGCCCGAGCTCTCGAAGCTCCTCGACATCATCGACGCGGACGACGAGGTGTGGTCCCCGCACTAGCGCCGCAACCCTCCGTAAGCTCCCCTCCGTCTTGAAGTCCAATCCATCGCTGCAATTGGAGGTTCCCGTGGTTTCGCTTACGATCAACGGTGAGAAGCACGACCTTGACGTCCCCGACGAGATGCCCTTGCTGTGGGCGATTCGTGACGTCGTCGGGCTGACCGGAACGAAATTTGGCTGCGGCGTGGCGCAATGCGGCTGCTGCACCGTCCACCTCGACGATGCGGCCGTGCGCTCGTGCGTTACACCGGTGAGCGCGGCCGTCGGCAAGTCGATTACGACGATCGAAGCACTCGGCACGCCCGAGCAGCCAAACGCGCTGCAAACAGCCTGGATCGACGAGCAAGTCCCGCAGTGTGGGTACTGCCAGTCGGGCCAGCTCATGGCGATCTCGGGTTTGCTCAAAACCAATCCGCATCCGACCGATGCGGATCTCGCGTCGTCGATTACCAACATTTGCCGCTGCGGTACGTACGGCCGAATTCGCAAGGCGGTTGCGCGCGCGACCGGCGGAGGGCAAGCATCATGACGACGATCAACCGTGCAGACTTCGTTCGCCTCGGCTCGGTGTTCGCCGGAAGCCTCGTACTTGGCGTGAGCGCGAGCGGTTGTGCGAATCAGAGCCACGGCGCTCCGTCGGCTTCTGGCTCGCCTGAGACGGCCGGGTTCAAACCGAACGCGTGGCTGATCGTCCATCCCGACGAGAAGGTAACGATCTTCGTCAATAAGTCGGAAATGGGTCAAGGTGTGGCAACTGGTATGCCGACCATCGTTGCCGACGAACTCGATATTCCGATGGAGAACGTCATCCTCGAATTTGCGCCGGCCGCGGCGGTGTACGCCGATCCGGGCTTCCACTTGCAGATCACCGGTGGCAGCACCAGCACGGCGTCGATGTGGATGCCGCTGCGCACCGCCGGCGCGAGCGCGCGCGCGATGCTCGTTGCTGCCGCAGCCAAACAATGGGGGGTCGATCCTTCGACGTTGACCACCAAGAACGGCACCGTGATCGATGCCAAGAACAATCGCACCGCAACGTATGGCAGTCTGGTCACCGCGGCCGCGGCGATTCCCGCTCCGGCCAAGCCAACGCTGAAAACGCCCGATCAATTCACGCTGATCGGCAAGGTGAACCAGCGCATCGACACGCCGTTGAAGGTCAACGGCACGGCGAAGTACGGTATCGACGTACGCGTGCCGGGCATGAAATTCGCCTCGGTCCTCTATCCGCCGGTCTTCGGCGCGAAAGTCGTATCGTTCGACGCGTCCAAAGCCAAGCAAGTCAAAGGCGTCATTGACGTCGTGCAGATCCCGAGCGGTGTCGCCGTCGTCGCAGACAATTCGTGGGCAGCGTTTCAGGGCAAAGCGGCCCTCGTTGTCAAGTATGACAACGGACCATTTGCCGATCAAAGCACCGAAACGCTCAAGGCGCGCTATCTCAAACTTGCGAGCGACGGAACCGGTGCGATTCCCGGCGTCGAGCGTGGCTCTAAGAGTGTGAGCGGAAAGCGCTTGGAAGCGACCTACTTCGGCAACTTGGCTGCGCACGCGGCGATGGAGCCGATGAACGCGACGGCGTCGGTAACGAGTGACGGCGTCGAGATTTGGGCGCCGACACAGGTGCAAACGATCGCGCAGGCTTCTGCGGCGAAAATCGCCGGCGTTCCGCCCGACAAAGTGCAGATTCACACCACCTACCTCGGCGGCGGATTCGGCCGGCGACTCTACGCCGACTTCACCAACGATGCCGTCTGGGTGAGCAAAGCGATCAAGGCGCCCGTCCAAGTCATTTGGCAGCGCGAAGATGACACGCAACATGATTGGTACAAGCCGATGGCAGCCAACAGCATTAGCGGCGTGCTTGACGCGCACGGCAATCTGGTCGCGCTTCAACACACGGTGGTGATGGATTCAATCCTCAAAGGTTTGGGATTTCCGTTGTCACCCAATGGCCTCGATTCGGTCTCAATGGACACGGTGGTGAATTCGCAATACGAGATTCCGAACTACCACGCGTATTACATCAACCCGAACAGTGGCGTTCCACCCGGTAGCTTACGCGCGCCGGGTGCGAACTGGAACACGTTCGTGGTAGAGACGTTCATGGACGAGCTTGCGCATGCCGCAGGCAAGGATCCGCTCGAGTTCCGCCTCGCACTCTTGAAGAAGAATCCACGCGCCCAAAACGTATTGCGTACCGTCGCGAAGAATGCGTCGTGGGGTTCGCCCGCAGCCGGTACGAAGCAAGGCATCGCGTTCGGCTTCTGGAACGGCACCTCGGTGGCGACGGTCGCTGAAGTCTCGATGAACGGCAACACTCCGAAAGTGCATCGCGCTTTCGTCGTCGCCGACGTGGGACGCGCGGTCAATCCGACGATCGTGTTGCAGCAGCTCGAAGGCGCAACAAATTACGGCCTCTCGATGGCGCTCGCAAGCATTATCACGATCAAGAACGGCGCCGTCCAGCAGCACAATTTCTACGATTTCCTCGTCATGCGAATGGACCAAGCCCCGGAAATACACGCCGATATCGTAAGTAGCTCCGAGAATCCGACCGGCGTCGGTGAGCCGGCAACGGTTACGATCGCACCCGCCGTCGCCGCTGCGGTTTTTGCGATCAACGGCAAACGCGCGCGCGTGCTTCCGTTCAGCGAGGCGTACACATGACACAGCCACTCTCGCGACGTCTTGTCGCGGAAGCCTTCGGCACGTTCTGGCTCGTCTTCGGCGGATGCGGTGCCGCGGTTCTTGCGGCGGCATTTCCGAAACTCGGCATCGGCTTCGCGGGCGTGGCGCTGGCGTTCGGCCTCACCGTCCTGACCATGGCGTACGCGATTGGGCGCATCTCGGGCGCCTACCTCAACCCGGCGGTGACCGTGGGCATGTGGCTCGCAAAACGGTTTCCGGGACGCGAGGTGCTACCGTACATCGTTGCGCAGGTTGTCGGTGCGATCGTCGGCGCGGCGGTGCTCTACCTGATTGCATCGGGTCAGCCCGGTTGGGTGCCCGGACAGTTTGCGAGTAACGGCTACGGCGATCTCTCGCCCGGCGGCTACAACATGACCTCGACGCTCGTCATCGAGTTCGTGCTCACGTTCGGATTCGTTTGGGTCATTGTGGGCTCAACCCATCGGGAGGTACCAAGGGGATTTGCCGGCATTGCGATCGGTCTTGCGCTTACGCTGATCCACTTGATTTCGATTCCGGTCGACAACACGTCGGTAAATCCGGCGCGTAGCACCGGTCCGGCGCTGTTCGCGGGCCCAGAGGAACTCTCGCAGTTATGGGTATTCTGGGTCGCGCCGCTGCTCGGTGGCGCGGCCGGGGGTTGGCTCTTCACGTTGATCTTTGGCGCGGATGCTGACGCTTAGCGTTAGATGACGTTGGCGTCGTAGATGATGCGCACGTTCCCGTGGCGGCGCCTGCGAACATACAAACCAACGATGATCTCGTTGTACGCGACGCCGGTATCGCGCGCGTAGACCCACGACTCCCACGCGCGGCGTCCGTCAGCCGGAAGTGTGAGCGTACAGCCGGCATCGATAAAGGCTTGATAGGGCGCGCGCTTTGGCAGCGTTTCGGCGGCCGGTCCCAAACCGTGACGCGCGTACTTGAGCGATGCCGGATCTTCGAAGAGCCGCTTGATGCGGTTACCCGGGACGTCAAGCGCCGGATCGCCCGTCCAGTCCGCGATCTGCCGCCGCGGATAGGCGTAGACGAACGAATTGAGATCGCCGACCACGATCGCCGCGATGCCGTACGGCAGAAGCTCCTCGTAGGCTTGCTCGAGGATGTCGATGATCGGCTCTTCGATGACTGAGTCCCAACGCGTCGAAAACTTCTCCGGACTGAATCCGGTGGCCGGCACGCGCGAGACGTCGAACAGATGCGCAAGCGTCTTGATTCGATTTCCGGTAATCGGAACGTACTCCGAGTGCAGCAGTGCGTCACGCGTAAGTTTTTTGGACGAGATCGCATCTTGGATCGCTTCCTCGATTCGTGCGGCGTAATCCATCCCGAGTGCGCGCAAGCGCTGCGCCGCCGTGCCGATCGAACGCCGAGCGGCGATCGCGTGCGAACGGCTTCCAAGGGTAATCAATTCGAGCCGGCGTTCATCGGTGGTGCGAGCGGCGGCGTAGTCGAGCGACGTCGCGCCGGCGTTCACGCGCTGCAGTACCGCATCGAGCGCGCGCGACTGCTCTTCGGCGGTCGCAGAGACGTCGAGCGCGCATTGAACCGTCGCCTCGAACGCCTCGTGCAGCTTTGTCAGTGCGGCGCGCGCCAGGTCGGCGCTGTGATTGACTGTCTGCGTTTCCGCAGCGACGCCATCGCCGGACTCGCGAATTGCGCTCGACGTCGGGCCGACCTGTGCGATCGATTCTGCTACGATCCGGGTGGATTCGTGGGTCGAACGAGCAAGTGCGCGAATCTCTTTTGCGATCACCGCGAAGCCGCGCCCGCGGTCGCCGGCATGCGCTGATTCGATTGCCGCGTTGAGCGCGAGAAGATTCGTCGCGGCGGAGATCGACTCGAGCAGCACGAGCATGCGCTCCACGCTTCCCGCCGCCGTTTCCATCGCATCGACGAGCCGGCCGACTTCGTCGACGCGGCCCACAATTGTTCCGATGCGCTGCAATGCTTGTGCGAGCGCCGCGGTCACACCGTCGTAGGCACCGCGCATCTGCTCGACGAGGAGCCGCATGCTCGCGGACGTTTCGGCCGCGGTGCGCGCCGCCTTCACCGACTGATCCACCGCCGAGGCGACGTTTCCGATCTCACTGCGCAATGCATCAAGTGATGACGCGATCGATTGCCACGAAAAGCTATTGCGCGCGGCTGCTACGTTGGCACGGACGATGAGCGCGAGCGTGGTGCGCTCACCGTTGTTGAACGCCTCAAGCGCAGCTCGCAGCGACCGCGCGGCCTGCGGGTACTGCTCTTCCCCGTCAAACGACTCAAGCGGATCGCGTCCGTCGAGAATCGCGGTCAGCCAACGCGAGAACGCCGTCCGTTCACCCGGCGGCGCATGTGGAACTTGCAGCGTGCGCCACGCTAGGGCACTGCGCTCGGCCTCCTGCAGCAGACCGAAGAGGTCGAGTGCGGCCGCATCGGCGGATGCTTGGGAGACGCCGCCCGCGTGGCGCGAGATCTCTTCGATGCTCGCGACCACGTTGTGCAGCGACGTCGACTGCTGCGTCGCGATACTTGCAATGCTCTCGACGATTTCTTCCACGCGTTCGAGTGAGCCGTGGCCGTCCAGCAGGTTCTTCGAAGCAGCATCGATGCGCAGCGACGCTTCGTCCGTCGCCGATTGAGCCTCGCGCGTTGCCGCCGTCAGCCGATCCGTCGCGCGTGCGAGCTCGCCGATCAAGCGGCTGATGTCGTCGCACGAGGCGCGCGTCGAGCCGGCAAGTTTGCGCACTTCGGATGCAACGATCGCAAAGCGCGCGCCGGCTTCGCCGATATGTGAGGCTTCGACCGACGCATTCACACCGAGCAGTTGCGCCTGCCGCGACATTTTTTTGAGCACCTTGAGAAAGGCACCGACACCGTGGACCGCTTCATCCATGTTCTGTAGCGGCGTCACACCGGCTTCGAGCCCTAGGCCGAGCGCGGCGAGTGCACTGCGAATTGCCTCAAACTCCGTCGCGACTTCCTCGGTTGCGGTGAACGCGCCGGACACGACGCGTCGTAGCGCCTCGTCGGTCTGCGCGACGTGCGTTGCGCTGATCGCCGCTTCATTGATTGCCGATGCCGTTTCGCGAATACCCTGCTCGTGCTCGGACGTCGACGCGACGATCGCTGCGAGTGACTCGGCGTCGCGTCGGGCGGCGCCGAGTGCGCCATTGACCACCGCCGCGAGATCGTTGAGCTCGGTTGAGATGGTGAAGAAGAAACCGAGCAGCGCTTCGGCTTCGAGGCTTGCGGCTGCGGGCAATGTTAAATCGCGGCTCGACGATACGCGATCGAGCCAAGCCGCAAGTTTCGCATCATCGAGCGCATCCTGCGACTGGTAGTCTTCAACCGGGCGTGCCGTCACGAGAGCCTGTCATTCGGCAGACAGGCTAGTCATTGCTGCGCGGTCAACGCAGCGAGCAAGTCAAGCTTTGGCTACGAACTGTAAAGCGAGCCCGTCGATGCAGTAGCGCAGGTGCGTCGGCGCAGGACCATCGTCAAAGATGTGACCCAGGTGTCCGCCACACCGCCGGCAATGAACTTCCGTGCGCGCTTCGCCGGGAATATCGTAGTCGGATTGCGTCAGCGTCGTGTGCGGCAGTACCGTCCAAAACGACGGCCAGCCATCGCCGCTGTCGTACTTCATCGCTGAGGTGAAAAGCTCGAGGTTGCAGCCGGCACAGAGATAGGTGCCGGCGCGGTGCTCGTTGTTGAGCGCACTCGAGAACGCCGGTTCCGTGCCGTTCTGGCGCAGGATTACGTAACGATCGGGGCCGAGGAGTGCCTTCCACTCGGCATCCGTATGTGTTACGGCATACGTGCCCGTTGCCGCCCGTCCGAACACGGGCGCAAGAACCACTGCGCCGGCAAGGCTACCGAGAAATTGTGATCGCCGCATCATACATCCCAAAGAACGCCGCCCGGGCGCTCTTGGATGCGTTATAGAGGGCATGAAAGCTATCGTCATTCCCACCTTCGGCGGTCCGGACGTGTTGCAGCTCCAAGACCTCCCGGCGCCGATCCCTGCCGCTGGCGAGGCTCTCGTCCGGGTGGCTGCCGCCGGTGTCAACTATCGCGACGTCTACGAGCGTATGGGGCGCTACGGCGGGACGCCGCCGATTGTCGCAGGCGTTGAAGGCGCCGGCACGGTGGAGGCGCTCGGCGAAGGCACGCGCGACGTGCGGGTGGGCGAGCGCGTCGCCTTTACGGGCATTCCGGGAGCCTACGCGGAGTACGTCGTCGCGCCGGCCGATCGACTGATTCCGCTGCCGGACGGTCTCTCGATGATCCAAGGCGCGGCTTTTCCACTGCAGGGCATGACCGCGCACTATCTCGTGCACGACTATTATGACGTCACGCCGCAGACCCGTGTGCTGGTACACGCGGTGGCGGGCGGGGTTGGCTTGCTGCTCGTGCAGATGCTCAAGGCAGTGGGTGCGCGAGTGATTGGAACAACCTCGAGCGACGAGAAGGCGGCAATCGCGCGCGCGGCCGGCGCCGACGACGTGATTCTTTACACGCAAACGAATTTTGTCGATGCAGTCAAGAAGCTGACGAATGGCGCCGGCGTCGACCTCGTGTTGGATGGTGTCGGCAAATCGACGTTGCCTGGAAGTCTCGACGCCGTACGTACGCGCGGCACCGTCGTGTTGTTCGGCTCGTCGAGCGGGCCAGCCGAACCGTTAGTGCCGGGCATCTTACAGCAGCGCTCGCTCACACTTGCAGGTGGGACGCTCCCGAACTTTATCGCAACGCGCGAAGAGTTGCTGCGCCGCGCAGACGACGTGCTCGCTGCCATCCAAAGCGGAGCGCTTGAACTTCGCATCGACACGACACTTCCGCTCGACCAAGCGGTCGAGGCACATCGCCTCATCGAATCGCGCTCCACCAGCGGGAAAATCGTGCTGGTCGTTTAGGCTAGCACGTCGCTGCGGACATTGCGCACGCTGGTGGTCGCCGTCAAACCCATCGTGATATCGAGTTCGCTGCGAATGATCTCGATCGCGCGTGCGACGCCCGCCTGCCCGGCGGCGCCCAAGCCGTAGATGTAGGCGCGCCCGAGCAGCACCGATTGCGCGCCGAGGGCCAGCGCGCGCAGGACGTCTTGTCCGGAGCGAATACCGCTGTCGAGAATCAGCTCGATGTCGCTGCCGACCGCATCGACGATCGCCGGCAGCGCGGAGATGCTCGATGGTGCACCGTCGAGCTGACGCCCGCCGTGATTTGAAACCACGAGCGCGGTCACGCCGAGCTTTGCCGCGATGCGCGCGTCCTGCGGATCCATCAAGCCTTTGATGATGATACGCCCAGGCCAGAGGTCGCGAATCCATTCGAGATCGCGCCAGCTCAAGGTCGGATCGAATTGCTTCGAGACCCACGTTGCGAGCTTGTCGATGTTGTCCATGCCTTTGATGTGTCCAGCAAGATTGCCGAAGGTCTTGCGTTTGCCGCGAAGGACCGAAAGCGCCCACGCCGGCTTGGTTGCGACGTCGAGCAGGTTCGCGAGCGTGATTTCAAGTGGTACGGAGAGGCCGTTTTTGATATCGCAGTGACGCTGACCGAGCATCGTGAGATCCATCGTCACCATCAGTGCGCTGCACTTCGCCGCCGCCGCGCGCGCGATGAGATCGCGAACGAAACCGCGGTCGCGCATCACGTAGAGCTGAAACCAGAACGGTTTCTCGACGGCTTCCGCAACGTCTTCGATTGAGCCGATCGACATTGTACTCAACGTGAACGGTATGCCGGCCGCCTGCGCGGCACGGCACGCGAGGATCTCGCCGTCGCCGTGCTGCATGCCGCACAATCCGATCGGCGCAAGCGCAAAGGGCAGCGCCGACGGCTCGCCGGCAATCGTCGTCGAGAGATCGCGCGCAGCCATGTCGATACCGACACGCTGACGCAAGTGCAGAGCTTGGAGGTCGTCGTGATTGGCGCGCAGCGTCTGTTGCGTGTACGAGCCGTGATCGGCGTATTGAAAGAAGGCTCGCGGCACACGCCGCTGGGCGATCGTGCGCAGATCGTCGATTGACGTGGCCTTACGCAGGGTCGAATTCATGCGAAAAACGCCTCCAGGAAGGTTGACTCGAATGCGCGCAGGTCGGCGGTCGCGTGCGGCCCGTCGTCCATCCAGTTGTTGATCATCAATGCGAAGATCAGCGTGCCGTGCGGCGTTTGCAAATAGCCCGCGAGCGTGCGCGCGTGATTGACAGTCCCGGTCTTGGCGATTACCGCGCCGGCCAGCGGTGGCGCGGTAAACACGTGCTCGAGCGTGCCGCTGTGGCCGGAAACGGGGAGCGCGTCGCTGACGATGCTGCGGTTGGGGCCGTTCCAATCGTGGGCGAGAATCGCCACCAAGTCGCGCGCGGTGATCCGGTCGTAGGCCGAAAGCCCGCTTCCGTCCGCGAGCGTCGTCGTCGCCGGATCTACGCCGATCGATTGCAGCCAGTCGCGCTCGCGCGCGAGCGCGGCGTCGCGCGTCGGTCCCAACGTGTTTAGAAGTGATTCAGCCAATAGATTGTTGCTGGGCTGCCACATCGCACGCAGCAATGATGGAAGCGCCGCCGATCGGTGCGTCCACAACACCCGCGCACTGCTCGGCGCCGGAGCGAGGTGCGCTTCGTGCGCAAAGCTGATACCGCCGCGGGCGAGCGCGTCGTCCGCGAGGGCCAGCGTAACCTCTGCCGGATCGAGCATCGAGGCATCGAGCACTGCGTCGGTTTCGTCGGCCGGCACGCTGCCGGTAACGATGAGCGTGTTCACTCGATCCCACGCGATGCGCACGTCGGTCGTATCGTCGGAATGGGCTGGGCCGGTCGTGGCCTCGTTGACGATCGTGATAACGTTCGTC
>JBEKBR010000058.1:0-11961 GCA_050015295.1 Candidatus Aquilonibacter sp. | reverse complement strand
GGCGGACACGCCTATCACGATTGTCTCGATACCGCCGCCACGGATCATGTGCCAATCGTTCATCCACGCGCGGGCAACGTCTGGCACACAAACGACGGGGTAACGCTGACATTTATCGGACCATCGTTGCCGTTCATCGGCGGCAAGAACGCGATCAACGACAATTCGATCGCATTTATCTTGCAGTATAAGCAATTTCGAATGCTCCTCACCGGGGACGCCGGCGTCGCGGCAGAGCAGCGATTCCTAGCCGAAGGCGTCGATCTGCACGCGGATGTACTCAAAGTCGGCCATCATGGTTCTGCATATAGTTCTTCGCCCGGGTTCATCGCCGCCGCGCATCCGCGCTACGCGATCATCTCCGTCGGACGCCACAATATGTTCGGCCACCCGGCGCCCTCCACGATCGCAACGCTGCAGCGGCGGGGAGCTCTGGTCTACCGCACCGACCAGAACGGCGCTATCACGTTGACGACAAACGGCCACAGCCTGCTGGCTAGCCCGCTCTTGGAAAAAAAGTGCTAGTCTTACGCTATGAACGAACGAAACGAAACGAAATATCCACCGCCTGAGGCAGAAGACCCCGAAGAAGAAAGAACACCGCAGATCGATCCGTTGACGATCAAAGATCCCCCGGAATATCCGGGACCGGGAGCGTAGCCGGCTGCGCATCTTCATTAGCGGTTCGTCAGAGGGTCTCGGTTTGATGGCGGCCGAGCTTCTCTCCGCGCAGGGACACGAAGTGCTCTTGCATGCGCGTAACGAGTCGCGCCGCAAGGACGCCCAGGCCGCTCTCCCGCGCGCGCTCGGCGTGGTCGTGGGAGATCTCTCGAGCATCGCGCAAACCCTCTCGGTCGCCGAACAGGTTAACGCGTTCGGCGCCTTCGACGCGGTGATCCACAACGCCGGCGTTGGTTACCGGGAGCCACGGCGTATCGAGACGGAAGACGGCTTACCGCACGTCTTTGCAGTCAACACTCTCGCCCCGTACATCCTGACCGCGCTCATTCACAAGCCGAAGCGCCTCGTTTATCTCAGTTCGCGCCTTCACGAAGACGGTGATCCGAGCCTCGAAGACCTGGCATGGAAAGCCCGGGCCTGGAACGGACTCCAAGCCTACTCGGACAGCAAGTTGCACGATGTGCTCTTGGCTTTCGGCATCGCTCGCCGGTGGCCCGATGTTCTTTCAAATGCGCTCGAACCCGGCTGGGTTCCGACGAAGATGGGCGGCCCTGGTGCAACCGACGACATGGAGCAGGCGTTTCGCACGCAAGCGTGGCTCGCAGCGAGTGACGACCGAGCCGCGACGGTGACCGGCGGGTACTTCTACCACATGAAGCCTCGCGACCCAAAGACTGAAACGCATGCTGTCACGATCCAAGAGCGTTTGATCGAAGCGTGTCGCGTCTTTTCCGCAATCGAATTGCCGGGACAGGCTTAGGATGACACGGGCCGAACGCGTTACCAATGGAGCGTTTTGCGATCGCCGGCTGCGCGTTTGCAGTCATTGCTCTCGTCACGGCACAAAACGCCGCGGCGGCAAGAATCTATAACTTCCTTCCCGTTCCGGTTGAGGTCGTAGGCACGTCCGTCGGCGTCCCGACGAGCAACCGCGTTCACCTCGGGACCGGACAGCAAAGCGGTAGTCGGTGATCGGACACGATGGCGACACGGTGGTCTGCGATGTTTGCAACTCGAGCCATCAGCGGATTGCCGGCAATCAACGTCGTGTAGGCGCTCTATGGGATGGCAAAAAGTATCCGAGCAGCCAAAGAGGCTGTTAATAGAATGCAGGGCGCGGCGGATGCAGACGTTGGGGCGGCGCCCGCAATCCGATGCGGTCATGTGACTGCAGATACTGCAACACGGTAGCGCGCGCGGAACTCACCGCGGAATCAGGTGCAGGAATCCGCGTGTAGATGCGCTCGTACTCCCGCGCGTACTCCACATCCGAGCCGCCGGGAGTTCGCCCGTCGAGATAGCGACACGACATGCCACACACCTCATCGACGCGAATCGCCGTGGTGCGCTCAAGTGTGCGCAGGAAGGCATCGTAGATCACCAGGCCATCAAGGTCGTCACGCAAACCAGTCTCAACGAGCGCTTCGCGCCGGAAGAGCACGCGAAAATAGGTGCCGACGAGTTCGTCAGTTGCCGCCATCGTTCGCGCCGACACCGGCATCCGTTCCGCGACTGCGTATCCCATGACGACCGGTGGTCCTGGCGCATCGACGAGATAGCCGAGCAGCGCATCCCCGTAGGCGAGTGCAGTTTGCGAATGTTCGAGCGCGTTCACCAGGGCTGCGAGCCCCTCGCGAAACAACACGTCGCCGTCATGCAGGAACGCGATGTACGAACCGCGTGCCGAAACACACGCTTCACGAAGCGCTTGCGCCGTCGGTGCCACGACGAGTTCGAAGTTCGCGTGGCTCTGACCGGCAATGGAATCCGCCGTGATGCGTGAAATCGAATTGCCTTGCGTGCGAACCACGACGGTGACGAGCGCGTCGTGCGCGGGAATCTCGGTTGTGCCTACATGGGCCGGCGATGACGGTGCGAACATCGGGACCGAGCCACCGAGCGCGAACGCGAGCGCCGATGCTGCGCTGCCTACGCTCCACGAGCGGTAGGACGCGACCGGGTCGACCCACTCATACGCCCCGCTCGTGAACGTTGCGCACAGCGGAATGCGCCATTTCGCGAGCGCGATTGCCGCGCCGGGGTCGCTGCGCGACGCGGCGACGCAAACTGCAGCACAAGAGAGCGCGCGCGCGGCATCTTCGCGAGCGACGATCTCGGCCGGAATGTTCGCCAGGTCACCGTCCTTGCACACCACGCGAACCAATCTTCCGGTCTCGACAGCCGCGGTCAGCACAAGATACAGCCGCTCGACGGGTTCGTCGGGCGCCCAAATCAGCACGCTCCCGTCAGAGTTTTGGCGCATTGTGGGTTCCGGCACGAGCGCGTCGTTCGACGCCTCGATGATATACGAGTGGTGAAGGATATCGAAATTCATCACCGCGCGACGCATTTCGGCCCAGGAGCGAAAAACGAGCGAGCGCGCGAGCATCGCCAGATCGCGGACCGTCGCTTTGGTCGCGAGGTCCATAGTTGCAAAACCGATGAGCGGATTCTGTCCGATCGTGGCATCCGCACTTCCCACCTGATCCAGCGCGGCCCGGCGTGAAGCAAGGTCGCGGTCTCGGTGACAGATATCGTGGGCGAGGATAGCGGCAACGCTGCCGCGGTCGTCGTCGAGCCGAAGCGCGAGATCGAAGGAGTCGTGCGCCGCGCGCAATCGGACTGCTGCATCGAGGCTTTCCAGCGCACCGGACGCATCCGTTGTAATCCGCGTGTGCACCATTACGCCGAAAGAACTCCCGTCACACGTGGTATACGCACGACGGCCTGACCGCGAGCCTGCACGCGCGTCAAGGAGAACGCGTCGGAAACCAAAGCGTATCCCGGAGATTCCGCCGTTCGGCGTATCGCATCGCTGACCGCGCGGTCTGCTCCCGATCGCTCGATCGCTTCAACCAACGTTGCAACGTGCGTATCGAACAGCACTGCACCAGCTGGTATCTGCGCAGCGTACGTCGCGTCTTCGTTGCGCGTGATTGCCGCGTAGGTTTGCCCTTCGACATCGCTGCCGTCCGATATCGCGACGAGCGGACCGTCGGTCGCCGGCGCGCAGTAGATCGGCGCGCTTGCGGTGACGCCGATCGTTCGCGGCGAGGAGAGACCCAGCGCCGTGAGCGCCGCCAATTCAATATCGCGCTGCATCCACGGGCGGTAGATCGCAACACCGGTCAGCAGTTCGTAGGCACCGGAGAGATACGACACGGCGAGCGATAAGCCCAGGTTTGCCAATGCCAGTGCATCGCCCGGATCACTGACCGAGAGATCGAGTATGGCGCGCGCTCGCGCGAGCGCTGCGTCTGCGTCCTGCGGACGCACGAAGCGTGCGCGAACGTTCGATAGCGCACCTTCACCGCAGACCACGATCACTCGCAGGTTCAATTGTTCGAGAGCGTACACGGCCAACGCCGTGCGCCAGGCCGGGTCAGTCGGTGCCCACACCAGAAACGCGTCCTTCTCGCGCCCGTTATCGAGCGCAGCGGGAACGCACCCCGAGGGTGACGGCGCCGTCATTTTCGTGTCGAACCCGGCGGCAAGCGCGCGCTCAAAGAGCAGCTCGAACATCCGGCGCTCTTCCTGCGTGCATACGACGGACGCTTCCGAGAGCCGCGCGATGATCGCGAGCGTCGCCGCTCGCGCGATGTCCTTTTCGGGAGTGCGAATCGGGCGCCCGCGCGCGTCGTTGATGCCTTCCAGCCGCGCGAGCCGTTCAAAGGCGATTCGACGACTTTCCGGATTGGGCAGTTCGAGATTTTCGGCCGCACTTTTTAGTACGCGGATCAAGCCCGGATGGGTGAACGCAAATCGCGAAAAAAAGTGCTCGCCGCGCAAGCGCAATTGCACCGCTTGTTCGAGCGTTGCCGGCGCATCGCTCGCGCCGACCATGAGGGTTTGAATCAGGGCCCGATACTAAACGACGTCGGGGCCGATGACGTGCTCAAGGGCACGGTCGCAACCAGTGAGGGCGACGGTGAGCGGCGGAAGAATTCAAGTTGTCCGTTCGATCCCGATGGGGATTCGACCACGCACACGTATTGTTGGTCGGGCGTTACCGCCACGTCGACCGGCGTCGCTCCGAGCGCAATGGTGGGTGCCGTTGCAATACTCCCAAGGGCGCCGTATGCGAGCGTCGGCGCGTTGCCCGAAGCTTCCGAGAGGCCGGCGATATAGACCATGCCATCCGTCGATTGCGCGGCGCCGGCGACGCCTTCGAATTGCGAGAGCGTGATCAGCGATCCACCGCTGAGCGACTGAAGAACGGGTTGACCCGAGCACGTGTTTGCAACCAGAAATACCGAACTTCCGGCGCCCGCGACGAAGAACGGCGCCTCGGGGTTGATTTCCGGCGTCGTATAGGTGGCCGACGTCGTCGCCGCGCCGCCGCTGGTTTCGGACAAGTAGATCGCCGCAATCGAAGTGAGTGACTGCGGTGCAGCGGAATACAGGTCACCGCTGATCGACCTCAGCGGCTCGCTATAATTGAAACCCGTTGCAAATGACGGATTGGCTGCGATCGTCGAATCGAACCCGCTCAGCTTTACTACCGGATAGCCGCTGTTGGAATTGTTGTAGAAGGCGTTGCAATGCGCATCCGCCGCCGCACCATATTCGAACGGATTCGCCGCGAAGATCGCTGAAGGCAACGGCGTGGCGACGGGCGCCGGCGTTGGATTCGCGGTTGTCGGTGGCGGCACGAAGAACGAAGACGCGCTCGTGGCGCTACCCGCTACCGCGAAAGCGCCGCTGGCGCAACCGCTGAGCGCCGCAATCTGTACACCGGCCGGGCCAGTGAGAACGGAACCGGCCTGCTTTTGCGCGAGCCCATCGATCACGTACACCGTGCCGTCGCTATCGTCGACGAAAACATAGTAGTCGCCATCGACGGCGGCGTTCAGCGTTGATCCGGCGGCGTTTAAGGCCAGCGGTGATGCAATCGAACCCGAGCCGCCCGTGTTGCTCGGATAGGTCGCGGTCAACGAGGTCGCAGCCGTAATCGATGCGGCCGACAGCGTCACGCCACCGGTCGTACTCAGCGACGCCGGTGCGGCGAGTGTTCCGGGAATGAGATTATCGTCGGCATCGACCGGTTGTGCATCGATCGATGTCGTTTGCGGTGCGGCCAAATTCTCCAGCACGCGCCACACCGCCGGCGTGCTGCCTGCAACCGTGAATTGAACGCCGCTCGCAACACCAAGCATGGTGACGGAAACAGCCGCCGGATTGCCGAGCGCAATCGAGATTGGCGCAGAGCTTCCGGTTGCCAGCAGATTGTGATCGCCGTCGTAAGCGCTTGCAACAAACGTATCGTTGGAAATGGGCGCCGGAACTTGCACCGTAATCGACGTCGGCACTGGGCCGGGGGATGGAATTGTATAGACGTTTTCCGTCGGTGTTGGGTTAGGTATCGGCGATGCGAGAACCCGAACGCCGAGTGTCGCGCTGCTCGGAGATATCCATTGAGGACGGCGGCCTCGCGCAGCGGGTGATCCGCGCGCCGGAATCTGCAAGCGCAGCGATGCGGTTCCCATCGGACCAGAACCGGAAGATGTGGGCGGCTCCACACGGTCGAGAGAAGCACCGTTGGGAGCGCCGCCGCCACAACCGGCGATAATCGCGGCCGCCCCGACGGAAACAAACCCGGGCGTCTTTCTCATCCAAGGCAACCTTCTCACGCGTGCGGGTTCGCGCCTGCGAGCACGGCGGGATATGGGTCTTCCGGCCCTAGCTTTGGTTCAGTCGGAGGGCGCGAACGAAGCGCTCGATCTCGTCGCCCACCGCCGGCGAGACGTCGACAAATACGACGCTGTGGTGAAACTCGCGAAATTGTTGCGTCGCATGCACCACTTTTCCGCGCAGCTGTAAGGGGCGCCCCGCGCCACCATTCGGCAACTCGAATTGCATGCTCAACGCACTGCCCTCGGCAATGCGATTCTCGAATGCGAGTCGCATGCCGCCGCGACTCAAATCGAGCGCGAGCGCGTCGATACGATCCTTCGTTCCGGCAATCGAACATGTCACGCTGAATTCGGTATCGACGCGAATCGCGCTATCAGCGGCCGCGCTGTGCGAACGTTCTTCTTCGAGGAACTGGCCGAGCACGTTAACATCGCCCGGCGCGAGCTTTGCGAACTCTACCCCGTATTCGAGTGAGTCCGCCGAGCGACTAGCGTTGTGGCGGATCTTTCCGACGATAGGGATTCTCTTGGTGCCGACCGGCAGGTTGAACCGGATTTCTGATCCGGTCAAAAAGATGCTTCCGGCCGTCAGACGGCAGCCGCCGGTCGAAAGTTCGATGACGGTGACGCGCACGGGCTTGGGAAAACCGTCGACGGTCGCCTCAACCGCTATTGCCAGCGGAAGCCTGAACGAAGGGCTCACAAGATGATAATATGCAGCGGACATCGATCTCACCCGCAATTTAGGGGGTAGCGACCTTTGTCCGCTAGAAAATGCAACCCTTCGTGTACCCTTGGGGTTTAGCAAGCAGCCCAGTCAACGCCAGAGAGGATCATTTATCGCTACTCGAAATCGCTCGCCAAAAGTACGAGAAGTTAAGACGCACAGCGTCGACAACAAAGAGCTGCCGCTTGAAGTTCACGGCAGCGTTAAGCAAGTATTTCCGAGCACGACCTTCTCGGTCGAGCTCGACAACGGCCACACAATTCTGGCCCACATCGCCGGACGTCTACGGCGGCATCGCATCAAGATTCTTCCAGGCGATCGCGTCGACGTGGAAATTTCTCCTTACGATCTGAGCAAGGGCCGCATCGTGTACCGCTACCGCGCGGGAGAAGCGCGCCGAAGCTAATCAGGCGGTAGGGACATGGGAACGATACGACGCTCCGACGCACCGTTCCGCGCAGACGCCGCCCGCGTCGCGCTGATTGCGCATGATGCGCGCAAAGAGGACCTGAGCGAGTGGGTCAACTTCAACCGCGACACGCTGGCTCGTTGCTCGCTCGTGGCGACTGGGACCACCGGAGCTCTCATCGCCGAGAAGACCGGGCTGAACGTGCATCTCTTGCTTTCGGGCCCACTTGGCGGGGATGCCCAAGTCGGCGCGATGCTGGTCGAGCATCAGCTCGATCTGATCGTATTTTTCTGGGATCCGCTTACGACGCAACCGCATGATGTCGACGTGAAGGCACTTCTGCGACTCGCGGTCCTGTATAACGTTCCAATTGCCTGCAACCGGGCAACGGCGGATTTTCTTATCTCTTCGCCGTTATTTGCCGATGAGTCGCACTTGCGATCGCGCGCGCACCTGCAAGGGCTCTAAACGAGGGTGGCCCCGCAACTGGCGGAGCCACCCCCGATGCTTCGCACAGCTGTGCTTATTCGATCGTGTCGATTTGCGTTGCGAAGAACATTCCGTCCTTCCAATATCCATGCATCGTGACCGTACGACCGACTGCTACGTGCCCGCTCGTTTCATTTCTCAGCGCCGGCTTATCGTTGACGGTGATCGAATGATCGCCCTGCTGGACCGTAACCATGTCGCCGTTTACCACGGTTATCACGCCGCTCAACCGCAGACGAGTGGAGTGACACGTATCGCTTTGCGACCACACGTCGTTGGTCCATGCACCGCAGTCGGCGAATTCGCGGCATTGTCCGTTCGGCGCCCATTGGCCGTTGACCATATCTCCGCACTCCGGGCTCTGATCAACCGTTACCGTTTGCGCCGAGGCGGTCGTCGCAGCCGATGGCTGTGCGATGGGCGCGAACGCGAGCGCGACCGCGACCGTTAAGCCGAAAGCCGCTGCGGTGATTGCGAGAATTACTCTCTTCATATTTGTCTCCAGGTTCGTAAGTAGCGTCGGTTTCCCGTACGCACACCGTCTCGACCCGCGGCTCCCAAGAGCACGCGCGCTACGCTTTTCGGAATACGGTCGCTGTCAGCTTACAGGACAATGCGAGGACGGCGCATAGCTGAAACCACGCTCTTATCGCCTCGAATTAGAATCGCGCTTTCTGCTATAGCGAGACGGCGAGAGCCGGCTGTACGCTCAAAAAGCTGAAAAAGGGAGGGACCTGACATGGCTGGACTGTTGTGGGGCATCATCGTCATACTGTTCGTTCTGTGGTTACTCGGGTTTGCGTTGCATTTCGGGGGCAGCCTTATCCATCTCGTACTTGTCGTCGCGATCATCCTCGTTGTCGTGAACTTCTTGACAGGGCGGCGTGCGAGCGCTTGAACGCCGCGTCTTCGAGCACATGAGCCGAGGAAGTAGGTAGCGTCGCGACCTTGCGTCCAGGACAGCGCCGGTCGCCCGCCTGAGCCTGTTTGGCAGAATCACAGCAATGGCACGTGCATCCGTTTCCATCGATCGAGTGCCCCTCGAGGGCGGCGAGTTCACGATGGGCTCCGAGAACTTCTATCCCGACGAGCGGCCGCTGCGCCGCGTTCGCGTCGAGCGTTTCGCGATCGATCGCTTTCCGGTGACCAACGCGCAATTCGGGCGCTTTGTCGCCGACACGGGGTACGTCACGGTCGCCGAACGCCCGATCGATCCGGCGCAATATCCCGGAGCGATCGAAGAATTATGCGTCCCGGGATCGTTGGTCTTTCGTCCGACGAGCGGTCCGGTCGATTTGAATGACTGGACGCAGTGGTGGGAGTGGACCCCCGGCGCCTCCTGGTCGCACCCGCTGGGGCCGGACACGTCGCTCTCGGGACTCGACGAGCATCCGGTCGTGCACGTCGCATTTGAAGATGCGCAAGCGTACGCGCACTGGGCGGGCGCTTCGCTGCCGACCGAGGCCGAATGGGAGTACGCGTCGCGCGGCGGTCTCGACGGCAAAGCGTTCACTTGGGGCGACGACATCACGCTCGCGGAAACGATCATGGCGAACACATGGCAAGGCGAATTTCCGTGGCAAAATCTCTTGCTCGACGGCTACGAACGCACGTCACCGGTCGGTGCATTTGCGCCGAACGGTTACGGATTGTATGACATGGCGGGCAACGTGTGGGAGTGGACGGTGGATTGGTACACCGCGTCGCCGGACGCACCACCGACGAAGCCGTGCTGTGGCGCGCCGCCCGCACGCGGTGCGAGGATCGAGCAAAGTTACGATCCCAATCAACCGCATATTCGCATTCCGCGCAAAGTGGTGAAGGGCGGTTCGCATCTCTGTGCGCCGAACTATTGCCTGCGCTTTCGGCCGGCTGCGCGCTCGCCGCAAATGATCGATACGTCGATGAGCCACCTCGGCTTTCGCTGTATCACGCGGACGGAAAAATAAAGAAGGCGCTTCCGTGCGCCTTCTTCATTCTTGTCGCCGCAGTCGTCGTTAACCTGACACGAGGCTCAGTGTCGACGGATCGACCTGGTACTGTCCCGGTCCGACTTCGTTGTTCGGATAGGCGCAGATTTCGCTGCCGTCCGGACCATTGATGTCGACGAGATTCGGCTGGTTGCAATCAGTCTGCTGCAGCCCGTAGTTTGCGAGCAGCTGCGAACCCGGCGAGTCGGTTTGGACGGCGTAGTATCCGCCGGTGTTGATGCCCAGTCCGATCGAGAACGCGCCCCAGAAGCCGCCGCCCCAATAGCCCGGCGATGCGACCCACGCGTTGCCGCGGTTCCAATACCACGGATCGACGTTGCGGCGACCGATGTAGCCCGGCCCACCGTACGCATACGTGTTACGCGCCTGGTAGCGCTGCGCGGGTTGTGAGTAGCGCGGGGCAGCCGCTTGCGAGTAACGCGGTGCAGCCGCTTGCGAGTAGCGCGGTGCAGCCGCTTGCGAGTACCGCGGTGCAGCCGCTTGCGAATAACGCGGCGCAGACGCTTGCGAGGAGCGGGGTGCCTGCTGATACGAGCGCGACGGTTGCTGATACGATGAGCGCGCCGGCGCCGATGGACGCGAGTACGAGGACGTATGGTCAGTGTGCGAGTCAGCGAGCGCCGCCGCAGGTAGTGCGACGAGGAGACAGGCGATGACCGGGATCTGGAGTTTCATGATGTTCACAGCGTAACGTCAGTGGTTGACAGCGACTGGCTTTACGGATGAGAGCATGCTTAGAGCGAGCAGGCGCTCTTTCAGCGCCTATCATATTAGGACTATAAATATAGTCACGACCCGCCGCGGCTCTATCCGATAAGTGCAAAACGCGAAGATGGTCCCCATCGCTCGAAGAAGCCACACGTCACGGTTTCGCACCGACGAAAGGGGAACACGCATGCAACCCGTTTCTCGTATTCTTCCGTTCCTGGCCATGGCGCTCGCAGTCGGCGTCTCGCTCTCCGCGAGCGCCCAGATGAATCCAGTTACCGTCCAGCAATGCTTTGTCACCGTGCCCAAACACATGAGCTCGCGAGCGAGCGGCACGCAAATTGTGTACACCATCAACGGACATCAACCGGCAACGAAGGTCGTGTTTGCCGTCAGCTATCGCAACTCCAGCCAGAGCTATCTCCGTCGCGTTGCCGACGTCGGCAGCTTTGCACCGGGCGCTCCCATCGATCATCACTTCGATCTCTACAACGATGTGACGTTTGGTGGCAAGGCCGCGAAATGCACGGCGATCTCGGTCACTTGGGCCAACGGCCACGTCTGGCACATGTGACATGTAACCCGCCAGGGTAGCTCGAAGACCGGCGCCATGCGAATTCTCGTCGTTGGCGCCGGCGCTACCGGCGGTCTTTTCGGTGGCCTTTTAGCGCACGCCGGTCGCGACGTCACCTTCCTGGTGCGCGCTGCTCGCGCCGCGCAGTTGCGCGAGCGCGGCCTGCAGATACGGAGTCCCCGTGGCGATCTGAACGTCGCGCCGCAGATCGCGCAATCTGAAACGATCGCGGAGCCCTACGACGTCATCCTCCTCGGCCTCAAAGCCTATGCCCTCGACGCAGCGATCGGCGACTTCGCGCCCGCCGTCGGGCCGAACACCTTGATCTTGCCTATGCTCAACGGCATGCGCCACATCGATCTCTTGGTCGAGCGTTTCGGCGAGGACCGTGTGCTCGGCGGCGTATGCATCGTCGCGAGCACGCTCGACGACGACGGCCGCATCATTCAGCTCAATGAGGCGCAGCAGCTCATCTACGGTGAGCGCAGCGGAAAGAACGGTCCGCGCGTACACGAAATGGATGCGACCCTGCAAGGCGCCGGCTTTACCGCAACGCTCTCCGATCACATCCTGCGTGACATGTGGGAAAAATGGGTCTTTCTCGCATCGCTCGCCGGCAGCACGTGCTTGCTGGGTGGATCGATCGGTTCGATCGTCGCAGCCGGTGGCACGTCCGTGATCTCAGCGCTCTACGACGAATGCGCAAGCGTCGCGCACGACGCCGGCCAGACGCCCAGCGATGCATTCGT
>JBEKBR010000057.1:0-12010 GCA_050015295.1 Candidatus Aquilonibacter sp. | reverse complement strand
CGGCGCGATACTTGCTGCCCCGGCGCCGGGATCCGCAACACGATGACCGCGTTTGCGTTTTTCGCGGATGAAGGCCCGCTTCCGACCCCCGAGTTGACGCCCGGAATCACGCCGGATTTGCCGCCGCCGCCGCAGGCAGCGATGAGAACTGCGAGTGCAAAGAGCGATCCGGTCAATAGGGTACGCATGATTTACCTCACCGTGGTCGATGTGCGGCACCGCAGGTCAGGCCGCTTGGCGTCGAGGTGACGTTGAAGGCTTCGGTGCGTCCGTGCGCGTCGGTTACGGTCGCAGTAAACGAGACCGTGCCGGAAGCCGAAAGCCAGAAATCGTGGTCGGCGCCGGGCAGTTGCGTCGCCGTAACGCCGCTCGTGACGGGAATGTTCACGGTGAACGGACCGCTGTCGCCGCGCTCGAGAATGGTAAGTAGCGCCGCCGAACTGCAGGCCGAGTTGAGCGAGAGATTCGGCACCGACCACGTCTTGGTCGGCATCACGCGAACGATGTTGAAATTCGAGTTCGCATCCACATCGAGCACGTACTCACCGCCATGCGCGTTATAGGCAGCCGGGAGCACGTCGGCAGAATTTGGTAGCGAGACAAGTATCGGCATCGGCGACGCCGGAAGCGATTCGATCAACCCCAGCGCCTCGTAGCCCCGGTCGGTGTATTCCAGACGGTCCGCGGCGCCGCCGGTCGGCGAAAACGCGTTGAGTGCTGCGGATGGCTCCGGGCTCGGCAATGCGCCGGCCGGATTCGGAGGAAGATCGAGCAGTGTGCTCAGCGTCGCGCTGCCCGACGTGATCGTTTCGATGTCGCTGGTCGAGCCTTTGGTGAATCCTGCGTACGTCGTGCCGGCGCCGTCGAGCGCGATGCCGTAACCGTCGGGTGAGGAGAGCACCGGCGCCACCGGAGAAATGGTCGTTGGGCCGGTCGGAGTCATAACCCACACGCCATGGCCGTACTCGCCGTCCGCGATCATCGCCGCACCGCCACCCGGGATCGGCGTCAGCGCTGGGAAGTAGTCAGCCGGAGAGTTGTTGGTGAGCGTAAATTGCGCGATCGGCGGATTTGGATTGGGCACCGCGCAGCCCGACGACACGTTGAAGTAGCCGCCGTACATGCCGCCTTCGTCGTCGTCGTAGCCGACGTACCAGAGGTTGTCCAAACTGTCGACCGCGACCGCCGAGACGCGGACGGGATCGCCATTCACGTGTGGGGTGATGGTGACGATCTGCGAGCCGCCGCTCGACGGGGACGAGTAACACCCGATCGCCGAAGGGCCGGAACCGAACGCGTCGACGATCCAGAGATTTCCGCTCGACGACGTTGTCGCACTGAGGACGCCGCTGGCGAGGGGAAGCGGCACCGCTGCGCTCGCGGTTCCCGTTGAGGGATCAAATGTGCCGCTAACCCAGTCGTTCCCGCTCTGAAGGTACGCTATGTACCAGAACGCGCCGCTGCTCAGGTTGCCGAGGTAGGCGTCGTAGACGTAGTTGTCAGCGTTGAGCTGCCACGATTCCATGTTGCTTGCAAGCACGAAGTTCGCGGGCGATGGCGTCGGGTTCGGTTGCGTCGTCGAAAAGACCGTGTACACGTCGATGAGGTGATCGTTTGCATCGGGACGCGGTGTGCCGTCATACGAGACCTGCACGTTCGTCAAATCGCCGGCGCAGTCGATCGTTGCGGTTGCACCCGACGCGCTGCTGCCGCACGCGGAACTCGACGTGAGCGCGAGCGTGAGTCCGTCGGACGCGGGGGATGCTTGAACGACGATCGGATTGTAATACGCCGTCGTCGGATCGCTCATGATCAGATTGTTGGATGCGTCGTAGGCCGTGATTGCGAGCGGCGCCGACGTCGGTACGCCGACCGTAAAGACTTGCGTGTTCGGCGTGTTCCCCGGATCCGGGCTCGCGACGCTGACCACGACACTGTACACGATCCCGTCGAGCGTGAATGCGAGCGGCGATGCACCGGGCGAAGGATTTGCGCTGACGGTAACTGCGCCCGAGACGAAGGCGGAGAGCGGCGTGGTGTTGCCGTTGGGTGCGGACGTCGCGAACGCGGCAACGACGAAGAGATCGGTGCCGATCGGCGCGGTCACGGTGAAATTGCACGTCTCGCCGCCGCCGCTGGCGACCGCGCACGGGCTCGGCGTCGTCACCGGGAAGATCTGAATGCCGGTCGTGGGGAGCGGGGACGGAATCGTCGAGGTATACGGGATGACGACGACGCCGAACGCCTGCGTGCCCGAGGAGATGTAGAAGGCCTTGCGAGACGACGCCTGCTTGTTCGCAGGCGGGACGTAGAGCGAGATATTTGCGTGCGCGGTTTTCGCGTTTGTTGGCGAATTATTGCCGCCCGAGGCGGGATTGGTACCCGTCGGGACGAGGCCCGACTTGCCGCCGCCTCCACAGCCGGCGACTACCACGCCAAGGGCAAAAAGCACCCAGACCAACCGAATGCGCACGCAGCCGCCTCTCAAGAGCGGGAAATCTTTGTTGACCCTACTTCCTTTAGGGTGACTGCCGCTCCCTTGCGCCCTTTGGCCCTGCCCGTCTGGGCGGGGGTATTTTCGGTTCTTCGGCTAGGCGGCCGTGAGCCGGCGGCGCAATTCGCGTTCGCGCTGCTTGTAGACCTTGATGGTCAATTCGAGGCGCGACGAGGTTCCGGTCTTTCGCAAAATGTGCGAGATGTGATTCTTCACCGTCTTGTCGGAAAGTCGGAGCCGCGCCGCAATGTCTTGATTGCGAAGTCCGTCCAGAAGTTTTTGCAGCACACCGCGTTCTGCCGGGCTTAGCGAGGATTCGATCTTCGTCATACGCCTATACTTATGCAACGAACCTTCATCATCTTACCTGCTGGGAAAAAGTGACTAGTGCGACGGGCCGAAGGGAGCAGCCGAGCGGCCCACTATGCCAAAAGTTTGGCGATGTGCGCACGGACGTTGGGCCAGTCGTTTGCAATAATGGAATAACGGGCGGAGTCGCGGGGCCGCAAATCGATCGCAAGCCGATGCGACCGCAAGATGCCTTCGAACTGCGCACCGATGCGTTCGATCGCGGCGCGCGAACGCGCGTTGCGCGCATCGGTGTGAAAGGTGACCGCGCGGACGCCCCACGTCTGGAAAGCGTGTTCAAGCATCAGCGCTTTGGCCTCGGTGTTGGCAGCGGTGCGTATTGCTGCGGGTGATAGCCAGGTGTACCCGATCTCGCAGGTATCGAAGACGGCGCCATCGCGTGCATCGTCGGGCCACGCCCAACGTTCCAGATCGAAAAAGCGCGTCGTGCCGATCACCGCGTCGTCGCTTTGGCGAATCGTCGCGAACGGTACCGCGCGCCCGTCGTCGCGCAACGCGATCGCATGCTCGACGTATCGCCGGACGGCGTCTTCGCCTTGCGGCACGAAGCTCCACGCGTAGAGACCGGAATCATCGCGGGCGGCGTCGACGAGCGCCGCGATGTGCGCGCGATCAAGCGGTTCGAGTCGTACGTAATTCCCGCGCAGCGTGAGCGAGTTCGAAGTCATCGTGCTCAAGCGTACCAGATGAGGACAATGGTAACGTTACGATCACGTGGCTACCCAGGCCGGGCAGCCGCTCGACCTCGACGCGTCGCGCCAACTGCGAGATGAGGAACAGGCCGCGACCCGACTCCGACCAGACGTTGGCCGGCAACGTGGGCACGAACGTGAAGCCGGGCCCGCGGTCGATGACGTGGAGCACCGGCGATCCGTCGCGCAGTTCCAGCGAGACGCTCAGCGGCCCGGGTGCATGACGCACCGCGTTCCCCATGAGCTCGGCGAAGATCACCCCGCAGTTCACCAGCGCGGCATCGTCGGGTTCGCACAAACGCAGCAGACTCTGGAAGAATTGATCGCGCATTGCGTAGGCCGATCGCACGTCGGCGGCTTCGAATTGCCAGCGCATTGGGGAATCCGCAAAGCTCACCACGATGATCGCGATATCGTCGCGCGGCGCCTGCGTGCCGATCGCGCGCTCGACGAACTCGGCTGGATTGGCCGCATGCACGATCGCATCAGAGCGCAGCACCGCCTCGAGCATTTGCTCGCCGGCAACGATGTCGCGCGTGATTTCGACGACGCCATCGGTGTAAAGCACCAGCATGCTGCCTTCAGGGCACGGCATTTCGTGTAGCTCAAACTCGACGTTACGAAAGGCGCCGACGGGCGGCGAGGGCGCTTCGAGCCGGCATACCGTCCGGTCCCGCAAGCGTAAGAGCGGTGGCGTGTGACCGGCAGAGACGTAGCGAAGCAGGCGCGTCTCGGGATCGATGACGCCGATGAAGGCGCTAGCCAAACGATTTTCGTCGTCGGCAAGCAGCAGCCGGTTGCACGTGTCGGCGATCTTGCGTGGATCGTTCGTATCGAGTGCGGCTACGCGAACCGCCTGGCGCATCAAGACCATCAAACGCGCGGCCTCGATGCCTTTGCCGGTGACGTCACCGATGGTGACGACGATTTCGCCGGCGGCGTTTTGGAACGCATCGTACCAATCGCCCCCGATGTCGGCTTCGGTTGAGCCAGGGCGATAGTGGGCGGAGAGTTCGATTCCTTTGGGCGAGGGGAAGCGGCGGGGCAAGAACGAGCGCTGGAGCGTTTCGGCTACGTACTGCTCGCGATGAAACTGCTTCGCGTTGGCGACGGCAAGGCCGGCGCGACGACCTAACTCGATGGCGAAGGCGAGATCGCGCTGGTCGAATTCGTGATCTTTACGCGTGCGCACAAAGGTGAGTGCGCCGAAGATATGATTCTGCGCGACGACCGGAACGACGATCTTCGAGCGATAGCCCAGCCGTCGCATGTAGTGCTCGTGTTGCCGAGACGCGGCGTGCGCGACGATGACGTCGTCGTCGATGTGCGGCAAGAAGAAGGGCTCGCCGGTGCGGGTAACCGCCACTACGGGGTGAACGCGGAATTCTTCAATGTACAGCAGCGCTCCGACGCCGGCGAGCAACTCGTCCTTGCGCCGATCTTGATGCGCCGCAGCGGTGACGAAGAGCCGATCGGAGCGTTCGTCGATCAGATCGAAGATGCAAATATCGGCAAACGACTCGACGGAGAGACGCGCGACGTTATTGAGCGTCTCCGCTACGTCGAGAGATTGGTGAAAAATATCGCCCGCGCGCACGAGCAAATTTAGCCGCGCTTGGTCGCGAGTTTCCGCTAGCACTCCTCACACTATGCTCATTTTTGGTAGGCGTTAATCAGCTTGGCTTGCCAAGCGGCTCGATCGTCAGAGGTTCGATGGCGAAGATATCAGCTATGCGGCCGGCTTCGTAGGTATAGGCCAAAAAACCGGAGGTATCACAGTTGGCAATCAGACGCGGCCGAAAGGCGGCGACGCAGGTGCCGTTGGCCGAACGGACGCTGCGGTAGACGATGCCGTCGACGGCGTTGGCGGCATAGAGCGCGAGCGCGTAGGCTTGCGCGGCGGCGTACTTTTCCGGATCGGGATCGTAGATTGGATCGGTCGCCGGCGTCGCGCGAACGTCATCGTACGCGCCTTTGATGTCAGCCGTTAGCACACGTTTGTAGACGACGGTTGCGCGCGTATCGGTGTAGGCGAGGAAACGCGCGGTGTGATAGGCCGATTCGGCGATCGCGGTAGTATGTTCAAAGCCCGCGTAATAGACGCCGTAGCTGCCGTCGGTAAAGCGGCTTGGGCCCGAGTAGGCGAACGACGCGATCACCAACTCGTTGCCGTCGCTGCCGGCGAGATCTTCAGGCCGTACTTTGCGGCGGGCGGCGTATTCTTGCTGAATCCTCGGGTTGGAGATCGCTTCGGTTTCGTCGAGCGCGGCGCGATCGGTCACCGAGGTTAGGCGATCGGCGACGCGCGCTTCATTCCAACGGTGAGCGATCGCGCGGAAGGTATGCTTCTTACGGAAGCGTGCTATCATGGCCCATGCGATTCTTTCTTGTGACGCGGCGCGTATCTGCCGTCGCGCTGGTTGCTTTACTCTTCCTCGTGGCGCCCGTACACGCAGATGAGCCGGCGACATTCCGAGCCACGACTGCGATTACGAATCTTACCTCCTTGTGCGCGTTCGTAACAATTTACGACCAGCAGTCCAGTGGCTGGTCGCTGGTGAGTGACGTCTGGGTGCAATCTCGAAGTCGTCGCGAGGTGCAATACCGGAAAGCGGAGCCTGACGGCAAGAGATCGCTCCGGTACCGCGCTGAATTCTTCGAACAGTGCTACACCGCACACGTCAACAAACCGAAGTATGACCTTGCCATCGAGAAAACGTCACCGAGCCGTGTGACCACCTTTTTGATGGTTGTGAAGAACGGCAGCATCGAACTGGAGATTCAATAGGCAGGTCGCAGGAGGCTACCATCCGCGCTGCGTGTCGAGATAGGCGCGTACCGCGGCTATGCTCTCGAATGAACCATCGAGCAAGAGTTCTTTCGCACTCTTTCCTTTGAAGAGCGGATGCGCGTTGGGCGTGGCGATCCATGCGTCGGCCAGCTGCTCGTCGGGCAGAAGAATGTTGATCGCCTTGAAGATGCCGAGCAGCATCGAGATGCGCTGCAGCGTGTCGTACGAGAGCAGCGCCGAATCCGGGTCGCGCATGTACTTGGTGTAGGTCGACTGCGGCAGCACGCCGAGCAAAATGCGCTGCTCGATCGGCGCGAGCGTCCAGTGCTGCGCGATATCCTTGAACGCCCGAATCGCGGTGGGCGAGAGCGTTTTGAGCTTCGCCGGCGACCGCGCGAAATCGATGGCGGACGGCGCCAGGGCCAGGGTGGTCACCCGCTCATTATAGCAGAAGAGGCGAGGTTACGCTAATTTGAGCGTCAACGGGAGGGAGACGCGGAGTTCGGCGCCGCCGTTGGGCAAGATCTGGATCGATACTTCCTGCGATAACGTATCGATCAAGAACAGGCCGCGACTGGTTTCCGAGTACGGCTCGGGCAGATTCGGTGAGGAGAACTCCAGGCCGGGCCCGCTGTCGCGCACGACGAGATCAAACTTTTCACCATCGTACTCCAAAACGAGATGGACCAGGCCCGGTGCGTGCGCAACCGTGTTGGCCAACAATTCGCCGATGACCAGTTCGCTTTGGAACGTCTCTTCGCCGTCGCCGCAGACGCGGCGCAAGAATTCGGCAACCTCGCGGCGCGCGACGTGCGCGGCTTTTGCGTCACTGGCGTGGAAGCGCCACTCCTTGACGATACCCGGGGCAATGGTGCTGCCGTGGCGCTTCTTGATGTCGGAGAACTGCAGCACCAGCACCGCGATATCGTCGCGTGGACTCTGCTCTTTTAGTAAGTTGTCGTACAGTGCGCGCGCAGGGCTGGCCGCATCGCTGCGGACGAGCGTCGGCACGATACTCATGAGCTGTGTTTCACCGGCTAGGACGTCATGCGCATACTCGGTCAGTCCATCCGTGTAGAGCACGACCACCGCGTCGCGTTCGATCTTCCACGTTTCGCTGCGGACGTGCAGATCATTGACGATGCCAAGCGGCGGTCCCCCGAGTGCGAAGAACGCTGCGGGTGCGCCGGGCGCAGCAACGACCGCGGGCGGATGCCCGGCGTTGGCGTAGGTCATGGTGGTTGTGTTTTCGTTGACGTACCCGACGATCGTGCTGACCATGATGCCGGATTCCTGATCGCAGAGAATGCTATTCATCTCACGCAGGATGTGCGACGGTTCGAGCCGCTGGCGCGCTAACAGGTAGAACGTCTGGCGCAGTCGTCCGGCGACGCTCGATGCGGTTACGCCGTGGCCGGCGACGTCACCGATCGAAAACCATAACCGCCCGTCGAGCTCGAAGGCATCGTACCAGTCGCCTCCGACTAGCATATCGGACTCCGCGGAAACGTAGGTGGCGTCGAGGCGCATCCCGGCACGTTCGGGCATCGACGCCGGTAAGAACGCTTCTTGCAGCGAGTCGGCGACACGCTTGGTGCGCGCGATGGCCTGCTTTTGCGCTTCGATGTTCGCGACGCTGCCATACCAGGAAATGATCGTGCCTTTATCGTTGCGTACGGGTTCGACGCGCGCGAGAAACCAATGGTAGACGCCGTCGTAGCGGCGCAATCGAAATTCGATTTCGATGGGTTGCCCGGTGGCGAGCGCTTTCGGCCACTCTTCCATCACGCGCAGGAAGTCTTCGGGATGATGGGCGGTTTGCCAACCCCAACCCGCGGCTTCTTCGCGCGTCTGACCGGTGAATTCATACCAGCGCCGGTTGTACCAGTTGATCCAGCCGTTGGGCTCCGTTCGCAAGACGATCTCGGGGACGTTCTCGGCGAGCGTCTCGAGCGAACGGGTCAGTTCTCGATTTGCGGCCAGCGTGCTGAACTGCGACGTGAACAAGCGCAGTATCGTGCGATTTCGCAGGCTAAACTTCGTGGGAACCGATTCCCCGATCGCGAGACCGCCGACGCAGACGCCGTCGCGCATGATCGGCATCGCGTACAGTGCGCCCAGTCCCACGCTTCGCAGCTGCTTTGCGAGCTCGGGACCCATGTCGTCGTAACTCTCGTAGCAGATCGTTTCGCCGGCATTCAACTGCTCGGCGTACGGCACGTCCTCTTCGGGAATGGCCACGCCCGCGATTTCGCCAGTAAGCCCAATCGTCGAGCTAAAGGTCCAGACCTTATCCTCGTGGCGCGAGGAATAAGCGACGCTTAACCCCGTCAGGGCGATCAAGCCCGATAGCGCGGCGTTTTCTAACTCGTCGAGGGTCGCCGCGCGAGCCATCGCAAGCCAATGGGCCTCGAGGTCCTCTAGCTCGGTGGCATCGAGCGCTTTCGCGGGGTGCGGTGGGCGGCGTCTTAGCGCGGCGGTCACTTTGTTAGTAAGCGCGGTGACCCACTGGCCGACGGTTGCATCGAGTATTTTACTGCCGACGTAGGCGCCGGCGCCGGTGAGCGCCGCCTTAGTGGCTGGGCTCGCCGCTGCCTCGACGGCTGCATGAATGAGACCGCCGTCGGCCGCCGGGGCCGCGAGCGGAGGTCCAAGTGCGGGCGCGTCCGGCTTAATATTCTCTGGGTTCTCCACCGTGGAGCGAATAGTTCGCGTCGTCTCGTTCACAGTGCCTGCCCGGTTTTGGGCGGCATACTGGCGCGTATGAAATACGCAACTCTGCTCATCGGCGCGGTCGGCTTCGCTGCGCTCCTGAACTCGCCGCTCGTTGCCCGCGCCGACGATCTCGCCCCATCGACCATTCTCTCCAACCCGCAGTCATACGACGGTAAGCCGGTCGCGGTCCAAGGGACCGTTCAGAACTACACCACGCGACAAACGCCGCGCGGCGGAACCGTCGCGAGCTATAAGGTCTGCGACCAGCAAATGCGCAATCAAAAACTCACGAACGTCATTGTGATTTCGCAGTGATCGCGCGAGTGCGCGAATTGCTGAGCTTCGCGGATCTCGTGGTGGACCTTGGCGAGCGCACGGCGACGCGCGAAGGCCAGACGGTAGCGCTCACCAGGCTCGAATTCGAGATCCTGGTGACGCTGCTGCGCCACCCTGGGCGCGTCTTCACGCGCGAAGAGATTCTGGACTCGGTGTGGGGCGGTCCGTGGGCGACGCAGCGGGCCGTCGATACGTGCGTGGTCGGCCTACGGAAGAAGATCGATGCTCCGTTCGAGGTGCCGCTGCTGCACACGATCCGCGGCGTCGGATTTTCGCTGCGGCGTCCCAGAAAAGCCTAACAGCATTCCCAGGTGCGCTGCCGATGGCAGAAGGGCGCGACGTGCGCGCAAAAGGAGGCATGAATGAGCGACATCTCAGGAATATCCGGGGCCAGTTCGTCGGTAAGTTCGGCTGCGTACCTTGCCACGGTGGCAAACGCGATTCAATCGACGACCGCGTTACCGAGCGTGTTCTCGAACCTCAATCTCTCGCAAACGCAACAACAACAGATCAGCCAAATCCTCGACAACGCCAAAAACGGCAACACGACGTCGTCGCAGTTGCAAAGCCAAATCGAATCGGTTCTCAACCCTCAGCAGCTCTCGCAATTGAAATCCGAGCAGCACCACGGGCATCATCATCACGAGAGCCAGTCGGGCAACTCGAGCGACGAGGATGCGTTCGGTATCACGACACCGACGTCGACCTCATCGACCCAGGCAATCAGCGAGGCGGCCAACAGCTACTGGGCGCAATCGCAGATCACGCCGCAATCGCAAACCTAGCGACGGACCCGCAACGGGAATCGCAAAAGGCCTCCGCTACTCGGGGGCCTTCTTTTTTGCGCTTAGGGGTTAGGTAATGCTTGCGCGTCGCCGACGAGATTGGCCGGCTCGGCGCTAACGGCGGTGTTCCGCAGCACGCGGCCGTTCGAGAGCACGACGCCGCGAGCTCCGATGGAGACGACGCGCAGTTTGCCGATGTGTGCGCCAACCGTCACGCAGTAGGTATTGTGGTTGCGCATCGAGCTGTCGCGCACGAGCGCGTAGGTGAAGTCGTTGTTTCCACCAGTGGTGAGAATGGCGATCGAGTCGGCGGGCGTTTGCCACACGGGCACCGTTTGCGCGAAGCTTTCGGCCGTCGAAAGTCCGTTCACACAAAGGAAGAGCACGACTGCTCTAAACAGAGCCATCCCGGATCACCTCATTCCACTACTATTATCGGTATAATTCCCCAATCGGGCGCAGTGGAAACAAGGGACGCGTGGTAAAGCTTATGTTTCGATCACGAGGAACGCGGCGCAGGTGAGCACGATGATCGCCGTCACCGTCCAGCCGGCGATCGAAAGCGGCAGGCCGATGCGGTAGGCGCCCATCGCGCGCTTGCTGCGCGCAACGCAGTTCATCAGCACCAGCGTGATCGGCGTGCCGAGTCCGCCGGCGATCGACGCCCACACCAACAACCGGATCGGTGGAAGTCCAAGCAACGAAGCGCCCGCGCCGATCAGCAATGCCGCGAGGATGACGATATAGAATGGCTTTGCGTCGCGGAAGCGTGCGTCGAGCGTCGCGTTGCTACCGAATGTGTGCGCGACCGCATACGCGGTCGAGGCGGCGAGGATCGGAATGGTGAGCAGCGCCGAACCGAATAAGCCGATGCCGAACAGCGTGCTAGCTGCGGGACCGGCAAACGGCGTGAGCGCGCGTGCCGCGTCGCCGACCGTTTCGATCGGAAGATGATGTACGCCGAGCGTGGCACCGGAGGCGACTAATACAAAGAGGAAGCCCGCGCCCGCCGCGAGCACGCCGAGCACGGCGTCGAGCTTGAGCGGACCAAGCCGGGACGCACTTCGCCGCGTCTGCGCGACTTCGATCGATTCCCACAGGTATTCGTAGCTGGTGATCGTCGTGCCGATGAGTGCGAGCGCGCCGGCGATATAGATACCCGAGAATTCAAAATGTGGGATCAGCGTGTGACGCGCGACGTCGAGCCAATTGGCGTGCGCGAGTACCGCACTTCCCGCGTATGCGACGAAGAGGATCGGCACGAACATCAACCAGGTGGCGATGCGGCCGTACGAATGGGTGAGCAACAGGTAGGCGATCGCAGCGACGAACGGCAGCAAGAAGACTTGATACGGAAGACCGAAGAGCAGTGAGAGCGCCTGACATCCCGCCTCGATGTCGGCAACGAGCGTGAAGAGATTGACGGCGACGATTGCCGCGAGTGAAAGCAGCCCGGCTGCAATACCATAGCGGCGCACGATCGCGCCCTGGACGCTGGTTCGCGTGGCGGCGCCGACCGATGCGGCGATCACCTGCGTCACCGCAAGCATCGGTAGAATCGCGACGACCAGCCAGGCAAGCCCGTAGACCGTCGTCGCACCGACGGCGGCGAGGCTGCCCACCGTCGTCGGATCGTTGGCCGAGGCGCCGGCGACAAAACCGGGACGGACGAGCCCGGACGCGGGTTCGCGCAGCGGTTGAGCCAACGGCTCCGCTTCGGACGTCATGCACTGACGGTATACCGGGCGTGTCCAGGACCGCTCGCGCCTGTCAAGGACACGGGTCCCTCGTCCTTCGACTACGGCGCTTCGCGCCTACGCTCAGGATG
>JBEKBR010000056.1:0-12876 GCA_050015295.1 Candidatus Aquilonibacter sp. | reverse complement strand
TACAGGGCCCTGCAAAACGCACGTATCGACAACGAGAGCGGTTCCGCTATTCCACGTGTTTCGGAAGCCGCAATGAAAACTGAGAATTTGAACAGCATAGACAACCGGCTAATGGGGGCGAGCCGCGACGGTAGTGGCGCCGCGGCCCTTTCGAACGCTGTAGGGAGCTCAGGAGGCGGGACTTACGCTACGACCAGCGCCGCAGCCCCTGGTGGGACCCCCCGGTAACCCACTGGGCTTCCCCAAGTAGACAAATAGAAAGGAACGTGGCTCGTGCCGCGTTAAACCGGGCATAAGCGTCGAGAGGTGATCAATGTGGGCCGGATAACCGCTTCTGAATGGACTGCGTTAGCGCTGAATGTAGCCGCAGTATTGACGATGCTCTCAGTAACTCGCGTCCTAAAGCCGAGCGAGACGGGCGGATTGCTCTTTGCCGTCACGGCCGTTCCCTGGTCCGTCGCATGTTTGTTCTGGCTCGTAAGGAATCTCGCGGCTGGGTCTAAGGGAGGGTACCTAGGAACTGCGTCTACTATTTACGTGGTAACGATTGTACCGCTTGCGTACATCGCAGCCCCGTTTTTGCCGAGTAATACCCTCGATGCGGTCGCAAAGTACTTTCTCACGCTGCTGTACCTTGTGGTGATCGGCATCTGCGCGATATCGGTGGCTAGGCGCTCGCAATTATCTGGCTCGCTTATCGCGGGACTTGCGGCCTTCGCCACGGTCGCGTTTGCCATGATCGGGACGGGCGTCGCGGCAAATTAGTATCCGGCAGGCGAAGGGCCACCCGGAGGCAATTACGCTGTCGCGCGGCGTATAAACGCTCGTGCTTCCGGCGTTTGGTAATTCTCAGGATCTCAGCGACATTGAAGAGCGGCTAGCGAAGGCCCCGGACGATCTGTCGTTGCTCTTTGCGCGTGCGTGTACACTCGATATGCTCGGGCGCAACGACGAGGCGCGCGATGCGTACATCGCGGTCATCCGGCGCGACGGCACGCACGTGGGCGCGCTTGGGAACCTTGGGACCCTGTTATACAACGCCGGCTATCGCAGCGCGGCGCGCCTGACCTATCGCGAAGCTCTCAAACACAATCCGCGCGATCACCGTTCGCTCGTCAACCTGGGCAACGCGCTACTCGAATCGAACGAGCTCGTCGAATCGCGGCAACTTTACGAGCGTGCGATCGAACTCGACGCAAATTCGGCGCAGGCGCATCAAGGCCTCAGCCACGTCCTCGGCCGCCTCGGCGAGGACGTGCTCGCCGAAGAGCACCGTCGGCGCGGTTTCGAGCTCATGCCGGTTGTCGTCAGCTATTATCGTGGCGCGGGGATGCCCGTCTCGGTGCTGTTGCTTTCATCGGCCTTTCGCGGCAACATCCCCGTCGACGATCCGCTCGACGACGGCACGTTCATGATCGTGAAGCTCTTCACCGAGTACTACGATCCCGAATTCCCGCTGCCGCCGCACGACGTCATCTTCAACGGCATCGGTGATGCGGATCGCTGCCACGACGCCCTTGTCGCGGCGCAATCGCTCCTCGAAGCCAATGGCGCGCGGGCGATCAATGCGCCGGCGAACGTGCTCGGGACCGGGCGCGTTGCAATCGCGCAGCGCCTGCAAGGCATCGACGGCCTGATCGTGCCGCATATCGAAGAGATCGATCGCAGCGAACTCGATCGCGTGCAGCGCTTCCCGGTGCTGGTGCGTCCACCCGGCTATCATACCGGCGAATTTTTCGAGATGGCGCAAGATCGTGCCGACCTCGAGCGCATCGTCGCGACGCTTCCGGGCGAGCGCCTCTTGGTGATCGAGCTGCTCGATGCGCGCGGGCGTGACGGGCTGTATCGCAAGTATCGCTTTCTCTCAATCGGTGGCGTGCTCTACCCCGTGCATCTCGCGCGCTCGTCGCACTGGAAGGTGCATTACTTCTCGGCCGATCAGGTCCGCACGCCCGACGCTATTGCCGAAGAAACGGCGTTTCTCACCAATCCCCGCGCGGCGATCGGCGAGCGCGCGATGAGCGCGATCGAAGCGGCGGCGGCGCGGATCGATCTGGAGTACTTCGGCATCGACTTTGCGCTCGATGCGAAGGGCAACGCGCTGCTCTTCGAAGCGAACGCCACCATGCGCGCCGTCGTACCGCCGGCCGACGAGCCGTCGATGGCGCGGCGCCAGGCGTCGCTTGCCGCGAACGCTGCGTTTCGAAATCTTGTGCTCCGTGCCGTCACCTGAGCGGCGCGCGTCGCGAGTTGGCGCGACGATTTGCGTCCTCGTCGCCTACCTACTGGCGTTTGCGATGCCGAATCGCTACGTGCTGGGACCCCCATGGCTAGCGCCGGTCTCCGGCATCGTATTGCTGGGGCTCTTCGGCCTTTCGACGATTGGTAATCTTCGCCACGTGCCACGGCGGCTACATAATGGCGTAACCGTCGCGGTCGTCGCGCTGGTCACCGCGCTCAATATTCTCAGCCTCGTCCAGTTGATCAAGTTGATCGTCTTTAGCGCGGCGACAATCGACTCGCACCGGCTGTTGGGCTCGTCGATCATCATTTGGATCGGCAACGTGCTCGCGTTCGCGCTGCTGTATTGGCTCATCGACGGCGGCGGCCCCGATACGCGGATCAGCGGTGACAGTTGGCGTGCTGACTTCGTCTGGCCCCAGCCGACGCGCCAAGCCGACATCGATCCAAACTGGCGGCCGAATTTTCTCGACTATGTGTTCTTGGCGTTCTCGACCGCGACCGCGTTCAGTCCGACGGATACGCTGCCGCTCACCACCCGTGCGCGCATGCTGATGATGGTGGAAGCCGCGGCCTCGCTGCTCACGCTTGCGATCGTCGCGGCGCGCGCCGTCAATATCTTGTCGTAGAGCCGGCTAGCGAATCAGTTTGAGATGGCCGCTGGCGTAGATGCGGATGTGGGAATCGAAGCGGTGGTTCTTGCCGTCGATGCCCTTCACGTGCGAGCGGACGCTGTAGTCGACGCTGCCGTCGACGTGGTTGTGCGTCATACCGAGAAAGTGCATCAGGGGATGGCCGGCTCGAAGCTCGACGCGCTGGTGGGTGACGAGAAAATGGACGATCCGCTCCTGGATCTCGCGCGGGGGATGGGCCTCATGCGCCTTGCGCTGCGGCTTGGCCGGCGGCGCGGCCTTCTCAGGCTTGGGCAACCCTTTTCCCTTGAACCAGGACATCGAACTGGACCTCCGCGAGGTGCTAGCTAGGCCAAGCGGCCGTGCCTTCCCTTTGTCGTAGTCCTAGTATGCCTGGCAAACCGTCCAAAAATCGTCCTCCGGATGGCCCAGGGCGTTAAGTCCCGGTCAAACCAGGCCGATCTTTACCTTCCGCACACCACAAGCCGCCTCGCACTTGAAATAATGCTTGCATGAGTCAGTGGTTTTCAAAGCAGTCTACTGCGCCGGCGCAACCGCCGTCGACGCCAATCCATCCGCCGCTCAATCTCGAGCACGCGATCGGCAGTCTGCTTTGTCAGCACGGCCGCCTGCTGCAACGCGCCGGACGGCATCTCATGCACTTCTTGGCCAGCACCCGCCACCCCGACGGCAGCATCGACTATATCGTGCGCACGCGCATCCACACCCATAACGGCATGGAGCGCAACTTTGAATCGCACATCCGCGTCCACGCGGATCGCCGCCTCAAACTGATTCGCTAAACGATATCGATTAGCTGATCAGCTCGCGCTCCACCATGATGCTGCGCGGGTCGATCAGGTGTTTTTGCAAGCCCAGCTTGTCGGCCGGCACGCCCAGCGCGAATGCGACGAGCTGCGGCAGATGGAACGTCGGCAGATCGGTGCGACCCCAACGTGCAGCCGCATCCTGCTGATACCCGTCGAGTGCGAGGTGACAGAGCGGGCAAGGCGTGATCACCGCTTCCGCGCCGTGATCCTTGGCCATGCGCATGTTTTGGCCGACCATGTCCGTCGCGACGTTTTCTTTCTCGAGCTGAATGTGGAAGCCGCAGCAACGCGTCTTGCCGGCGTAGTCGACCGGTTCGCCGCCGATCGCTTCGATCACATCTTCGAGTGAGTGCGGATTGCGCGCCGACTCCCAACCGTTAACGCTCTCGGGCCGAATGATGTGGCAGCCATAGAACGGCGCAACCTTAAGCCCGTTGAGCGGGCGCACGACCATCTTGCGGAGGTTATCGAGCCCGATGTCGTCGACCAGCAGCCACAGCAGGTGACGAACGGTGACGTTGCCGCTGTACTTCGCGCCGAACTTGCCGAGGATGGCGTTGGCTTGATCCATCTGCTCTTCGCTCTCGAGCAATTCCTTATTGGCTGCGCGCATGTGGCCGGTGCAGGTCGAACAGATCGTGATCACGTCGTCGAGACCGAGCGCTTCGGCCTGCGCGTAAGTCCGCGCGTTGAGCACGCGTGCCACGTCGCGGTTGACGTCGTTGACAACCGACGCGCCGCAGCACGAGGCCGCGGTCAGTTCGATCAACTCGATGTCGAGCTTTTCGGCCAGCAACATCGTTGAATTGAAGAGCTCTTTGCACGACTCTTTGGCGACGCAGCCAGGGAAGAAGCCGTAGCGTTTTGCGGTGGCGATCATGAAACCGGGACCTCCAGGGACTCGAAAATAGTACGGACTTCATCGACCTTCGGGATCGGCTTGATCGAGGGAAGTCCCAGCATGGGCGCGGTTCCGCCGGCCGCCATCTCAAACGGCGTCAATTTGCCGCGCGACATCATCCGCAAGCCGAGCGGCAGCACTTTGATCTGCGCGATGACGTTGAAGCGCCCGACCGTGCCGAGCACGACCTCGGTCTCGGCCAACATGCCCGTCTGTTTGATCGTCTTCGAGACGGTGAGGGCATGGCGCGGACCGCGCTCGTCCATCATCACCTTGTCGCTGATCGCGGCGCGCTTGACGTCGATGATGCGATCCTGAGGATCGACGTGCTTGGGGCAATACGAGCACGCATAGCAGTGCGCGCACAGCCACAAGTAGTCGTCCGAAATCTGGGCGATACGTTGGTCGCGTTGGCCGTCACGCACGTCTTCGATGAAGCGGTAGGCATACGCGATCGCGGCCGGGCCGGCGAAGGCCGGATCGACGCTAACCACTGGACAGAGCGCGTAGCAGGTCGCGCACATCACGCAGTTCGCGACCGCCACCAGTTTCTTCATGTCCTCGGGCGAGACGCGGCGCTCGGTTGCGTGGTCCGTATCGGCGTCTTTGGGTTGGAGATAGGGTTTGAGCCGCGCATATTTGTCCCAGAACGGGTCCATATGCACGACCATGTCTTTCATCGGCTGGAAGTTCGGCATTGGATCGATCGAGATCGAGCCGTCCGACTTGATGACGTCTTTGCAGTTGGTCTTGCAGGCGAGGCCGGTGATGCCGTTGATGTTCATCGAACACGAACCGCAGATCGCCGAACGGCACGAGCGGCGGAAGCTAATCGAGCCGTCGACTTCGGCCTTGGCCGTCTCGAGCGCGTCGAGCACCGTCGTCGTCTCCGGGACTTCGACCTCGACGAGGTCGCGGTGCGGAATCTCGTCAACGGCTTCGTCGAAGCGGAAGAGATCGAGTTTGATCTTGGCCATGCTTAGTAGCTTCTCACCTCAGGTTGGAACTTGGTGACGGTAACGCCGCGCGAGTAGTCAAGCCGCGGCGAGCCGTCGGCTTGGCGGAACGCCAGCGTGTGTTTCATCCAGTTCGCGTCGTCGCGCTCCGGATAGTCGGTGCGCGACTGCGCGCCGCGCGACTCCTTGCGCTCGAGCGCACACTTCGCCAGCGCATACGAGGTGTCGATCAAGAAATCGGTCTCAAACGTCGACACGAGATCGGTATTGAACGTTTTGGATTTATCCATCACGTACACGTTCGCGTCGAACTCTTTGCGCACGCGGTCGAGATCTTGTACCGCTTTGGCGAGGCCCTGCTCGTCGCGGAAGATGAAGGTATTCTCGCTCATCGTTTCGTTCATCGCATGGCGCAACTTCGGTGCGCGCGTGCCGCCGGAGCGTGCCAGCAGCGCCTTGACGCGATCTTGTTCTGCGCGCAGCGTCTTGTCGCTCGGCGTAACGTCACCGATCTTCTTGATGTACTCGACGGCGTGCTTGGCCGAACGGGCCCCAAAGACGATCGTCTCGAGCAGCGAGTTGCCGCCCAGACGGTTCGCACCGTGCACCGAGACGCAGGCACATTCGCCGGCCGCGTACACGCCGGGGACGCGGGTCGCGCCCCACTTGTCGGTCTCGATACCGCCCATGGTGTAGTGGGCGCCGGGAAGAATCGGAATCGGTTCGTTGACCGCGTCTTTGCCGGTTGCATCCATCGCCAGCTCGCGAATCTGCGGCAGACGCTCGAGGATCTTTTCGCGGCCGAGGTGGCGCATGTCGAGCAACACGCAGCCGTCGACGCCGCGGCCTTCGAGAATCTCGGTCCACTCGGCGCGCGAGACGACGTCGCGTGACGCGAGTTCGCCTTTATTCGGCGCGTACTTGAACATGAAGCGCTCGCCCAGCGAGTTGAGCAGATAAGCACCTTCGCCGCGCGCGCCTTCGGTCATGAGCACGCCGTTCTCTTTGAGCGTGGTGGGATGGAATTGCATAAACTCCATGTCCATGAGCGGGATGCCGGCTTTATAGGCGATGCCCATGCCGTCGGCGGTCGAGGCGTAGCCGTTGGTCGTCTTGAGATACATGCGGCCCGCGCCGCCGGTTGCGAAGATCGTGGCTTTCGCGACGATCTGTTCCAGCTCGCCGTTGCGCATGTTGTACGCGACCACGCCCGTACCAATGCCGTTGTCGATCGCGAGCGCGGTGCAGAAATACTCTTCGTAAACTTTGACGCCGAATCGCTCGAGCTGTTCCCACAGCGTGTGCAAAATCACCAGCCCGGTGACGTCGGCTGAGTAGCACGTGCGCGGCGTACCCGCGCCGCCGAACGGCCGCTGCGCGATACGCCCGTCGGGCATACGCGAGAAGATGCAGCCGCGATGCTCGAGCCAAATGATTTGGTGCGGCGCGTCCTCGCACATCGCTTCGATTGCGTCTTGATCTCCGAGATAATCGGAGCCCTTGATCGTGTCGAACGCGTGGGCTTCGGGCGTATCCTCTTCACGGTTGCCTAGCGCGGCATTGATACCGCCTTGGGCCGCGCCCGAGTGGCTGCGCACCGGGTGCATCTTGGAGACGATGGCCACGTCGGCTCCGCCCTCGGCAGCTTCCACTGCCGCGCGCATGCCTGCGAGACCGCCGCCGATGACGACGACGTCGTGCTTGATCATTACTTCTTTATACTATCCGGCTTCTGTGAGACCCCATGACTATTATCGTTCGGGGTCATTACCGCCCTTGGTCCGGCTATAAAACCGGTACTGATTCTTGCCGGCCTGCTTGGCCGCGTAGAGAGCCTCGTCGGCGGCGAAAAAGAGGGTCTGCCCGTCGATCCCGTCGAGCGGGAACATCGAGACGCCGATCGAGCTTGCCAGGCCGTTGCGGCGCAGCGCCGACATGATGCGCTCGACGCCGCGCGCCGTCTGCTCGCGGTCGCTCTGCGCCATGATCAGCACGAACTCATCACCGGCATACCGGGCGCAGATGTCGCCCTTCCGCGCGTTCTTTTTGAGGACTTGGGCAAAACGCTTGAGCGCCAAGTCGCCCAGGCTGTGGCCACCCGAGTCGTTGATCTTCTTGAGATCGTCGAGGTCCAGGATGACAAAGGCGAAGGGCGTGTCGTAGCGCTCGGAGGTGTGGAGTTCGCGTTCCAACAGCTCGGTGAGCGCGCGGCGGTTCGGGATGCCGGTCAAACTGTCGGTATTGGCCAGTCGCTGCGTCTCTTCCAGCAGGCGGCGCGTCTCATCGTACAGGCGCGCGTTTTCCACGGCAATTGCCGCTTGTGAGGCAAAATCGAGCAGTACGCGCAGCTGATTCTCGGTGACTTCGTTGCCGGGCGGATCGTCGGCGTAGAGCATACCGCGTACGACGTCGCGCGCGACCAGCGGCGCGATGCAGTAGTAGCCGCGCGAATCTTCCAGCGGCGCTTCGCTGTCACTGCCGCTGCCGTAGGCGAGTTGCAGCTTCCCTTGCGAAACGTCGACCAGGGTCGAATTCGGACGAAAGTCGCTCGGATCGATCGCGTGAGCGACCGTCCCGTTTTCGTCGCACTCGAGACGGCGAATGATATCGTCGTCTTCGGCCACGTCGAAAAGCACGACGCGTTTGAACTTGAGCGCCTCGACCACACCGCGCAAGACCATCGAGAGGATGTCGTTGATCTCGAGGGTCGAGTTGATGGTGGAAAAGACCTGTTGCAGCACGAAGAGTTCGGCGTTCTGTTGGGCGTACTCGTCCCGCTCGGCCTCTAGAATCGCAATGCGACCGCGCAACCGCTCGACCTCATCGAGGAGGTCGGCAGCGTTGGGAGAGCCGGCGGACAGGTTGGCGCTCATCGTTTAAGGTAACGTCTTAGCTTCCGGTATTCTTTAGGTCAGGCCACAAAGACTTTGCAGCAGTTCGTACACCTCCACGTGCACTCGGAGTACTCGTTACTGGACGGGGCCTGCCGGGTCGACCGGCTCTGCCGGAAGGCGGCCGATGGAGGTTCTCCTGCCGTCGCCTTGACCGATCATGGCGTGATGTACGGGGCGATGGAGTTCTACTACGCCGCCCGGGACACCAGCCTGACCCCGATCATCGGCTGCGAGGCCTACATCGCGCCGCGGGGCCGGTTCGACCGCACGGTGCGCGAGGAGGCCCACGTCACGCTCCTGGCCGCCGACCTGATCGGCTACCGCAACCTGACCGCCCTGATCTCCAAGGGCTTTCTCGAAGGCTACTACTACAAGCCGCGGATCGACCTTGATTTGCTAGCCAAGCACCACGACGGCTTGATCGTGCTCTCCGGCTGCATGTCGGGGATGGTCGCCGCGCCGCTGCTCAAGAACGACTACGACACCGCGCTCAAAAACGCCAAGACCTACGTCGATATCTTTGGCGACCGCTTCTACATCGAAGTGATGCGCCACGGGATGCCCGAGGAAGAAGCGATCAACACCGGCCTAGTGAAGGTCGCGCGGCAGCTCAACGTGCCGATCGTCGCGACCAACGATTCGCACTATCTCGATCAGCGCGATGCGCCCGCGCACGACGTGTTGCTGTGCATCGGCACCGGTAAGACCGTCTCCGACACGACGCGGATGAAGTTCTACTCCGATCAGTTCTACGTCAAATCGGCCGAAGAGATGTACGCGCTGTGGAGCGATCTGCCCGAAGCCTGCGAGAACACGGTCAAGATCGCCAACCGCGTCGACATCAAGATTCCCGAGAAGATCTTTCATCTGCCGCAGTATCCCGTGCCCGAGGAGCCGGCGCAGCCCGAACGCACCGCGGAATCGTACTTGCGCGAGATCTGCGAAGCGGGCCTCATCGATCGCTACGGCGTCGAACGTGCGGCAAACGACGCAACGCTGCGTACGCGGCTCGATTACGAGCTCAACGTGATCAACACGATGGGCTTTGCTTCGTACTTTCTAATCGTCTGGGACTTCATCAAGTACGCACGCGATCACGACATTCCGGTGGGGCCCGGGCGCGGTTCGGCGGTGGGCTCGGTGGTTTCGTATTGTTTGAAGATCACCGATCTCGATCCGTTGAAGTTCAATCTGTTCTTCGAGCGCTTCCTGAACCCGGATCGCATTTCCATGCCGGATATCGACACCGACTTCTGCGTCGAACGCCGTGACGAAGTGATTGCCTACGTCACCGAAAAATACGGCAAAGACCGTGTCGCGCAGATCGTCACCTTCGGGACGATGGCCGCGCGCGCGGCGGTACGCGATGCCGGCCGCGCGCTTGGCGTCCCGTTGCCCGACGTCGATAAAGTGGCGAAGATGATTCCCTCGGGGCCGGGCGGACTCTCGATCGAAGAGGCGCTCAAACAAATTCCGGAGCTCAAGATGGCCTCTGCCGGCAGCCCGCAGATTCGCAAGCTGCTCGATACGGCCCGAGACATCGAGGGTCTCGCGCGCAATGCGGGCACGCACGCCGCCGGCGTCGTGATCTCGGCCGGTCCGTTGATCGACTACACGCCGCTGGTGAAATTCAACGACGGCGGCGTCAACACGCAGTTCGACATGATCTGGGTCGAAAAGATCGGCCTGCTCAAGATGGACTTCTTGGGCCTGCGCAACCTCACCGTGATGAATAGCGCGGTGGCTGAGATCCGGCGCACCGTCGACGGGAATTTCGATCTGGCCAAGATCCGCGACGACGATAAGAAAACCTACGACATGTTGACCCGCGGCGAGACGATGGGCGTCTTCCAATTCGAATCTGATGGAATGAAACGCGTCTGTACCGAGCTCAAGCCTTCGCGCTTCGAGGATGTCATCGCGCTGGTTGCACTCTATCGTCCGGGACCCATGGAATGGATTCCGCAGTACATCAGCAATAAGCACGGGCGCACGAAGCCGAAATATTTGCATCCGAAGCTCGAGCCGATTCTCGCCGAAACCTACGGCGTTGCCGTCTACCAAGAATCGGTTATGCAGATGGCGCGCGATATTGCCGGCTTCACCCTGGGCGAAGCCGACGAGTTACGCAAAGTGATGGGCAAGAAGCAAAAGGAAAAGATCCCGATCTATCGCGAGAAGTTCATCGAAGGCGCGAAAGCTGCGTCCAATATCGACCGCGATCTTGCCGACAAGATCTTCGCCTTCATCGAGCCCTTCGCCGGCTACGGCTTCAACAAGTCACACGCTGCCGCGTACGGCTGGATCGCCTATCAGACGGCGTACCTCAAGGCGAATCATCCGCTGCAATATCTGTCGGCGCTGATGACGTCGGTTAAAGACCGGACGGATAAGTTGGTCGAATATATCGACGAAGCCAAGAAGACCGGCATTACCGTGCTGCCGCCCGACGTCAACGAGTCGTTGATCGACTTTGCGGTGGTGGGCGATCGCATCCGTTTCGGCCTGGCGGCGATCAAGGGCGTCGGCGAAGGCGCGGTGCGCAGCATCATCGAGACGCGCGACGCCGACGGCAAGTTCACCGATCTCTTCGATCTCGCCAAGCGCGTCGACTCCAAACAAGTCAATCGCCGTGTTTTCGAAGCACTGATCAAGTGCGGTGCGCTCGATGCGTTGCCCGGCAACCGCGCGCAGAAACTCGCTGCGCTCGACGTCGCGCTCGATCTTGCCGCGCATGCGACGCGCGAGAAAGAACTCGGCCAAGTCTCGCTCTTCGGCGATGCCGCCGAGCACGCGCCGGCGCTCACGCCGGTCCTCCCGCTTGTTCCGGCACCGAGCACGCGCGAGACGCTGGCCTGGGAGAAGGAGACGCTGGGCATCTTCGTCTCCGGTCATCCGCTGGCCGACGTGCAGGATCTGCTCGTTCGCGCCGGCGCGACGTTGATCAAGGACTTGCGCGAGGTCGAAGACGATGCCGCGGTGCAGATCGCCGGCATGGTGACCTCGGTGCGTCGCACGCTGACCAAATCGGGGCAGCAGATGCTCATCGCGCAACTGGAAGACACCAGCGGCGCGTGCGATGTGGTCGTATTCTCGAAGATGTATCCGCTGGTGCAAGGGCTCTTTAGCGAAGACACGATTCTCGTGGTCAAAGGCCGGCTGCGCTTCCGCGAGCGACCGGGTGCCGCACCGGGTGAAGAAGGTCCGGTAGAACTCTCGATCAGCGCTAACGAGGTGAGCACCTTCGAAGTGCCGGCGGCGCGCATGAACGGCGCGGGTGCGGTTCGCGAGTGGCACGTTGAGGTCGGCTCGCGTGACCAGATCGATCGCCTTGCCGCGCTGGTCGACGACTACCCCGGCGCGATCCCGGTCACGATGCACGCGCGCGGACGCTCGCAGCGGCTCTCGCGCACGATCGCCGCCGATCACCGGCTCCGCAGCGAACTGGAGCGCATCTTCGGGCGCGGCAACGTGCGCCATGACGCTTAACGTCATCCCGGCTGCCGAGCGCATGCGCTTGGCCGCGACGCGGCGCGACGGCTGGACACCGTCAGCCGAACTCATGGCGTCGGTTGCGGGGATCCTCGCAACCGTGCGCGCACGTGGCGACGCCGCACTGGTCGAGTACACACGGAATTACGACGATGCGACGTACGACCTTTCGAAGTTGCGCGTGCCGATTCCGATGCTAGAGGGCGCCAAAGCGCTCGTTCCGCCCGAGATTGCCGACGCGTTGCACTTGGCCAAAGAGCGTATCGCGCGCTTCCACGAACGCCAGCGTCCCGCCGATCTCGCCTACGTCGACGAAGACGGCACCCGCTACGGTTTGCGCTACCGCGCCCTCGATTCGGTCGCGGCCTACGTGCACGGCGGGCGCGCCGCGACCGCATCAGCGGTGCTGATGACGGCGGTGCCGGCGAAGATCGCCGGGGTTTCGCGCACGATCGTGCTCTCGCCGCCGCGCGGCAGCGGCGGCGTCCACCCCGCTGTGCTTTACGCGTGCAGCTTGTGCGAGGTCGACGAGCTCTATGCGGTCGGCGGCGCGCACGCAATTGCGGCCGCGGCTTACGGCACGGATTCGGTTGCGCGCGTTGATAAGATCGTCGGGTGGGGCGGTGCGATCGTCACCGAAGCGAAGCGTCAGATCTACGGCGTTTGCGACATCGACGGTCTCTCGGGGCCGCCCGAGGTGCTGGTCGTTGCCGACGATGGGGCGAGCAGTGAATACGTGGTGGGTGAGTTGCTCGCGCAAGCCGAGCGCGATCTCTTTGCGCGCGTTGCGGTTCTCTCGGAGTCACGGCCACTGCTCGACGCGGTGGCGCAACTGCTCGAGACCTTCGACGTGCGCACGCTTCCGCACGGCGATATTCTGGCGCAAGTCATCGACGGGGCCTGCTATTTGTTGCACGCGCAAAATCGCAA
>JBEKBR010000055.1:0-13378 GCA_050015295.1 Candidatus Aquilonibacter sp. | reverse complement strand
ACGCCGCAGGTCTACCGCGAGCAGATCGCCGGCGCTCGCACCTTTGCGTTTCTGCGCGACGTCGAGGCGATGCGGGCGGCCGGCCTGGCACGTGGCGGCAGCCTCGATAATGCGCTGGTGTACGACGAGGAAGGCCCGATGCAACCGTTGCAATGGCCCAATGAGGTGGTGCGCCACAAGGTGCTCGACCTGATCGGCGACTTCAGCCTGCTCGGCGCCTGGCCGCAATGCGAGGTGATCGCCATCAAGAGCGGGCATGCGATGCACACGCGCCTGATCAACGAATTGAGGAACCGTGGCTGAACTAGATATCCGCCAGATCATGGAGATCTTGCCGCACCGCTACCCCATGCTTTTGGTCGATCGTATTCTCGAACTCGAGCCCGGCTCGCGGGCGCGAGGCTTCAAGAACGTCACCGCCAACGAGCCGATGTTCACCGGCCACTTCCCGGGCAATCCGGTGCTGCCGGGCGTGTACATCATCGAAGCCATGGCGCAGCTCGGCGGCGCAGTCGTGCTCGAGCCCGGCGAGTTTTCGCGCCGCGTACCGTATTTGGCCGGCGTCGACAAATGCAAGTTCCGGCGCCCGGTCGTGCCGGGCGATCGCTTGATGATGGAAGTCGTCCTCGAACGCCACAAGCGCAACATCGGTTGGGTTCACGCCGAAGCGAACGTCGAAGGGCAATTCGTCTGCTCGGCCGAGCTGATGTTTTCGATCGCAACCGATCCGCGCAGCTTTAACCTCGATGCGCCGGTGCTTCACGCCTAGATGATCCACTCGACCGCTATCGTTCATCCCAGCGCCAATATCGCGCGCGGGGTCGACATCGGGCCGTATTGTTTGGTCGGCGAAAACGTTTCGATCGGCAAAGGGACGGTGTTGCAGGGTCACGTCGTGGTCAACGGCTGGACGTCGATCGGCGAGCAGTGCGAGATCTATCCGTTCGCGACCATCGGCGCGGCATCGCAGGACCGTAAGTATGCCGGCGAACGCGCGTACACGAAGATCGGCAATCGCACGGTGCTGCGCGAGTACGTCTCGGTGCAACGTGCGACCGGTGAGGATCAAGTGACGGCCGTCGGTGACGATTGTTTGTTGCTGGCCTACACGCACATCGCGCACAACTGCATCTTGGGCAACCACGTTACGATGTCGAACCTCGCGCAACTCGCAGGTCACGTGGAAGTTGCCGACTTCGTGACGATCGGCGGCCAGGCCGGCGTGCACCAGTTTACGCGCATCGGCCGTTACGCGATGGTCGGCGGCGCAAGCAAGATCACTAAAGATGTGCCGCCGTTCTTCTTGATCGAAGGCAATCCGGCCGAGCCGTATGGCCTCAACTCGGTGGGCTTGCGCCGTGCCGGCTTCAGCCTCGAGGAGCGCAACGAGATCAAGAAGTTCTACAAGATTCTCTACAACCCCAAGCTCAACGTGTCGCAGGCGGTCGAAGAGATGAAAGCCGAAGCGTCGAGCGAGCCGGGGCGCGAACTGGTGGCGTTCCTCGAGGCCCCGTCGCAACGGGGCATTTTGAAATAGTGTGCGTTACTTCTTTTCGACCGGAGAAGCCTCAGGCGAATTAAACGCCGTGCTGCTCGCGCGCGCGATTGCGGCCTACGATCCGCAGGCGCAGTTCGAGGGCATCGGCGCCGAGCGCATGCGCAGCGACGGCTTTACGCTGTGGCGCAATCACACCGGTTGGGCGAGCATGGGACCGCTCGCGGCGATCCCGCGCATTCCGCCGCTACTGGTCACGATGTGGCGCACTGCGGCGCATCTGGCGGCGGAAAAGCCCGAGCTGATCGTGCTGGTCGATTTCGGCGCGTTCAACATGCGCTTGGCTAAAGAGCTGCGCACGCGGCTGCACTACACCGGGCCCATCATGTATCTCTTTCCGCCCGCGACCTGGCTCGATAAAGAAGGCGTGGCGCGCGCGGTCGGCGCGATGACCGTGCCGGTGACGGCGTTCGCGCACCAATACGAATTCTACAAATCGCTGCGGTTACCAATCATGTTCTTCGGACATCCGCTCGCGAGTCAGTACGAGATGCGTCCTCCGCGGCCGGCACCGCCGATCGACGGCGGGACGATCGCGCTCTTGCCGGGCAGCCGCGGCGGCGAATTGAAGTATCATATACCGGCGCTACTCGCCGCGTTGAAGCTTCTGCGCGTGCGGCGCCCGGAGTTGCGTGCGGTATTTGGCGCAGCCAATCACCAGGGTGAACGCATGATCGCGCGCGCGCTGCGGCGCGAGCGGATCGACAACGTGACGATTGCGCACGGCGTGGCCGACGCGGTCCGCGATGCCGACGCGGCGTTCGTGGCCTCGGGCACCGCGGTGCTCGAGAGCGTGCTTGCCGGTGTGCCGTCGATCGCGCTCTATATCGTTAATCCGATCGTGGTCGGCTACGGACGACGCATGCAAAAGAAGATCTTTAAGTCCCGGTACATCACGCTGCCCAATCTCGTGCTCGAGCGCGAACTCGTGCCCGAGCTGCTGCAAGACGACGCGACGCCGGAGGCGTTGGCGGCGGCCATGGAAGCGGTGCTGCTCGATCCGTCGCAGCAGTACGAACAGTTTGCGACCGTGCGCGAGCGGCTCGGACCCGCGAGCGCGCTGGATGATGGCGCGAAGTTCGCGGTCGCTCTTGCCAAGGCGGGCGGCGGATGATCCGTCTTTACCACACCTCCGACTTGCACGACCATCGCGGTTTTGTCGGCCGGCTGCGCGCGCTGCGCGACGAGCGCGCGGGGCTGCTCTTCGATTGCGGCGATTCCTTGCGTGGAAGTCAGACCGTCTATCACCGCAACGAACCGATCATCGCAGAGCTCGATGCCGCCGGCTACGACGCGCAAGCGATCGGCAACCGCGAGTTTCACTATCTGTATCCGCTGTTGCGCGCGCGCGCACACAAGATGATGCATCCGCTGGTCTGCAGCAACTTGCTCGACACCAAAGGCCGCGAGCTGCCGTTTCTGCGCTCGATGACCATGCGTTTCGATGAGACCACGATCCACGTGCTGGGTTTGTTGATCATGCAGTATCCGGTCGGCAGCCCGTGGGAGCGGCTCTTCGGCTGGCGCTTTCTCGATCCGTGGGATGCGGTGGCGCCGCACGCCGAACGCGTGCCCGACGGCGATATGCTGCTAGTGCTCTCGCACGTCGGTCTCTCGCTCGACCGTCAACTAGCGGAGCGCGTGCCGCGCATCGATCTGATCTTGGGCGGACACAGCCACGATACGCTCTTTGAGCCCGAGGTGCGAAACGGCGTGCCGATCGTGCATGCCGGGCCGTACGGGCAATACGTCTCGCGCAGCGAGCTCGACTACGATGCGTCGCGCGGGCGGTTTGAGATCCGTGACTTCGCGCTGCTGCCGCTCCTCGGCGCCCCGTAAGTGCCGCCGCGCGTTCTCTTCGTTAGTAACGGCAATGGCGAGATCGCGATTGCCGACCGCATCGCGCAAGAGCTGCACGCGTTACGGCCCGATGCAGCGATCGATCACTTTCCGTTAGTTGGCGAGAGCCGGTCGGCGCGTATGCGCGAAGTTGGTCCGCGCCGCGCGATGCCGAGCGGCGGATTGTTGGCGATGGGCAACCTGCGCAACATCGTACGCGACGTCGGCAGTGGCTTGTTGGCATTGACCTACGCGCAGCGCCGCTTCTTGAAACGCGCGCGTGGCGAGTACGATCGGGTGGTTGCGATCGGTGACGTCTTCGCGCTGCTCATGGCGCTGGCGGTCCGCGCGCCGGTTACCTATGTCGGCACGGCCAAGAGCGTGCGCGTAGCGCCGTACGGATTTTTCGAGCGCCGGGTTTTGCGCCGTGCCGACGGTGTATTCGTGCGCGACGAAGCGACCGCGGCACGCTTGCGCGCGCAAGACGTCGCCGCGCTCGCGCCGGGCAACGTTATCGTCGATCTTTTCGACGGTGATGACGACGCGCGGGCCAATGAAGCGGCCGTCGGCTTCGCGCCGATGTTAGCGGTGTTTCCCGGCAGCCGCACCAGCTCGTACCGCGATGCGCGCTTCTTGCTCGAAGTCGTGCGCCGTGTCGCGGCTGACCGTCCCGGCCTGGGCGCGGTGATCTCGATTGCGCCGTTGCTCGACGTCGCAACGTTTGCTGCCGGCTTTCGCGAGGACGGCTGGCGTGTCGATGCGCGCGACGATGCCCGCATTCCGTTCGAGCTGCGTGACGGTGATCGCGTGATCGCGCGGGCGTGGAGCGGTACGATCGGTCCGCTGTTGACGCGCGCGCAGCTCGTCGTCGGCCAAGCCGGTACCGCCAATGAAGCCGCAGCGGCGGCCGGCGTGCCGGTGGCGGCGTTCGAACTCGGGCGCGATCGCAAAACCACCTGGTATCGCATGCGCCAGCACGGCTTGCTGGGCGAAGCGCTGGCGGTGCTGCCCGGTGAGGCCGCGCAAGCCGCCACTGAATTGCGCGCGCTGCTCGACGACGCGCCGCGCCGCGCGAGGATGGGTGCGCAAGGACGCCAACGCATGGGTGGACCGGGCGGGGCGCTGGCTATCGCGCGCGCGATCGACGAGCGTTTGCGATGACGCCGCTGAATCGTGCGCAGCTCATCGCCACCGCGATCGCGTTTGCGAGCGTGCCATTTTTTCCGAGTTTCATCACGCTGACCAACGTGGCGTTCCCCGGCGTGTCGGTCGTGCCGCTGCCGATCGCGATCGCACTGTTGTGCGCGATGCTGGTGCTGGCGGTCGTTGCAATCATTGCGCTCGCGCAGCCGCCGCGCGTGGTGCCGGTGCTCGTGCCGCCGTTGCTGCTGTGGCTCGCGGCGTGTTTGCTCTCGCTGGTGCTCGGCTTCAACCTGCGCGACGGCGCCGTCTTCGTTGGGATCTTCGTGCTCAGCATTCTGTGGCACGCGCACAATGCGCGCTTCTACGACACGGTGCCGGGGATGGCCAAAACGGTTTGGTGGGCGTATCTGCTCTCCGGCCTCTTCGCGTGCCTCGCAGCAATCGCAATGGTGCTGACGCGCACGCCGGCGGTGCAATATACGATTGCCAACGGCCGCGCCGTCGGCACGTTCGTGCTGCCGGGTGAACTCGCGGGCTATCTGCTCTTCCTGTTGCCGATCGCGTATGCGCTCGCGCGCAGCGCGCGCGGCACGGCGTTGCGCACGATCGCGTGGATCACGCTCGCGGTTGGTGCGGTCACGATGGTAATGACCTTCTCGCGCACCGGATGGGTTGGATTGGCGGCGGGTCTTGCGTTCTTGATCGTGATGCAGACGCGCTCGGGCCGCGCGCGGTTCGTGCAGGGCGCGGCCATCGTCGCCGCGGGTATCGCGATCGTGCTCGTGCTCTTCAACGAGCACCACAATCCGAGCGAGAATTTCACCCGGCTCTCGATCTGGCAGGCGGCGCTCGGCGTGATCGATCGTTTTCCACTGACCGGCGTCGGACCGTTCGGATTCTCGAAGATCTATCCGTTCGTGCGCCTTCCCGACGGTGATGCGACCGCATTTCATGCGCACAGCATGTATTTGACGTTTGTAGCCGAGCTCGGCATCGTCGGGTTTCTGGCGTTTTGCTGGGTGATTTGGCGCTTTGCGCGCGAGTGGTATCGGCGCGTGCACGCTTCGTCACACACCGCGCTGCTTGCAACCGGGATCGCAGCGGGAGTCGTGGGCGCGCTCGTGCAAGGCCTGATCGATACCGTGAGCGTGGTGATATTCGGTTTGCTGGTCCCGATGCTTGCGCTCGCGCTAGCCGCCGCGCAGCACGGCACAGGTGATGCGTGATCGCGCGCGTTACCGGTGCGCTGCTCATGCTCGCGGTCTTGTGCGCTTGCAATCCAAGCGCGCAAACCACCGCGACGCCGTCGCCGAATCCCAGGCCTACCTCAAGTTCGCTCTCGCTCAAGATCACGGGGCGAGGAACGTCGCAACAACCGGTGCGTTTCGTCGAGCAGGCGAACGGCAACCGCGTCCAATACGACTTGCTGGCCAGCTCGTTCGAAAGTATTGGCGGTAAAGGCAACGCCCGCAGCAGCTTCAAAGACGTGCGGGTGACGTTTCACGGCAAAGACGGCTCGACGCTGATGGCCACGGCGCCGCAAGCTATCGTCGATCAGGTGACGAATACAATCCAGATGCTCGGGGGCGTGCACGCGAAAAATAACCTCGGCACAACCCTGAGCTGCGATTCGCTGACCTACGACCATCTCACCGAAATGCTCTACGGCACGGGACACGTGGCCTTTACCAGCGCCACGGGCTTTCGCGCGACGGGCAATCGCTTTGAATCGGATATCTCCTTGACGCACACACGGATGCAATGAACGACAACGACAGCTGGATCAAGATCCGCGGACTGGTGAAGAACTACGGCGAGCGCACCGTTGTCAACGGGGTGAGCGCCGAAGTGCACCAGAGCGAGGTCGTGGGGTTGCTCGGGCCTAACGGCGCGGGCAAGACGACGACATTCTACATGGTCGTCGGCTTGGTCAAGCCCGACGGCGGCAGCGTCGTGCTGGATCGCAACGGCGTCGAGGTCGAGCTGTCCGGGAAGCCGATGTATCAACGCGCGCGCAACGGGATCGGGTATCTCGCACAAGAGAATTCGATCTTTCGCAAGCTCTCGGTGGGCGACAACGTCCGGCTGATTTGGGAGCAGAATGGCATGCCGCGCGCCGAGCAAAATCAGCGGCTTCCGATTTTGCTCGAAGAGTTCGGCTTACGCAAATTGGCCAATGCGCGCGGCGACAGTCTTTCGGGTGGCGAACGCCGGCGCGTCGAAATCGCGCGCGCGATTGCGATGGAGCCCGCGTTCCTGTTGCTCGACGAGCCGTTCACCGGTATCGACCCGATTGCGGTCGCCGACATTCAAGCGATGATCCGCCAACTGCGCGACCGCGGCATCGGCATCTTGATTACCGATCACCAGGTGCGCGAGACGCTCGCGATCGTCGACCGCGCCTACATCATGAACAACGGCCGGATCGAAGTCTCAGGCACCGCGCACGAAGTCCTCGAATCGCCGATCGCGCGCACGTTCTACCTGGGCGAGGGTTTCCGGCTCTAGTGGCCGCTGTAATCTCGTTACGCCGCGCGCGGCGCTATTGGCGTCTCTCGATTCTCGACCGCTACATGCTCACCGAGCTGAGCGGTCCGTTCTTGTTCGGGCTTTCTGCCTTTACGTTGATCTTCGCCGCGACGCAGCTCCTTACGATCGGCCGTCTGGTCTCGAGTGAACACGTGCCGCTCTGGGCGGCGATCGAGATTTTCCTCTGGGCGTTGCCGGGCTACATGAGCCTGGTAATTCCGATGGCGCTCTTGCTCGGCACGCTGCTTGCGATCCAACGCCTCTCCGGCGAAAGCGAGATCACCGCGTTAAAAGCGGGTGGCATCAGCTTCACCCGCATGACGATTCCGCTGCTGGCGGCTGGACTGGTCATGTCGCTGGTGACGTTCGTCATTCAGGAATACATCGCGCCGTTTGCGGCCGATCAGGTGACGCAGGTCGAAGACCAGGTGCTCAACCGCGTCAGCGCGTTCAACCGCGATCTGACGGTCTCCGCGCCGTTGCCGGGCGGCGGCAAGCAGATCACGGTCGCGACCTCCTACGAGCAGCATTCGCAGGCGCTTTTACACGTCACGTTGATTCAGTACGACCGCGATAACATCCCGACGCAGATCATCTTCGCCGACCGTGCCGACTTCGCGGCCGATCAGTGGCAGCTGGAAAATGCAAGTCTGTACCGGTTCAACCCGGACGGCACCCTGATCTCCGAACCGCGCGTGCCCGAACAGGAGGTCGAACTCGGCGAGAAGCCAACGGACATCGTCAAACGCTTGAGTCAAAACGACCCTGAGAATTTGAGCCGTGCAGAGATCGCCGACATCGTGCGCTCGGGTCAGCTCACGCAATCCGAGGTTCGCAAGTTCGTTACGACCTACCAGGAGAAGCTCGCGCAACCGTTTGCGTGCTTCGTGTTCGTATTGATCGCGATTCCATACGGCATGCGTGCAGCGCGTAGCGGCGGTGGTACCGGCGTCGGCTTCGGCCTCGCGGTCTTGATCGTGTTCATCTACTACATCGTGCTCACGGTCTTCTCGTTCGTCTCGCAAGGCTTGATCAATCTCGCCTGGTTCTGGGCGTGGGTACCAAATATTATCTTCACCGTCATCGGCTTGGTGCGGTTGCGCCAGGCAGCAGCGGTATGAACTGGGTCGATCTGGTCCGCGGCAGCGGCAGCGTACTGCTGATCATGATCGTCGCGGGCGCGATTGCCTACGTGGGCGATCGCGTCGGTCATCAGGTTGGCCGGCGGCGCCTTACGCTGTTCGGCATTCGTCCGCGCTACACGTCGACGATCGTCGCCATCGGCACCGGCATGCTGATCGCGCTCAGCGTCACGCTGGTGGCGCTCTTGGTCTCGCGCGAAGTGCGCACCGCATTTTTTCGCATTAATCAGATCACGACGCGAATCGCGCAACTCGAAGCGCAGCAGCGCGATTTGGAAGCAAAGGTCAATACCGGCGAGCTGGTCGTACCGGTCAACGCGCTGATGGTGCCGTCGTTCTTGCCGATCAAGCAGGGCACGCCGGTCGATCAGCGGCTCGCAGAGATCGAACAGTTCTATCGCGCGTCGGTGACCTACATCAATCAGAATCAGGCAGCGCGCGGCGGCCTCAGGCACTACGTACCGCCGGCGAACATCGACAAGACGCTCACCGACGAGTTCGGCGGCCCGCAAGTGACCGAGGCGAACCTCGCGAGCAATCTCATCATGTTCGTCACCGCGCCGCAAAATCTGTACCGCAACGATCCGGTGCACTTCGAGTTGAATTTGATTCCCGATGTGTTACTGGTGAAAAAGGGCGGCGAGATTGCGTCGATTCAGATTCCGGGCAACGCGCATGCCGATCCGCGGCTTGCGATCGGCGAATTACAGCAGTACGTCGCGAGCACGATCCAGTCGCAGCTCAAGCTGCCGCCGTTCCTCGCCGGCAACGTCCAGGTCCTCGAACAGTATCCCTCGATCGACGTGATGCAGCGCGAGCTTGCCAGCGGCAAGGGAAATTACGTGATGACCGCGTTCGCGTACGAAGACATCTATCCGCACGTGGGCGGTATTCCACTGGTCGTGACCCTGACGCGGGCAAAATGACAATTCTCGGCGTCGATCCAGGCACGCGCAAGGTTGGTTTCGCGGTGGTGGACGAGCGGGGTCAACCGCACGACTTGGGGATCGAGCTGATTGCCGATTTTGGCGCGCGGGTGCGACTGCTGATGGAGCGCTGGACGATCGCGGCGATTGCGGTTGGGACCGGGACCAATGCGCGGGCCCTCGCCGGGGAGCTGGCCGGGCTCGGCATACCGGTGACCTACGTCGACGAACGTGAAACGACGCTGCGCGCTCGCTCGCTCTACTTTGCAGATCATCCGCCCCGGGGATGGCGCCGGCTGATTCCGCTGGGGATGCAGTTGCCGCCGCGTCCGATCGACGACTATGCCGCGGTCCTGATCGCGCGGCGCTATTTAGCTACAGAGGCAACCGAGGGAGCGGGGTCTAACTGAAACGTCCGCCCATTTCGGACGATACTAGAAGTCGCCTGCGGTCCACGGGTGGTCAGCCGCAGATGACGGAGGAATCATGCGTCGGTGGCTCTGCGTGTTGCAGATTGGGGTACTGACCCTAGTACTCTGGCCCGGCATTGCCCGCGCGTCGCTCGCTGATTCGTTCGCTCCGCAATCAATCGATCTCTCGACGCAACTTTTTGCTCGCCTCTTCGGTGAATCGAGCGATCGCGGTGCGGCGGAAACGCCGTTACGCGATCTCGCTTTACGCGTAGACGACACGACGATCGCAACGGTGAACGCGCCGGCGATCGTGGCGCAGCTGCCGGTGCCGAGCGCGTCGCTCGCGGATGCATCGTTCGCGCCGCCCACATCGCTGCGTTCTACCGCGACTTCGACCGCGAGCACGATCGCCGATCTGAGCGCGCAGCTACGCGTTCCATCGGTGGAATACTACGAGAGCGCAGCGCCCGTTGCGACCGATGCCCCAGCCACGCACCGCTTCGATCTCTCCCGCTTGCAAGCGGTGGCGGTTCCCTCGCCCGCCTTCGCGCAGGGCGTGGGAGCGAACGCGCCGGGCGAGCAAAGCGCGGGCGTCAAGCTGCCGGTGCGCCTGGGCAAACTGAGCTTCTCGCCGCACGCCGAAGCCGCGCTGACGCCCAACCTGCAAACGAACTTCAATAACGCGGCACTAGGTGCGGGCGCGACAATCAATGTCCGCGCGGGCACGCGCGACGTCGGCGTCGATCTCTCGAGCCAACTCGAGCGCGCGACCTTGGGTGCGCCGCAATTTACGACGGCCAGCGCGTCGACGACACTCAATCTTGCCGGCGACACGCTGCCGGTGTTCGTGCCGGCGTACGCTGACGTCAGCGGTCGTACGCTTGCGACCGGCCTGACGGTGCCGGTCACGCGCTCGCTGACCGCCAACCTGCAATTCGACACGCAGCATCTGCTGGGCACGTACAGTCTGCCCGGCGCGTCGAATTTGGACGCGAATAACACCGTCTACGGCGCGCAGCTGACGTATAAAATTCCGCGCAGCACGAGCGCGATCTCGTTCTCGGCCAGTCAGTATCACTTCCAAGATAACCTCGTGCCGTCGAACGCGTTGACGCAGACCAACGCCAACGTCAATTTCACTATCAAGTTCTAGCGCTCGCCTCTCGCGCGCAATCGTCGCCGTCGTTGTGACGTGTGTCGTCATTGCGCTCGCGCTCGTGCAATTCGCGTCGGATGCGCTCTACGCGCGTGCCGCGCCGCAGGCGCTCGTAGCCCATATTCCGTTTGCCTTCGGCGTGCGGGTGTACCAGGCGATCGACGCGATTGCGCCCGCCGAGTACGTCAACGACGCGCTCGCCAACGCGATGTTGCAGCAAGGCGACGCCGCTGCCGCGCTGCAGTATGCCGTGCGCATGCCGGCGGGCTCGCGACGCGATGCGCTGCTGGCGCGCGTTGCGCAGGCACAAGGCGACGATGTCCTCGCGCGCGAGTATGCGTTCGCCGCCGATGACGTCGACGCGGTGCAGCGCGACGTTACGCGGGTCGCGCGCTACAATCTGGCTGAGGCGCTGCAATTGGAAGCGCGCTTTCGCGCGCGGCTCATCGCCGCCGGCACGCATCCCGACGCCGTAGCCGAATCGTATGCGATCAGTGCGACCTACGAGGCGTCGGTGCACCGCTATTCGGCCGCGCTCGCGCTCGATGAGCAAGCGCTTGCGCTCGCGCCGCTCAACATGGGCTATCTGCTCTCGGCTGCAAATAACGCATTTGTTTCGGGTAATCTTGCCGATGCGCAGCAGCTCTTTGAACGCGGCGTGGCGATCGATCCGGCCGGCGGCGACGCCTATGCGGGGCTGGGCTTGATTGCGCTGCGCGAAGGGCGTCGCGATCGCGCGCAGGCATATCTGCAGCGGGCGCGCGCGCTCGATCCGCACGCGCAGATGATTCCCGCGCTCGAGGCGGCGCTGCGTTGAAAGTCGCGGTCGACGCGCAGCTTGCCGTCGGCACCGCGACCGGAATCGGCGAATACGTTCGCGGCTTGATCGACGCCTTGCGTGCGCTCGACGTCGACGTCGAGGCGCTCGCCGACGAGAAACTCGACCCGTGGCGCTTCGATCGCCGCGTGTTTTGGGATCAAGTGGTCTTTCCGCAGCGCGTGCGCCAGCTTGCTCCTGACGTGGTGCACTGCGCGTCGGGTACGGTGCCCCTCGGCCTTGCGATTCCGTACGTCGTCACCGTGCACGACGTCGCGTGGCTGCGCGTGCAAGCGCATGCGCGGCCCTACGCGCGCTACTATTTCGGGCGGTTTTCGATTGATCGCTACCGCCGTGCCGCGGCGATTGCGGTCGACTCGGCGTTCTCGCGTGAAGAATTGCTCGCGGTGATGCCGGAGCTGGATCCCGCGATCGTGCGGGTGGTATATCCCGGCGTCGCGAGCGACTACTGCGCGCTCGAGCGGCGCGGCGGCGACCGCCGGACGATTCTCGCGATCGGGACGGTCGAGCGGCGCAAGAATCTCGAGGCGCTGATCGAAGCGCTGCCGTTTCTCGAACGCGCGCGTCTGGTTTCGGTTGGTCCGTACACCACGTATCAGGACGAGTGTTTGGGCCTCGCGCAAGCGCTCGGCGTTGAGAACCGCGTTGAGTTTCGCGGCTACGTGCCGCGCGCCGAATTGCTGGGACTGTGCTCGACCGCGGCGGTCATTGCAGTGCCGTCGCTGTATGAGGGCTTCGGCTACGCGGCGGCGCAGGCAATGTGCGCCGGCGTGCCGGCGATCGTGTCGGATCAGGCCTCGCTGCCGGAGATCGTCGGCGACGGCGCGCGCATCGTTCCCGCGACCGACGAACAGCAGTGGATCGAGGCGCTGCGCACGGCGCTACGCGGCGACGACGACGCGCGTGCGCATGCCGGCCGCGCGGCCGCAATCGAACGCTTTGCCTGGGAAAACAGCGCGCGCGAAATGCTCGCGGCGTATGAAATGGCGCTAGGGAAGGGTTAGGCGGCGCTGCCCGATTCGAGGAACAAGCGCACGAGCTGCGACCGATTCTCGACGTTGAGGATCTTGTTCATGTGCTTGATGTGCACGCGAACCGTGCCCTCGGCCATCCCCAGTGTCTCGCCAATCTGCCGTGCGGTCATGTTGCTCGAAACGAGAAGGTCGGCGACTTCTCTCATACGACCGCGAACGCGCGCGACCGGTGCCGTCATGCGTTCGTATTGACGAGCCGCGAGCGAACGTGGATATGCGGCGACGAGACGTTCGACGCGCTCGCGCCAGCGGGCACCGCCGCCAAGTTCAACGGCTCGGAGCGCACAACTCGTCGCGCGATGCACGTATTTCAATTCTTTAAACATCTTATAGGCAACCTGCGCGTGACCAAGCGCTTCTTCACCCTCAGTGAGGTGAGAGAGCGCGAATCTTTTGAACGCGTCGAGGCGGCGGCCATGCCCCATTGCTAGCAGCTTTGAAACGCTGTTTGAGTTTGCTGAACCGAATAGCGCAAAAGCTTGTTCATGATCGGAGCCCAGAACATCCATAGCGCCGAAGAGCCCGACTGGTTCTTCGGAGTGCGCGCGCGTCCAGTCGACCTGCGAAAAGCACTCGATGGCGTTCGCGCGCGACGACGCAGCAGAAACGTACTCGCCGATCGCCGTGCTGATGCGCGCGCGATCAGCGAAGACAATACCGCGCCGCATCGTGTCGGGCGCAAGTGCGAAAGCACCGTCTAAAAGTTGCATCGCCGGAATCCAGTTGCCGCGCAGTGACTTTTGCCATGCGAGCGCGCGCTGAGTGTAGAAACGCGCGGTCACCCTCTCACGCGGCCATGCGAC
>JBEKBR010000054.1:0-14318 GCA_050015295.1 Candidatus Aquilonibacter sp. | reverse complement strand
GACCATTGCCGCGCAGGTCCGCGACGAGTTCTTGCACGCCTGGAACGGCTACAAACAATTCGCCTGGGGATTCGACGAGGTCAAACCGGTCAGCGGCACGTCGCGCGATTTCTTCGTGCCCGGCCACTCTTTTGGGCTCTCGATCATCGAAGCGCTCGACACGCTCTACGTCATGGGTCTTGACACCGAGCTCGACGCCTGCGTGAAGTGGCTACGCGCCAACCTCAACTTTGACGTCAATGCCGACGTGCAGATGTTCGAAGCGGTGATCCGCATGGTGGCGGGACTCCTTGCCGGCTACTACGCGACCGGCGAACGCTTCATGCTCGACGGCGCGCGCGATTTGGCCGATCGCCTGCTGGTTTGTTTTACGAAATCGCCGACCGGTGCGCCGTACCGTTTTGCGAATCTCCACACCGGCGCCGTACGCGATCCGAAGAACAATCTTGCCGAGATCGGCTCCAACATCTTGGAATTTGGGGATCTCTCGCGCTTGACCGGCGATCCGAAATATCTGCGCGCGTCAATGCGCGCCTACCAGGCCGTGATCGCCAAGCGCTCCGCGCTCAATCTGCTCGGCACGAACTTCGACATCGAAGCCGGCGTCTTTACCGATCCGGTCGATGTCGCGCCCGATGAACCCGCTGACTCGTTCTACGAATACTTGTGGGGTGGCTGGCAGATGCTCGGCCTCGAACAGACGCGCGACTGGTACCGTGTGTTAACCGACGCGCTGCTGAAGTACAAGGTCGTTCACGTCGACGGGCGCCTCTGGTTTCGTCAGGTGAACTACCTGACCGGCGACCCGGCCGGCGACACGCAGATCACCGAGCTCGCGGCGTTCTATGCCGAGCTCGTGGCAAAGGGCGGCGATCTCTCCGTTGGTGAGGCGTTCTACACGTCGTGGACCGACGTGCTCAACCGCTACACGCTCATTCCGGAGGTCATCGACTACGCCACGCTCGACGCAGTCGACGGCGCCTACCGCATGCGGCCGGAATACGCGAATTCGGCGTTCGATTTGTGGTTTCTCACCCACGACGACCTCTATCGTCAAACCGCCTATCAGTACTTCGCCGCGCTGCGCGCGAATTGCCGCGTAACCAACGGCTACACCAATCTGCTCGACGTTCGGCCCTTCCCGATGATTCCCGACGACCTCTTTCCGGCGTATGCCTTTTCGGAAAACTTCAAGTACTTGTACTTGATGTTTTCCGACACGCCGCGCTTCGACAGCGCGCATTACTATCTCAATACCGAAGGAAAAATATTGCGCGGCCTGCGGCGATAGCGTCGCTAGTGCAGCGCGATCGGAATCAGCCGCACGTCCTGCGCGCCCGCCGCGTTGCGCGCGATGACGTGTAAGGTGTACGCGCGCTTATACTGCGGAACGATGTCGAGGACGTGCTGATCGAAGGTGAATTGGCCAAACGCGACGCGCGTGGCGTTGAAGGAAAACGACTCGGTACGAATCTCTACGCTCGCGACGTTCGTCGTGGTCGCGATGCGGCCGGTCCACTCCGACCCCGGCGCAATCGACGTTTCGTTCATCTGCAGCGCAATGATGCGCGGCGAGTCGTTGGGCGCGGCGGGTGCCGCGGCCGGCCACGTTTGTGCCGCAGTTAGGAGCATCGCCAGGAGTGCGCACGTCCACCACACGATAAAGGGTCGTTTCGTTTATGCCGCGGAATCCACCCGCACATGAACGACCGGCCCGCACCGAGCGCGATTTACGATTGGTCGATGGCGATTGCGAGTCTGTGGTGCTCTGGCGGCATCTTGCTCGACGCGTGGTATCACTTTCATTCCAACGTCGAAACCTTCTTCGAACCGGCCCACGGACTGCTCTACCTTGGACTACTCGCAGCATACGTGTTCACCGCGATCGCGCTGGTCGCGAGCCATCGTCGCGGATTCGCGTGGAATCACGCGCTCCCCAAAGGCTACGAGACGACGATCGCAGGGCTGATCGTCTTTTTGGCCGGCGGCGTGCTCGACATGATCAAGCACTCGCTGTGGGGCTTCGAGGAGGGCTTCAACGCACTGCTCAGCCCGACGCACCTACTAATCGGCGCCGGTATGTTTCTCATCATCGCCGGGCCGGTGCGCTCGGCGATCGAGCGCGAGCATCCACCACGCTCGCTCGTGGAGCAGTTGCCGATGCTCCTCGCACTCGCGTCAATGATCGAGTTGATTCATTGGGGAACGCAATTCGTTTTCTTGAGCGAGGCCGAGCACATGAACGCTCCGCTCGACGCCTCGCGCTTTCCTCACGACACGTTGACACTGCTCGCACTCCTCTACTACAAGGAGGGCATCGGCTTGCTCGCGGTCATCGTGCAAAGCTTGCTCATGGCCGGCTTTGCGCTCTATGCAGCGCAGCGCATTCGGCTAGCCGCCGGTGCGGTCACCGTGTTACTCGTGGTTGGAAATATCTTTATCGCCGCTGCGCATTCAAACTATCCCGGACAATTCGCCGCGGTGACGCTTGCGAGTCTGCTCGCCGGCGTCTTCGGTGATGCGATCGGGCGGCGCTGGCGTCTTTTCGCCTTCGGCATCCCGGCGATCTACTGGGCGGTGCTGCTCGGCGTACTTGCGGTCACGATGGGGGGCTTGTGGTGGAGCCCCGACGTCATCGCAGGCTCGGTGCTCTTCGCGGGCTTCGCCGGACTCTTCACGCTCGCGCTCACACACAAAGAACAAAGCCCGTCGCCGTGAGGCGCCGGGCTTTGATGTAGTTACCGAGCGCTTTAGCCTGTCTGAGCCCATTGCCAGGCCCGTACTGACCGCCGCGTCGTCGGCTCTGACCCCCCTCACATCCGGTCGCTGTACGACAACATCCGTCGAGCGTTTGGGTGGTCGCGTCTTTCTACGTTTCGCACTTCGTCGTTACTCGAAGTGATTGCATAGTAGCAAGCGAACAATATGCCGTGCAAGAGCAAAATTCTCGAACTCACAAGCTATTCGCAAGAAAGACGAGTTATTCACACGTTATGCCCACGCTATCCCTCGATTCGCTGCTCGAACGCCCGCTACGTGCGGCAATTCTAGCTGCCGCCGACAGCGTAACCGTACAGCGAGCAGTGAGCCGCTACGGGATGCGGCTGGGCGCCCGGCGGTTCGTCGCGGGGGAAACGGCAGGCGAGTTCCTGGCCGTTGCGCGCGAGGTCAACGCGCGCGGCTTCGCCGTTGCCGCGGGTATTCTGGGCGAAGGCGTGCGTGACCGGAACGAAGCGATCGGCGCCGCCGACGAGTACCGGGAACTTTTGCGGATTTTTGCAGCCGAGCACATCGATGCCAATGTCGCGTTCAAACTCACCCACGTGGGCCTCGACGTCGATCCCGAACTCGCGTTCGACAACGCCGCGCGCATTGCGCAAACGGCGCGCGACGCGGGAAACACCGTGCGTTTGGACATGGAGCAATCGCGCTATGTCGACTCGACGCTCGCGATTTGGCGGCGCCTACGCGCACGATTCGACAACGTCGGCTTCGTGCTGCAGTCGTATCTCTTGCGAAGCCTCAACGACCTGCGCACGGAAAAATCCCTTGCGCCGAGCGTTCGCATCGTCAAGGGCGCGTATCTCGAGCCGGCGGATATTGCCTACGAAAACAAATCGGATGTCGATGAAAACTACCTGCGGCTGGTCTTCGAGTCGCTCGACGGCGCGGGGTTTACGGCCATTGCCACCCACGATCCACGTATCATAGAACGCGTCGAATGCTATGTTCGCGAACGAGCGATTCCGCTACGTGGAAGGTTCGAATTTCAAATGCTCTATGGCATCGCGGCGCCGCTCGCGAAGTCACTCGTCGAACGCGGCTATCGCGTGCGGCTAGCGGTCCCCTACGGAAGCTACTGGTTCCCGTATCTGATGCGGCGCCTTGCCGAACGTCCCGCCAATCTGGCATTCTTCCTGAAAGGAGCCTTCTCGCGCGGATGATCGCCACCACCACTCTGACCGGCGTTTGGTCGGCCGTGCTGACCCCGGTCGACGAGCGCTACGAGCCCGACGCGCCGCGTGCGGTCGACTACTACCGTGATCTGCTTCGCGACGGCATTGACGGAATCAATCTGCTGGGCACAACCGGCGAAGCGATGTCGTTCAGCGCGGACCAACGGCTGCGCCTGATGGAAGCGGTTGCGGCCGGCGTCCCGCGCGAGCGCACGATGTGCGGAACCGGCGCGTCGTCGCTTGCCGATGCGATCCGCCTCACGCGCGCCGCGAGCGAACTCGGCTTGGCCGCGGCGCTGATCATGCCGCCCTTCTTCTTTCGCGACGCGAGCGACGACAGGATCGTGCGTTTCTTCGATGCACTGCTTGCAGGCACCGGACCGCTACGGACGACGATCGTGCTCTACAACTTCCCGCGCATGAGCGGCATCACGTTCAGCGCGCCGCTCGTCGATCGCTTGATCGAGGCATTTCCCAGCGTCATCGGCGGGATGAAAGATAGCGCGAACGACGCTGAACTGCAACGCGAGGTCCTCGCACGGCACCCGGAGTTGCGCGTGTTTCCCTCAACTGAGGCAACACTGCTCGAAGCCAAGGCCTACGGCGCGGCGGGATGCATTTCGGGCAGCGTCTGCTTATGGCCGCAAGCTGCGCATGCTGCGTACGCGAGCGGCGACGCGTCGGCAGCAACGGCCATCCGCGAGGCACGCGCGGCGCTCGAGGGCGCGCCGCTGATCGCCCAAGTGCGCGCCCGCGTCGCCAAGGCCCGCAACGATGACGCGTGGCTCCGCGCGATGCCCCCAAACTAGAGTTTCTGCGCGCGTAAGCCGATCCAGCGATAGACTAGGAACGGCACGACGAACAGTGCGATGCCACCGAGCGCGTTGGCGATGCCCGCAAAGCTATCCGGGACGATCTGCAGCGGCGTGGGGTTGTTGCTGACGTAGATTATTCCCGCCAGCGCTACGCCGAAGAGACTTTCACCGGTAATTAAACCGGACGCAACCAGCACTCCGAGCCGCTTTGCCGATTGCGGATGCTTGTGACGTGAAACCCAACGGTTGTAGAGCGCGCCGAAGATTGCGCCGATTACCGCGGGCGCGGTCGTCCCGGCCGGAAGATAGATGCCCAGACCAACGGCCAAGGGTGGGAAGCGAAAGCGGCCCGTGCGGCGCCCGATTTCGTCGATAGCAATGACGACCGCACCGACGACCGCGCCGACAAAGATCAAGTTCCAATCGACCGCGCCACCGATCACGCCCTTCGCCAGCGTCGAGATCAGCGTTGCTTGCGGTGCGCCGAGCGCATGCGGACCACCGTTGAAGCCATAGGCTTTATTCAATACGACGAGGACCGGCGGAATGACGACCGCGCCGAAGATCACGCCGACGACGAGCGCAACTTGCTGTTTCCACGGCGTTGCACCGACGAGTTGGCCGGTCTTGAGATCTTGCAAGTTGTCGTTGGAAATCGTCGCGACGTTGAGGACGATGGCGGTCACGAAGAGCGCATAGGCGACAAACGCGGGTGCAGCCGCCGGTGCGGCTTCACGCGCAAAGAACGCGAGTATGAGCGAGACGCCCAGCACCGCAAGAATCGCAAGGCCCGACACCGGGCTATTCGACGAGCCGATGAGGCCCGCCATGTAGCCGCACACCGCGGCAACGAAAAACCCGACGATCACCACATAGATGACGGCACCGATCACGAGCGGGATGATCATCGACGAGAGGACGCCGCCGGCGAGAAACGCTGCGAGCAGGATCGCCATCGGAATCAACAACACGATGGAGATCATCGTCACCGTGCCGATCGGAATATCTTGCTCGGTGATCGGCAGCACACCGGTCGGGTCGGCGCGGCGTAGGCGCGACGCGGCAAGCGACGATGCAATGCCCTTTCCAATCGGTGCGACGAGCGTTGCGAGCGTCCACAAGCCCGAGATGCCGATCGTGCCGGCACCGATGAACCGCACGTAGGTGTGAAAGATCGTTGACGCCTCAACCGCAGTCGTCGCGCCGGCGATCGGATGCATCGCGGTAAGAATCGGGACCGCGATCCCCCACGCGATCACGAGGCCACCGAAAATCGCCATGCCGACGGTCAATCCAATGAGGTGTCCCGCACCGATGAGCGCCAGCGACATGCCAAGTCCGATGCCGGTCGATGATGGACCGAAACGTCCGTAGGTGTCGAATTCGCCGGTGAAGATCCCGAGCGCGATCAGCACTTGGAACGCGGCTGAAACGATCGAACTCCAGACCAGCGCGACGAGTCCGAGCTTGTTCTCGGCCACCGCTTCGGCCGTCGGCGTTCCGGCGCCAACCTTCAGCACTTCGGCTGCAGCGACGCCTTCAGGATACGGCAGCTCCGATTCGGTAACGAGCGCGCGCCGCAGCGGCACGCTGTACATGACGCCGAGAATGCCGCCAACTGCGCAAATGCCGAACGACTCCCAAAACGGGAATCCGGTCCACCAGCCCACCATCACCAAACCGGGCAGCACGAAGATGACCGACGAGAGCGTACCGGCCGCCGAGGCGACGGTCTGTACGATGTTGTTCTCCCAGATCGTCGCGGTTTTGAAGCCGCGCAAGATCGCCATCGAGATGACCGCAGCCGGAATCGATGAGGCGAAGGTCAAGCCGACCTTGAGTCCGAGGTAGACGTTTGCCGCTGTAAAGACCAGCGTGATCAGTCCGCCCAGCGCAAGCGCGCGCAGCGTGAGTTCAACGCGCGGTGAGAGCGGCGCTTTCTCTATCGGTTGCACGAGCATTCGATTGTACGCGCGGGCAGGAAAAGCCCGCCGCACCCGAGGAGGCGTGAACGCATGGAACTCGTCGGCCGCGAACCGGAGATCACCGCGTTACGCGCGGCCTATGCGACCGTCGCCGATTCGGCGTCTTCCGCGACCCTGAGCGTTCGTGGGCCAAGCGGTTACGGGAAAACCGCGCTCCTTCGCGATCTCGAAGCTTTCGCCGAGCCGAAGGCACTGGTCCTACACACAGCGGCGCACCCCTTCGACCGCTTCATTCCGTTTGCAATCGCACGACGGCTCGCGCCCGATCTGCACGAGCGTCTCGAACGCGAAACGCGCGAGCGTCCGGTCATCGTCGCGATCGATGACGCACACTTCGCCGACGAGGAAAGCTTGCGGGACATCGCGGCATCGGCGAGCGCGCCGGCACAACGTCCGCTGCTCTGCCTCTTTGCCTTCGATGACGAACAAGGTGCGCTCCCGATCGCGTCCGACGCGACGATTACTTTGCGCGAACTGAACGAACGAGCAGCACTCGCCCTCGCCGAGCGCTGCTACTCCGACGCACCGCGAGCGGTGCTCGACGCCATCGTCGCTCGCGCGCAAGGCATCCCCTATGAGATAGTAGTGCTTGCGAGTGCGGCAGGTCGCCGCGCGGCGCGCAATGCTGACGAGGTCCCGTTCTCGTCGCGTGCCGCAATTGCAAAAGAACTCGCCGGGCGGCCGGCGCCTGAGCGCATGGTGTTGCAGCTGCTTTCGCTGCTGCCGGAGCCGCTCGACTTATCGCTACTCGAGGCTGACGTACCGGACTTTCCGCACCTCGGGCACACCCTCACGACCGCGGCGATCGCAGAGACGATTGCAATGAAGATTCCGCTTCGGCGACGGATCATCAGCGCGCTCGAGCGGCGCGGGCTGCGCGACGTCCGCGACCGGGTCATGCTCGCCGACCAATTGCTCACCAGCGGTGACGGCGTCCGTTTGCGTGGCGCGCTGCTCGACGTTGCACTCTTGGCCAAGAGCGAACGGCTATCGCGCGTGGTGATTTGCGCGTCGGAGCACCACCTCGAACATGGCGAGCCTCCGGACGAGCGGTTCGTCGAGTTTTATGGGAATTTTTTCGAAGCGCTGATGGAGACCGGCGATCACGCACGCGCCGAAGCGGTCGCGGCGCATGCACTCAGTGAAGCGCAACATCGCGGAATTTCGCCGCTGGGAGAACTGGCCGCACACCTCGTGCAGGCGCAGTGGATGGTCGATCGGCACGACGCAGCACGAGCAAGTTACGAACGCTATGCGCGCGCGTTTGACGATCCGCGCGATGTGCAGATCTTAAATGACGCGGCGCCGTGGCATACGAGCTAAGCCCCCGTCAGGTCGTGGCGGTTCACGAAGACGGCGATGCGGCGGCCGTCGTAGCCGTGGAGCGGCGCAACCGTGACGTGCAAATGCGAGACAACGGCGGTGGCGTTCGACGGTGCGCGTGACGTGCGCCAGGTCGCGGTGAGCGCGCGCACGACACGGTCGATTGGTCCCGGCAATTCGTCGATCCGCGAATCGGCGGCATAGAGCGCGGCTAGCGGATCCTCGCCGCCCGACGGGCCGGCCATCAGGACGTGATACGCGTCATCCAGGATAAAGCAGTAGGGCACCGGGGGCGCCTCGGGTTTGCGGGCCGTGCGTTCGGTTTCGGCGATGGTCATTGCTCGTGCATACATGGTCACGGGATCCTCCACGCCCCAAGCCTACCAAGTCCGCCCTCCTTGACTCGTCCGGGGAAATACCTAGTTTTCGCCTAAGCCCCCGACCGTGGGTAGCCTGTTCGGACGGGATGCGGAGCTCGCGCGAGCCCGCGCCGTCCTCGACTCGGCCGCGCGAGGCCGGATCGTACGAGCCATTCGAATCGTAGGATCGACAGGCGTCGGCAAGACGGCACTGGCTGAGACCCTTGCGGCCGAGGCGTCAGTTGGGGGATGGCTTGCCGTGTGGGCACCGAGCTTCCGCATCCACGCCGCCCTCTCGCTCTTTGCCGCTCGGCGAGTACTCCAGGCGCTATTGGACGCGCTCGGTGAGAGCGCGGGCCGCTACTCCTCAGGGCTCACGATCGACCGAGACCGGCCGGAGGATTTCGAAGAAGCGTTCTTACGCATCGTTGAGGGCGTAACGCTCGATCACAAATTGCTCCTCGTGCTCGACGACGCGCAGTGGGCCGATCCGGAAAGCCGTAGGCTGATCGAGCGTACGGTGACGACGCTTGCGGATCGTGCGATCCTCGTACTCTCGACCGAACGCTCCGACGAGCGCGGGCCGGCGCTCGAGCTGAACGATCAAGCGATCGCGCTCGACGATCTTCCGGCCAAAGCCGCGGTGGAGATCGTTCGCTCGATTTATCCCAACGTCAGCAATGAGGTCGCAACCGGCATCGCATCGGAAACGCGCGGGCGTGCGGCCGACATCGTCGCGGTGGCGATGGCGGCCCGCGACAACGGCGCTACCACATTGCGCGAAGTCAGCGCGAGCACGCGGCGCGTCGTCGCGCGTGACGTCTCGCTTCTCGAACCGCGCGTTCGCGAATTCTTGCAGATGTGCGCGGTGATCGACGATCCAATCGAGCTGACGCTACTGCAACAGCTCTGGCCACAAGACGAGATGGTTACACTGATCGGTCAACTCTCGGGACGCTATCTCGTTGTCGGCCCGAACGGGTTGCGCTTCGTACACGGCACAGTGATGGAGAGCGTCCTCGAAACGATTCCAATCGAGATTCCGCTACGCCACCGCATCATCGAGGCGCTCAAGCGATTGCCTTCACCGCGGCTCGAAGACTACGAGCGACTAGCAAAACAATGCGCGGCCTGCGGCGACAACGTCGGTGAACGCGAAGCGTTAATTAAGCTCTCGTCGGAAGCGGCGGCAAGAACCATGTTCTCGCTTTCGGCAAGCACGCTGGAGCGCGCGCTCGACATCGCATCGCCGATGGCTGCAGAGATCATTCCCACCTACGAGCGACTCGCACAGCTCTACAATGGCATGGGTCGCGAGGCTGACTCAATTCGCATCTGCCGGCGCGGCTTAGCCGAGGTCGAGGCCGCCGGCATTACTAACGGGGTTGGCGCGCTCGCCGCGTCGATCGCGGTTGCGCAGTGCCACGCCGGGTTTCCCCACGAGGCAGACGCAACGATCGCGCGTTACGAGGACGTCGTTTCCGACTCAGAGCGCGCCAATCTTCTTAGCGTTAGTGAGATGATCGCGATGCATCGCTTTGACGCCGGGAGAGCGGCCGATCTTCGTCCACGCTTCGAACGCTACGCCGCCGACGCCGCACCAATTGTGGTGATTCGTCACCACGTCATGAGCGCATTGCTCGCGATTCGTCTCGGCGATGAGCACGAAGCGCTCGAGCACACCCAGCGCGCTGAGGCGGCAGCCGAAGGCGCTGCCGCCTTCTACGGCGTGATGCCGCTGGTCGCAAAAATGTATTGTGCGCTCAATTTCCGCGGCGTTGCACCGACCGAGGCGCTTATTTCCGCACTCGGCCACGAAACTAGGCCACCGATCGCGGTCGCGGTCCAGGCGAACCTGATGATCGCACGCGGCGAATTCGCCGACATCGAAGAGCTGCTGGCTGGGAAGCTCTCAACCTCTAGCGACTCCTCGATGCGGCGCATGCTCATGGGCGCGCGCTACTCCGCTGCGGCATTTCGCGAACGTGGCGCGGCCGAACTGGCATGGCAACCGGCACATCAAGAAGTCGCCGCATTCGAGGCGGGTGAGCGCGCGCCGACGTTGCTGCCGATCGTCGTTGCAACGCTGATGCCTCTCTCGACGCAGTCGGCCGCGCGCGCTAAGCGTCTCCTTGACAAAGTCGTCGACGTTGCGCGCGAACCGTTCGATCTGCAGGTGTTCTTGTATCCCGAGCTACTCGCGCTCGTGGCGCGAACGCTCGGCGCAAAGGACACGCTCGAAAGTATCGCTGAGGGCGCACTTTGGGCCGACCAGCAACCGTGGAATCGTGCGCACGCTGCGCTCGCACGCGGCCTTGCAGCGGCCGCGCTTGGGCGCGCCGATCACAAGGGGCTTCTTGATGGTGCGCGCGAGCGCTTCACCACTCTTGGCGCCACGTACTTTGCCGAGCTCGCGACAAAGGCGATCGGCGCGACTGGCGCGGTCACGCGCGACGGGACGCGCGCGAACAATACGACAAGGCGCGAGTTCGAAATCGCGGCCCTCGTAGCCGAAGGACTCACGAACCGAGAGATCGCGGAGCGGCTGGTGCTGAGCGAGCGCACAGTCGAGGGGCACATCGCTAACCTGTTCGCGAAGGTGAACGTGAACTCGCGAACGCAGTTGGCGACCTGGTTTATGCGCGCTAGTTCGGTTGCATCCTAGTGATTAGCTCTGCTGCATATACGCAACGCTGCCAACGTGACGGGGAGCGTCGGCGTGTGCCTCATGAAATCTCGCCGCTTCATCTTTGAGATGCGCGTCAATGTATGAGGCCATTCCATGGATGTCTTCAGTGCTCGGCGTTTCGTGTAGCCCGACCGTCTTCTGAATCAATTTGCCTAGAGCGACATAATCGTCTTTTTTGATCGGATTCCACTCGTTGAAAACTTCCGGCGACGTGTGCAACACGTGCAGAAACCCGGCTGCAGTGGCACGGCGTTGTACGTCCGTCATAGCGGGCACGCTCCATTACTGGATAAGGGGCAGGTCGGCTCACAGAGCACCTTCCGTAGGGACCGTTCGAGTCCTTGCTTACTGTCACACGCTGGCAACGACCAGGCGCAGCGGAAAATCGGTAATGGCGCCGCTGCGGACGATCGCGCGCAAGCGTGAGCGCATCGCATCGCGTAGCGCGCCGCGCACCGCGGAGTCGAGCAAGCCCAAAGGATAGCTTTGCTCGATAAACGCCCACAACTGGTCCTCGGTGAGCTTGCCATGAAGGCAAAAGTGCTCGACCCACGCGGTTGCGAAGCCCGCGCCGCGCAGCATCTCGCAAAGGACCTCATCCTGATCGATGGATTCACGCCCAGGCACGTTCGGCGAAAAACTACCCAAACGGCCGCGAACAAACGCAATTGCGTCGCCGATCAGCTCGAAGATCGCGCCGCCGGCGAGCGGATCCTCACAGACAAATATCAGCATTCCGGCGCCGCGCAGCCCGTCGTGCACGTGCGCCAGCACCGTACGGATCTCGGACATCGCCATGAAGGCAAGGTGCGACACGGCCACGTCGTAGGACTTTTGGCCCAGGTTCACCGTCGAAGCACCGCCACGAACGAACTGCGCGCCTGGCGACAGCGCGCGGGCGCCCGCGATTTCGTCATCCGAGAGGTCGATGCCGGTCAGTGCGATGTTCGGGCCGTACATGCGCGCAAGCTCGCGCAGCAGCGTTCCGTCACCGCAACCGACGTCGAGGATATCGTGGGCGTTCGGTGCGAGTGTCTTTATGCGGTGGGCAAGTACCTCGTACGAACTGCGACCATCAGGCTGGCGCATGTGCGACATGAGGTCGGGTGTGAGGCCCGTGTATACGCGATGAAACGCGACGAGGTGATCGTCCCACTCTGTCGCTGTCGGCCGTTCGCCGGCCATCACGCGATCGAGATAACGTGTCACGCTTCCGCTAGGCCCGAAGCGTGAACGGATTGAGTTCAGCGCGCGCCCGCGGTCCAAGGTGGCCGCTGAAGCCGTAGGTTTCGAGCCCGGGAACAATCGCGCGGACGACGCTGATCGGCAAGTCGGGCGGCGAAAGATCGACGACAATGACGCTGGGGACACCGTAAGCGCGCAACGCTTCGAGCGTTTCGCGCACGTCCTGTGCCAGATCGTCCGTAGTGCGATTTGGCAGGCTTGCAAGGGAAATCTGCTCGCTCGGGACGTCGTAGTACCATTGCCCACTCGGCATAGCACGTAAGCGGCGCGCGTGCGTCCCCATCACACCCGCAGGCTCGTCGGGTCGTAGGATATCCTCCCGCGCGGCTTGGATATCGACGACCCGGCTTTGCACCGCTTCCGTAATCGCGCGCGTCAGCGCATGCGCGGGTGAGAGCGCGCAACCCAAACCCACGTGAGCCATCGGCGGCATCGCGTGCAGTTCCGTCAACGAGGCAAGTACCGTTACAGGCAACGGCCCCTCGTTCAGGGCAAGCGCGCGAATCACGAGACCGGTTTCGCGAATCTTGTGCACGAGGCGATCGACGTGTTCTTCGCCTGCCGGCAGTGTGATCTCCGGCGCAATCGCTAGATCGCTCGTCTGTGCGCCGAGATAGAACCGGGGAAGCAGCGAACTGCGTACCTGATACATCGTCCACGCCTGGCGTTCAATCAGCTCGCAGAGCGCGTGATAAATCGCTTCGGTAAGATTGTTCCCGGAGGCGAGCCCGTTCGTCGACGTAACGTCAAAGAGCTTGTCACCAAACCACGGGCACTGTACCATCGCGAGCGGCACTGCAATGACGTCGCCGGTCAGGAGTTCGGTGCCAAGCACGCAGGTCACGTCGCGATCGATCATCCCTTCGCGCATGTCGCACGCAGTGAGATCGATCCGTTCGCCGACGCTGCGCAGCGAAGCGGAGAATTTCGGCAACGTGACGTTCGCGCCAATCTGCCGTTCCGTCGCCTCCATAACGGCGCTCGCCATCGCGCTCTCGCGCGTCAAGCCCTTGCCGTTGTAGACCCCGAGGAGATCCGGTGAATGAGGGACGAGCGCGGAGTATGTTGGTATGCCGGTTCGGTCGAGGTAGGTCGTATCGGCCACTCGTGTGATGCCGTAGCGCCTACGAAGCTCGGGAACCAGCGCAAGGGTCTGCCCGATTGGGACAGCGCGATCGTAAGTGCCGGGCGCCTTGGGAACCGACGCGGGGAGGCGAACCCGCCACATGTCCCGCGCTCGCGCGCGCAACACCGTACGCAGCGCAAAGCGCGCGTCCATGCGCTTGAGATCCCCGTACTGCCTCGCGATCTCGGCAAGCTCCTCGCGAGTTGCCCGCGGCGCAAGCTCGATCACGTCATCCCACGTGCGATCCATGTAGAAGACTGCGCGAGCGCGGGCGATGAGCATATCGCGTTCGTGCGAGTCAAGAAGCCCACGACGATGCGCGACGCGTGCTACGTACCGCACGTTGACCAACGCTACGCTGAGCGCTTCGTGCCTTTCCGGATGCGTCAACACAGCGACTTCGTCGTCGCCGTCGATGACATCGCGCGCGTACCAGCCGGCGATCGCACCAAGCGCTGTGAAGCCGTAGGGCGCGCATTCGGCCGCGCGCAGCGCGCCCATGCTCGACGCACCGAACATGCGCGCGTAGCTCAACGCCGCGTAGCATTCCTTAGGCGAGGGCGCGAGATCGTGATGGAAGACACCGTCGATCAACAGGACGATGTCGTGCTCGCGCGCCGCGCGCTCAACGTCGCCCCGCGTCGCTGGGGGAAGATAGGTGACGTCTTCGAGCGCGGGGCGGTCTTGCGGCGGAAGCGAGGGACCAGCGAAGACCGCTAAACGACGGTGAACGTGCACGATCCGCTCTTAGCGGAGCGCCGAAAGCTCACCTAGGGACCAATGAACTACTGCGCGGTCGCGAAAGAATGTCGCGCGGACT
>JBEKBR010000053.1:0-14586 GCA_050015295.1 Candidatus Aquilonibacter sp. | reverse complement strand
ATTGGGTTTAGCAGGTTCGCGCTGCAGATAGCGCTGCCGGTCCCTCGACTACGCTTCGCGGAGCCTGTCCTGAGCGAGCGTAGCGAGTCGAAGGGATCGGGATGACAAGTACCCGCGCCCACGCTCGGGATGACAAAGAGATTTGACATTTGTCAAGTCCGGGGCTAGCGTGGGGAGGCTATGAGCGATTTTGCCGCCACCCTGAACGCCGCCCTCGATGCCGCGGGTCTGTCCGCTTCCGAGCTGGCCGTCAAGGCCGGCATGAGCGAGTCGGCCGTCTCGCTGTTGCGGTCGGGCCGCCGCGAGCCGTCCTACCGGACGCTCCAGCGGTTGACGACGGTGCTGCCCGAGCTGGCGCCGTCGCCGGCCGTGCGTGAGTCGCCGTTCGACTCGATCGAGGACGCGATCGAGGATATCCGTGCCGGCAAGATGGTCGTCGTCCTTGACGACGAGGACCGCGAAAACGAAGGCGATCTGGTGATGGCCGCCGAGAAAGTGACGGCGGCCGACATCAATTTCATGCGCAAAGAGGCGGGCGGCCTCATCTGCGTGCCGTTGCTTGGTTCACGCCTTGACGACTTGCAAATTCCGCAGATGGTGCGCGACAACACCGCAGTGCACGAAACCGCCTTCACGGTTTCGGTTGAAGCGCGGGACATTACCACCACCGGTATCTCGGCGCACGACCGCGCAGCGACCATTAAAAAGTTACTCGATCCTGACGCCGTACCGGCGGATTTTCTCCGGCCCGGTCACACCTTTCCGCTGCGCGCTCGCGCCGGCGGTGTGCTGGTGCGCGCCGGTCAGACCGAAGCCTCGGTCGATCTCGCGCGTCTGGCCGGCTTGTATCCCGCGGGTGTCATTTGCGAAATCATGGCTGAGGACGGAACGATGGAGCGCCTCGACGGGTTACGGACCTATGCCGACCGTCACGGACTTCGGCTCATCACCGTAAAGGATCTCATTGCGTACCGTATGCGTACCGAAAAACTCGTCAAGCGCGTCGCCGAATTCAACCTTCCAACAACCACCGGAGACTGGAAGGGCGTCGCCTACGAAACCACCATCGATGGAAACACCCACGTCGCCCTGATCATGGGCGATATCAGCAGCGGCAAAGACGTACTGGTGCGCGTGCATTCCGAATGTCTCACCGGCGATGCCCTGCATTCGATTCGTTGCGATTGCGCCGCGCAACGCGACGGTGCAATGGAGATGATCGCCCAAGAAGGGCGCGGCGTCTTCCTCTACTTGCGCCAGGAAGGCCGCGGCATTGGCCTGGCCAACAAGCTGCGCGCCTACGAATTGCAAGATCACGGAGCGGATACGGTCGAGGCGAACCTTGCCCTCGGTCTGCCGGTCGACAAGCGCGACTACGGTATCGGTTCACAGATCCTCGCCGATCTGGGCATCAAAGAATTGCGTCTGATTACCAACAATCCGCGCAAGATCTTCGGCCTGGAAGGCTACGGCATCAAGATCATCGGGCGTGTACCGATGCAAACGCCGCCGACCGTGCACAACAAGAAATACATGGCGACCAAACGCGCCAAACTCGGCCACATGTTCGACGAGACCGTCGCGTCGTGAAACCGCGCGACGCAAACGGAAAGGCGGCGCCTGCGCCGCAATGCGAAGGCCTGCGCTTTGCGATCGTGGCCGCCCGCTTTTATCGCGAGCTAACCGACTGGCTGATCGACGGCGCGCAACGCGCGCTCGCCGAGTGCGGCGTCGCGCCCGCCGACATCGACGTCATCGAAGTTCCCGGCTGTTTCGAATTGCCGCTCGCCTGTCGCAAACTGATCGATATCGACCGCTACGACGCGATCGTCGCACTCGGTGTCGTGATTCGCGGCGAAACGCCGCATTTTGACTTCGTCGCGGGCGAATGCGCGCGCGGCATCATGGACGTGCAGCTCGAAGCCGGCCTGCCGATCGGCTTCGGCGTGCTCACCACCGAGAATCTCGCCCAAGCGCAAGAACGCGCCGATCCGGCGCGCGGCGATAAGGGCTACGAAGCGGCCATGGCCGCCGCGGCGCTGAGCAATATACCGAACAAATTACCGCGCGCCGGCTTTAGGTCATAACCCGACCGCCCGGAAGGGAGGAGTCGCCTTACCAAAGTCGCACTTTACCTGGCCTTAACGGTTGCACGGTTGCATTGCCTCCGGAGGCTCAGACGACCCAGTGGAAGACAAGATGATCACGTGTAAGGACTGCGGGAATCAATTCGTTTTCTCAGCCCGCGAGCAGCAGTTCTTCGCCGAAAAAGGCTTTCAAAATCTGCCCCAGCGTTGCCGTGAGTGCCGTCAGGCCCGTCGGGCCCAAAACGGCGATCACGCGCCGGCCCCGTCTGGAGCCCGACCGAGTTTCGAGGCCGTCTGTGCTTCGTGCGGCGTCAATACGACCGTCCCGTTTCGCCCGCGCGGCGACCGGCCGGTTTACTGCCGCGCCTGCTACACCGCCCAGGTTCCGGCCGGGGTCTGAGTGCCAGGAATCCCGAATGGGATTCCTGACATGGCGAGCCCCACTCCCGATGAACTCTCCGCCGTCGCGTTTGACGGCGAAGCGTTAACGTATGTCGACCAGCGGCTGATCCCGCACCGCGTCGAGCGCAAACGCGCGCGCACGGTTGACGAGATCGAAGAAGCGATCAAAACGCTTGCGGTTCGCGGTGCGCCCGCCATCGGCGTCTTTGGCGCCTACGGCGTGGCGATGCTGCGCGACCTCATCGACAATGATGTCGCCTTTGCTGCCGCGGCGCAGCGCGTGCGCGATGCGCGACCGACCGCAGTCAATCTCGCGTGGGCCGTCGACCGCGTGCTGGCCGCCGCCGATATGCGCGCCGAAGCCGCGGCGATTCATCGCGAGCAACGAGCGATGGATGCGGCGATCGCCGACGCCGGGCTCGACCTCATTCCCAAGAACGCGAATATCCTTACCCACTGCAACACCGGACCGATTGCGACCGCCGGCGGCGGAACGGCGCTCGGCGTCATCATCGCGGCGCAGCGTGCCGGCAAATCGCCCCACGTCTTCGTCGATGAGACGCGACCGCTGCTGCAAGGCGCGCGGCTGACCTACTTTGAACTCGCGCAGGCCGGTGTCGATGCTACGCTCCAAGTCGACGGCGCCGCGGCGATCGCGATGCAACGCAAGAAGATCGACCTCGTGATCGTGGGTGCAGATCGCATCGCGCGCAATGGCGATACCGCCAACAAAATCGGCACGTATGGGCTCGCGATTCTCGCCGCGCATCACGGTATTCCGTTTTACGTCGCGGCGCCCCGGTCGACGTTCGATTTCGCAATGGAATCGGGCGCAGCAATCCACATCGAAGAGCGCGCGGCGGCCGAAGTGAGCGCGTTTGGCGGAAATCCGGTCGCGCCGGCGGATGCGAAGGTCTACAACCCGGCCTTCGATGTAACGCCGGGACATCTGATCACCGCGTTCGTCACCGAATACGGCGTGATTCATCCGCCCTATCACGAGACGATTCCCACGCTCGAGTTGCGGCCGAACGCGAGCGCGTTTGTCTCGTGAAATATTACGACTTCATCGATAAGTCGCCGAAGATTGGCAGCCTCGTCGTCATCGAGGGAACCGAGCGCGCCTTGGCTGAGCGCGCGCTCGATGCGTTGCTCGACCGGCTGCTGCCGGTGGATATGCGCGATCTCAACCTCGAGCGGATCGCGGCGGCGGAGTGGACCGACGCGGGACGCGCCCGCGAAGCGGTCTCCGCGATGCCGTTCTTAGCCGATCGCCGCGTTGTCGTGGTGAGCGATGCGCAAACATTGCGCGCGCAGCCGCGGCGCGAACTCTTCGAAGTGATGGAAACGGTGCCCGACGGCAACACGCTGATCGTGTTGGATTTGCTCTCGCCGCGCTCGCAGCGTCCGGAGCCGCTCGGCGCGCAGGCTGGCCGCTCCGCGTTGCGCATCGATACGACCGCCAACGAGGAAGCCCGCGCGCGCTACGTTGACGACGTGCTCGGCGCGCTCGGTGCGACGGCCGAACCGCGCGTACGCGCCGAACTCGCGCGCAGTGAGGCCGACCTCGCGAGCGTCCGCAACGACCTCGAGAAACTCGCGCTGAGCGGGAAGAAGATCACTTACAAAGACCTCGAGGGCGAATCGCTCGCGATCGAAGATCCCAAAGCTTACCGCTACGCCAGCGCCTTGGTCGAAGGGCACGTCGGCGAGGCGCTCGGCATCGCGCACGAATTCTTCGCCAATGATCCGCGCGGCGCGGCGATCCCCTTACTCTCGGCGCTGGCGACCGAATGCGGTCTGCTCTGGGAGCTGGCCCGCCCGGGCGGGGAGCTTCCGGCACGCGCGAAATGGCGGGAACGCGTACTGCGACCCATTGCCGGCCGGGTCGGTGAGCGGCGCGCCCGCATCGCGTACGAGCGGGCCGTGCACGGCGTTGAGTCGATCGTCACCGGCACTGCCGGCAACGATCCCGACGACCACCGTACGCTGGTCGAACGCATCACCGCCGAGCTCTCGGGCCTGAGTCGGCGGTAATTGCCGATAACTGAATTTATGGACGTGGTCGACTCGCCTCCGACCGACTCGCCTGACGTCGACCCGAAGCAATGGCTTAAGGACGACGTCGAGCGCGTGCGGGCTGAACGTGACGATCTTGACCGGCAGATAGCTGCCGATCGAGAGCGCCTCGCGTCGATTCGCAGTGCGCTCGACAATATGGTCAACGCGTCGTGGCGCGACGTCTATGGCCAGCAGCAACACATGCGCGAACAGGACAGCATTACCAACGCGCTGACGCTAGGGTGGACCGGGGCCTATCAGCTCTTTGCGATCGGCGGTTTCGTCGTCGTCGCCGGCGGCATGATCTATGGGCTCCAGGGCATCGGCGTGGTGCTGGCGATCGGGCTCTATCTGCTCCTCGCGCTGATCGGCTACTTCGTGGCGCGCGATCAATGTCTCGCCCCGATCCGCAAAGCGCGCTCATCATATTTAGGAAGCGACGGCAAGGACGTGCGCTTCGTCGCGTTCACACGCTACGAAACGGGCCTCAATCATCCGCTTCTTGGCTACGATGGCCCGATCGACGGTGTCCTGGAAGATCGCGCGTGGAAGATTCCCGGCGTTCGTGAGAAGGACGCGATGGAAGAAACCTTCGTCGAGGTCATCGACGAGCGCCGCAGCAACGTGCTGCTGACGCGCTTTCCCGACAAGAAGCCCACGCTCGTGCACGCCGATCTCGAAAATCCATTTATCCGTTCATATGGCGTCTTTTTCCAACGCGCGCTCGAGCGGCATCTCCCGCAGGTCAAGACGCAGGCGGACGAATTTCGCGAGATCGTCGCGCACTCGGGTGCACGCAAAGACGTTGACGAGCGCTTGCGGCGGATGGAAGAAGAGCTGCGCGAATACGACGGAACGGCGGCAATCGTCAAGGCGCTCGCGCTACCCGCCACCGTTCGCAACGCGCTGTTGCGCCAAATCATCCTGTTTCGTCTGGGCGATCCGGCCGTCCGGCGCGGCTTATTCATCCGCGGCGACGACCGGGTCGATATGACCGACGTGATGCAGACCATCGCACGCGCCGCGGCTGCGACCCTGTTACATCTTTCGTTTTCACAAATCAAGATCGGCTACGTTGGCCAAGGCGCCGCGACGGTCTCGCGCATCTTTGCGACCGCCAAGCGCGCGCGCTCGATCATCTTCATCGATGAAGCCGAACGCTTCTTTACCACGACCGGTTCGGCCGCATACGAAGCGATGCGCAAGGAAGTCGTACAAGCGCTGTGGACCGAGTGGGAACAACTCGAGGACCGTCTCGATGTGTGGGTCATCGCCGGCGCAAATTCGACCGAAGGCCTCGACGAAGGCGTGATCGCGCGCTTCGGCGCCGTCGTCGACTTGATGCCGGTCAGCTTCGGCGCCGAGACCGTTTCGACGACGCTGCCCCCGGAGGATCAGGACGACGATGCCGTCGCCGTGATCCCGGAGGCTGCCGGCGACCTGCCTGAGCCGGTACTCAAGCGCTCGCGCATGCTCGCGGCGATGTTCGCGCACGTCGCAACGATGGAGTCGCAGGGCATCACCGTGCCGCGCGCCGTGCTGATCGCTGGGCCCTCGTCCGACGCACGCTTGACCACCATCAAAAATCTTTCCGACCAGACCGGCTTGCCGGTCATTCCCGCGAACATCGACGCGCTCGACGAGGCGATGGCCAAAGCGCGCGCCGCGGGCCATGCCCTGGTCGTCGTCGAGGTGCCGGCCTACGGCGATCCCGGCTCGATCGCGCACCTGGCAGTGACGATCGATCGTTTGGCGCAGGCGAAAGAGCCGGTTTTCATCGTCGCCGAGACGACCGACGCGGCGGCAATGGACCCTGAGCTGCGCAGCCGCTTTCCCGAATTCGTGGATCTCACCGAGCTTGCGCCGCAGGCGCGCCGGGAGAAGCTCCAGGTACTGCTCGAGGCCAAGCCGCTCGGCTTCGACCTTGCGGGCGCGCTGGATGCGCTCGAGGCGCAAACCGACGGGATGACCGAAGACCAGCTGCGGCACTTTGTCGACGAGGCCGGCCGCGCCGCCGCGCTGCGAGCGATCGACGCGGGAACACCCGAGCATGTGACCGTGGAACTCGAAGATTTTCCGCGCCACGCGCCGGTCGAGGCTGCGACCAAAGACGACGAGGCTGCGCTCTAGACGGAGGCGAAGATCGCCCTCGTCCCATGAATCACCGTACGTACGTCTCGCCGTTCTCCTGGAGATACGGCAGCGCCGAGCTACGCGCGCTCTTTTCCGAAGAGGAACGCCGCAAATTGTGGCGTGCAGTATGGGTCGCACTCGCCCAAGCGCAACAACGTGCCGGATTGGTCACGGCGGAAGAAGTTGCCGATTTGCAGGCCCACGCGCACGAGATCGATATCGATGCGGCGCTCGAAATCGAACGCGAAATTCATCACGATCTCATGGCCGAGATTCGCGTCTTCGCCTCGCAAGCGACGGTCGGCGGCGGCAAGTTGCACCTCGGCGCGACCTCGATGGACATCGAGGACACGGTCGAGACCTACCGTTTGCGCTCGGCCCTTGCGCAGGTCGGTGCGAACCTTGACGGGCTGCTGCGCAGCTTCGCCGGAAAGATTCGGCAGTACGCGGACCTGGTGTGCATGGCGTTTACGCATTTGCAGCCGGCGGAACCGACGACACTCGGCTACCGGCTCGGCGTCTACGCGCAAGACCTGCTCATCGACGACACCAATCTGCGTTTCGTTTTCGAACAGCTCACGACCAAAGGATTGCGCGGCGCGGTCGGCACCGCCGCGTCCTACGAGCACTTACTCGATCACCAAGGCACATCGGCGCAGTTCGAAGAGCACGTACTCGAGCGCTTCGGCTTGCGTGCGCGCGACGTCAGTACGCAAACCTATCCGCGCAAACTCGACTATCTGCTGCTTTCGGGTCTCGCCGGGCTTGGTGCGTCGCTCTCGAAATTTGCCGCTGACGTGCGCATTCTCAGCAGCCCCGAGTTCGGAGAAATCGCCGAACCGTTCGGGCGATCGCAGGTCGGCAGTTCGGCGATGCCCTTCAAGCGCAATCCGATCTTGAGCGAACGGATCGATTCGCTCGCGCGGTTGCTCATCAGTTATAGCGACGTTGCATGGCAAAATGCCGCGACGAACTACCTCGAGCGCACCCTCGATGACAGCGCCAACCGGCGCACGATTCTTCCCGAGGCGCTGCTTTGTGCCGATGAGATCGTGTCGCTCGCGCGCAAAGTGATCGACGGCTTACGCGTTGAGGAGCGCCGCATCGCGCACAACCTGCGCGTGTACGGTCCGTTTGCCGGGACGGAAGCGGTGATGATGGAAGCGGCGCGTGCGGGTGGCGATCGCCAAGTGCTGCACGAGCGCATTCGCAGTGCGGCGATGGAGGCGTGGGCTGCGCTCGCGCGCGGGGAAGACAATCCGCTCGCGCAAACGCTCGCCGGCGACGGTACGCTGACGGCGCTGCTCGATCCGGCCGAGATTCGCCGGTTGCTCGATCCGGGCAAACATGTCGGCACCGCACCGCAACGCGCCCGCGTGCTGGCCGACCGCATCGAGGCGTTACCCGAATTTCCTAAACAAAAAATCGTCGAGGTCTCGAAATGAAATTTGCTCACGGCGGAACGTGCGATGGGGCCGCCCTAGGGGGATCACGGCCAGTGAAGATGCCTATGCGGCCCCTGGTTTTGGGGGCCCCACGAAGTGGGGGGCGCGGAGCCTGGGGCGGAGCGCCGTTAAAATGAATAAGGGTGTTGAGATTGCCTCCGGTAAGACGAAGGTTCTCTACGAGAACCCTGGTCACGCTGACCAGCTCGTCATGGTGCAGACGGATTCGATTTCGGCGGGCGATGGTGCGCGGCGGAATGAGATTGCGGGCAAGGGTCGCTTAGCCGCGCAGACGACGGCGCGCGTGTTTCGGTTGCTCAATCTGTGCGGGCTGCCGACGCACTATCTGAGCGGCGGTGAGGACGACGACAACAACGAGATGCTCGTCCGGCGTGCCAACATGTTGCCGCTCGAAGTCGTGGTGCGCGGTGTGGCGGCTGGATCGTTCGTGCGCCGCAATCCCGGCGTCGCGCGTGGTATGCTGCTCGTCCCGCGCGTCATCGAATTCTTCCTCAAGGACGACGCGAACCACGATCCGCAGATTTCACCTGACGAAATCGTGTCGCGCGGCATCGCAACGCCGGCTGAAGTCGGTGCGATGAGCGAACTCGCGCGCCTAACGTTTGACATCCTCTCGCATGCGTGGCGCAAGCGCGACGTGCTCCTGGTCGATCTCAAAGTCGAATTCGGCCGGTTGACTGCCGGGAACGAGAAGGGTCAGCTGGTTATCGCCGACGTCATCGACAACGATTCATGGCGCATTTGGCCGCAGGGCCGCGAAGACCGGATGCTCGACAAACAGCTCTACCGCAACTTGCAAACGGTCGATGATGCCGCATTGGCGACGGTGAAGGCAGCGTATGAAGAAGTGGCCGAGCTGGTCGGCACATTTCCGGTGATGCGCCCGGGCATGGCCGCGATCGTGGCCGACGGACCTGAGCGCAGCGAGGCGCTCAATGCGGTGGCTGCGGCGCTGCAAGGACTTGGCTTGCCGACGATTCGTCACATCGCAAGCCCGGCGCGTACGCCCGGTTTCGTACTGCAGTTGGTGCAGCAATTGGAAGCGACGTTCGCGCGCTTGTTTTTCGTCGCGATCGGCGATGACACGTTGCGCGCGATGCTGGATGCGGCATCCTCGGCGCCGGTGCTCGCCTGGAACGGCGACGCGAACGCCGTCGCACAGCAGTGCGCGAAGCTTTTGGCGATGGATGACACCGTGCTCTACGGGCGCACGTTGCTGATGCAGGGCAATGCGCGCTCCGCGGTGCTGCACGCCGATGCCGCGCTGCAGCAACAGGCCGGAACACCAGGAGCACCGCTTGGCTGAAGTCGCGGTCGCACTGCGGCCCGATGAGCTCGCGCGCATTCGCGAGCGGCTTGGGCGCGAGCCCTCGCTCGTAGAGTTGCACGCCTTCGATGCGCAGTGGAGCGAACATTGCAGCTATAAGTCGAGCCGCCATCTGCTCAAGAAGCTGCCGACGACCGGCACGGCGGTCGTGCTCGGCCCGGCCGAAGATTCAGGCATCGTGCATTTGGGCGAATGGAACGGTGAGCGTTACGGCATCGTGATCGCGCATGAATCGCACAATCATCCCTCGCAAGTCGTGCCGTTCGAAGGCGCCGCGACCGGCATCGGCGGCATCGTGCGCGACGTACTCTGCATGGGCGCGCACGTCATCGCCGTCGCCGACCCGCTCCGCTTCGGCGCGATCGACGATGCGCAGTCGCATCAGCGCTACGTCGCGCAAGGCGTCGTTGACGGCATCAGTGCTTACGGCAACGCGATCGGCGTTCCGAATATCGCGGGCGATCTCTACTTCGATCCGCGCTTCGACGACAATTGCTTGGTCAACGTCGTCGCGATGGGCATCGTCAAAGAATCAGAGATCATTCATTCGTACGCGCCGCCCGGCGCCGACGGCTGGGACATCGTGCTCGTCGGGAAGGCCACCGACCCCTCCGGCTTCGGCGGCGCATCGTTCTCGTCGCTGACGCTCGATGCGGCCGACGAAGATTCGAACAAAGGCGCGGTGCAAGTGCCCGACCCGTTCCTCAAGAGCGTGGTGATGCGCGCAAGCTATCGCGTGTTCGCGTTTCTTCGCGCGCACGGTCTGACCGTCGGATTCAAAGATTTGGGTGCGGGCGGGATCATGGGCTGCTCGGCTGAGATCACCGCGGCCGGCGGGTACGGTGCGCAGATCGATCTCGATGCGGTCAACGTCGCCATCGACGGCATGCTTCCCGAAGTGATCGCGGTCGGTGAAACGCAAGAACGGCTGCTGTGGGTCGTACCGCCGGCCGTCACGCCCGAACTGCTGCGCATCTATAACGAAGAGTTCACACTTCCCGAGATCGCGTACAACGCGCGCGCCACCAAGATCGGCACGGTGACCGCGCAAAAGCGCTACGTGTTGCAGTATCGCGGGCAGACAGTGATGGACGTCGACATCGAATTTCTTACCGGATCGATTCGCGACGATCTGCCGTACACCGAGACGTCGCCGCCGGCAGCGACGGCCGAACGGCCGCTGGTTACAGGCGTGCAGCTCGACGAGTTGATCGAACGCGTGCTGGCACACACCGACGTCTGCTCGCGCGAGCCGCTCTATCGCCGGTATGACGGCGTCGTGCGCGGCTGCACGGTGATTCCGCGCGGCGCAGCGGGGGCCGGTGTACTGGCGCCCGTGCCCGGCAGTCCACTCGGCGTGGCACTCGCTGTCGCGGGCAATCCGCGGATGAGTCACATCGACGTGCGCCTTGCTGCCGAACACGCGGTCTACGATGCGGTGCGTAAGGTCGTTGCGACCGGCGCGCGTGCGCTCGCGCTCACCGACTGTCTCAACTTCGGCAACCCGCGCAAGATCGAACACTACAACGAACTGGTCGCCGCGATCCAAGGCTTAGCACGCGCCGCCGATGCGTTCAACACACCGTTCGTGTCCGGCAACGTGAGCCTTTACAACGAGTCGGCGAGCGGTCGCGCCATTCCAGCCTCGCCGATCGTCGCGTGCGTCGGCGGCTTCAGCGATATTGCCACGGTCGTCACGATGCCGTTCAAGTCGGCTGGATCGGTGCTCTATTTGGTCGGCGCGCCGCAGGCCGCGTTGGGCGGCTCCGTGTTGCTCGACGTCTTGGGGCGAAGCGACGAGCACCTGCCGCATATCGACTACGACGTCGTGCACGCCCAGCACGACCTGCTCTACGAAGCCTCGCAGGCGCGGCTCTTGCGTTCCGCACACGCGCTCGGCAACGGCGGCTTGCTCACCGCGATCGCCGAGATGGCCTTTGCAACGATGCGCAAAGGCCGCGCGGCCGTCGGCGCGCAGATCGACGACGCTTGGCAATGGACGCACGGCAGTGTCGGCGATCTCGAGGCCTACTTCGGCGAGGCCGGCGGCTTCGTGGTCGAAGTCGCAGCCGACGACGTTGAGGCGTTCGAAGGCATCGCCGACGACGTCACCGGTGTCTTCGAAATCGGCGTCACCATCGACCGGCCGGTGCTGGTGGTCGACGATCAGGCCTTCGATCTCCATCGACTGCACAACATTTGGTCTGCACCGTTGCGCGAGGTGTATCCGTGAGCGCCCGCATCGCGGTACTGGTCTTTCCCGGGACGAATTCCGAAGAGGAGACGCTGCGTTTGCTGCGCGATTGCGGCGGCAATGCCGAGCTGGTGCATTGGAGTCGTGCGGCGACGCTCCCGAGCTTCGATGCCTACGTCTTGCCGGGCGGCTTCGCGTACGAAGATCGCATCCGCGCGGGTGCAATTGCCGCGCACGACGCGATGATGGATCACGTCATTGCCGGTGCGCAGGCGGGCAAGCTGGTCCTTGGTATTTGTAACGGCGCCCAGATCTTGCTCGAAGCGGGTCTGGTGCCGGGAACGGCGCCGATTCGGCGTCCGACCGCAGCCTTCACGCGCAACCGGCCGGAACCGCACTTTATCTGCACGCACGTGTACGTCAAACTGGCGATCGAGCCGGCTCGCAGCGCGCTCACGGCGGCGTTGGATCACGCGGCGCTCATTCCGGCATGGACCGCCAATGGCGAGGGGCGTTTGGCCGCTAGCGACGACCACTTGCGCGAACTTGAGAATGGCGATCACATCGCGTTCGTCTATGCGCACGAAGACGGCAGCATCGATGACGCGGCAAGCCCCAATCAGTCGGCGCTCGGCGTGGCCGGTTTGTGCAACCGCGAAGGCAACGTCCTCGCGCTGATGCCGCATCCCGAGCGCGACGCGTGGACCTTCAATCATCCCGATCGCCGGCGCGGCGCGGCGATGCTCGCGACGTCGGGCGGAGCTGTGCTGTTCCGCAGCTTTGTCGAGGCGGTGATGCGATGAGACGCGCGGTGGCGATCAATCTAAAGATTCCCGACAACGCCGCGTACACGGCACTGGTGACGTTGCGCCGGCTGGGCATCGAGCTTGCGCGCCTCGAACGCGCGGAGATCGTACGATTCGACGATGCACCGGATCCTGCGACGCTCATGGCGGCAGTCGAGCAAGACGAATCGCTCTTCAATCCGAACAAACACCGCGTCACCGTGCTTGATACGGATGCGCCGCGCCCGGGCGAAGTGTGGATCGTGCAAGATAACGACAACCGCCCCGTCGGTTGGCGTCTCTACAGTTCGCCCGATCTCCCGGCCGATCGTGCTGTCCTCGCGCAGGCCGCCGAACGTCTGCTCTGCAATCCCGCCATCGAAAGGACGATTTTTCCGAAGTGAACCGACCGTATACGATCGCGACGCTAGGCTCGCACTCGGCGCTGCAGATCCTCAAAGGCGCACACGACGAAGGCTTTCACACGCTCGCGGTTGCGACCCGCGACACGGAACGCCTGTATCGTTCGTTCGCCTTCGTCGACGAAGTGATCGCGGTCGACAGCTATTCAGAGTTTCCGTCGCTCGTCGGAGAGCTGGAACGCCGCAAAGTCATCATCGTGCCGCACGGCTCGTTCGTCGCGTATCTCTCGCTCGACGAGCACAAGCAGATGACGATTCCGTATTTCGGGAACAAGGCCGTGCTCGATTGGGAAGCCAGTCGCGAATTGCAGCGCGAGTGGCTCACCCGCGCGGATATCACGATGCCGCGCCAGTTCAAGACGGGCGCCGAGATCGACCGTCCGGTCATCGTGAAACTCTACGGCGCCGGCGGCGGCAAAGGCTACATGTTCATTCGTGATGCCGCCGACTTCGAGAAGCGTTCGAAGGAGCTCAAGAAGGCCTACACGATCCAAGAATACATCATCGGTGTGCCGCTCTACATTCACTACTTCTATTCGCCGCTCGAGGACCGGCTCGAGATCATGTCGATGGATCGCCGCTACGAAACCAACGTTGACTCGCTCGGCCGTATTCCGGCCAACGCACAGGAAGGCATGGACGTCAGCCCCTCCTACGTGGTGGTGGGCAATCAGCCGGTGAGCTTGCGCGAATCGATGCTGGCCGAAGCGTTACGCATGGGCGAAAACGTGGTACGAGTCAGCAAGGAGATCGCGGGGCCCAAGGGCTTGTTCGGTGCGTTTTGCATCGAGACGATCATCACGCCCGACATCAAATTCTACTGCATGGAGATCTCAGCGCGCATCGTGGCCGGAACGAATCTCTTCATCGACGGGTCGCCATACTCGTATCTCAACTACTCGGAGCCGATGTCGACCGGGCGGCGCATTGCCCGCGAGATAAAGAACGCACTTCTCACCAATAACTTGCGTTTAGTTTTGGATGATGGTTCGGTGCTTTAACAGACTCGCTGCCGCGCTGGTGACGGTTGCCCTGGCCCTCTGGCCGGCGCTGCCGGTGCGCGCAGCGCTCGAGGCGGACCCCGAGGTGCTGTATCAGCAAATGAAGGCGGCGTACGATAAGGCCGCAGCGGCGCAATGGGACTATCTCGATCAAGAAGTCTATCTCTCGACGATTTTCAACGCCGGCCGCGCCTACTCACTGCAGCGTCCCGACGATCCGGCGTTTCGCGAGTTGGAAACGCTGACCGTGCAGATCGGCACGGGCCTGCACTACAACCCGCTCACCAACCACGATGCCGCTGTGTGGTACGTGCGTGAGGCCGCGGTCTGGGTCAGCCGCAACAGCAGCGATGCGACGCTGGTTAGCGACGCGAATGCGCTGCTCGATCGCGTCAATTCCGAAGACGATCCGGAGAAGCTCGCACGGCTCGCGGATGAAGATGCGCAAGCCAACCTCGCGCAGTACCCGGCCAACGTCGACACGCAACTCGACACGCTCGAAGCGAATTGGCGCGGCTGGCTGCTCACCGGCGACCGCTCGTGGCGATCGCTCGCCTTCCAAAAGGCCGCCACGCCGAACTTTCCGCTCGCGCATCTGCCGACGACGTTCGGTCCGGAATTCTTGCGCGCGGTCGAGCAAGCCCAGGCCGGGAGCGGTGGCGACTACACGCAAGGCGACCGGACCAACGCTGACACGATCGAGCGACG
>JBEKBR010000052.1:0-15446 GCA_050015295.1 Candidatus Aquilonibacter sp. | reverse complement strand
TGTTGACAGGACGGGCCAGCAGCTACTCGATTCGCCCGAAGCGCGGGCCGCGGTTACGTTCCTCAAGCGTTTGCATCGACTTAGCGACGGAGAGCGCAGGCAAGTGTACGAGCAGATGTATCACATTGCGATGGAGGATGACTAATGAGTGTTCATGTTAAGCCTTGCGCGCGTTGTCGCAAGGCACGGCGCGAGCGACCACCGACCGACCGGCGCTCGCGGAAGAAGTGCGAGGACTGCAAATGGCAAGCTATCGCGCCACCTTCCTTGAGTCCGAACGGAAGGCGCAAGAGCCTTGGCGTCTTCGATACCAAGGCGGATGCAAAGGGCGCGTTAGAGGACGCAAAGGTCAAACGCCGCAACGGCGTTGAGCCGTTTCCATCGACGCTGACCGTTGAGGAAGTCATTGACCGCTACCTAGAGCACGGGACGCACGAGGTGACGGTGACGACGCTGAATCGATACCGCGAACTCTGGCGCCTGCACGCCAAGCCGACGCTGGGAGCGCTGCGGGTAGGCAAACTGCGGAAGGCGCACGTGACAGCGCTTTACGGCAAGCTCGGCGAAACGCTGAAAGGGCGTACGGTCCTCAAACTCCACCGCGTGCTTCATCACGCCTTCAGGTGGGCCGTCGAGCAAGAGGTGCTTGCGTCCAATCCGTTTGCCTCGATTGCTGCGCCGAAGGCGATGCCGACCGAGGCGCGCGCGCTCACGCAAGACGAGGCTAAGCGCTTCTTCGCGGCGGCGAAAGGGCACGCGCTGGACGACTACCTTCAGATTGCGGTGATGACCGGCGCTCGTCGCGGTGAACTCGCGGCGGTTCGATGGCCGAATGTAGACCTCAACGCCAAGCAGATGGCGATTCGTGAAGCGCGAACCTGCACGCGTGAGAAGAAGGCCGACCGCCAGCGCAGCGGGGCGGCGGCCGAGGTTACAAAGGCGCCTAAATCGCGCCAGACGCGCATCGTGCCACTCGATGACGCGAGCGTGGCGGTTTTCAAGCGCGTTCGAGCGCGCCAGGCTGAGGCCAAGCTCCGCGGCGACTACGAAGACCGCGGTTACGTCTTCGCGGGAAGCAATGGAGAGCCAGTGCCCCTGAACTCGCTTACGAAGGCATTTCGCGAGATTGCCGATGGTGCGGAACTCGACAAGGGGCTCTCACTGCACTCACTGCGACACACCGCCGCAACGTGGGCGCTCGCTAACGGCGCCGACGTGCTGGCCGTACAGCAGATTCTCGGCCATGCCGCGGCGTCCACGACGCTGAACGTCTATGGCCACGCCGTGGCAGAGGCCAAGACCCGCGCCGCGGGCCTGGTGGCGACTGCGCTGCGTGTCGCCATCGCTGGGGAAAGTTCCACGTGACGTACGAAGTGCGACTTCAGTCCAGAAAGGGGCAAGAGGAGCAGAGGCTCGCGGGGCCCAATCCGAGGGGTCGCGGCGACCGACTGCAACCAAATTGCAACCACGGCGCGTTCGGTAGGCCTGAAGCCTGGACCGTGACCGAGCGGAAACGCGCGTAAAATCAGGCGAATGACTCAAGTGCGGCGACGTAGCCAAGTGGTAAGGCAGGGCTCTGCAAAAGCCCCATTCGGCAGTTCGAATCTGCCCGTCGCCTGAATAACTCTCTCATGCGCATAGTTGTCATAGGTGCCGGTGCCATCGGCGGGTTTATCGCCGCCGCGCTTGCGCGGGCCGGCATGGATGTCGGCGTTGTTGCGCGCGGGGCGCATCTCGACGCGATCCGCCGCAGCGGCATCACCGTGCTCTCCAGTGACCTTGGCCAATTCACGGCGCGCGTCGAGGCAAGTGACGATCTGCGTTCGCTCGGATCGTTCGATTTCGCACTCCTTACTTTCAAAGCCCATCAATGGGCCGGGTTCATCCCGCAGCTCGCGCCCGCAGTCGCTGCAGGCACGGTCATCGTCACGCTGCAGAACGGCGTGCCGTTTTGGTTCCGCCGAACGCCGCCGCTACGCACCGTCGATCCAGGCGGCGCGATTGGCGCGCTCATTCCTGACGCGCAAACCATCGGCGGCGTCGTGCACATTTCGGGGAACATCGCCGAGCCCGGAAAAATTCATCAAAGCGGGGGCGGTCGCCTCGTACTCGGTGCGATGGCTGCCGCTGTCGACGAGCCGCTCGCGCGTTTGGGACGCGCGATGCGCGAGGCGGCCCTGAAGCCCGAACTCGAAGCGAACATCCGTCACTTCACCTGGCTCAAGCTGATCAATAATGCGAGCTTCAATCCGGTGAGCACGATTCACGAGTTCACGATCCACGAGATGCTTGCGGATCCCGTCACGCGCGAGGAAGTCCGTCAACTGATGCTGGAGACGGTCGCGGTTGGGCGTGCGCTCGGCATCGTCGACGACGTCGATCTCGAGACACGCATGACCGACGCGCAGCGCCGCGCCGACGTTAAGACCTCGATGTTGCAGGATGCGCTTGCGCATCGACCGCTGGAACTCGATCCGATCGTTGGTGCCGTTGTCGAGCTTGGCGAGGATCTCGGTGTGCCCGTGCCAAGCTTGCGCGCCGTCTACGACGAGTTGCGCCGTCGAACGGCCACGTTCTCGTGAAGATCGGCGAGCTCGACGGCGTCGGGCCCAAGAGCGTCCCGCTCTTTCGCGAGCTCGGCATCGAGACCTCACGTGACTTGCTCGACTATCTTCCGTTTCGTTATGAAGACCTGCGCTTTCCGACACCGTCGACGGCCTTGGGATCCACCGGTGGCGAGGAGAACGCCGTGGGTGTCGTCGAGCACGTGAAAGAGCGGCGCGTGCGCGGCCTCGAGATCGTCGAAGTGCGTCTGCGCGACGATGCCGGTGAATTCACGGCCAAATGGATCGGCCGCAATCGCTACGTCTATGGCCGTTTTAAGGAGGGCATGCGCCTTTTCGTGCGCGGGCGAGTCGAGCGTACCCTCGCGGGCGCGGCGATCAACGTCGCGCATTACGCGCAGTTGCGCGACGGCGAGGTCTATCACGGCGACATGGTTCCCGTCTATCGCGCGAGCAAGGATCTCACCACGCGCAAGATCGCTGCGGTCGTTCACAAGAACCTCGCGCGGCTGCTCGACGAAGCCGGCGACGATCCGCTGCCCGACGACGTGCGTGCGCAGACCGCGTATCCCGCCCTGCGTGACGCCTATCGCGCGGTCCACGCGCCCAAAACTCCCGAGGAAGCGCAAGCGGCGCGCGAGCGCTTTATCTTCACCGAATTCCTCGTGCTTGCCGCCGGCGCGCAGATGCGTCGCGCGCAGCGCGAACACTCGCACGACGCGAGCGCATTGACGATCCCGCACGATCTGCTCGAACAGTTTGCGGGGTCGCTCGGATTCGCGCTGACCGGAGCGCAACGGCGTGCGATCGGGGAGATTTGGGACGACATGGCCCGCGACGTGCCGATGAATCGCCTGTTGCAAGGCGACGTCGGCAGTGGCAAGACGCTGGTTGCCGCGGCGGCAATCCTGCTGGCCGCGCGCAACGGCATGCAGTCTGCGCTCATGGCGCCGACCGAAATTCTCGCCGCGCAACACGCGAGCAAGCTCGCGCCACTGCTGTTGCCATTCGGAGTCACGGTTGAGGCCGTGTTCGGAAGTCAAGCGGCCAAGGCGCGCAGCGCGGCCGAAGGCCGGCTTGCAAGCGGTGAAGCGCTCTTGGCGGTCGGCACGCACGCGTTGATCACCGGCAGCGTCGACTTCGCGCGCTTGGGGCTGGTAATCATCGACGAACAACATCGCTTTGGCGTCGAGCAGCGCGCGAGGCTGCGCGCAAAGGGCGTTGCGCCGCACACACTCCACATGACGGCGACACCGATTCCGCGCACGCTCGCGCAGTCGGTCTATGCCGATCTCGATCTTTCGATCATTGACGAGCTTCCACCGGGGCGCACGCCGATCGAAACCTACGCCATTCGTAGCAGCCGTCTCGAGCGAGCGTACGAGTTCGTCGAAGCCAACGTTGCGCGTGGGCATCAAGCCTACATTGTCGCGCCGGCTATCGATGAGGAGAGCGAGCTGACCAGCGTCGTCGCCGAAGCCGAGCGATTGAAGAGCCACGTGTTCCCGCAGCGCCGCATCGGATTGCTGCACGGGCGACTGTCGAGCCGCGAGAAGGACGAGGTAATGGGCCGCTTCGTGCGCGGCGAGATTGATATCTTGCTCGCTACGACAGTGGTGGAAGTCGGCGTTGACGTAGCCAACGCCAGCGTGATGGTCGTGCTCGACGCGCAGCGCTACGGGCTCGCGCAGCTGCACCAATTGCGTGGACGCGTCGGCCGTGGGGCGGCGAAGTCATTTTGTCTGCTGGTCTATCCTGACGATGCCGGCGAAACGGAACGCCTCGGAATCCTCACCGATTCGACCGACGGCTTCGCGATTGCCGAAGCCGATCTGCGTTTGCGCGGCGCCGGCGAATTCGCTGGGACCGTGCAATCCGGCGCGGCGGATTTGTGGGTCGCCGATCTCGTGCGCGACATCGACATCTACCGCGCGGCTAAGGCGCGAGCACAGGCCATTATCGCGGGCGATCCGGCGTTGCGCCGGCCGGAACATGCGGCGCTGCGAGCGGCGCTCGAACGCGCGCCCTCGACCCGAGCGCTCGTCCTCTCTTCTTAAGGAACGCAAGAGGGCTCGCGCGACGCGCGGCCAAACCCCGGCCCCAAAGAAGGAGGCTCCCGTGCGCTCGCTGCGTTTTGCACTTTGTGCGGCTCTAATAGCTGCGTCGTTCGCTCTCGCGCCCGCGCGCGCGTCTTCGATCACCGTCACACGGGCGACGTTGCCCAATGGGCTCAAAGTGATCGTCGTGCACAATCCGTTGGCGCCGGTCGTCAGCGCGGTCCTCAACTACGAGGCGGGCTCCGACGAACAAACCGTCGATGGCGAAGCGCACGCGCTCGAGCACATGATGTTCCGCGGCAGCGCATCGCTTTCGTCATCGCAGTTGATGGACACGGTTAGCCTCACCGGCGGCGACTTCGACGCCGACACCGAAGACGCGGTTACGCAATACTTCTTCACCGTGCCCTCGCAGTATCTCGATATTGCCCTGCGCCTCGAACGCTCGCGCGGGTCGGCCCTGACGTTGGCCCCGGATCAGTGGGCGCAAGAGCGCGGTGCAATCACGCAAGAAGTCACCCAGGACAACAGCAACGCGGTCTACCGCATCTTTGAGAAGATGATCGCACGCATCTTAGGCGGCACACCGTACGCAAAGAATGGCCTCGGCACTGTCTACGGCTTTGCGCACCAAGTGAATACCGGCGTGCTCCGGCAGTTCTACAACACCTGGTATCACCCGAATGACGCGGTCTACGTGGTGGTCGGTGATGTCGATGGTCCGACGACGATTGCAAGGATCAAGGCGCTGTGGAGCGATGTGCCGGCCGTGAAACTTCCGGCGAAACCGGCGGTCAAGCTTAGCCCGGTGACGCCCAAGGTCTATCGCGACCTCTCCGATCAGCCCTACACGATCGTCTTGGTGGGCTATCGCTTGCCGGGATACGACAGTCGCGACTATGCGGCGTCACAGATTCTGCAGGACGTGCTCAGCAGTCAGCGCAGTGACCTCTACGATCTCACCGCGTCGGGCAAGGCGCTCTATACCGGCTTTCAAGCGCAAACATTCCGCGATGCGGCGGTAGGCTTGGCGGTCGGTGTCGTTCCGGTCAGCGTGAAGCCGGAGACGATCGACCAAGAGATGCGCGCGGTGTTCGACGCGTATCGCAAAACGGGTGTACCCGATAATCTCGTCGAGGCGTCGAAGCGTCGCGAGATCTCGCAGCTTGAGTTCAACGGTAATTCCATCGAGGATCAGGCATTTCAATGGAGTCAGGCGGTCGCGGTCCAAGGCCTCGCGTCGCCTGAGGCCATGGAGAGCGCATTCGCACGCGTGACCACGGCTGACGTGAACCGCGTGCTGCGAACCTACGTCGATAATAATCACGCCGTGGCCGCCTACGCGGTGCCGAAAAACAGCGGTGCGATGAGCGCCGGCGGCAGCGGACCTGGCAAAGAGGACAACATGGTCCCGCCCAAGACGCATCAGCCACTACCATCATGGGCACAAGACATTCTCAAACATCTCGCCGTGCCGCCGAAAACGCTCGCGCCGACGTCGATGACACTCGCGAACGGGATCCGCCTGATCGTGCAACCCGAGACGATTACGAAGACGGTCGTCGTGACGGGACGCATCGAGAACGATCCGTTCGTCCAAGAGGCGGCGGCGACACGCGGCATCAACGACGTCGCGACCGCACTCTTTCCGTTCGGAACGACGACCTACGATCGTGTATCGTATCAAGCCGAGCTCGATAAGATCTCGGCCACGGTCAGCGCCGGAACCGATTTCGGCGTGGACGTGCTCTCGAACGACTTCGATCGCGGCGTGCAGCTCCTGGCCGATGACGAACTGCATCCGGCGTTCGACGCCAAGAGCTTTGCTATCGTGAAGGGCCAGTACGTTGGCTCGATGCAAGGTCAGGTCACGTCGCCCGACTACTTAGCGCAAGTCGCGCTCAACAACGCGCTCTATCCGCAGGGCGATCCATACCGCAACTTCGCGACGCTCACGACCGCGCAGGCGATCACGCTCGACGACGTCAAGGCCTGGTACGCGGCGGCGTACCGCCCCGACTTGACGACGATCGTCGTCATTGGTGACACCACGCCCGACGCCGCGCGTGCGGTGATCGAGAAATACTTTGGCGGCTGGACGGCAACTGGGCCGAAACCGCAAACCGAGCCTGCGGCCGTTGCAGCGAATGTGCCTTCGCAGGTCGTCGTGCCGGCGCAAGGCCGCGTACAGTCCTCGGTCCAGCTCGTCGAGTTGAATGACGTGCGACGCACCGATCCCGATTGGGCCGCGCTGCAACTTGCGAATACCGCACTGACCGGCGGCTTCTACTCGTCGATTCTGTATCACGACCTGCGCGAAGTGCACGGCTATGCGTATTCGATCCAAAGTTCGCTCCACGCCGGAAAGACGCGGTCGAGCTTCAGCGTTGCGTACGCGTGTGACCCGCAGAACATCACGCCCGCCGAACAGGCCGTGATCGCCGACCTGCAGCGGGTGCAAACCACGCCGCTCTCGCCGAACGATCTCGTGCGTGCAAAAGCGCTGCTGCTAGGCGAAGTACCGATACGCCAGGCGAGTTACGATGGCGTCAGCTCGCTCTTCTTGCAGTATGCTGGGCAAGATCTGCCACTCGATCAATATCAGATCGACGCGCAGAATTATCTCAACGCCGATGCAGCACAGGTGCAAGCCGCATTTACGAAGTGGATCCGGCCGACCGGTTTCGTGCGCATCGTCACCGGACCCGGTCCAAAATAGTGTCCGCTCCGTGCGCCGTCGGCTTCGACATCGATCACACGCTGTGCATCGATAACAAGCTCGAACGCGTCGCCTTTCTTCATCTACTGGTCCAAGTGATCGACGACGGCGGCTTTGCGCTCGGGAGCCTGGCTGAGGAGAGCAATCGTATCGACGACCTGTTGGCCTTCACCCGCGGAGGCGGTTGCACGATCGAGGAGGCCGTGCGGCGGTTCGTCAGCGAGCGCGGCGGCGCCCCGGCTGACGAGTACGTCACCGGCTTCAAGCGGATGGCCCTCTCGCTAGCTGAGAGCTTTGTCGTGCCCGATCCCGACGCGCGCCCGACGATCGCGGCGCTCGAGCAGCGTGGCGTTGGAGTCGCCGTGCTGAGCAACGGGTGGAACCCGCTGCAGGTCACCAAGGCGCGGCGCGCGGGCTTCAATGGGACGGTGCTCGCCAGCGCCGACCTCGGCGTACAGAAACCCAACCCGCGCGCTTTTGAGGCGCTCGCGCGCGAACTCCGCACCGATCCGGCGCGTTGTTTCTATGTCGGCGACGATCCGCGCAGCGACGTCGGCGGCGCGCTCGGCGCGGGATTCCAAGCGGTCTGGCTGGACCACGAAGGGAAGAGCTACCCGCCGGACCTTCCGCCGCCGACGTACGTGGTCCACTCGCTGGTGGAAGTCATGGCGTTGGTTACTGCGGAGGCAGGCGTTTGAGTCCAAAGATCACCGGTGGAGAACTCGGGAGCCGGAAGCTGAAGTCACCCAAGGGGATGCACGTCCGGCCCACACCTGGGCGCGTGAAAGAATCCCTGTTTTCGATTCTGCTGCCGCGGATCGAGGGCGCGAACGTTCTCGACCTCTTTGCCGGCACCGGTGCGATCGGCTTTGAAGCTGCGTCGCGCGGCGCGGCTCGCGTGGTGAGCGTCGAATCGCATCGGGAGACAGCAGCCGCAATCGAGGAATCGGCGCGGTCGCTCGATATCGACGATCGCGTCACCGTCGTCGCGGCACCGGTCGAGCGCGCGCTCTATCGCATCGAAGGGCCGTTTGACATCGTCTATCTCGATCCGCCCTACGCGAACGACCTTCCGCAGCAGATCTTTCGGCTGCTCTTGGAGCGATCGCTCTTGGCGCCGGATGCGCTCGTGATCTACGAACACGCGGCAAAACGGATTCTTCCCGATATACCGGGGTATCGCTCGACGCGCGAAGAAGTGTACGGCGATGTCGCTCTGGCGTTCTTCACGCCCCAAGGCACGAGTGGATAGGGGCAGCGCGTAGGTTGAAACCGCGGGTCACGCGGGCCATCTACCCGGGATCGTTCGATCCGCCAACGAACGGTCACCTCGACGTCATCGAACGCGCCGCCGGTGCGTTCGGCGAAGTCATCGTCGCCGTCGTCGTCAATCCGCAAAAACGTAATCCGATGTTCACGCTCGATGAGCGCGAACGCATGCTTAGCGCATGTGTCGCGCATCTACCGCACGTGCGCGTCGCCCATTTTCGCGGCTTGCTGGCGGACTATGTCAGAGCACAGGATGCCGACGTGATCGTCAAAGGCCTTCGCGTCGTTTCCGACTTCGAAACGGAGATGTCGACCGCCCTCATGAACCGGTCGCTCTCCAACGTCGATACGCTCTTTCTGATGTCGGATGCGCGGTATTCGTTCGTCAGCTCGAGCCTCGTCAAAGAAGTCTTCTTCCTCGGTGGCGACGTCGCACCGTTCGTGCCGGAACCGGTACTGAGCGTCATGTCGACGAAGCGAACCGCACTCAAACAAGCGTAACGGAGGGTCGGAATGTCGGTCTATCGCGTGTTGGACAAACTCGAGGGTTACGTGCACGAGGGAACCTGGCTTCCCGCGGGTTATCGTATTCTTTCCGAGGAACGGCTGGTGGAATTCGTAGAGAAAATTCGCTCTACGCTTCCCAAGGAAGTCGGACGCGCGCAGATCATTGCCAAGGACCAAGAGCGTGTCATGCGTGCAGCGCAAGAAAAAGCAGAAGAGCTCATTGACGATCACGAGATCGTCTCGCGCGCGCGCACAACCGCCGAGGTCGTACTGCGTGAAGCCGAAGAACGTGCACGGAAGATTCGCGAAGGCGCGGATCACTATGCCGCAGGAATACTCGCCGAGATGGAAGCGCGTCTTGCCGCCGCGTTAGGCTCGGTGCAGAAGGGTCGAGCCGCGCTCGCAAATGCGCCCAAGCCGGCGGCTGCTCCGCAAGCGCAACCGTTAGCCGAAGCAGCAGCCAAGAGCAAGCGTGCGGCCTTCGACTTACATACGGCGGAGGAAACTAGCGAACTCGAATCGGTCGAGACCGTCAAAGCCTAATCTGGGTACAACGATGCCATGAAAACGTTCATTGGCATCTCAGCCCTACTGCTCGCGATGGTGTTTGCGCCGATGGTGCTTCCGGCCTCGGCGTTCACGTCGGGCGGCATCAGCGGAACGATTCTCGATGCGTATGGCCACCCGGTGCAGGGTGCGCCGGTGTCGATCTTTCGTTTGCCGTTGCACCGCGTCGATCGCGCGGTGGCGACGGTGCAAACCAACAAGAACGGCTTCTTTGCGAAGCTGCCGCTCGAACCCGGTCGCTATATGGTAACCGTGGCGGTGAGCGGGAACCTTGCGGCGTGCGAAGTTCAGGACGTCTTCAACGACACGATGACGCCGGTGAAGATGAATCTGCAGCAGATGGCCGCATGCAAAGGCGCGCGCCTGCACACCGCGATGGTCAATTCGGCGATCGGCTCGAGCTTCTACTTGATACACTAAAAGCGCTATGAGACGCGCTCGATCTCGAGCAGCCGCTCCTTGCGTCGCGCGCCCCAGCGATAGCCGCCCACGCCTCCCGTCGCGGGAATAACCCGGTGACACGGAATCAGCAGTGCCACCGGGTTGTTCGCGCACGCTTGTGCAACAGCGCGCGCCGCCGCGGGCGATCCGATCGCTTGCGCGAGTTCGGCATAGCGCATCGTCTTGCCGGGTTTGATCGCGCGTAGCGCCTCCCAGACGCGCAGTTGAAAGGCGGTCGCGCGCACGTCGAGCGGCAGCAGCGGCCACGGCCCGGCGTTCGCAAGGTACGCGACGATGCGCGATGTCGCGCTCTCGAGCCGATCGTCGCTGCGTTCGAATTGCGCCGCCGGCAGTGCTTCTCGAAGACGCCGTTCGAGCACGGCGTCGTTTGCGTCGATGTCGACGCGGCAGATGCCGCGTGACGTGGCGGCAACCAGCACGCGGCCAAGCGGCGACGCGACGATGGCATAGGAAACGTGCCTGCCCTTGCCGCCGCCGCGCGGCCGTGCAAAGCGCTCGTCGCGCGCGAGCTTTCCGTAGGCCCGAGGCGAGATTCCCATGGTGCGCGTAAAAAGCCGTTGCAGATACGCCGGGCTGAGGCCGACGCGACGTGCGAGTTGGTCGAGCGTGAGTCGCTCGTCAGCGTCATCCAGCACGCGGCATGCCTGCACGATGCGTTCATCGATCGCCGCTACTTCATCGGGTCTGCAGCGCTTGCACGCGCGAAACCCCGCATCCCGTGCGGCTTGCACGTCGTTGAAGCGGCGGACGTTCTTTGCCAGCGGTGTCCGGCTCGCGCAACCGCGCCGGCAATAGATGCCGGTCGTGATCACGCCGTAGAACGGTGCGGCGGTCACGCGCGTACGATCTTGAAGTCGTAACAGGTGTAACTGCGGTGGCGAACGTGCACTTCCGCGATCCCATCGCCGCGCAGAAAATCAACGGCTGCGCGCTGGGCTTCGCCGGGAGCCGCGACCACGGCGTCATTGATGCGTCCTTCGAGGTTGTAAGCACGCACCACGAGTTCACGCTCCAGGAAATCGGCTGGAAAATCCGGCGACTCATAGGGCGCGCAGGCGTGCGCGTGGATGAAGATTGGGCCGACCTCCGCGTACGGATTGATGTCGGTCAGCGGTTGGTAGGAGAGCAGAATCAGATCCTCAGGCGCTTTCGATATGCGTAAACACGAGCGACACGGCGCTTGGTTCCGCTCGACATGGAGCTGATGACCGAATCCGTCGCGCAGCGATTGGCGCGCGGCGGCGGCGACCTCATCGGGGATCGGCAGGTAGGCCAAGGCGAGTGTTGTGGTTGTAGTCGTCATGCGCTTAGCGTAGCGCCCGCAGCGCGGGACCGCACCCGAAATCGTGCGCTCTCATTCGGGGGCTCTCAAACCGATTTCAAGGGGTTGTCAGCGCCTGAGCGTATCCTGAGCGTGTTAGGAGGCTGCCATGCTCCTCATCGCCATTCTTGCGGCCATCGGCGGCGCGCCTGCGCCAATGATGCCGATGCAGATTTCAAGCCCGATCGTCATGTCTGCTCCACCGATTTCACGGCCGGTCAATCCGTCGCCGGTTCGGGAACCCATGCTCAAAGCGCCGACTGCGAACGCGGCAGCGCAGCAGCTCCCGAGTGGTCGTCTCAAGCAGATGCCCTTAGTTATCCCGGCACCGCTCACGCAATGCAACGTGGACCTCCACTTGCTGGGCGCTGGAGATATCTTCGGAATCGGCTTGGTTCTACCGCCGCCACCACCACCACCGGCGCTCACCTGCTAATCCCTAAAGCGGCGTAACGCGCACGACCGCGGCTGAGCCCGTGGTCCCGATCTCCACGGTATCGTCGAGCTGCAAGCGTAGCGTATCGCCCGCGCTGCACGTCGCACCAAGTGCCGTTGCAGTCCCGACGATTGCATACACGAACACGAACTCGTCGTCGTCCAGGACGAAGCGCGTTGCTGCGGTGATGATCTCGCAATCGTGTACGAAGTCGTCGCGCAGCGTCAGCACGTTGAGATCCCGCGCGGCGCCGCCGGTCACGTGGCACGTGACGCGTGCTTCGCCGGGAAAGTCGTAAGGCTCGGCGCGCCCGAGCACGACGCGCTGACCCTCCACCTCGAGTTCGACCACGCCGCCATCGATCGCAACGATGGTGCGATCGTAGCCGCGGAAATCCGAGAACGGTCCGTCGCGTTCGATCGTCGCGAGAGAGAGGCGCCAGAGCGCGCGCTCACCGGAAAACGCAGCGGCGATCTCTCGAGTGAGACCGCCGCCGTTATTCCAGGGTTGTTCGCGATACTCGCTCGCGCGAATGAGTTCAATCACACGGGCGGTGCTTGTACGTTGTGCGCGAAGGCTTCGAGCCGCGCGCGATCGATTGCCTTGACGCGGCCGCGATCGAGCTCGACGGCGTGCGCGTTCTTGAGGCGCAACAGCGCGCGCGCGGCCATGTCGCGAACCGTGCCGGCCGCCGCTGCGATTTGGGCTTGCGAAAGACTTTCGACGCCGGGAAGACCGCGCGTCATGCCAACCGATGCACGGGCGTAACCAAGTAAGAACTTCGCCACCCGCTGCAATACGTGCGCAAATGCTAGGTCGGCGATCGTGTCGATCGATCGGCGCCGCGCCTGGGAGCTTGCGATGAGGAATCCCAGCGCAAGTTCGGCATCGTTGCGGATCGCGTGCATCACCGCTTCGCTCGGCAGCGTCACGACGGTTGCATCGGTCAATGCTTCAGCACGCGTGGTTGCGCCGCCGCCGTCGAAGGTGCCGCTTTCGTTGAGCGTGTCGTGGGTGAGCCGCTCGCCGATCGTGTGCGTTTTGCCGTCGGGCGAAAGCAGCGTGTAGATGACCTTGCCGGCCTTGACGATGCCGAGGTACGGCCACATCTCGCCCTCGTCGAAAATCGTATCGCCCGATTTATACGAGCGCTCGCTCATCTGTCCGGCGAGTTCTTTGACGGTACTCGCCTTGGCTTGCGTGAACTGCGACACGTGCCCAAGAAACGTCTCGCCGTCGGCGTGCTCGTCGATGCGCTCGAGCCGGATCGTCCAGCGATTGCTGCCGAGGTTGCGCGCGTCCCACGAGAAGCGTCCGGGCCGCAACTGCGTCATCTCGTTGCGCAGCGCGCGCGGGTCGGTCTCCTCGTTGATTTCGAGCGCCCCGCCGACTTGCAGCTTGTCGAACGCATCGAGAATTTGCTCGGTTTTTGTCGCAGGCGGTAGCGACCGGGCATCGAGCGTGATGGCGGCCGTTCGTGTGATTGGCATGACCCGCGAAGGTTAGGGGGGCGCCCAGGAACTTCCTGGAATATCCCGGGCCCATGACCAGCAGACCAGTACACGACGACGACGTCGTCCTCATTGCGGGCGCCCGTACGCCTTTTGGCAACCTGGGCGGCGCCTTAGCCGACCTGACCGCCACGGATTTGGGCGTCGCCGCCGCCCAAGCCGCCATCGAACGCAGCGGCGTCCCCGCATCGAAGATCGACGAGATCGTTTTCGGCAACGTGATCCAAAGCAGCCCCGACGCGATCTATCTCGCTCGCCACGTCGGCTTGCGAGCGGGCGTTCCGGTCGACGTCCCCGCGGTCACGGTCAACCGGCTGTGCGGTTCCGGGCTCGAGGCGATTCTCTCGGCCGCGCGTTCGCTGCGTTTAGGTGAAGCGACCTACGCGCTGGCGGGCGGCACCGAGAACATGACGCAAGCGCCGCACGTGGTTCGCGGCGCTCGCCGCGGCTTTCCGTTCGGTGCCAACGTGCAGTTCGAGGATTCGCTCTGGAGCGCGTTGACCGATTCGTACGGCAACACGCCGATGGCGATCACGGCCGAGAACTTGGCGAAAAAGTACGGCATCGTGCGCGAAGCCTGCGACGAATTTGCGCTTGCCAGTCAGTCGCGCGCGCTCGACGCGCAATCGAGCGGGTATTTCGCCCAGGAGATCGCCGCAGTGACGGTGACCGGTCCCAAAGGCGCGCAAACGATCGTCGATACGGATGAAGGGCCGCGCACCGGCCTCTCGATGGAGAAGCTCGGCAAGCTTCCTGCACGCTTCGTAAAAGATGGTGTGGTGACGCCGGGAAACGCAAGCGGCTTGACCGATGGCGCCGCTGCGGTGGTACTGACCACGGTGCGACAGGCGAAGGCCGATGGCGTTTCGTGGATCGGACGGCTGGTGAGCTCGAGCGTGGTCGGCGTCGATCCATCGATCATGGGCATCGGTCCGGCACACGCGATTCCGAAAGCCTTGCAGCGTGCCGGCATCGCCGAGAAAGATCTCGGGGTCATGGAGATTAACGAAGCGTTCGCGCCGCAAGTGCTTGCGTGCATGAAAGCTATGGGCAGTAACGGGGTGCGTTTGAATCCGCACGGTGGCGCCATTTCGCTCGGGCATCCGCTCGGCGCATCGGGTGCGCGCCTTGCGCTCACAACGCTCAACGATCTGCGTGCGCGCGGCGGCGGCTACGGCGTTGCCTCAGCGTGTATCGGCGGAGGACAGGGCATCGCGGCGGTTCTTCTGGTCGAATAGGTGGGGGCGCGTCGCTGACGTGCTCGCGCTTGGCGTCGTCGCCTTCGTTGGGTGGAAGATCTTTTTCGCGCCGCGCGCACTCGACGTTGCGCAAGCCTATCCGGCGCCGCGCATCGCCTACCCTAAACTTGACGGTGGCACGTTTCACATCAGCGACGAGCGCGGACGTGTGCTCTTCCTCGATTTCTATGCGTCGTGGTGCGAACCGTGCCGCTTGGAAGCGCCGCTCGTGTTGCAATATGCCAAGGCACACCCGAACGTCGTCGTCGTCCCGATCGACGTCGGCGAGCCCGCAAAGGTCGCTGCGTATTATGCGCGGCGCTTACATCTGCAAGACGTGGTACTCGACCCGACCAGCAGTTCGCAAGGCTTCTTTCAAGTCGAGGGCTTTCCGACGATCGTGGTAATCGATCCGCAAGGCCGCATCCGCGCCACGTGGTCGGGGTTCAATCCCGCCATCGAACTCGCGATGGCGCACGCACAAAAGACGCTCTCGAACTAATCGCTTTCGATTTCGCCCATCAGCTCCACGCCGGGCGCCACGGTGAACGCCGGCAAGACGAAGTGCAGCGTATTGTCCGCAAGCGTGCCGTCAACGGGCCCGATAGCGGTAAAGCCGTTGCCGCCGATCGTTAGGCTGTATTTTAACGATGTGTCGAGTACGAACGGAAACCACACGTCGATTTTCGTGCCGGCTTGCACGTGCACCGGCTGCGGCGATTGCACGGTCCCGGAGAAGAAGAAGTAACTGTTGCCCGATGGTTGATTCGCCCAACTCTCGGCTTCGGTCGGCGC
>JBEKBR010000051.1:0-15700 GCA_050015295.1 Candidatus Aquilonibacter sp. | reverse complement strand
CCCGTAGGAGTCTGGACCGTGTCTCAGTTCCAGTGTGGCTGGTCGCTCTCTCAAGCCAGCTACCCATCGGAGTCTTGGTAGGCCGTTACCCCACCAACTAACTAATGGGACGCAGTCCCGTCTCTTAGCGCATTGCTGCTTTCAGCGTCAAGCGATGCCGCTCGACGATCGTATGCGGTATTAGCTAACCTTTCGGCTAGTTATCCCCCACTAAAAGGAAGGTTGACTACGTGTTACTCACCCGTCTGCCACTAGGTATTGCTACCTCGTTCGACTTGCATGTGTTAGGCACGCCGCCAGCGTTAGTCCTGAGCCAGGATCAAACTCTCCATAAAAATATTTATGGAGCGCATGATAAACATGGCTCTCAAATTTCGCTGTGCTTTTTCAGATACGACTGCGAATCGTATCGCTAGAATTCCGAAGAACTCTAACAGCTAGAATTGTACGTTCTCGCGATTCTCAAAAGACTTGACCTATCTAGGTTCGTCCGAAGACGAACCGTGTAGACCTTGTCTTAGAGGTCGGAGACCCACAGACTTATTTGCTGCTGTACTGTTCAGTTTTCAAGGAGCGAACTCGGGCGCACCGACACCTAAACGCACATCTTTCGATCGCATTTCAGAGGGGGGGCGTCCAAGCCAACCCGGCTATAGTATCGAAGCGCGTGACGCGTGTCAAGCGCGATTTCGTACTTTTCTCCAGCGCCGCGACTTACATCGCAGGCCGCCGGACCTGGACTATCAGAGTACCACAAAGGGCCCTGAGGCGCTAGCTTAGCGAAACGCCGCGCTCTCGCTCGCGGCGCCGAGCCGCTTTGACCCGGTTGCCGCACGTGTCCATGCTGCACCACGCTCCACACCCATTTTTGGTCCGGTCGTAGAACGCATAAAGGCAGCTTTGCTTGCGGCAGGCCTTGAGTCGCTCCCACGTCCCGTCGCGTACGGCGTCGTACACCGCCGCCGCGAGCGCCCCGCGCAGCCCCGCCTCGCCGGCCCGGTCGGCCGGCGCAAGCCTAGCACCGCCAGAACCACTGAAGTCCACTTCCAGTTGCACGGACCCCATCTGCTCGACCAGCGCGCGCCAGGTTGCGGGCGTGTCGCCCTCGTCGTTGTGCGCCAGCAGTGCCGAGCGAAACGTCTCCCGCAGCGTCCGGAGCGCGGCAAGTCCGCTGGGCTCGAGGCCGGCCGGATCCAAGCCGGCATCGGCGAGCCAGAGCCGGGCGCCCCCCAGGTCGGCAAATGCGTCCAGCGTCTCCGGCCTTTCGAGGTCGATCGAGTTCACGAAACTGCGAACGAGCTCGAGCGAGCCCGGGGCCGAGGCATCCTTTGGCACATGCCCAGCATAACACCAACAAACTCCGTTGACAAGTTACTATCACCGGCGTATGATCTTTGACAGTTACTTCTCTCGAAAGGCCGTGACCCCGTGATCCTCCCCTCGTCCGCCCGCCGCCCCCTCGTCCACACTACGATCGACTTGCAGCTCGAGCGGCCCGACCGCCGCAGCGACGGGATCTTCCGCGGCTGGGGCGTGAGCATCTCCACTAGCCGTATTCTATAGTTCGCACAGCGCTCGCTCGGCGCGCCTTGCGCGATCCCAGTGTCGGCCGGTATGATACCGGCACGATGAAGCGCCCGAGCGAGACGTCACTGGCGCGCACGCTGCCCTTCGGCAGCGACGCCGCTCTGCGCCGTAACTTTCTGCTCACCGATGAGCCGCTCAAGGCGAACTTCCGCTTCGGCCTCTTGCTCGAGACACTCGACAAGGTCGCCGAAGAAACGGCCCTCGCATTCGTCGCGCACAGTCATCCGCACGCACGCTTCGTGACCGCCGCGATCGACAGCATCCGCATTCGCAACGCCCCCGACGTCGGACGCGACATGCATTTGCTCGCGCGAGTGAACTACATTGGACGCACGTCGCTTGAAGTGGGTGTTCGCATCGAGCAGCCCGGCGATGACGGTCCGCATCACGTCGCTTCGTGCTACTTCACGATGGTAGCGCGCAGCGGCACCGGCGACGATGCACAGAGCATCGAGCTACCACCGTTGCGCTACGAGGACGACTACGAACTGCGACGCGAGCGCCGTGCCATCAAACGGCGCGCAAACTACCGCGACGCGCAGAACGAAGCGGTCGAGCCGCCATCGCGCGAGGAATACGCGCTGCTGCAGAATCTCCACGCCGCGCAAGATCGGCCGGACTTCGGAGGTTCGCTCGTCCGCGATCTCACGACGACCAGTTACGACCTCACCTATCCCGAGCACGAGAACGTGCCAAAAAAGATCTTCGGCGGATACATCATCCACCGTGCTTTCATGTACTCGGCAATGTGCGCCGAGTTGATTGCGCCCGACCGGCCGACAGTCGTTGCGGTGAACCGTATCAATTTCCACCATCCGGTGCGCATCGCCGACAAGCTGCACTTCACGAGCCGCGTGACCTACACCGGCAGCTCCTCGATCTCGGTCGAGACCGACATCGTCCGCATCAGCCGCGATCGCGCCAGCACGTCGCTGTGCAACACCTGCATCTTCACCTTCGTGAACGTCGATGCCGAGCTACGCCGGCAATTCGTTCCGCCGGTATACCCAACGACCTACGCCGAGGATGCGCGTTATTTGGCCGGCTACCGCCGGCATCTCGCCCGCAAAGCGATTGTCAGCACCCTGCGCACCTCCGCCTAGCAACTCAGGCGCGCAGATAGAGCGCTTTCAAGTATTCCGTCTCCGGCATGGCCGGATGGATCGGGTGATCCGGCGCGTGCGCCGTTCGTTCGAGGATTTGCAAGCGCCGGCCGCTTTCGCGCGCCGCCTCGTGCACAGCGCGAGCCAGGCGTTCGGGTGCGAGATGATACGAACATGAGGCGCTGATCAAAAATCCATCTTCTTTGAGCAGCTTGAGCGCGGCCTCGTTCAAGCGCTGATATTGACGTTCGCCGGGTGCTGCGTCCTTGCGCCGTTTGATGAGCGCCGGCGGATCGAGGATGACGACATCGTACCGTCGCCGCTCGCCGTGCAGCCCGCGCATGACGTCCAGCGCGTCTCCAACGAGCCCGTCGATCTCCTTACCGATGGCCTTCGCATTCTCTTCCGCATAGTCGAGCGCGAGTTGTGACGTATCGATGCTGGTCACGCTCGCGGCACCGGCGATGAATGCCGACACGCCCCAACCACCGACGTACGAGAAGACGTCAAGCACGTTGTCGCCCGGCTTGACGTAGCGGCGCAAGCGGAAGCGGTTGTCGCGCTGATCGTAAAAATACCCGGTCTTCTGTCCTTCGCGCAGCGGTGCGGCGATCCGCATATCGCCTTCGACGACTTCGATTCGATCGGGAACGTCGCCCAGCGTTTGGTCGAGCGCTTCAATTCCTTCGAGCGCGCGCGTCGAGCCGGCGTTCCGCAACAACACGCCTTTTGGTGCGATGACCTCCGTCAGCGCTGCAATGAACGGCTCTCGAAGGGCCATTGCGCCCGCGGTATTCAATTGCGCGACGCACACGTCACCGTAACGGTCGACCACGAATCCCGGCAGACCGTCCGACTCGCCATACACGAGGCGATAGAACGGCGCAGCGAAGAGGTCGTCGCGCAGGCTGCGCGCGCGGCGGAGCCGATGAACGAACCATGCCGTATCGATGGTCGCGCGGACGTCTCGCGTGAGAATGCGAGCGCAGATCAGCGCGTTTGGATTGACGTAGGCGATGCCGACCGGATTGCGGGCGACATCGGCGACTCGCGCAAGCTCGCCCGGCTTAAATGCAGTAAGGGGCGTCTGGTCGATCGCGACCTCGTTGGAAAAGATCCAATTATGACCAAGGCGGACACGTTTGTCCGCCCTGGCTTGGAGTCTGAGTTCTTTCACGTTGCTACGAAAGTTTGCGCGACATCGATTTCGCCTGCGTGAACAGCAGCAGGTAGTCGGGGCCGCCGGCTTTGCTGTCGGTGCCCGACATGTTGAAGCCGCCGAACGGGTGCACGCCCACGTACGCTCCCGTACTCTTTCGATTGAAGTACAGGTTGCCGACGAAAAATTCTTCCTTCGCACGCTCGATCTTCGCTTCATCGCTGGTGTACAGCGAACCGGTCAGACCGAACTCGGTATTGTTCGCAATCTCCATCGCGTGATCGAAATCGTTCGCTTTGATGATCGCGAGCACCGGTCCGAAGATCTCCTCTTGGGCAATGCGCGCCTTGGGGTCGACGTCGGCGATAACGGTCGGCTCGAGGAAGTAGCCCTCGTTGCCCACACGGCTCCCGCCCGAGATCAACCGGCCTTCCTTTTTCCCGACCTCGATGTACTCGGAGATCGACTTCAGCGCTGCTTCGTTGACGACCGGACCCATATAGGTCGATTGCTGCTCGGGATCGCCGACCGTCATTTGAGCGACGCGGTCCTTGAGCTTGGCGACGAACTGATCGTAGATCGACGCGTCGACGATCGCGCGCGAACACGCCGAACACTTCTGGCCCTGGAAGCCAAACGCCGAAACGGCGACGCCTTCGACCGCCGCGTCGAGATTTGCATCGGAGGCGACGACGATCGAATCCTTGCCGCCCATCTCGGCGACGACGCGCTTGATCCACTTCTGTCCGGGCTGCGGCTTGGCCGCGAGCTCGTTGATGTGCAGCCCGACTTCCTTCGAACCGGTGAACGAGATGAAGCGGATCTGCGGATGACCGACGATGAGATCGCCGATGACGCTGCCCGAACCCGGGATGAAGTTCACCACGCCCTTGGGCAGACCGATCTCGAGCAAGAGATCGACGAACCAGGCGGCGATGATTGCCGAATCACTCGACGGTTTGAGCACGACGGTGTTGCCGGAAACGATCGCCGCTGCCGTCATGCCCATCATGATCGCGCCGGCGAAATTCCACGGCGGGATCACCGCACCGACGCCGAGCGGAATGTAGACCATCTCGTTGCGCTCGCCTTCGATCGGGATCACCGGCTGCGGCTGCGCGTAGCGCAGCGCTTCGCGCGCATAGAATTCCAAAAAGTCGATGGATTCAGCGATATCGCCGTCGGCCTCCGGCCAGCTCTTGCCGACTTCGTAGACGAGCAGTGCATCGTACTCGTAACGCCGCTCGCGCAATTTCGCCGCTGCCTCAAAGAGAAACGCCGCGCGTTCTTGCGCGCTCTTGCGCTTCCACGTTTCGAAGGCGCGCGCCGCAGCCGCGATGGCAGCATTGGCTTGCTCCTTCGAGGCCGAGCTGGTCACACCAACAACCTCGCTCGGCCGGGACGGGTTCAGCGAGCGGATCTGTTTCTCGGTCTCAACCCGTTCGCCGTCGATGACGAGGGGATAATGGCGCCCGAAGCGTTCTTTGACGCCGGCGAGCGCGGCCTTCATCGCAGTTGCGTCGGCCGGATCGGTAAACGACTTGACGACTTCATTCTTAAAGGGTGGGATCGTACGCGTCAGTGTGGAGGTCATGCCCTAGTTTTTCCCCGCCGCCCGCCGGGCCGCCTTGCCACTTGTGCGGTAGCGGGCCCCTTCCCGAGGTGCGAGAATCGTCGTGTATGACGTACGACATCGCGATCGTCGGCGGCGGCATCGTCGGCCTCGCCACCGCGCGGGAGCTCCTGCTCCGCCACCCGCACCTCAAGCTGGTCCTCCTCGAGAAAGAGGAGCTGCTCGCCACCCACCAGACCGGTCACAACAGTGGCGTAATCCATTCCGGTATCTACTACAAGCCGGGTTCGCTCAAGGCCAAACTCTGTGTCGAAGGCCGGCGCGCGCTGTGGCAGTATTGCGACAGCAAGGGCATCGAGTATCGCAGCGTCGGCAAGCTGATCGTGGCAACCGAAGAGCGCGAACTCCCACTGCTGCAAGATCTCTTCGATCGCGGCGTGCAAAACGGCATCGAAAGCATGGAGATCGTTGACGCGGACGGCATCCGCCAACGCGAGCCGTACGCGCGCGGCATCAAGGCCATCTTCATTCCGGTCACCGGCATCGTCGATTACGGCATCGTCGCGCGCGCATACGGCGACGACGTCCGCGCGTCCGGCGGCGAAATCTTTACCGGCCGCGAAGTACGCAACATCGAACGCCGCAACGGCGTCGTGCGTTTGGAAACGACGCAGGGCGAGTACGAGGCGCGCTACGTGATCACGTGCGGCGGCCTGCAATCCGATCGTCTCGCGAAGATGACCGGCGGCAAGAGCGATCCGAAGATCGTGCCCTTCCGCGGTGATTACCTGATCCTCAAACCCGAGAAGCGCTACCTCGTCAAGGGCAACATCTACCCAGTGCCGGATCCCAGCTTCCCGTTCCTGGGCGTGCACTTCACCCCACGCATGAACGGCGATATCTGGCTCGGACCCAACGCGGTGCTTGCGTTCGCGCGCGAAGGGTATTCGTTCACCACGATCGACCCGGGGGATTTGCTCGAGACGCTCACCTATCCGGGCTTCATCAAACTTGCGAGCAAGTATTTCTCGACCGGGATGGGCGAGATGTATCGCGACCTGCTGCGCAGCGCATACGTCAAAGCTTTGCAGCGGTACATTCCCGAACTGCAAGTCGCCGATACGCTTCCCGGTCCCTCGGGCGTGCGCGCGCAAGCGATGATGGCCGACGGCACGCAGGTCGACGACTTCGTGTTCGAAGGTGACGACGCAACGATGCACGTGCGCAACGCGCCGTCACCCGCCGCGACCTCGTCGCTCGCGATCGGTAAGTACATTGCCGACGACGCCGGCAAGCGGTTTGGTTTGGGAGCCACCGCGGCCGCGGTCTGAGCGTGACCGACGTTTCGATCCGGCCCATGGAGCACGGCGACATCGACGCCGTGCTCTTGCTTTTCGACATGGTCGCCGCCGAGCGGATATGGATTGGAACCGAACCCGGATACGATCGCCAAAAATATCGCGACATGCTCGGCTTCTCGCTGAGCAACGGCAATGGGATGTTTGTTGCGGAACGTAGCGGGGCGCTCGTTGGCGTCGTGACGGAGTACCGCCACGATCCGTACGGTCACACGATCGGGATGCTCGTTCACGAGGGCCATCGTGGCCGTGGCGTTGGCGCGGCGCTCCTCGAACGGCTCATCACCTGGGCGCGCGAACGGCTGATCTCGCACCTTTCGCTCTTGGTCTTTCCGCACAACGAGCGCGCTCGCGCGCTCTATCGCAAATTCGGCTTCGTCGAAATCGATGCGCAGGCCGCGCAGATCGCGCGCCGGAGCGGCGAGGCATGGGACGCCATCCTCATGCGTAAGATGCTAGACTGAGGGCGTCGGTGCGTAGGTCGCGGCCGCAATGAGCGGTTCAACAAACGCGCGGACGCGCTGCGCCGCCTCTTCTCCTCGCGCTCCGGCGTAGGCATCGATCAGTGCGCTGCCAACGATGATGCCGTCAGCAAGCGCGGCGACGTCGCGAACATGATCCGCATGGCTGACCCCGAAGCCGACGGCCAGCGGCGTTTCGGTGATCGCGCGCAACGTTTCGATCTGGCTGCGCAGCGCCTGCGTCGATGGCTTCGTGCCGGCACCGGTGACGCCAAGGCGCGAGACCACATAGATGAAGCCGGTGCTTTGCGCCGCGATCCGGCGTGCGCGCGCGGACTTGGTCGACGGCGCCACCAGGAGCGGCATGTCGAGCCCATTGTCCGCCAACGTCGCACCGAGCGCCTCTCCCTCTTCGAGGGCAATGTCGGGCACGATGACGCCGCAGGCGCCACAAGCCGCCGCGTCTTGCGCAAAGCGATCGATCCCGTACTGTAACACCGGGTTGTAGTAGGTGAAGAGCACGATCGGGGCGCCGCCGTTCTCGTGATGTTGGCGAACGAGTTCCAATGTCGAGGCGATCGTCGTGCCCGCAGCCAGCGCGCGCTGTCCCGCCGCGGCGATCGTCGGACCGTCGGCGAGCGGATCGCTGTAGGGAATACCGAGCTCGATCACGTCGGCCCCGGCGTGCGTGAGCGCAGCGAGAATCGCCAGCGTAGTTCCCTGATCGGGGTCGCCTGCCATCACGTACGGGATGAACGCGGTGCGCTGCACGTTGCGGGCGCGCTCAAAGATCGCTTCAAGCACCTTGCAATGCTCGAATCTGCGCGATGTCCTTATCGCCGCGCCCGGAGAGATTCACCAAGATCAAGTCGTTCGGGCCGCGCTCCACGGCAAGCCGGCGCGCGAAGGCGATGGCATGCGCGCTTTCGAGTGCCGGAATGATACCCTCGGCGCGCGAGAACGTAAAGAACGCTTCGAGCGCTTCGGCATCCGTCACCGGGACATAGGTTGCGCGCCCGGTTTCCTTGAGATACGCATGCTCGGGCCCAACACCCGGATAATCCAAGCCCGCGCTGATCGAGTGTGTATCCTGTACTTGCCCGCGCGCGTCTTGCAAGAGATAGGAACGCGAGCCGTGCAACACGCCGATGCTTCCGGCACCGAGCGCTGCCGCGGTTCTGCCGCTCTCGATACCGTCGCCGGCCGCTTCCACGCCCCACAAGCGGACGTCGTCCTCGAGAAATCCCGCGAAGATGCCCATCGCGTTGCTGCCGCCGCCGACACACGCGACCACGTCGCTTGGCAGCCGCCCGTAACGTTCCATGCATTGCGCGCGCGCTTCGAGGCCGATGACTTTTTGGAACTCACGCACCATATACGGATACGGATGCGCGCCGACTACGCTGCCGATGACGTAGAACGTATCCTCGACCTGCGCGGCCCACACGCGAAACGCTTCGTTGGTTGCGTCTTTGAGCGTTTGCGTACCGCCGGTCACGGGATGCACCGTCGCACCGAGCAGCGTCATTATGTAGACGTTGAGGGCTTGGCGCTCGACGTCGACCGCGCCCATGTACACGTCGACCGGAAATCCGAACTTCGCGCCGACCGTCGCCGTGGCGACGCCATGCTGCCCGGCGCCCGTCTCGGCGATTAGCCGGGTTTTGCCCATGCGCCGCGCGAGCAACGCTTGACCGACCGTGTTGTTGATCTTGTGTGCGCCGGTATGATTCACGTCCTCGCGTTTGAGCAAGAACGGGACCGTGCTCGGCGCAGCATAACGTTCCGCGCGATAGAGCGGCGATGGACGTCCGACGAAGTCGCGTAGTGCCGTCTCATACTCCGCCCAAAACGACGGGTCGTCGAAGGCGACGGTAACCTCACGCTCGAGCGTTTCGAGCGCGTCAATGAGCACCTCGGGAACGAAGCGGCCGCCGAACTCGCCGAAGTATCCGCGAGCGTTAGGCTGCATCGCTCTCCCGCACTGCGGCGATGAAACGACGCATCTTTTGCGCGTCCTTGCGGCCGGCGGTTTCGATTCCGGTACGCACGTCGACCCACGCCGGCCGAACGATCCGAACGCATTCGCCGACGTTCTCGGGTGTGAGGCCGCCGGCAACCGCGATCGGGCGCATCCGTGAAAGCTGCGAGAGCACCGACCAATCGAACGACACGCCCGTCCCGCCCCACTGGCCCGCGACCTTCGTGTCAAAAAGCGGCAGCGCCGCATACGCATCGCAGCGTGCGTCGAGATCCTTGGGGCGCTCGCCGGGTGCGATGTGCAACGTTTTGACAACCGATCCGCCGACCGCGCGCACGAACTCCGGCGTCTCCTCGCCGGAGAGTTGCACGACGAGCTCCGGAAAATACCAACGCGCTTGTTCGACGTCGTCCATCGTCGGATTCACGAAGACGCCCACCGGCAAAATGCTCGTGCCGATGCGCTGCGCGATCTCCGCCGCTGCGGTCCAACCGATACGGCGGGGCGACGGTGCAAAGATCATTCCGGCCGCGTCGGCGCCTTCATCGATCGCGAGCGACACGTCAGCCCAACTGTTGCAACCGCAGAACTTAATGCGTGTGGACATGCTTGAACGACGCCAGGAGCGCCGCCGGGTCCTCGGCACGCATCAAGGCCTCGCCGATCAAGAACCCGCGCGCACCCGCACGTCGCAGGCGTTCGAGATCGGCGAGATCCCGCATGCCGCTTTCGCTGATCGCAAAGACTTCGGCCGGTACCTGCGGCAGCACGTGTTCGCTGACCGCGAGGTCGGTGATCATCGTACGCAGATTGCGATTGTTCACTCCGACGAAAGTTGCGCCAAGGGCGAGTGCTCGCTGCAGGTCGCGCACGTCGTGCACTTCCACGAGCGCATCGAGGTCGTAGGCTTGCGCCTCGGCCATCGCCGCGCGCATCTCGGCGTCGCTCAGGCCCGAAACGATCAGCAAAATGGCGTCGGCACCATATGCCGCCGATTGCGCGACCTGATACGGCGTGGTCAGAAAGTCTTTCCTTAAAAGCGGCAGTGCTATCGCCGCGCGCACCGGTGCGATAAAGGATAGGTCTCCCAAAAAATGATCGTTCTCGGTCAGGATGCTAATCGCGTCCGCGCCCGCGCGCTGGTACGTCTTGGCGGTCGCCACCGGATCAAAATCGCGGGCGATCAGGCCGGCCGACGGTGAGGCGCGCTTGATCTCCGCGACAATCGCATCGCCGCTCCGCGCGCGCAGCAGTTTGAGAAAATGGCGGCGGGTGGCAACACTCGCTAGAGCGCGTTCGCGAATCCCGTCGTACGGCTCACGCGCCATCTCCGTTTTGAGTCGCTCCGCCTTCGCCGCGTAGATCCGCTTGAGTACATCCTCAGCCATGAGTTGCCAACTCCTTTGCGCGCTCGTAGGTTCGTAAAGCCGCACCGGAGCGTACGATCGAGCGCGCCTGCTCGAGTGCGGAGTCCATGGTCGGCGCGCGGCCGACCGTGTGCAGCACGAGTGCCGCGTTGAGCGCCACCACGTCTGCTCGCGGCGAGTTCTCGCCGCCGAGAATTGAGAGAAAGGCGTCTTTGGCAGCCTCGACCGACTCCCCAACGATCGCTGCGAGCGGCGTCGCAATGCCATACGCGGCGGGATCGAGCGTCCAACGCCGGCTCTCTGACCCGTCGAATGAAAAGACCGCTGTCGGTACGTCGCCAGCCACTTCATCGATGCCGTTCTCGCCATGGACGACGGCACCCCTGCGTACGCCGAGCGCTTGGAGCACGGCGGCCAGCGGTTCGAGCAGTTCAAGGCGTGCCACGCCGACGATTTGTACCGTGGCTGCGGCCGGGTTGGTCAGCGGTCCCAGGACGTTGAAGATCGTCCGCACGCCAAGTTCGCGCCGGATCAGCCCGACGTTTTTCATCGCCGGATGATAGCGCGGCGCGTACATGAAGGTGAAGTTTGCCTCGCGCAGCATGTGCGCGGCGCGATCGGGCGACAGATCGATGGGCAGACCGGTCGCTTCTAGCACGTCGGCGCTGCCGCACGCGCTCGATGCCGCGCGATTGCCATGTTTGGCAACCGGGATGCCGGCTGCCGCGGTCACCAGCGCCGCCATCGTCGAGATGTTGATCGTGTTCGCGCCGTCGCCGCCCGTTCCGACGACATCGACCACCTCGGGTAAGCCGTGTTCGACGTGCAAGCTGCGTTCGCGCATTGCGCGTGCGGCACCGACGATCTCGTCGACGTCCTCGCCCCGGCAGGCCAGCGCGACGAGCAAGCCGCCGCCCTGAGCCGGCGTAAACTCGCCGTCCATGATGGCGCCGATCAGCTCGGCGCTCTCGGCCTGAGAAAGACGAGCGCCGGCTATGAGCCGGCGCAATAGTGGTGCGTACTCCGTACTTACTTCACCAATTCAAGCAGTGAAAGTTCGGCTGCGTCGCCTGGGCGAACCCGCGTCTTGGTAATTCGCGTGTATCCGCCGGTGCGGCCCCGCAGTGCCGGGGCGATCTGCTCGACCAGTTTCTTCACCACTGCCGGTTCGGTGAGGAACTCGGCGAGCTTGCGACGAGCGGCGAGATCGCCGGCCATCGCAGTGGTGATCAACTGCTCGACGACCCGGCTGATCTCTTTAGCCTTCGTCGACGTCGTTTCGATCTTCTCGTACTTGAAGAACGAGGTCGCCATGTTGCGCAAGAGCGCCTTGCGATGCCCGTCCGTCCGAGAGAGACGTTTGTATGCGATTTGATGCGGCATTCGTTACATCTCGTTACGCCAACTACGAAAGGCGGAGCGAGAGCCCCCTCTCTGCGAGAACTTGCTTGATTTCGTCGAGCGACTTCTTGCCGAAGTTGCGCATCTTCATGATCTCGTCTTCGGTGAGATCGAGAAGTTCCGAGACCTTCGAGATGCCGGCACGCTTGAGGCAGTTGAACGAGCGCACCGAGAGGTTGAGGGTCTCAACCGGGATGTCCCACTCGTTCGGCGGCGCTTCGGGCAACGGTTCCTCGCGGCTAGTGAAGCCGACGAAGAGATCGAGCTGCTCTTGCATGATCGCGGCGGAGGTTGCGAGCGCATCATCAGGCGTGATCGAACCATTGGTTTCGATCTCGAGGGTGAGGCGATCGAAGTCGACGCTCTGACCGACGCGCGTGTCGTCGACCGAGAAGTTGACCTTGCGGATCGGCGAGAAGATCGAGTCGAGCGGAATGAGTCCGATCATGTGCTCGATGTTGCGCTGCTTGTCGGCCATGACATAGCCACGGCCCTTCTCGACGCCAATCTCCATCGAGAGCTTGGAGTCTTTCGAGGTGAGCGTCGCGATGTGGTAGCCGGGGTCGAGAATCTCGACATCGGCGTCGGGCGCGATGTCGGCGGCGGTCACTTCCTTCGATCCCGAGACCGAAAGGTTGAGCACGCGCGGCTCGTCGCTATTGAGTTTGACGGGCAGACCTTTGAGATTGAGCATCAGCGCGATCGTGTCTTCGACCATCCCTTGAATGGTCGAGAACTCGTGCAGTACGCCGTCGATCTTCATGTAGGTGACGGCTGCGCCCGGAATCGAGCTGAGTAGAATACGGCGCAGCGCATTACCGAGGGTGATGCCGAAGCCGCGCTCGAGCGGTTCGATCACGAACTTGGCATAGTTCTCTCGGCGCTCGCGCACCTCAATGGTTGCGCCGGCGGGCATTTCCAACGTGGTCATGATGTGGTTTCGTGTTTCCTTTGTTGCTGCTTACGTTATCCGTCGATCCCCCAGAGATCGGCGATCGCACGCCTAGCAGCGGTTGTGGGTAGTTATTGACTAGCGCGAATAGTATTCAACGATGAGCTGCTCGTCGACCGGCGTGTCGATCTGCTCGCGCGCGGGCAGTTGCGTCACTTTGCCGGTGCTATCGGCATCGTTCCACTCAAGCCAGTCCGGTGGGCGGCGCGAACGCGCCACTTCCAGGTTCGCTTCGAACACGGGTGACTTAAGACTACGCTCGCCGATCGAGATCACGTCGCCCGGCTTGACGATATACGAGGGTATGTTGACGAGCTTGCCGTTGACGTGGAAGTGGCGATGGGTGACGAGCTGGCGCGCCTGCGCACGGCTGGTCGCCAAGTTCAGACGGTATACGACGTTGTCGAGACGGCGTTCGAGCAACTGCAAGAACGTGCGTCCGGTCTGACCCGGTACGCGCGCGGCCTCGCGGAAGTAGTTCTCGAACTGCGTTTCGTGCACGCCGTAGTAGCGGCGCATCTTCTGCTTCTCGCGCAGCTGACGGCCGTATTCAGAAATCTTCGAGCGGTTCTTCGTGCCCGTGACCTTCTGACCAGGGGCCGTGCCGCGACGTTCGACCGCGCACTTTTTCGAAAGGCAGCGGTCGCCTTTGAGGAACAGCTTGATTTTTTCGCCGGTCTTGCTCGAGGCCGTTTCGCGGCGGCACAGTCGGCAGACCGGACCAATGTAGCGTGACATATCTTCTCTCTTCTATTACACGCGGCGGCGTTTGGGAGGGCGGCAGCCGTTATGCGGAATAGGCGTAACGTCTTTGATCATCGTGATTTCGAGGCCGGCGGCTTGCAGCGAGCGAATCGCGGCTTCGCGTCCGGCGCCGGGGCCCTTGACGAACACTTCCGTGCTCTTCATGCCGTGCTCCATCGCCTTACGCGCGGCCGACTCAGCGGCCATCTGCGCGGCGAACGGCGTCGACTTCTTTGAACCTTTGAAACCGAGGTTGCCGGCCGAGGCCCATGAGACGACGTTACCGTGCGGATCACTGATCGTGACGATCGTATTGTTGAACGACGCGTGCACGTGAGTCACGCCCGATTGGACGTTTTTGACTTCACGTTTCTTCCGCGATTTCGTTTGCTTTTTGGCAGCCAAAAAAGACTCCGATGTGTTTATCCGGTTCCCCGAACGACGGGGCTGTCGTCGCCTGGACTCATCCGCCGTGCTGGGCACGTGGACTCATCTCATGGAGTCGAGAACTCGGCGAGGGTCCCCGAAGCCGCGCGCATCTGCTGAAAGAGAGAGGCAGCTGCGCCAAGCCAGCATCTTACCTTAAGTACCCCCAAGGGGTCAACTGCCGAAGGCGGGAGGGTGTAACATACTTGGCTACAGTAAACAATCAAGACCCTCCCGAACCCTGTCGAAACCGTGACAGGGCGACCTCGGCTGGCGACGCTGGGGCAATCAGGTCAGACCGGCACGCCGATGGGCTAGCGCCGGTCCGACCCGTTCTCAAATCCGGGGGTCGTGAGAAACGACGTCGAGAGCTTCAAGCGCACGTATCGTCTGCTCTGCGTCAACTTCGTCAGACTCTTGCGTCGCTTGAACCTGCTCCAACAGAACAATCAAGCCTCGCTCAATCGCTTGAAGGTGGGCTACAAGCCAATAATCGGGATGACCTTGCTTTGGCGTCTGACTCACGATTTGGCACCTCCCAAGCGTGCTACAATGCTACGCAGAATGTCGCACAAAAAACCGCTGGAACCCTTGATTCCTTTGGACGATCTGAAGAAGGTCGTGGCGCAGATCGCGCACGTGCCCAAGGATGCGGTCGAGAGGATTGTGTCACAGCGACCGAAGCGCAATCGCCAACCGAAGAAGCCTTAAATCGCGCCGCTCGGTTTCTTGCCTGGTTCTATCGAGAGGATGAAACCGAGGATGTTGGTTCAGCTGAACTAGCTCTCGGGTGTGTCTTTGCTCTCCTCGGTTTTGAGCGCCTCAATCATTTCCATGAATTGCTTATGGTAGAGATCGGCTTCGAGTTGGAGGCGTTCTCGCAGCTTCGCAAAGAAATTGTTTAACATGGTCATGCCGCTTCGAATGTCGTCGCTCAGCGTGGTGAAGCAGGCAGCGTCATAAACCTGCGCGCCGTGGGTTCCTAAAAAAGTTCTTCTGCGAATCCATTTCCCAGGTTCAGTCTTACTGGTGAACCAGCGCGCATGAACAACGTTATTGCGTCTCTCTTGGATATTGCGTAGCTTTTTGAGGAGTTTGGTCAAGTCTTTGGCCGTCTCTTCTCCGAAACGGAACTTTGCAGCAGCAGTCATGAGATTCGCTTTCGCGTTCCATGTTGCCAACGATTCGAAACCCTCGATGACGATAACTTCGGCCTGGTCGCTTTCGGGTCTGTTCCCAAACACAAGCAGCGAATAGGAAAGAGATAGCAGCATTTCTAGCATCGACCACTCAATACAGATCATACCGATAGGTTGAATCAACCCCGCTTGAAGCGGGTTGATTAAAAGCTCTGAGTCCCCCTTATAGGGCCGGGGAAACGATCTAAGGCTTGGCAACGAGCGTCTTATATGTCAGTCGTTTGCCATCAGCGCCTTGCGTAGCCTTTGCGAAACGTGGGCCGTCTTGATTCTCGCGCTCGTCAAAGCGAAACACTTGTTCCGCAAGATAGCGGTCCAAGTGGCGCGGGTTAACGTGAATGTACGTTCCGCCAATCGTGCGTTTAAGCACCGACCAGAAGCATTCGATA
>JBEKBR010000050.1:0-15780 GCA_050015295.1 Candidatus Aquilonibacter sp. | reverse complement strand
CGCACCTTGCCATCGCGAATCAAAAGTCCGGCAATGTGCTTTGCAGTGTTGATCGCAATTGCGAAGCACAGCCCTTGGCCGGGAAGCACGGCAGTATTCACACCGATCACTTCACCCGTCGAAGTGACGAGCGGGCCGCCGGAGTTTCCGGGATTGAGGGCAGCATCGGTTTGAATGATGTTGTCCATCAGCCGGCCCGACTGCGAGCGCAGCGAGCGACCGAGCGCGCTTACCACGCCGGCGGTCACCGTGTAAGCCAGACCGAACGGATTGCCGACCGCGACGACGAGTTGGCCCGGGCGCAAGCGCGCCGAGTCGCCAAGTGCAGCCGGCACGAGATCGGTCGTATCGACGCGCAGGACCGCGAGGTCGGTGTGCGGATCCTCTCCGACCAGGGCCGCCGGGATCTCTCGCCCGTCGAGCAACGCGACCGAGATGCTATCGGCGTCGTGAACGACGTGGCTGTTGGTAAGGAGAAAGCCGTCGGGCGTAAAGACGAAGCCCGACCCGTTGCCGCCGCGCCGTCCGGCTTGAACTTCGATCGCCACGACCGAGGGGCTGACCCGCTCGGCTGCCGTCGTCACGGCTTCCGAATAAGGGTCGAGCGCAACCGTCTCCGGCTGCGAGATATATCTGAGTTGGGGCATATGCCCCCTCGCTAACCCCGAGGACAATCCCCCGGTTTCACGAACGAACTTCGGCCGCAATGTGTAGTCGCAGGATGCGGCCACAAAGGTTCAAGCACAGGATGTGCGCCCGGGCGAAGCCCGGTGAACCGGGCCCAGGTGGCGGAATTGGTAGACGCACCGGCTTCAGGTGCCGGCGGTGGCAACATCGTGGGGGTTCGAGTCCCTTCCTGGGCACCAAGAATTCAAGAAATCAGTTCGAGCCTACGACAGCACGTCGGCAATGAGTCTTGCCGCGGTCGAAGCGCCGTTAGATTCGACGGCGCGATAGGCGAGCGGGCGACGTAACTCTTCTTCGATCGCCTCGGTGATCGTCTCGGGGGTAGCGTCCAGAAAGAGCATGCGGCGGCCGGCATTATAGCGTTCGAGACGATGGCGCACGTGGAAATTCTGTTCGAAGTGGTGCTGCAATGGAAAGTAGATGAACGGCCGGCGCGATGCAGTCAGCTCCATCGTCGTCGTGAGGCCGCCTTGCACGAGCGCAATATCGCACGCCGCTAAGCGCCGATAGAGTTCAGGAACGTAAGCGTGCACCTCGAGGCCCGCGTGCACCGGCAGTGAGGCCGGATCGATACGCGGACCGGCGACGACGATCATGCGCAGATTCGGAAAGCGGCGTTTGAGCTCAGGATAGGCCTTGATCGTGGCGCGCAGCAGCGGCATTCCTACACCGGAGCCGCCGACGCTCGCGATACAAATCAGCTCGTCAGGGCGGTAGCCGAACGTGTGACGCAGCGCCATGCGCTCGTCGTCGGTGGGCGGCACAAAGCCGGTAACGTAGCCGGCAAAGTCGTAGTGCGCTTCCGTCCATTCGCGAATCAGCGGGAGATCGGCGCCGAATCGTTGTGGCACTATGTCATCGGGATCGCCGACGAAGATCGCGCGATCCCGCACACTTGGATGATCCTCGATGTGTTTGATCATCTCGGCATTGTAGTCAGAAGTAACTCTCGCTTCGTACTCACCACCGTCCGGCATCGGAATCCATCCGACAAAATCCGTCATCCATACAAACGCGGTCTTCTTTTCGCGCGGATGTTCGTGCAGATAATGATCGATGTCCCACGCCTCGTCACCAACGACAAGATCGTAGTGCTCCTCGCTAATCACGTCGTGCAATACCATGAAGTTATTGACCAAGATCTCGTCCATCCGGCGGATCGTTTGGAATGCATGCAGATCGTGCTCGCCGCATTCACTTTCGATGTGTGCGGTTTCGTTCGCGAGCGCCGGGCTTGCGGGATGGACGCGTTCGCCGCGTGCCTGCAACACGCTGGTCACGGGATGCTGCGCGAGCCAGTCGATTGCAATATCCGGCACGAGCGCGCGCAGTTCAGCAGCTATTGCTGCGTCACGCTGCGCGTGCCCAAGTCCGATCGGCGACGAAATAAAGAGCGCATGCTTGCGCCGCCGCGCGCGGGGGCGCGGCGGACGATCGCCGAGCGCCGCTCGGATCGCGAGATTGACGCGCACCGGGTATCGCGCTTGCGGCAAATGTCCGACGCCTTCGAGCGCGACGAATTCCCCGTGCGTGAGGTCCGCGAGGGCGCGGCCGCCCCTCTGTGACGCAATGCGATCGGCGTCGCCGTGCAGCACCAACACCGGGCAGCGCACCGATTGCGCAAGCTGTTGCGCCTCGGCTTCGCTAAGGCGCGGTGAAACGGCAGTGGCTGCGAGTGTCTCGGGCGTCGTCTCGAGCGCCCAGCCAACGCAGTCCTCGAACTGCTTAGTCGAATGCGCCTCCGGTAACGCTTGCGCAAAGAAGAATTCTACAAAGTCGCGATAGTTCTCGTGCCAGTAGTGACGATTGTACTTCCCCCAGCCTTCATACGAGTCGAGCCTTTCGTCGAATCGCGCCATCGGATCGTTGCGCCCGGTGTTCCCTAGGCCGAGCGGAACGGCGGGACTGAGGCAGATCAGCCGCTCGACGCGCTCCGGATGTCGCGCAGCGACGATCAATCCCCAGCGCCCTCCGGCTGAGAGCGTGACAATCGTGGCCCGCGCGGTATTGGTCGCGTCAAGAACCGCAAGTGTATCTGCCGCAAACGCGTCGTCGGAGTAGTCCAGCGAAGGAGTCTTGTCGGAACGGCCATTCCCACGTCCGTCGAATGTCACGACGCGCGCGTGGCGTGCGAAGTAAGGAACTTGCGCCTTCCACATGCGCGAGTGGATGATCGACCATGCGGGCATGAACAGCAGCGTGCGTTCGCCACTGCCGTGCACTTCGTACGCGATCCGGACGCCGTCGCGCTCGACGAATCCCGCGGCGGCAGGCTCGGCGGCTCTCATTCGGCGCGATCTCGTTCCCATCGCTGGAGCATGCTGTCGATCATTTTCAATAGCGAGCTGTGTCCGTTGTCGTAACCGCTGAGACGCTCGAGCATCAGCCCTTCGTTGAACGTGCGCACGAGCACGGAGACGGCAGCCGGCGGGAAGCGCCGGCGGTCGATGCCGTACTCCCGCATCGCCCTTGTGACTGCGTCGGTGAGCACCGCATCCCACTGCTCGTGCATGCGCAGGACGCGCTCGCGAAACTCCGGCTTATTCCACGCCAGCGCCTGAAGCTCGTACCAAACCTTCGGGTACCCGGCCTCAAGGTCGACATCGATGTAGTTCATCGCTCTGCGCCACTTCTCGATGAACGGCACATTGGGATCCGCATACATCGCGCGCTGGCGCGTGAGAATACGATCCGTAAAGCGCTCGAGGACTTGCAACAGAAGTTCCTCCATCGAGCCGAAGTAATAATGCACGAGGCCGTGATTTGCGCCGGCCTCAGCTGCGAGTTTGCGGGTGGTAATCGTCGCATAGCCTTCGCGTACGAGCAGGCGCTCTGCAGCGTCGAGAAACGCCTGCTCTGTCTGTTGACGCGAATTAGAAACGTTGAGCCGCTCTCGGTTCAGGGTCGTACCTCATAGACGATATTGAACGGCGTCTGCGCTGCGCGCCGGAATCGTGTGAATCCCGCTTGTTTCACGACATTCGCAATGCGCGCCTCTCCTGCTTGGGCGCCGAGCGCCAGGCCGACTTCCTGCGACAGCGACGAGGGCGTGCAGAGCATCGTCGAGGCGGCGTAATAGATCCGACCGACGGGATTGAGATTCTCTTCGAGCCGATCGCCGGCGAACGGTTCCACGAGTAACCACGTTCCATCGTCTGCTAGTGCATTGCGAACGGCCTTCGCGGCGCCGACCGGATCGCCCATGTCGTGCAAACAATCGAAGTACGTGACGAGATCGTAGTTGCCGGGTGGAATGGCCTTTGCGGATGCAGTCTCGAAGACGATGCGATCCGAAACGCCGGCGCTTTGCGCGCGTTCACGGGCGAGTTCGATCGACTTTTCATGGTAATCGAACCCGTGGAAGGTCGACTTCGGATACGCGAGCGCCATGATGATCGTCGACGAGCCGAGACCGCAGCCGATATCGGCAACCTTTGCGCCCGTCCGCAGTTTTTGCTCGGCGCCATCAAGTGCGGGAATCCACGCGCTTACCAAGTTGGCGTTGTAACCCGGCCGGAAAAAGCGTTCGCATCCTTCGAATAGCCGATCGTCGTGCTCGTGCCAGCCGAAGCCCTTGCCCGAGCGGAAACGCTCGGTGATCGCGGGCTCGTCAACGATCATTGATTGCAGCATTTCGAAGAGTCCGGTTACGTTGAGCGGACTGTTTTCGTCGGCCAGCATGAAAGCTTGTTCGGCCGGCATTGAAAATCGCTGCGATGCTGCGTCGTAGTCTACGTAGCCGCTGGCAGCTTGAGCGGCGAGCCACTCGCGGACGTAGCGTTCCGACGTCTTTGTGCGAGCGGCAAGCTCGGCAGACGTCAGCGGCTCTCCCTCTTGGAGCGCGCGGTAGAGCCCGAGCTTGTCGCCGATAATGACCAGTGCCGTGTTTGCAATCGCGCCGAGATCCCCGAGCATCTTGCCGACAAAGGCATTGAGCTTGTCCGGATCAGGTTGGCGGACCGCCGCCGTTGCTTGAACTACCATATTAACCCTCCCGCATAGGGACTTTAGTCACGCGTTTTAGTCATATGACTAATATCGTGCGACGAATATACTCCTCGCGGCCAGGCTTTGTCAATGAAGGCTCCAAAAAGGGCTTCTTTGTCCGATCTACGGTGCGGGCGACGCGCCTACCGGTGGACTCACGGTCCTGATGATGTGAGGGATTACGACTACGTACAAATCCGTTTTTTGATACGAGTTGTCGACGTGTTGAAATAGCGAGCCGATGAGGGGCAAGTCCCCGATGAACGGGAGCTTCGCCAGGCTCTTCAATTCGCTGGTCTGGAGCAAGCCACCGATCACTAGGGGCTCTCCATCCTTCACCGTCGCAATCGTACTCGCCGTTCGTTGGCTGATCTCCGGTATGCCCTGAACGTACGCCTCGACACTCGAAACCTCGCAATAAATGTGGGTGGTAACAAATCCATCCGACGACACGCGTGGGGCTATCTGCAGGTTGACGCCGACGTTCACGTAGTTCACTTGCTGCGACGTCAATGCGCTCGATCCGGTGACGACGACCGACGTTATGATCGGGATTGCGTCGCCGGTGAGAATCGAAGCCTGTTGACCGCTCTCGGCCAGAATGCGTGGGCGTGACAGTATGCGCCCGTTGCCTTTATCGATCTCCGCATAGAGTTGCGCTGCGAGCGAGACGGTACTCGGCGTGGTGGCGACACCACCAATATTACTCGTGCTGTTCGAGGGAATCGTCAAGCTTCCCGACGCGACGAGCTGATTGCCGCCCGGGGCGAAGTCGATGCCGACGTTCTTTGCGGCGTTCTCATCGAGCTCGAGAACCTCGGTGTCGAGCAATACGCTATCGACCGGAATGTCGATGGTGGCGATGAACGCGCGTAGTTGCCCCACCAGGCCAGGAGAGCCGGTTAGAATAATTGCGTTCAAGCGGCGATCGACGGCAACGTTGTCGCTGACCCGTTGCGCGAGGCCTTGCTCGGCTCCCGACGGGTTCGATGGAAAATTCTGTGTTGGCGCGGATGCCTGCACGCCGCCAAAGCCGCCGCCGGAGCCCATGGACGTTGAGCCAATGTTCGCCGTTTGCGGCTGGAACGTATCGTTCGAGGGAACGTTGGCGCCTTGCACGAGCAGGCCGGCTACTTCGCTAATGTCTGCGTATTTCAGCGGAATGACTTGCGTAACGAGTCCCAGTGCTGCAGACTGTGGCGACGGTGTCGCAGCCGGCAGCTCCGCGCCCGACGCCGCGCTCGTGGCTGGGGCGAAGCCGACGTCGATGACGAGCTGCGGGCCGACCGCCCGAACGCGCAGCGCTGAACTGCCACGCAGATGCAGTGCGACGCCGACGAGATTGGTCGTTTGCTCGACTGCAACGCTGTTGATCGGGCCAACGCCGGCGAATGACGACGGCAAGTCCGTCGCGAGCTGGCAGGACTGAAAGACGAGCGATGGTTCCGGCGTTCCCTGACCGCTCACCTGGTAGGTCGGCGTGCCGCCGACGAAGGTGAGCGTTACAGTTGCGCCTCCCTTTGGCGCAGTTTGGATACCGACCTTATCGAGCGTCGGTACAGCAGCCATAAGCGGCGGTGGCGCCACCAGCGTCCCAAGAACCACCGCGACAAGGCACAAGAATCTGCTAACGAAGCGCATCGGGTGGCGGTTGCCACATGCCGCTCGAACTAAACTTCACCAGAATCGGAAACAGGACGACGCTCGCGACCCTCGCGCCGTACGGGACATCTGTTTGCGTGCACAACCAATAGGCGTCACCAACCGGAACCACTCCAGGCTTCGCTCCCGGATCAGGTGCGCGTTCGACGGTGTCTTGCACCGTGTCGAATCCGAGCTCTTTGCCGGCGGCATTCATGTAACGCCGTTCGAAACGAACCGATGTGATATTCTCACGCGCAACGTTGCGATAGCGCACGCACGCTGAATTCAGGGCAAGTGGCTTGCCATCGGCATCTTTGTGAAGATTGACCGAAGCCGCGTCGATGATAACCGGCGCACCCGCAAACGAAACCACCGCCACCGAACGCGTGCCCTCGTCGTAGCCTGGCGGCGGGGCACTGTCATCGGCTGCAGCGATCGTCATCGTCACCGCAAAACAACCGGCCAAAAGTGCCGGAAAAGAAATGCGCGAATTGAGCAACATGAAAGCCACCATCATTCCATCACGATTGCGTGGGACCGGCTCGCCCGATCTTGTCGTCTGAATATACGGTGAACCAAACCGCACGGTCCGGTCCGAACGTGATTCCGCCGGGCTTATCCAGCCCTCCGAGTTGATATTCTTGCATAGCGCCCGACGTCGTCACGTGGGCGACGACGCTTGGCTCGATTGCGGTGAACCAGACATCACCGTCGGGCCCGCCGGCAATGGCGCCCGGAGAGCCGAGCGCAATCGGATATGTTGCGATCTGTCCCGAGGGAGTAATGCGCCCAATTCGACGGCTCCGTGGCTGCGTGAACCAAAGCGCTCCATCTGGTCCTGAGGTTATGCCGTACACGTCGTTGGCGTGATCTGCGGGGAGCGAGTATTCGCGTATCGCTCCGGCGATCGAAATTCTTCCAATCGCGCCGCGGCCCCGATCGGTGAACCAAAGCGCGCGATCCGACCCGGCAGCGATGTTTTGTGGTGCCGCGTTTCGCTTATCGACGCGAAAAATTGCGACTGCGCCGCGCGTACTGATTCGGCCAATCGCTCCGGCGAGCGGCTCGGTAAACCACAACGCGCCGTCAGGGCCGGCGACGATACCGCCCGGCCTATCGTTTGAAGCCGTCCCTACTCGAAAGAGTGAAATCGCTCCGTTCGTGGTGATTCGGCCGATCGCGTGGTCGTTCGGTATCGTGAACCACATCGCGCCGTCCGGGCCAATGGTTATGCTTCCGGGTTTGGCACCGGCATCGGGAATTTTGTATTCGGTGATCCTCCCGGATTGCGTGATCCGCCCGATCCCGTGGCCGTGAAACTCCGTGAACCACAGTGCGCCGTCAGGACCGCGCGTAATCCCGCCGGGCCAACGATCCCCGCCGGCTTCGGCGATCGCAAATTCGCGAATCCCGATGGGCGTGTGCTGCTGCCCGCACGCGGGAAGGAATCCCGCAAGCAACGCGAGTGCAATCGTTGAAGGGCGGAGCCCGCCTCCCCGCGGGAAACGGGCTCCAGGTTGGATGCGCTTACCAGTGTCCACTAGACATCGGCGTGAACTTTTGCACGCGCTTACCAGTGTCCACTTCGCCTTCGTAGTAGTTTCCGTACGCATCGACATCGGTAACGTGAACCCAGTGGAAATATCCGGCGTTTCTGCCGTTATGTCCAAAGCCGCCGACCAGCGGACACGCTGAGCTCGGCGTCGTTGTGCCGGTTGTCTGTGACGGTACCGGCAAGAATGCGCGAACAATGTTGTTCGTACCGTCGGCACTCAGTATGACGCGATTGCTGCCGCGTGGGTAGAACTTCGCGTCCCAGGTCGACCCCGGTCCAAGCGTCGCTTGGGCAAAGTAACATTGACCAATGTAGGCGCCTGCCGGAGTAAAGACCTGTATGCGGTCGTTGACACGGTCGCATACCCATATGTACCCCGTGACCGGATCCTTCGTGATGCAGTGCACCGGATTGAGGAAGTGATAGGTCGGGTGGCCGGCGCTGTAGGTGTATGCCGGGTAGGTTGCCTGCAACGGCGGGATGACGCCGAAGCCGGTCGTCACTGCGCCGCTGGTAGCGGTTACGCCGAACGCACCCCAGGCACGTTTGAATTTGCCGGTCGTCGCATTAAATACGACAACACGATTGTTGCCGTATCCGTCTGCAACGTAGAGTTCGTTGTTCGGTACGTCAACGTAGAACTGCGCGGCTTTGCAAACGTCGACGGTATCCAGATTCGAACAGGTCGTTCCTGGCGTTCCAATCTGCATGACAAACGCGCCGTTGCGGGTGAACTTGAGAATCTGACGATCTCCAGTCGCGTTTCCCGTAATCCAGACGTAGCCCGCATCATCGGCGAAGATGCCGTGCTCGCCTTTGACATAGTTGTAATTGGTTGGCTCGGGACTATTGGGGTTGCGCCCCGGAACCGTGGTGCCCGCTGCGCAGCACGTGATATTCTCGATCGGTCCCCAGGCATTGAGCAAATTGCCGTTGGTGTCGAATTCGAGCACCGGCGGCGCGGGGTAGCAACAGATTGCGGCCTGGGGGCTTTGGGCGGCATCGAGTTCATCCGACGTGTCGGAATAGGGCCGCTGATAGACCCAGATGTCGTTCTCTTTGTCTACCGACAAACCACCGACTTGTCCGACGATCCAATTATTTGGCAGCTCTTTTGGCCAAGTCGGGTCGACGCCAAATCGCGGTTGACCATACGATCCAACCTCGGGAATAACGACCGAGGCGGTGACCGGTACGCGCGCAAGTGCAAACGCAATGAATAGCGCCGCTACAATAATCGCACTCGCGGGAACAGCGATCTTAGCGGCGCGTGACCATATCTTCATGGTGGAGCTCCTAACATCTCGTGGAAATTTCGGGACATCCGTTGAAAAAAACCAGGCAGCCGACAGCATTCACCGTGCAGGTGCCGTCGGGGTATTTAGTATAGAAGTTCGTATAAAGCGGCGTAAGCCGGATGCGCATCATATGAGAAAAAGTGATAGCTACGAGGGTGGTGGCTGATGATGCACACTGATAGAATGCGCGGTGAATTGGCGGCCCTTTTGCGATCGCATCGAGAGGCGCTGCAACCCGAGGACCTTGGTTTTTCTCGCGGAAAACGCAGGCGTTCGCGCGGCCTGCGACGCGAAGAGGTTGCGAGCTTAGCGGATGTCAGTACCTCTTGGTACATGTGGCTCGAACAAGGTCGAGACATTCAGCCTTCGCTACACAGTCTGCTCCGTGTCGCGCGCGCGCTTCAATTATCGGATAGCGAGTGGCTCTACGCGTCACTTCTTGCGGGTTTCGGCAAGGCCGATCAGGTTTGTGAAGGCTCGGACGAGGTGCCGTCGCTCGCTTCGATCCAGCCAATGCTCGATGCATTTTTGGGAGTGCCCGCTGCGTTGATCAACAGCCGGTTTGAAATTTTGAGCTGCAACGCGGCCGCTCGAGCCGTGTACGGACGCGACGTTGCCCACGGCGATAAATGGGAGCGCAACACGCTCTGGAGGTTCTTCACGGATCCGGTTCGCCGTCAAATGTATCCCGATAGCGTCATGGACCGCGGCATCAGGAATCTCATCGGAGCGCTGCGACTGAACTGGGCCAATGCCGACGACGGCGGAACAGCCATACAAGAACTCGTCGATCGACTACGTAGCGACAGCGCCGAGTTCGACCTCTTGTGGAGGAGACGCGAAGTTTCCAAGCTTTCGACCGTTCCCGGATGCGTGCGCCCTTTAGGGTCGAAGACTGCCATTAGCATCGCGTACACACGACTCTCGATTCCCAATGCGCCGGAATACATCGTTGGCGTGCTCGTGCCGACGGATTCCGTATCCGCGATCGCGCTGGAGCGGCACCTCAATCAGGTAGGTTAGCAGCGCCCGTTGAGAAACAGAACACATCGATGTATTCGTTTCTTATCGCCGCTCTCACGTACGGCTATCTCGTCGTACACGGTACGAATCCGCAGGTCGCCCCCGCCGTCCGTCTGCTCTCAGGGCCGTGCTATATAAATAGCCGGGAGCAGAACATCTGCTCTGGATCGGGCAGCTGGACCGTCCTGCCCAGTGGAGTAGGGCGCGCAAAAGCGTACTGCCAGATCGCGATGTGGCCTGCCGGCAACGGCAGCGCGTGGGAATCACGTGTCACGGCCAACATCAACAACGTGTGCTCGCTGCATTGGGCCAAACCGAACGTTCTGGACGTAACGATCAAGAACTAAGAGCCGGCGGGAGTATTTCCGCCGTGAAACTGGCCGAACGTGCGCGCGGCCATCACGCCCATCAACAAGAGGCCTAAGCCGAGGCTGGCGATCTGATCTGTGGCGCGGGCGTCGAACTGGCCCACCCGCAGAATGAGGCCGTAGGCGATCGCGAGGTTCGCGAATCCCCACACCACGTTGACCGTCGATGACGACAGGCCTTTGCCCGGCGGTTTGGCAAACGGGCTCTGAAACGATCGTCCCATCATGCCGCTGACATAGTGGGGCACGGCATTGGCGAGGAAAACGCCACCAAAAAAGTATGCGAGGTCGTGAATCCACATGCCCATCAAGGTAACATATTGACGGGCAGGCCCGCTCTAAAGACTTTTTGATCTCGCACCGCGTACTCTGTACATCATGATTGCGATTGTGCTCGCGGCGCTTGTTGCTGCCGTTTCGCCCTCGGCGTCCCCGTCGGCGACGCCCTCCCCGGTTCCGACGGCCAAACCCGTCTATCAAAGTATGCAGTGGCGCGAGATTGGCCCGGCGCTCCCGGGCGGCCGTGCCGCCAACGTCGCCGGCTCGGCTAAAAACCCGAACCTGTATTACGTTGCTTCGGCAGGGGGCGGGGTGTGGAAGAGCACCGATGGCGGCGAGACCTGGAACGATGTCTTCGGCAAGGAGCCGGTCGCGTCGATCGGCGACGTAGTGATCGATCCGACCAACGACGAGACGGTGTGGGTCGCGACCGGTGAAGGCAATCCGCGCAACGACGTCATTCCGGGTGCCGGCGTCTACAAGTCGACGAACGGCGGCAAAGATTGGACCGCGATGGGACTCGAGAAAACGCGCACGATCACGCGCCTGCTCGTGGACCCGAAGAATCCCAATCACGTGCTGGTGGCTGCGCTCGGCGATACGTTCGCGCCGAGTGAGGATCGTGGCGTCTACGTTACCGACGACGGTGGCAAGACGTGGACGAAAACTCTGTATGTCGGCAACCAAAGCGGCGCGTCGGATCTCGCGATGGATCCAAACGATCCGAATATCGTGTACGCGGGCATGTGGCATTTCCAGCGGCGTCCGTGGACGACGGAGAGCGGCGGTCCCGACGATGGTCTCTACAAGTCAACCGACGGCGGGAAGACCTGGAAGCAACTCACGGGCCACGGTCTGCCCGACGGCACGCTCGGACGCATCGGTCTCGCGGTCGCGCCGAGCAATCCCAATCGCGTCTACGCAACGATCGAAGCCTCGAAAGGTATCCTATGGCGTTCTGATGACGCCGGCGCGAATTGGACGCTGGTGAGTAGTGAGTCGCTCGTGAACCAGCGGCCGTTCTACTTTTCGCATCTCGCGGTCGATCCGAGTAATCCCGATCACGTCTTCGGCATTTCGGTGGTGCTCGTCTCGTCTCGCGACGGCGGAAAAACCTTCCGTCCGTTGCTCAACGGGCCGCACGGCGACTTCCACGGCATGTGGATCGCGCCCAACGATCCTAAGCGCATCATCGTTGCCGAAGACGGCGGCGTCGGTGTTTCGCACGACGGTGGCGGGTCATGGTTCTTCGATCGGAATTTGCCGATCGGCGAAGTCTATCACGTCGGCGTCGGTGCTACCGGCAATCCCTATTGGGTGTGCGGCGGCTGGCAAGACAACAACGCATGGTGCGGGCCAAGCAATTCCCTCGATCCTTCGGGAATTCAGAATAAATACTGGATTAACGTCAACGGCGGCGACGGCGAGTGGGCTATTCCCGATCCACTCGATCCAAATATCTTCTGGTCAGATTCGCAAGGTGGCTCAGTGATCGTGTTTGACAAGCGGAACAACGATCAATTCCTGGCGCAGCCCTATATCGCATTGGCGGGCGAACAGTTTGATTTGCGTACCGCGAAATATCGTTTCAACTGGGACTCGCCGATTGCATTTGCACCGTGGGATGGGCACATCGGTTGGCTCGGCGGCAACGTGATCTTTCAAACGAAAGATCGAGGCCGCCACTGGACCGTGATTAGCCCGGATCTGACGCTCGATGAGAAGAGCCATCAAGCGCCCCCGGGCGGACCGATCACCCACGACGTCTCGAGCGCAGAAAACTATAACACGATCCTCGACATCGAAGGCTCGAGCCTGCACAAGGGCGAGATCTGGGTCGGCACCGACGATGGGCAAGTGCAATACACACTCGACGGTGGGTTGCACTGGAAAAACGTGACGCCGCCGGGCGTACCCGATCATGGCGAGGCGGAGACCGTGGCCCCTTCGACGACCGCCGACGGCACCGCGTTCGTGAGTATCGATCGCCATCTCATGGGCGACTACACGCCGTATTTGCTGGTCACGCACGACTTTGGAAAGACCTGGAGCAACATCGGCAAGAATCTGCCGTCGGGCACGTGGTACGCGCGTTCGGTTCGTCAAGACCTTCACAATGCGAATATCGTGTACGCCGGAACGGAAACCGGCATGTTCATCTCGTGCGATGCGGGCACGTCGTGGCACGACTTCAAGAACAATCTGCCAACCGTTGCGGTTCGCGACATTCGCTATCAGTCGACGTGGGATGACATGGTCGTTGCAACGCACGGGCGTGCGCTGTACGTCATGGACGACTTGCGGCCGCTCCAGATGGAGGCGTGTTCGACGCCGGCACAGCCGTTTGTCGTCGGCCCGCGCGTGTCGTATCAATACAACTTACACGGCAACGACGAGGGTATTTACACCGACTACGCCGGGAGCAATCCGGATTACGGCGCGATCTTTTGGTACTATCAGCCGACGCCGGGCGCACAGGCACCGGTCCTGAAGATTCTCGACCATGGGCGCGTGATCCGGACGCTGCAAGGCAATCGCGAACCGTCGCCGTTCGCGCCGGCTTCCGCCGATAGCAAACCGAAGCCGGTGATTCCCAATGGTGCGGGCCTGCAATCGTTCACCTGGGGTTATGCCGTCGACGGGCCGGTGAAATGGAATGGCGCGGGTAAGTTCTTCAAGGGTCCTGACGCGGGTGCGTCGGTGCCTCCGGGAACCTATGGTTATCGCATGACCGTCGACGGCAAGAACTTCAGCGGAACCTTCGTGGTCAAAGCCGATCCGGCAACGCGCTTTACGCAAGCGGAAATGGTCGCGTCGTACGAGTTCTCGAATCGCATCTTCGCCAAGCTCTCGATGCTTGACGTCGCACTCAATAGCCTCGACGACGTGCGTGCGGCGCTCACGAAGAAGAATGACACGGTGGGCTTGGCGCATCTGCAAGACATGCAAGATCAACTGACCGCAAACTATCAGGGCTTTGAAGACTTCATTCAACGCACGGGTAAGCTGCGCGAGGACTTGATGAGCATGGCCGGTGCCGGCTTGATCACGCCGGCGGTGCTGGATTCAGAACGGCGCATGAATGCGGAATGGGCAACCGACGCACAAGCGTTCAATGCCTACATTCAAACACTCCCGGCCGACGTTCCGAAACCGAAGCCGCTACCGCTCTAAATGGCGAGCGTCACCGACCAGCTTGCGAACGAGCGTACGTTTCTAGCGTATCTGCGAACGGCGCTCGCCTGTATCGGCTTCGGCTTCGTCGTCGCGCGCTTCGGGCTGTTCGTACGCGAACTCGCCACGACCACCGGCGTGCACGAGGCGACGGGCGGCGTATCAGCGCTGCTTGGCGTCTTGATGATCGGCGTGGGTGTTGCGCTTGCGATCTTCGGCGGTTACCGCTACATCGCCGTAGCGCGAGCAATCGTACAGGGTGCGCAGGCGCAGCTCTCAGTTCGCGCAGCGATGGCGGCCGTCGTTGCGTTATGCGCTCTCGGGCTCATTACCGCGTTTGTTATCTATCACACCTGAGGCGTCGTCGCGCTCGAGTACGCTGGCGGCGACCGCGATTGCGACAGCAATGCACGCGGTCGCCGTAGCAAAGGCCACACGAAAGCCGCCGATCGACGCAATCGTCGCGAGCACCGCAAGCCCGAGTGCGGCGCCGGCCTCTGACGACGTTGCAAGCACGCCGGACGCAACGCCGGCATCGGCTTCGGTTGTGCCGGACATCGCGAAGAGCATCAAGGGCGGAAAGGCCGCACCCATGCCGATCCCGATAAGCATCATCGCCGGGAAGGTTGAGGCAAGGTAGTTCGCACTGGATGGCGCGAGCGTGATCACGATGAGACCGGCAAACGCGAGCGTACTTCCGCCGATGAGGACGCGGCGCGCGCCAAACGCGGTGACCAAACGCTCCGCCCATCCAAGCGAGAGGGCACCGCTGGTGATCGTGAGCGGCAAGAAGGCAAAGCCGGTTTCGAGCGCACTGTAGTTCAGCGTGCGCCGTAAGAGCAGTGTATCGAGAAAGAAGAATCCGAATAGTCCGGCGCTGAGCAACATCTGCAACACGTTTGCGCCGCCGACGTTGCGCGAAAGGAATAACCGCAGGGGGATGAGTGGCTTCTTCGCCGATAGCTGCCGCGCGAGGAAAGCGGCGAACAGCACGAACGCCAGCACGCCGCACGCAATAACCGGTGGCGACGTGATGCCGGCAACCGGTACCGAAACGACGGCATAGACGCCGAGCATCAGCGAGGCGGTGATCGTTGTCGCGCCGATGATGTCGGCGCCGTTTCGCCAGCCGATGCCCGGCGGCGCGACGATCACGCGTTGCCCGAGGACGATCGTGATGATCCCGATCGGCACGTTCACCAAAAACGCCCAGTGCCAACCGAGCGTTTGCGTGATGGCGCCGCCGAGCAACAATCCGATCGAGCCTCCGGCCGATGCAGTGAAGCTGAACACGCCGATGGCGCGTGTGCGTTCGCCTGCCTCGGGGAACGCGGTGACGATCATCGCCAGAATCACCGCCGAGGCCATCGCGCCGCCGACGCCTTGTGCAAAGCGCGCGGCGACAAGTGCCGGAGCGCTCCACGCAATCCCGCACAGCAGCGATGATGCCGTAAAGACGCCCAAGCCGATCAGGAAAATGCGCTTGCCGCCGAACAGATCGCCTAAGCGGCCTGAGAGCAGCAACAAGCCGGCAAATGCAATGAGATACGCGTTGATCACCCAGGCGAGTTCGGATTGCGAGAACCCTAAGTCACGCTGAATCGACGGCAATGCGACGTTCGCGACGGTAATGTCGAGGACGATCATCAGCATGCCGATGCAGAGAACGTAGAGCGATGTCCAGCGGGTGTCACGCTGTGACGAAATAGCCGATGTCATGGAGGCTCCAAGGCGCAGAGGGGATGGGGCGCGGTGAAGGGCTCGT
>JBEKBR010000049.1:0-16735 GCA_050015295.1 Candidatus Aquilonibacter sp. | reverse complement strand
TCCTCGGCATCGAGTTCGGGCAAGTCGCGCCAATTCTCGCGGCAGCGTCCGCAAATGAATCCGCCGGCTTGCGGATCGACCCAGGCCGCGTCCTGGTCCAAGGGTTTCCCGCAGCGAATACAGGCGTCCACGGGCGGCTCGATGCCGAGCGACGCTAGCAAACGCATCGAAAAGCGCGGGACGAGCGCGCGCGGCGTCTCACTCGCGGCGATGGCCGAAAGCACGCCGGCGAGCAGCGTGTAGACGTCGGGCATCGCAAAATCCGGTTCGCAGAACGCGTCGATGAGTTCGGCGATAAGCTGCGCGGTCGCAAATCGTTCGGGTTCAACCAGGCGTTCCCATGGCGCGCGAATGATGTCGGCGCTCACGATCACATCGAGCGAGCGGCCGTGGTGCATCTGCAGCTCGCACTCGTTTCCGAACTCCAGCCGTCCGGCGAAATGACTCTTGGCACGGCGCACGCCTTTCGCCACCGCGTCGAGTTTTCCGCGTTCGCTCGTGAAGAGGCGAATGATGCGATCGGCTTCACCCAGGGGACGCGCGCGCAGCACAATGCCGCGCGTCTTATACGAGCGGGCCGAAGGAATGGGGAAGCAGCTCCGCGACCGTGGTCGTAACCGGTCCGTCGGGCGTCGTGTAGACGACCGTCATGTTGGGGTTGAATTCGGCAAGCACTTGACGGCACGCGCCGCACGGACTCGTCACCACGCCGTCGGGACCGGCGACCGCGATCGTCGCGAAGTCGCGATAGCCGGCCGTAATTGCTGTACCGATCGCAACACGCTCGGCGCACATCGTCAGTCCATAGCTGGCGTTTTCCACGTTACATCCCAGAAATACCTGACCCTCACCCGTATCGAGTGCGGCGCCGACGGTAAACTTTGAATACGGAGCGTAGGCGTTCTGGCGAGCGTCGCGAGCCGCCGCGAGCAAGGCGTCATGGTCACTGAGCAACGTCGTGCTCATTTTCCAGCGCCTCTTCGGTGTGCGCGGTGCCATTAGGGCTAATGAAGATGCGCACCGAAAGAATGCGCCGGCCGCGGGTGCGTTCCACCTTCAGCCGGGTGTGCCGGTCGGCGACGATCTCTTCGCCCTCGCGTGGCAGACGCCCGAAGAGTCCGACCACGTACCCGCCGATCGTTTCGAAATCCTCGCTCGGTATCGCCGTACCGAGTTTGTCGTTCACGTCCTCGATGTTGGTGCCGGCTTCGACCACTGCCTCTTCGTCGGAAACGACGTGAATCGGCTCTTGCTCGTCTTCGTCGTGCTCGTCGCGAATCTCGCCGACGATCTCTTCGAGCAGATCTTCCATCGTCACCAGTCCGGCCGTGCCGCCGTATTCGTCGACGACGATCGACATCGAAAATTTTTCGCGCTGCATCTCGCGCAGAAGCTCGGCGAGCTTCTTGGTCTCGGGCACGTGCGGCGCGGGACGCATCAGCGAGCGCAGGCTGGTCTGTGCGAGCGTGCCGTTGGCGAGTGCGATTAGCAGCTCGCGGTCGTGGACGACGCCGACGATATCGTCTTTCGACTCCTGGTAGACCGGCAGCTTCGAGTACCCCTCGGAAATGACGACGTCGAGCGCGCGCCGCGGCGAATCGTCGATCGAAACCGCGACCATCTCCGGCCGCGGCGTCATGATCTCGCGCACGATCGTATCGCCGAACTCGATGACCGAGTGGATCATCTCGCGTTCTTCTTCTTCGATCACGCGCTGCTCGGCACCGACGTCGACCAGCGAACGAATATCTTCTTCCGTTACGTAGATCTGGTGCGCGACGCGGATGCCGAAGATTCGCAAGATGCCGTTAGCGACGAAGGTGAACGCATTGCTGAGCGGCCCGATGACGACGGCGACGATACGCAGGGTGGGCGAAAGCACCAGCAACCAGCGGTCGCCACTTCCCGCGGCCAGCGTCTTGGGAATGATCTCACCGAAGAGCAGCAAGATCACCGCCATCACGAATGTCGACCACAGCGCCGGCTGCACCAAGCCCATGTCATAGGCGATCGTGGTAGCAAGCGAGTCGGCCGCCAGCAGTGCAATCGTGTTGCCGATCAGGATCGACGTAAGCACGTGGCTCTTGTCGTCAACCAGTTGGACGACGTTGCCTGAGCCACGGACCTTGCGATCCTGGAGGCTGCGGGCGCGTACGCGGCCGACCGAGACTAGGGCCGTCTCCGAAGCAGAAAAGAACGAGGAAGCAAGCACCAGGACGATCAGCACGGCGACTTCGAGCCAGTTAGTCGGGTGAGCCGCCGTCATGATGCGGGACTTCGGTCGGGGTCGGTATTCAAAACGGCGCCATTATAGCACAAGGTGCGAGCGGGCCAGCAGGTACACCGCCAGGGCGACCACCGCGCCCAGGACCGAGCCGGCCACCACCTCGCCCGTGCTGTGGAACTTGGCCTCCACCCGGCTCTGGGCTACCAGGAAGGCCACGAAGTAGGCCAGGAGCGCCGCCAGCGGCCGCTGGTAGAGGAACGCGAGCAGTGTGGCGGCCGCGAACGCGAGGGCCGCATGGCCCGAAATAGCGCCGCCCTGCAGCGCTGAGCCCCGGCCGACCCAGGCCTTGGCGAAGATCGTCGCAATCGCGACGACCGCTAGGACAACGAAGGCAATGTTGCTCGGGACGCTTGCGACCGCTTCGTAGACCCGCTGGCCGCCGTTGATCAAGCCCTGATAGAAGATCAGGTAGCCGACGACCACGGCGGCGATCGAGGCGATCAGAACCGCCCCCGCTGCAGCGTCCTTGGCCGTCTTTGCCAGGGGGTGATGCGTGACGGTGAGCAGATCGACGATCGATTCGACCGCGGTGTTGAGCAGCTCGAGCGCCAGCACGACCGCAATGATGATCACCAGGTCGACGACGTAGTCGCGCCCGAGGCGCAAGATCAACGCCGCCAAAATCACGAGTAAGGAAATGATCAGGTGCGCGCGCATGTTGGGTTGCGTGCGCGCGGCGTACATGATGCCGGCGAATGCATGATTGAACGAACGCCAAAAACGCATATCAGCGCTCGTTGTCATCGTACGGCCAGGGCATGCCGATCACCACGGCCAGGCGTCGCTCTTCGGCTTCCATGACGCGCCGTTCGTCGGGCTCCATGTGATCGTGCCCGAGCACGTGCAGCAGTCCGTGAATCATCAAGCGTTCGACTTCGCGTTGCAACGGCGCGTCATAGTCCGCGGCTTGGCGGCGCGCGGTCTCGAGCGAGATCACGATGTCGCCGAGCAAAACCTCGGGAACAAACCCTTCGGGCTCGAGCGGAAATGAGAGCACGTCGGTGGGTTGATCTTTGCCTCGGTGCTCGCGATTGATTCGGCGAATCGCCGCATCGTCGACCAGCGTCAGCGAGATCGCCGCATCCGCGCGATCGACGCCGGCGAGCAAGCGGCGCATGACGCTCTTGAGCGCGCGCGGATCGATGCCGCTACCACGTACGTTATTCCGGTAGTGGATTTGCATACGCTTTAATGATGCTCGCCACGAGCGGGTGCCGGACCACATCGGTTTCGTTCAACTCCACCACGCCCACGTCGTCGATGACACCAATGCGGCGCGCGGCATCGCGCAGGCCGCTACGCGCACCCGATGGGAGATCGATCTGCGTGACGTCGCCGTTGATCACCATCTTCGAGCCTGCGCCCAATCGCGTGAGAAACATCTTGAGCTGATCGGCGGTGGCGTTCTGCGCCTCGTCGAGAATCACGAACGCGTCGTTGAGCGTACGCCCGCGCATGTAGGCGAGCGGCGCTACTTCGATCGTCCCGCGTTCGAGATAACGCGCAACCACGCCGTCGTCGAGCAAATCCTCGAGCGCGTCGTAGAGCGGGCGCAGATACGGATCGACTTTTTCGCGGAGATCGCCGGGAAGAAAGCCGAGCTTCTCACCGGCTTCTACCGCCGGCCGCGAAAGGATGAGGCGCGAAACCTCGTGATTTTTGAGCGCACGCACCGCCATCACCACGGCGAGAAACGTCTTGCCGGTGCCGGCGGGGCCAATCCCGACGGTGAGCGTGTTGTTTTCAATCGATTGCACGAACGCGCGCTGGCCGGCGGTCTTCGGCCGGATCTCTTTGCCGCGCTGCGCGCGAATCAGCGTGCCCGGCAAGGCGCGCCCGTTGGCGTGCTGGCCCGCGTCGGAAATTGCCAGCGCCACGTCGTCGGGCGTGATTTGCGCTCCATCGACCGCCGCATCGAGCATGCGGCGCACCGCGTGTTCGGCACGTTCAACGTTAACAGCGGAACCCGCGAGCGTCAGACGGTCACCGTCGGCACGAACGCTTACCCGCAATCCGTCTTCGAGTGCTGAGAGATTTTGATCGAATTGTCCGAAGAGACGAACGCGATCTTCGAGATCGCTTAAATCGACGGTTCGCTGTGACGTGGACTCCAGATCGTTTGCTCCTGAAATGCTTTAGGCGGCCCCAAGACCTCGGCGGCAACAATAGCGCGGATGAGGGTCGCGCCTCCTCCGAACATACCACGAATCGGGGAGGTTCCAATCCGAACCGCCGGCGCGAACGAATATGACGCCGGCGCGGGTGCCGGCGCCGGAGCCGGCACCGGGCGGGGTGGGGGAACCGGTCGCGGGGGCGGAGGCGGGTCGACCGGGGGCATAGCAAATGCGGTCGCCACGAACCGCGGCGCCGCCACGGGCTGCGGCGACGGCGCCGCTGGTCGCTGCACCGCCATCTGCTGCGACGCGGGCGCGGGCGTTTGCTGCGCCCGCGCTCGCTGCACGTTCTTCCGGATGCTCGAGACGACCCCGATCAAGACGATGACGATCCAAATGATCGGTCCGATGTCGTGCATCGAGGCTTATCGTCCCGGCGCCGGCGGTTGCGGCGGCGCGTTGAGGTCGGACGAACCACCACCTTCGACGCTGGTCCCGATGGAATCGCGCATGCCGGTATCGGCCTGCAGATTCTTGAGCTTGTAATAGTCCATCACGCCGAGGTTCCCGTTCCGGAACGCCTCCGCGATTGCGAGCGGAATCGAAGCTTCGGCCTCGACAACCTTCACGCGCATCGCTTGCGTCTCGGCCTTTTGCTCCTGCTCGGCCGCGAGTGCGGCGTATTGTCGCTCCGAGGCCTTCGCCTGCGCGATCTTACGATCGGCATCGGCTTGCGAGGTCTGCAATTCGGCGCCGATGTTCTTACCGACGTCGACGTCAGCGATGTCGATCGAGACGATCTCGAACGCCGTTCCGGCATCAAGGCCTTTCGCAAGCACCGTCTTGGAGATACGGTCCGGATACTCGAGCACTTCTTTGTGATCGATCGCCGCGCCCACCGCTGCGACGACACCTTCACCGACGCGTGCGATGACGGTCTGTTCGCCGGCGCCGCCGACATAGCGGTCGAGATTGCTGCGCACGGTGACGCGCGCTTTGACGTTGAGCTGAATGCCGTTCTGCGCCACACCCTGGAAGATCGGCGTCTCGATGACCTTGGGTGTGACCGAGGTCTGGAGCGCTTCCACGACGTTGCGCCCGGCGAGATCAATCGCCGCAGCACGCTGCCAGTCGAGCGGGATCTGGGCGCGTTGCGCGGCGATCATGGCGAGCGTGACGGCTTCGACATTACCGCCGGCGAGAAAGTGCGACTGCATCTGATCGACGGTGAGATTCAGGCCGGCCTTGCGAGCGCGCACGTAGTTTGCCACGATGACGCTGGGCGGAATGCCGATCAAACGCATCCGCACGAGCGTGATGATGCCCAGCGGCACGCCGGCCGCGATCGTGCGGATCCACGTCCCGATCGGAAAATAGTAAAGGAACACGAAGAAAAGAATGATCGCAACGAAGACGACGATCACCACTCCGACGACTGCGAGATCCACGCTATTGAGACTCCTTTTTTAGTCCTGAGCTTGTCGAAGGATTACTTATAGCTAGGGAGGGTAACCGGCTCGACGAAGATACGCGCGCCTTCGACGCGCGTAACGCGGATGGGCGTTCCCCCCGCGATGAATTCTCCCTCGGTCAGCACGTCGACGCGCTTGCCGTCGATTTGCGCCACGCCGGCGGGACGCAAATAGGAGGCAGCAACGCCCGTCTTACCGAGGAGCGACGAGAAATCGCTGCTCGTAACGTAGTCGGGGCCTTGCGTCTCCGCCAGCGCCAAACGGCGCATCCACGCGTTCTCCGGGAAAATGCGCGTCAGCAGCGCGAAGCAGATGACCGTCAAGATGATCGCAGTCGACATCGTTTCGATCGCAATGAACGTGAACGGAATACCGAAGGCGAGAAAGACGGCGGCGAATAGCGCCAGCAGTCCCAAGACACCGGGAATACCGTGGCCAGGAACCACGTGCAACTCCCACAGAATGCCAAGCAGACCGGCGATCGCGAGCGCGATCACGAGGCCGTTGGAAAATCCGGCGTAGATGTGCGTACCAAAGAATAGCCCGAGCGCGAGAATCCCAATCGTGCCGGCGATGCCGTGCAGCGTCTGCATCTCGACGACCAGTCCGAGCGTACCGATGCTCAGCAAGAGTGCCGAGATCTCGAACGTGTTGGCAAAGCGCGCGACTTCCTCGCCCCAACTATAGCTCTGCGTCACGCGCGGTGCATTCGCGAGGTGCACGGAAGCGAGCGCGGCGTCCAGCGACGGCTCGATCGCGTCCGCCATACCGGTCTTTACCGCGTCTTGCGCGGGCAGTGTCAGGAACGTTCCCGGCGTCTTATATCCCGGGACATCGATCGACTTATCGACGAATGCCGCGGCGAGTTTTTCGGGACGATGATTGCGTTGGGCAGTAGACACGAAGAGCGCCTTGACTGCCGAGACCGTTTCGGGATTGTCGGGATGCGGTTCGGCCGAACCGATCGCCGAGCCCGGCGCCATGTAGATACGCGAGGTCGAGAGCGTGATCAAGGACGCGGCTGAAAAGGCGCGGCGTTCGACAAATGCGTAGACCGGCTCGTGCGCGGCGAAAATCGCGCCGCGAATATCTTGCGCCGCTTCGACCAAGCCGCCGTCGCTATCGACGTCGAGCACGACAGCCGCTGCGTGTTCGGCATCAGCTTGCGCGATCGCGCGCTGCACCAAATGTGCCATGCCGTCGTCGACCATCCCGCTAATCGGGACGATAACGACCGGCGCTGACGGCGCGGCAGCCGCGAAACCGGAAAGGCCGCCCGCGACGAACGCGAGCGAGATTGCGACCCGGAGGAAGCGCCAAGGAACCATGCTGGATGCTACTTTCGCAGCACAGCAAGGTTTCTTCTAACCGAGTTCCTCGGTGACGATCTGGCGGATGAGGTTGCCGTCGGCAAGGCCTTTGAGCTGCGGCATGACGGCTTTCATCGCGGCGCCCTGATTTCGGCCGCTTTCGGGCAGCGCGGCGACGGCCGCCTTGACGATCGCCCGAATCTCGTCGGCCGACTTTTGGGCCGGCAGATAGGAGGCGAGAATCTCCCGTTCGGCGCGTTCTTTATCGGCCAAATCCTGGCGACCGGCTTTTTCGAACTCTGCGAGCGAGTCGTTTCGCTGCTTGACCTGCTTTTGCACAACCGCAAGCTCGTCGGCGTCGGAAAGTTCCGCGCCGGCTTCGCTTCGTTTATAGGTAAAGCCGGAAAGCACCGAACGCAGCGTGTCCAACCGCAATTGGTCGCGCGCCTTCATCGCCTCCTTGAGATCGGAGGCGATGCGGTCTTTTAGGATGCCCAAGGGTTATGCCCGGCGCTTACGAGCGGCCGCGGACTTCTTCTTGCGGCGCACGCTCGGCTTTTCGTAATGCTCGTGCTTGCGCGCCTCGGCGAGTATACCCGCCTTTTGGGTGGCCTTCTTGAAACGGCGCAGCGCGCTCTCAATAGACTCTCCCGGAGATACGCGAACTTCCATCGTTGAACAACCCCCCTTTCGGCGCGACCCCCACGAGGGTGCACGCAAAGATTAAGCCTCCTGCGAGGCCCAGCCGGGGTACTGTAGCACAGCCTGCGGGGGCCGTCAAATACGTTCGTTATTGGGGCATCCGAGGCGCTGGAGCTCCTGTTCGGTGACGGTTCTCACCGCCGGGATACCTCTTTTAGCCGGCGGCGCGCTGGCTCCAGTCGCGACAAGTTGCCCAACATGAAAGACATGCGGGGGTGCCCCGTGTACGCGCAAGATCAGCGGCCCCGGCGTTCCGCCGGCGCAAGCCGCGACCGTGACGCGTAGGACGGTTAGATCCCCACGCGTCGAGATGGAAGTAACACGCGCGATATTTTCCGGCACAATCGCGAATGCCGTCGTCATAAAGGTCTCGTCAGAAACCGCAGGAGGTGACGCTTGCGACCAGTCGCACAGGCGATAGTGACGCATCTCCCCATCCGTTAAGCGCCGCAGCTTTGCGCTATCACCCTTGTGATAGGACGGGTAGGACATCAGTGGTTCGGATTGACGCACCGGGGGAAGGCCGTCAATATCGACCACTATCCAGGTTGGACTTGCCTGGGCTCTTTGGCCAACGCACGTGGAGCCTTGCGCGAAAAGCTCTTCTATGTGCTGGTGCGGCTGCGATGCCCGCAGAACCAGGTAGATAGACTCCGGGGCATTTTCAAAATACGCTGTCGTGAGCGTGAAGACGGCGGGCGGTGGCGAGAATGTACATCCGATCCGCCGCAGTTCCTCCGCTGTAACGGTCCTCACCGCCGGATGCGGGTGGTCATTGACCCAAAGGACGCCGCTCGCGATGAACTCGCCGATATGAAATGCCGCTGCGGGAGCACCGTGCACGCGCATAATGAAGGGTCCGCCGGGTCCGCCACGACAAACGCCGACGCCGACCCGAAGAACGATTGCGTCTCCGTTTCCAGATATCTCTTCTACGCGAGCGATGTCCTCGGGAACGATATTGAACGCACGCGTCGTGAAGGCTGCTTCGTCAGACGATAGCGGCTCGGCCATTGCGCTCGAATACGTTGCGATCATCAAGGCCGCAAGCAGCGATCCGGCGATCAGTCGTCGATGGCGCATGTTCATCCCGGTGGCCAGGTCATGTGACGACCGGCGAGCACGTGCACGTGCAAATGATCGACCGTTTGCCCGCCGTCCTTACCGGTGTTCATGACCAGGCGGTAGCCGTCGCGTCCGCGCTCGCGGCCGAGTTTGGTCGCGACCTCCATCAGATGCGCCAGCAGCGCTCCATCTGCCGCATCGGAAAGCTCGCCGATGTTCGCGTGATGCGCCACCGGCATCACCAAAATATGCGTCGGCGCCTGCGGATTGATGTCTTCGATCGCAAGCACCGTGTCGTCGCGATAGACCGGCTTCGAAGGAATCTCTCCCGCGGCGATCTTGCAGAACAGGCAGTCCATCGTGGCGTTCTCTCCTACGGGCGAATGACGAAGTCCCACGACTTGGTCGTGGTGTTGCCGGCCAAATCGGCGACGCGCACGGTAACGTGGACGGTGCCGCGGTGATACGTATAGTCGGACGGCATATATTGAATGAACGTCGGGGTGCGCAGCGATTCTGAGGTCACGTCGCGCCCGTCGACCCAGAGCACGATGCTCGACGGATTGACCGGCACCGCATCGGCAGCGAAGGTCGCGTAGATCGCCGGCGAGCTGGTGTTTACGACCGCCCCTTCGCTCGGCGCGAAGTCCGAGATACCCGGCGGAGAACTCGAAGCCGAGAGCGTTTGCGCAGCTTGTACAGCGGGTGCGTTCGCCCCGGCGACCCGCAAATTGCCGATGATCGGCACGTCGCTGAAGTTGGCGCCATTTGGAATCGCGTAGCTCGCGATGTAGTTGCCGCGCGAACGTTCGCTCATCGCGAGATTCGTCACATACGAGCCGATATCGAAGCTTGCCGCGCCGCCCGGCGTGCCCTGCATCGTCACCGTGACGCGGTCACCGGCGCGCAGCGGACGATTGCTGTCGCTGTTGATCGCGCTGATCGCCGGACCGCCGGGCTGCGGCGAAACGCTAGCCAACGGGCGACTCGCCAAGATCGTGCGTATCTCATTCGTCTCAACGTTGTAGCGCACGGTCACGACGTCGTTCACGCGCAAGTCCGAGACGGCGGCGCTCTGCCCGTTGAGCACGACCTGCGTAGTGCGATCCGGGACGATGACGTGGCCGTCAGTCATGACGAATTCGGACGACGTCGCCGCGGCGATGTGGCCGGCACGCGATCCGAACGCGTCTTCGACGCGCTGCACGTGCCCGTTGCGATCCATGTAGATGCGCGCGAAGTCGCCGGGATGGAGGTCGGAAAGCTCACCGGGGACTTCCACGTTCGCCGCGACGTCGTGCATCTCGACGATCGCGTTCGCGCCGATCGGCACGGTATGAATCGCGGCGTTGTACTCGAGCGTGACGGTCGGCGGATCGGAGCTGAGATCGACTGCGCTGACCGTGCCGTAGCGCTGGGCTGAGGTATGGGTCAGAATCAGGCCGTTCGATGAGGTGCCGATGAGTTGGGCGACGATCGTAACGGTCTGCGTACGACTATCAAAGGTCGCCTGCGCGCCGAGCACTTCGGTAAAGAAGCGCATCGGTGCGTAAAGAACGTCTTTAACCTCGATCGTATCGCCCTTGCCGATTGGCAGCGTGACCATCTTCGACCCGACCTGCGTCTCGATGTGCGAGCCCACCTGGATGAACTGTAGTCCGAGCGCCTCGATCGTGTGGCGCACCGGCACGTAGAGTTCCCCGTGCACCATCATCGGCGGCGGCTGCAGCTGCAGTTTCACGCCGTTGAAGACGATAGCGATCGTCGCTGCCAAAACGTGGATCATCGCCCCTCCTCGACGATTTCGCGATAGACGTCGGCCGTCTCGCGCGCCGTTCGGTCCCAGCTCAACGCCGCAACGGCTTGCCGTCCACGTTCAACGAGCGCGGTGCGCAATGCCTGGTCATCGAGCAAGCGCTCGAGCTGCGCGCGCGCAGCCTCGACGTCGCGCGGTTCAAAGAGCAGCGCCGCGTCCGCGACGGGATCGGGGATCGAGGTCGCCGTTGCAATCACGGGGCACCCCTGCGCCATCGCCTCGACGAACGGCAATCCGAAGCCCTCGAGCAGCGACGGATGGACGAGCGCAAACGCGCCGGCGTAATAGCTCGCGAGCGCGTCGTCGTCGACGTCGCCAAGCGCCACGGCGCGGCGCCGATCGGTCGAGCGGCGCTGCAACTCGCCGCCAAAGTCATCGGGCCCGGTGAGGTAGAGATCGATCTCGTGGCGCGCCGGTAGCGCCGACCACGCCTCGAGCAACGTTGGAAGATCCTTGTGCACACGATGATTGCCGACGTTGATGAGGTACGGCCGCGGCGCGCGATACGGTAGCGCCTGCGTAAAAAACCGCTCGCGCGGTGCGAGCGGTACGACCCGGATCTTCGCCGGATCCGCGCCGAGCAATGTGACCAAATCGGCAATCGTGCGGCTATCCGAGGTGATAATGCGCGCCGCCTTGCGTGCGGCGCGCTGGACGACAGCGCGATAGTACGGCGCGATCGTCGGTTTGAAGAACTCGAGAAAGCGCAAATGGATCACGTCGTGAATCGTAAAAAGAAAGCGGCCACCCGCGAAGAGCGGCACGTACTGCGACATGAAGTGCGCCACGTCGATGCGATCGCGGCGCATCTGGAGCGGCAGCACGAGCTGATCGAGGGCGCCGAGATTCTCGCCCCGGGTGTACAGCCGGTACTCGAACTCCGGCGCAACCCGCGGCAAACGCGCGCTCACTTCTTCGATATAGGTACGCATCCCGACCGAGATCGCGCGACCGCAGCGCGCGTCAAGACCAATCCGCGTCATCTAGTTCTTTTTACGGTCGCGACCGGCTTGGCGCAGCGACTTCCACGCGACCACCGCCGGATAGAGCGCTGAGTACCACGCGACGTACCAGCCGCGCGGTCCGTCGCGCAGGGCGCCGCGCCGCAACAGGCTATTGGCAAAGCGCGGGAACACGAGCGCCGCTTCACCGGCGGTGCCAAGCAGGCTCGGTTTCCGCGCGAGCGCCTCGATCGCGGTGTAGCGCGCGAACTTCTCGCGATAGTTGCGCGCGTCGGGATAGGAGTAGTGCCAGAGCGTCCCGTTCAATTCGCGTGTCGGCCCGTCGCACACGAGCCGTTCGTGCAACGCGACGTTGTCGATCCGCGCCGCGCTCGTGCGTACGAGGCGCAGCAGCGGCTCGTCGCTCCACATGCGCATCGGTTTGCCGTGAAAGTAGGTGGTACGTCGGACGATATACCCGTTGACGTCGCCGCTCGCGGCCACGATCGCCTCGCGTAGACGGTCATCGAGCTCTTCATCGGCATCGAGCATCAGCGTCCAGGGCGTGGTGATCTGTCCGAGTCCGAAACGGCGCGCCTCGACGAAGTCGGTCCAGCTCCGTTCGATCACCCGCGCGCCGGCCGCGCGTGCATACGGTACCGTGTTGTCGGCCGAAAGCGCATCGAGCACCAAAATCGAGACGCCGTGCGGCAGGCTCGTAATCGCACGGGGGAGATCGCGCTCCTCGTCGCGCGTCAGGATGAACGCGGTAATGTCGCTAGGATTCAACGCGTTCGCCGACCGAGCGTACCTCGGCGGGCGCGCCACCATGCGCGAGCGCTGCACCGACGAAGTCGCGATACAGCGGGGACGGATCGTTGGGGCGCGATTTGAATTCGGGGTGCGCTTGCGTGCCGAGGAACCATGGATGCATGTCGGTGGGTAGCTCGACGATTTCGACCAGCGTCGTCTTCCCGACCGTGTGATGACCCGAGAAGCGCATGCCGTGCTCTTCGAATACCGGCCGGTAGCGATTGTTGAACTCGTAGCGATGGCGATGGCGTTCGCTGATCTCGGTTTCGCCGTAGGCCCGCAGCGCGAGGGTCTCCGGCTCGAGCGTACAGCTATAGGAGCCGAGCCGCATCGTGCCGCCGTAGATTTCAAGATCGCGCTGGTCGGGCATGAAATCGATCACCGGATCGGGCGTGGTCTCATCGACTTCGATTGACATCGCTTTGGGAATGCCGCACACGTCTTGCGCGAACTCGACGCAGGCGAGCTGCATGCCGAAGCAGATCCCAAGGAACGGAATCTTGCGCTCGCGGGCGTAGCGAATCGCCTGCAGTTTGCCGTTGACGCCGCGCGCACCAAAGCCGGGCGCGACCAGAATGCCGTGCGCGCCTTCGAGCACGCCGACGCCCTGCGTCTCGACGGTCATCGAATCGATGCGCCGGATTTCAACTTCCGCGTTGTGGAAGATGCCGGCGTGGTGGAGCGCCTCGACGATCGAGATGTAGGCGTCCTTGAGTTCGACGTATTTGCCCACGAGCGCGATGCGCACGCGATGCCTAGGATCCATGATGCGATCGACGATCTTGATCCACTCGTCGAGCTTCGGAGCGATGGTCGGCAGGCCGAGTTTGCGTACAGCCGCATCGGCCAAGCCTTCGGCTTCGAGATTGAGCGGCACCTGATAGATCGTCTTCGCGTCGATGTTCTGCACGACCGAGCTGGGCGGCACGTCGCAAAACAGCGCGATCTTCTCCTTGAGCTCGATCGGCATCATAATGGCCGACTGCGTGCGGCAGACGATGGCATCGGGCGAGATGCCGATACCGCGCAACTCGCGCACCGAGTGCTGCGTCGGCTTGGTTTTGAGCTCATCAGCGGCGCCGAGATGCGGCACGAGCGTGAGGTGACAGTACATCACGTTCTCGTCGCCCACGTCGTAGCGCATCTGACGGATCGCTTCCAAGAACGGCAGCGATTCGATGTCGCCGACCGTGCCGCCAACTTCGACGATGCACACGTCGGCGTGGCTGGCTTCGGCAACGCGCTTGATATGCGCTTTGATTTCGTTCGTGATGTGCGGGATCACTTGAACGGTCGCACCCAAATATTCGCCGCGGCGCTCTTTTTCGATGACGGAGTTGTAAACTTGACCGGTCGTCACGTTGTTGGCGCGGACCAGATTCTCGTCGATGAACCGCTCGTAGTGCCCGAGATCGAGATCGGTTTCGGCTCCGTCTTCGGTCACGAAGACCTCGCCGTGCTGATAGGGGTTCATCGTGCCCGCATCAACGTTAATGTAGGGATCCAGTTTCTGGATCGAGACGCTGATGCCGCGAGCTTTGAGGAGTCGTCCGAGGGATGCTGCGGTGATGCCCTTGCCGAGCGAACTCACCACGCCGCCGGTGAAGAAAATGTACTTCGCCATCTCGGGATGTGTTTATTCGCGCTAGGCGGGGGTCATCACCTTGACGTAACGCTCGCGATCGCCGTAATCGCGCTCGAGCGAGACGCTTGCCTCTGGGAATGCGGCACGCGCTAGCGCGAGCAGGCCGGCCGCGATCGGCGGGGCGCCTTCGGCGAGCAGCAACCCGCCCGCCTGGAGCGCGGCGGGGGCGTCCGCAAAAAACCGGCGATAGACGTCCAGACCGTCGGCACCCCCAGCGAGCGCTAGCACCGGCTCGAAGCGCAAGCCGGCGTCGCCCGCGCCGGTCGGCACGTAGGGTAAGTTCGCAACGATCGCGTCGTAGCGTTTGCCCGCAACCGGTTCGAGCAGATCGCCGAGGTAGAAAGCGACGCGTTTGCTCAGACGCAGCCGCTCGCGATTGGCGATTGCGACGATGAGCGCGTCGGGCGATACGTCGACGGCATCCACCCGCGCCTGCGGAACGTGCGCGGCAATCGAGAGCGCGACGGCACCGCTTCCCGTGCCGACGTCGAGCACGCGCGGCCTATCGTGGACGCGAGCAAAGCGAATTGCTTCTTCGACGAGATGTTCGGTTTCGGGTCGCGGAATCAAGACGCGCGGATCGACCAGGAATTCACGGCGATAGAAGCCCGCGGTGCCGAGAATGTACGCCAGCGGTTCGCCCTGATCGAGTCGCGCCTTGAGCTGCGCGTATTTCGCCGCCATGTCTTCGGGGAGTGGTTCGTCTGCGTGGGCGCGCAAATACGCGATGGACTTGCCGGTGACGAACGCGAGCAGCGTTTCGTTCAACGAACGCTTACGCGGCGCCGTCTTCGCCGGCGAGCAGGCGCGCTTGTTCGTCGGCGAGCAGGTCGTCGACGATCGGGCTGAGCGCACCGTCGGTGACGCCGCGAATATTGCCGTAACTCTCGTTGATCCGGTGATCGGTCACGCGGTCTTGCGGGTAATTGTAGGTGCGGATCTTCTCGGAGCGGTCGCCGGTGCCGACTTGGCTGCGTCGCAGCGATCCCATCGCTTCTTCTTTTTCGCGCTGCTGGCGCTCGTAGAGCATCGCGCGGAGCATCGTCATGGCCTTCTCGCGGTTTTGCATCTGCGAGCGCTCTTGCTGCGAGGCCACGATCAGGCCGGTCGGCACGTGCGTGATGCGGATCGCCGATTCGGTCTTGTTGACGTACTGGCCGCCGGCACCTGAGGCCTTATAGGTGTCGATCTGCAGGTCGGCGGGCTTGATCTCAATCTGCACGTCCTCGTCGACTTCGGGCAGTACGGCGACCGTCGCCGTCGAGGTGTGAATGCGACCTTGCGCTTCGGTGGCGGGGACGCGCTGCACGCGATGCACGCCCGACTCATACTTGAAGTAGCGATATGGCGAATCGCCTTTGACGTTAAAGACAATTTCCTTATAACCGCCGGCGTCGCTCTCGTTCTCCGAAACCAACTCGACGCGCATCCCGCGCGACTCGGCAAAGCGCATGTACATGCGCGCCAGATCGCCCGCAAAGATGGCCGCTTCGTCGCCGCCAGCGCCGGCGCGGACTTCGATAAAGATGTCCTTGGTGTCGTTGGGATCCTTGGGAATCATCAGCACCGAGAGCTCGTCTTCGAGCGCTTCGCGACGCGCACGAAGCGCCTTGAGCTCTTCTTCGGCCAGCTCGCGCAACTCGGCATCGCCGCCTTCGCGTAGCAGCGAGTCGTTGGCAATGATCTCGTCGAGCAGTTTGCGATAGCGCCGATAGACTTCGACAGTCGCTTCGAGCTGCGCGCGCTCTTTGACCAATCCCGTATAGCGCGCCTGATCGAAGCCGCCCGAGGGATTGCCTAACTCCGCCTCGATCTCGTCGAAGCGCCGGACCATCGTATCGAGGCGTGCAATCACGCTTGCGTTGAGTTCAGCCATGGTGCGTCGTTGTGGTGTGGATAACGAAAAGACGAGCCGCAGGGCGGCTCGTCTTCAATTCAAAGGCGGGGTCGTTACGCCTCGACGGCCTTCTTCGCGTCCTTAGCAGCCTGGCGTTGCGCGGCTTCTTGCTTCTTCTTTTCGGCGGCGGCAGCGCGCTGATTGAACTTATCGACGCGGCCGGCCGTATCGATCAGCTTCTGGGTACCGGTGAACAAGGGATGGCACGCCGAGCAAATCTCGACGGCGATCTCTTTCATGGTCGAACCGGTGGTAAAAGCAGCACCGCAGGCGCAGTGGACCTTGGCCTCGGGGTACCAATTGGGGTGGATCTTCTCTTTCACAGCCCCATGATTATAGCAGGGGGCGCAAGAGGGGCAGCCTGCTAGAGTACCGGCAGCCCCGTGAGTGCCTGGATCAGATGTCCCGCATAGGGTACGCCGACGCCGGTGACCATGTCGTACCCCGGACCCGCCGACGCGCCGGGAATCGGCGAGGCCGGTGTGTAGGTCGGGTTCGACATCTGATTGTCACCATAGACGATGTCGTAGAAAACGCTTGCATACGGAAGCGACGGCGTGTAGCTCTGATACACAGTGCCCTTGTAGATCGCGTAGAGATACGGGGCCGCGTTGCCGAGCCGATAGCCGCTAGCGGGACAGACGCCTGCGCTCGGATGTAATTTGCACGCGCT
>JBEKBR010000048.1:0-17116 GCA_050015295.1 Candidatus Aquilonibacter sp. | reverse complement strand
GCCGCCGAGGTGCTGGACAATCAGCAGTTCGATTCGAAGCCGCCGACGCCGAAACCCAAGCCGGCACCGACGCGAAAGAAGAAGACCTAGCAGCCCGCCACGGGCGCGTGCGGTCCGAGCTTCACCGAGCCGCCCAGGCACGGATCGTAGAGCGCGCTGGTGTCAATCCAATAATGACGATGGTCGCTGACGGTCATGACCTCGGCAATCCACGGCGCGTGCAGCCGAAAATCAACGACCCATGCTGCGTAACTCGGGCGGTCCATCGAGCAATCTTCGTGGTGGAAGATTACCGTACACGTCGCGGCCGTGTATGCCCGGTGAAGATCAGTGGCCGTCAAGAGCGGCCACCATTCACGCGGCGATACGAGTGCGTCGACTCGCACTGTGGCACCGCCGCGCAGGAGCACGTCGCCCTCGCCGGGTCCGTGCTGACCCGTTTCGGCGCGGGCGGCGTTGGTTTCGCTTGAGGATGATGGAATCGTAGCTTGGAGCACGCCAGTCGTTGCGGCGTGCGCGGAAGTTGTCGTGAGGAGTACGGCGGCGAGGAAGCCCAGGCAGCGTGCAAGCATCGGCAGACCCTCCTGGATTTGGTGTAAGTAAGGAATCCGCCCATATCCCTTTACTTAGAGCGAACCCAAGGAAAGGCTGGGTTCCCTTCCCTTCACGAACTGCCGTTCCATGCGGACGGTACGAACTCGGCGGAATCGCGAAATGCCTGATTTTCTCGTCGTTCGCACGGTCTCGACTTCCCTGGGGGTCAAGAGGTCGCAGGTTCGAATCCTGTCAGCCCGACCATAAACAAAAACGAGGCCTTGTGCCTCGTTTTCGTTTGGAGCTTTCTGCCATTACCGTCCTTTGCAACTAACTGCACATGCTTAGAGTATGCAACGAGAGTTACTGCTGCCTCTAGGAGGGTGATGGTATACCGATGTTTGGCTGCCGGTCTCACGCTTGCGTTCGCACTGGCGATCGTTCCCGCTTTGGCCGCTGACTTTCGTGAAGAGGCCGTCTCGGTGCCGATTCCGGTCGGTACGCTGTCGGGCACGCTCATGCTGCCGAATGGAAACGGCCCGTTTCCCGTCGCGCTGATCATTGCCGGTTCAGGTGCGACAGATCGCAATGGGAACAGCCCCGGCGGCCTAACCACCGACGCCTATAAAAAGCTCGCGCGGGGACTCGCGGCTCAGGGCATTGCGACCCTGCGCTACGACAAGCGCTTCATCGGCGCTAGCACCGTGCATCAGACCGAAGGTGAACTGCGCTTCGACGATTACGTAAGCGATGCAGTCACGCTCGCGACTTGGCTCGAACACGATCCGCGCTTCCGCGGCATCGCGATCATCGGACATAGTGAGGGATCCTTGATCGGCATGCTTGCCGCGCAACGCGATCCGCACGTCGGCGCCATCGTCTCGCTCGAAGGCGCGGGTCGCAATTTGGCAACGATCGTCGACGAACAAGTCCGCGCGGGCGGCGCCAACCCCCAGATCGTGAAAGAAATCGAAAGCATCAATGCCTCGCTACTTGCCGGTAAGACCGTGCCTAATCCCGATCCTGCGTTAGCCGCACTCTTCCGCCCCAGCGTGCAGCCGTACGTGATCTCGGAGTACCGCTACGATCCGGCCGCCGAGATCGCCAAGCTAACGATCCCCGTGATGATCGTGCACGGCACGACCGACATCCAAGTCAGTGCGACCGATGCGAAGCTGCTTGCGGCTGCGGATCCCAAAGCAAAAACGCTCACTGTCGACGGTATGAATCACATGCTCGTCGATGCACCGGCAGGCCGCGATGGAAACATCGCGACCTATTCGCAGCCGCAGTTGCCGCTCAGCGCGGCGCTAGTTCCGGCCATTGCGACATTTCTGCATGCCGCGCTGTGAGCGGAGCTACTTCGTCGGATCGACCAGTGGCAGCATCGAAGCCAACTGCACGTTAACGATGAGGTCGATCTGCCGGTCGATCTGATACCACAGTGCGACCTGCTTCGGCGAAAGCACCTTTTCGAAGATCGGAACGTACTTCTCGCGTAATGCAATCATCTGTTGATCCACTTGGGTCGAGCGCGCCATGAAGCCTTGGGCTTGGTCCGCCGACACGTTGGGATAGCTCGCGGCGTATGCTTTCATCCATTGCCAGCGCGTGTCGCCGATCTTGTTGAGCTCCGCTTGATACTGATCGTAGATGGGCCAGAACTTGGTAGCCTGATCCGCGCTGAGGACCATGTTGGCGGCCATGATCTTCTTGCGATCGGCGCGAATGTTTTCGCGCAATAGCTGGATATCTTGATCGGTAGTCGTCGATGGCTGGGCGGCCGGCATTGTTACTTGTGCGCGCGCGGGGACCATACAAAGCGCCACCGCCAGGATGGCCGCGCCGAGAAGGACGTAGTGCTTATTCATAGGCCCATCCTAACGGTCAGGGCCGCCTTGGCAGTATCCGAATATAGAAGCGGCGCCGCAGAAGCGCGGCGCCGAGAGTAGCAGGACGAACGAAGTGCTTACGGGGTCATGATCCGTTGGTTGGCGTTGTTCATGATGTAGATCTTGTCGGCGTGGCGCATGCCTAGCGCCTTTTGATCGTAGATGATCCCAACATATTGACCGCTATGAACGTCTTTCATTTGATACGTGGTCTTGCCGTCGCCGGAAAAGACCTGATCGAACTGCGGCAGGATCTCGAAGCTCAGGGTCTGCTTGGTACGCGGATCCTGGACCTTGATATTATTGGCCGAAACGTGAATGGCCAGGCCATAGAAGGTGCTCGCCGCCAAGGCCGCGTTCGGCAGCAGGGTCAGCGAGAGGAGTGCAAGAGCGGCGAAGCCGCGCATAAGAACGTGTCGCATGGCTGGATTATACCAACGCCGAACACAGTCAAAACGACATGGCAACACTCTTTGACGCACTGGGCACCGACGCAACCCTTTTTGCCGACGGCGGCTCGCGCGGAAACCCCGGCCCAGCGGCCAGCGGCGCCGTCCTGATCGGCCCCGACGGCGTCGTGCTCGACGAAGTCGGGCGCTACTTGGGCACGGCCACCAACAACGTCGCCGAGTGGACCGCGCTGTGCATCGGCCTCGAACGCGCCGCCGAGCGGGGCATCCGGCGACTCGCTGTGCGGCTGGATTCGGAGCTCGTCGTTAAGCAGATGCGCGGCGAATACCGCGTCAAGCACGTCGATCTCCAGCCGTTACATCGGCGGGCGCAAACGCTGGTGCGGCGTTTCGAGCACGTCGATATCAAACACGTCCCGCGCAAGCAAAACAAGCTCGCCGACCGCCTTGTGAACGACGTCCTCGACCAGGAAGCGGCACCGGCGGATTCGTAAAGACGCCCGTCATGTTTCGCCGCACCACCGTCGTCCCGTTAGCAATCTTCATCTTCGTCGTCGCGATGGTCATCATCGGTCTGCGCCTGTACTGGTCGCATCCCGAGTTTACGGAGTTCGCCGGCGTCGACAAGGTGCGCGCGCAGCCCAGCGAACTGTATGCGCGCCTGCTGATCCACTACGACAAACCGCCGATCTTCGAAGAAGAATACGATATGCAGGACATCGACGGAGAATCGACGTTCTCATACCGCATTCGTTCGTATGCCGGGAAACAGGTAACGATTCGCTTGCCGAAGGCGACGCGGATAACTGATGTCAGCTACTTTTTCGGCGGCCTGGTGGAAGACGGCGTGTGGGATCTGATGGACAAGCCGCCGCGCGGGAATACCAACGTGCACTACACGGTTTACGTGAAACAGTTGGCGGACTTTAAAGAGGGCGATCGCACGATCACGTTCACCGATCCGCACTATTGGGCGACCACCGCCGGCCGACAGTACACGATCGATCTGCGTAAGACCAACCCGAACGATCTGCTCAAACTTTCGAGCACCCAGCTTGCCGACCCGCACTATCAAGCGATCGTCAACGACTTTCGCGCCTTCGGGCCGCCGGAGTTTCGCGCCAAGGTCGCAGCTGTGCGCGCTTCTTTCGCCGCGGGCACAATCGCGAAATGATTGTCGCTACACGCGTCGCGCTGCAAACGCTGCTGGCCTGCGCGCTGCTGGCACTTGCCGGATTCTGGCTCTATGAGATCTCAGAGAATCCGAGCAACCAGCTCTTCGGCTCGACGATCGTGAGCGGACCAGCCGACCAACGCGTGGTCGCGCTGACCTTCGACGACGGACCCAATCCACCGTACACGAACGCGATCCTCGACGTCCTCGAACGTGAACACGTGCACGCGACGTTCTTCGTCGTCGGGCGGGCAGTGGCGGCCTATCCGTCGATCGTCCGGCGCGAAGTGCGCGACGGCGACGCGATCGGCAATCACAGCTGGTCGCACAGCCACATGATTCTGATGACGCCGGCGCAGGTGCGGGGCTCTCTTGCCAAAACCGACCAGGCGATTTATCGCGCCACCGGTCAGCACACGCAGATCATGCGTCCTCCGTTCGGGGCACGCGATTGGCTCGTGCTTGCGCAAGCGCGGCGCCTCGGCTACACGCCGGTCATGTGGTCGGTGCCGCTCGCCAAAGATTGGGAAGAACCGCCGCCGGCAATCATTGCCGATCGGATCGTGCCGTATGTACACGACGGCGCGATCATCGTGCTGCACGACGGGAATCGCGGCATCGTCTGCTCGAGCACGCATGTCGCGCCGAAAACCTGCGACCGGCACAGCGCGATCGACGCGACGCGGTTGATCATCGAGCGTTTGCGCGGCGAAGGCTATCGCTTCGTCACCGTACCCGAACTGCTCACGCTCAAAGGCGGCGCTATGCGTACACCCGCCCCTGGAAGCGAATGAAGCCATCCGGATGGCGGTGCGCGGGATCGTGATGCGTCCAGTGCACGATCGGCGTGGACGTTCCCGGATCGTGCACCATCTCACCGCAGACCTCGATCCGATCGCCGGGGCTCACCGGAACCCGCGGCGCAAGGTCGACGTTGTCGATTACCTCGATCGGGCCGCCGGCGGTCTGCGCCGCGAACTCCTCATGTTCAGCGTGTGTGTGGGTCCCCACGAAGTACGAGGGGCGGCTCGTCACTGTTGCCATCAAATCGACCATGTGGATCTCCCTCCTCTACGCATGGATCACGCGCGCGAGGGAAAATGTCTAGGGCTATGCGCACCCTCGTGACCGAACGGCTGCGATTGGTTCCGGTGACGCCGCACAACGCCGCGGTGTTGTGGCAGATGCTGCGCCAGCCGGGGTTGCGCGAATTTCAGGATTTGCCTGATGTCGATCTCGTGCAGTTCGGACGCATGGTCGCCTCGCGGCCGCAGCGGCTCGAGCCTGGCGCTTGGGGACGCTTCGAATGGCTGATCTACTTCGAGGGCATCGCTGAACCGGTCGGGTGGGCCTCGCTCCGCGTGGGCGAGCGGGTCAACTCATCCGCCGAAATCGGCTACAGCGTGGTGCAAGCCGCACGCGGACGCGGCGTTGCGACCGAAGCGGTGCGTTCGCTCGCCTCGGAAGCGTTTTCACGGCTGCATCTGCGCAAGCTCCGCGCCTACTGCGTGCCTGAGAACGTGCCGTCGCGCGCCGTGCTTGCCCGCGCGGGATTTGAAGAAGACGGCGTGCTGCCCCACGGCGCAACCGTCGGCGGTCAGCCGGTTGACGTGCTTGGCTATGTACTCGATCGTCAAGCCTGGGAACTGAGGAAACCGGCTTAGTCAGCTCTCTTCGGGCCATTCAATCGTTACGCCGGCGTCAGCAAAGCCGTAGTAGCGCGTACGATCGCGCAGATACTGCACGAGCGGATCGCGCACCACCGCGACGCTGATGCGCTCGGCGATTCGATCGATCGGCACCCACTCCACCGCGACGACGTGATCGTCGCCGGCCGCTTGCGCGATCGAACCGGTGACGTCGATTGCAAAGGTTGCGTTGAACACGTGGAGCGCGCCGTCGTAACTCTCGCTCACGTACGCAAGCTCGCTGACGCTCGCGCGCAGCCCGGTCTCTTCGGCAACTTCGCGCACGACCGCGTCGCGCAACAATTCCCCCGACGCCACGCGACCGCCGGGAAGATTCCAGAGCGGCTCTGCGTGTGAGCGATAGCTCGATGCAACGAGCAGCACGCGTCCGTCACGAATCGCTAGGCCCGTCGCGAGTCGAATGCCGCCGTTCACGACGCCGCGCGCTCGAGGACGTCGAGGGTGGCGCTCGCAGTGTTCGTCCAGCTCATCTGTGCCGCTCGCGCGAGCCCCCGTTCGCGCAACGACGCAGCCAGCGCTGGATCGTTGCGCACGCGCTGGATGGCTTGGGCGAGCCCAACGTCGTCATCGAGCGGGACATAGAGGGCCGCATCGCCCGCGGCCTCGGGAATCGCGGTCACGCCGGTGGTGATGACCGGCACACCGAATGCCATCGCCTCGAGCACCGGCAGGCCGAAGCCTTCGTAGCGCGACGGAAAGACGAAGACGGCAGCACCACGATAGAATTGGGCAAGCATGTCGTCGTCGACGAAGCCAAGCGCCTCCATGTTGATCGTTTCGTCGCCGCGCAGGCCGTCACCGCGCGCCCCGGCGACGATCAAACGGAGGGCCGGATCGTCTCGCTGCACTTGCTCCATCGCGCGAACCAGCGTCACGATCCCTTTGCGGACTTCGGCCGTTCCGACGAACAGTACGTAGGGCTGCTCGCGCTGGATCGAAGCCGACACGGCTTGAGCGATCGGCATGTTGACGCCGAGCGGGATTGCGGTAAAGCGTTCGAGCGGCACCTGCAGTTCGCGTGCGAGTTCGTGGGCGGAGAACATCGAGTCGGTAATCAGCTCGCGGCAGCGAGCGGCGGCATTGCGGAAGATTACCTGCGTCTGCGGCGCATAGCCGGGAATCACAAAATTCGTCGCATCATGCAGCGTGGCTACCGCGGGGCGTGTGAAATTCAGCCAACTACAGCCGTTCCAAGGAAACCACAGCACGTCGAGGTTCGCCCGCTGCGCAAACGCGCGCGACACGATCGGGTAGGGGTAGCCGTCGACCTCATGGAGGTAGCGGCCGCGCACGGTCCAGGTGTGCCACTCGGGAACGATCAGCGAGACGCGAGCGCGCGCGGCAAATGTCGTACGCCATTCACGCAGGATCGAACGAACGTAACGGCCGATGCCGCGGTGATCGCCCGGAAGGTTCCACGCATCAAGACCGATGTGGAGCATTGAAAAGTACTTTCCGGCGAACGGCCGAAAAGCTTGCAACGCATATGATCGAGTTGCCCGTCTATTCCGACGACGGCCGGCGCTTTGGTTCGGTGACGAACCGGCGCGTGCTGATCTACTGGCCGCACGGGCTCGGTGATTTCGTGCATCTCTCGTTCGTCGTGCCGCTACTGGAACCGTCGAACGAGTACTACCTCACGCGGTTCGGTGATGACTTCGTGCATCTGTATGACGAAGGTGAGCGCCTCCTCCCATTATTCTCAGGAACGCGTACGCTCGGCGACGGCTCGGCGCTGGGTGCGCGGCCGCATTTCGGACTCGACCTCGATCATCCGCCCGACGGTGTCACCGCGCTCGACGTGCCCGAGCCGCTGCGCGCGCGGATCGTTGAACGTGGCATAGATACGCTACTCGTCTGCCGCTACCCGGAAATGGCGGGGCGTACCCCGTATCCGTGGCACACCAAGGCGCGCTATCTTGCCAGCCGCATCGCGGCGCCCGAACGGCTAAGCACCGTCGATCTCTCGCAACCATTGCAGAGTTCGCTTGCCTTTCGCGCGCCGGCTGACGCTGCCGCGCGCATCGAGGCGCGTTTGCGCGAGTGGGTCGTGCCGGGAACGCATTGCTACGTCCTTTCAGCCGGCGGCCATACGCAGATCGACAAGATTTGGCCGGAGGACGAGATCGTCGCATTCGCGCACGAGCTGCGGCGGCGCGATCCGTACGCGCGGGTCGTCACCGTCGACGAACGCACCGCGGAGTCGATTGGACGCGAGCGCAACCTTGCACCGACGACCACCGATCTCTTCGGCGATCTCGATATGCCCTTTGCCCATGTCCTGGTTACCCTGACTCGTGCCGCGCACGCGTACGTCGGCGTCGCATCCGGACCGTTGCACTGCGCGATTGCGATGGGTGGCCGGCCGACGGTTGGCATTTGGCTTTCGCACTGGCCCGAATACTACGACGAACCATCGCCCAACGTGACGCACTTGGTTGGACCGATGGTCTATCGCAAAGGGCTCGACCGCCGTGTTGGCGCGCGTTCTAAAGCGCGTGCTGGTGTGCTGCCGTACCGGATCGAAGCCTTTCGCGCGCGCACGCCGTCGAGCACCGATGCACTCGACGCGCTCGAACGCTAGTCTACGGCAGCGGCCAGCGACGCACTGGCTTGCGCTCGCACGGTGCGCGGCTTGACCTTGATGAACAACACCAGCGGCGCGGCGACGGCAAAGACGATCGCGGTAACACGGAAGAGATAATTGTATGCGATCATTGAGGCTTGCTGCGCAACCATCGAGGTGAGCGCACCGACCGAATAGCCGTGGGTCTGCGTCACGCCTGACGCGAGCACGTTCCAGGCGACCGCAGTTTGATGCACGAGCAGCGTCGTTAGAATCGCAATGCCGAAGCTGCCGCCAATCTGACGCACGAGCGTGTACACGCCGGTTGCGCCGGCCATCTCGGCGTTTGGAATATCGCCGAGCGAGACCGTCGAGAGCGGCACGAAGAGAAAGCCGAGGCCGAAGCCTTGGATCAAGCGCGGCCAAAAGACGTCCCAAAAGCCCGCATCGGTCGTGAGGCCGCCGAGCATCCACGTCGAGAAGCCGAAGACGAGAAACCCGAATGCGATCGAGGCTCGTGCATCGATGCGATTGAGCAGTCGCCCGACGATCATCATGCTCACCGCCGTCGAGAGGGCGCCGGGCAAGAGCGCAAGCCCGGTATCAAATGCGGTGAAACCCAAGATGGTTTGAAAGAAGAGCGGCAAGATGAGGGCCGTCCCAAACAGGCCGAAGCCGCTGATGATGCCCAGGATGTTGCCGACGGTGAACGAGGAATGTCGAAAAACTTGCAAGTTCACCAGCGGACGTCGCTCGCGCAACATCCTCCAGATGAATACGGCGAGCCCCACGACCGCCACGATCGTCAGAATTGTGATCGTCGCCGAATCATACCAATCGTCGTGCTCGCCGCGCTCGAGCACGTACTGCAGCGACGCAAGTCCTGCCGTCATCAGGCCGAGGCCGATCCAGTCGAGACCAGCTTTGGAGCGCTCGATGTACTTGGGGTTCGGGATGAACATCATGGTCATCAAAAAGGCGGCGATGCCGATCGGAATGTTGATGTAGAAGATCAGCGGCCAGCTCGCATTATCCACGATGTAGCCGCCAAGCAGCGGTCCGATCGCGGGCCCGACCATCGCGCCCAGACCAAAGATCGCCATCGCGTTCCCGCGCTTGTCGGGCGGATACGTCTCGAACATGATGGCTTGCGCAGTCGGCTGCAGCGCGCCGCCGCCGATGCCCTGAATCACGCGGTAAATCACGAGTTGTGTGATATTCGTCGCAGTACCGCACAGAAGCGAGGCGACTGTGAACAACGCGAGGGATGCAGCGTAAAACCGTTTGCGCCCGAGATATGCGGTGAGCCAGCCGTTGAGCGGCATGACGACGACGCTTGCTAAAATGTATCCGGTCGCGATCCACGACACCTCGTCCACCGAGGCGCCGAGGTTCCCGCCGATCGTGTTGAGTGCGACGTTGACGATCGTCGAATCGATAATCGCCATGATCAAACCTAGCATGACGGTGATCGTAATCAGTGCGACCGGCGCGTCGTCGCGGTGGGCAAACGGATTTCGCATCGAATTAATATTAACCCGGCTAACTATATACGCGGTTGCGTCTTAACCCCCTTTTAAAGCCCGATGCTGTACGCTCAAGACAATTGTGCACTTCATGAGGATGGTGTGATGGAACTCGAACTCGACGCTCCAACCAACGATGTCATCGCGATGAACCTAACGATTGCGGCACTCGAGCAGTGGCTCAAGAACGTAAGCTCCGATCGCAGTGGCCAAGAGCTCGGTCGCGAGATTGCCGCAATGTACCGCGAGATTCACGCGGCGGTCGACGAGATGTCGCCCGAAGAAGAAGACGACGACCTCGACTTCGACGATGAAGACGAAGACGACGACGACGACGAGGATGAGGACGACGAAGAAGACGAAGGCGACGAGCGCGACTAGGGTGAGGTCGCAAAGAGCGGCAGCATGGGCGCGACGCCCTTGTCGCTCTCTGCGGCGTGACCCAGGTAGCTGTGGAGACCGAAGGCGTCCTCGATCGTACGCAGGAGCGAGTAGTGGCTGTATGGTGTGGGATCGCTCACGCCACGCGGGCCGTGGTTGGTCACGACGATCGTTGGGATATGGCCTCCGCCGAAGTTCGCCGAGCTCGCCGGGTCGTATCCGCAGCAGCCCGCGCGCTGATCGCCACCGCTTTCATCGAACGTGATGACGATTGCCACGTTCGCAGCGCTTCCCCACACCTGCGTCGCTTGGATCTTGCGCACGATGTCGCCGACCACGGCATCGCCGCGCGCAATGAGGCCCTGCTCGTTCCCGCTCGTACAATCCGTGGGAACCTTCGCGCCGGTCAGGCCGTGCATGTCGTTACACTGGTTCGGTACGATCAGCGAAAACGCCGGAAGACTGTTCGAACGTAGGTCGCGGTCGAGTTGATCGAAGCCAACGACGTGGTTGGCTCGATCCGGATCGTTTTGTACCGAGGCGAAGTTCATGAAACCAGAGTGCTTGGAGGCGTAGAGCGCCGTCTTCTTGGTACCGTTGTTGAACGCAGGATCGCTCGCTAACGTCGCGCGTGATCCGGGCGACGGGATGCTCTCGTAGTATCCCTTCCAGGTCAGGCCGGCCTGCGTGAACTGCGTCGCAAGATTGGGTGCGTCGATCGTGTGATCGGGATAGCCGGGCGCCTTCGATCCGGTGCACATCGCGTCCGTTGAGCCGGCTTTGCAATAGTACCCATCGTCGTCGTGGATGCCGAACGTGTCGCCGCCGACGAGGGCGATGTAATTTGCTTCGGACGGATGTACCTCAGCAAAGAAGTTCGTTGCATTGCCGTACTGACGGGCGAGCGCGCTAATATGTGGCGCATAGGCCGGGTTCAAGATTTGACTATAGTCTTTATTCTCGTCCACGATGACCAGAATGTGCTGGTATCGCGGCATGGCCAGATCGTTTGAAAGCGGTGCAAACGCAAGAAGTGCAAGCGAAAGAGCCGTGATACTCAACGTACGCATGGACGCCAGCATATCGCAATCCGATTAACTACAGATGAACGAACTCGTGGGCAAGAGTAGACTGACGACTGCGCCCCGGTCGGAGCGATTGGCGAGCCGCACCTCACCGCCGTGCGCCTCGATCAACACCCGCGCGATCGAAAGCCCGAGGCCCGTTCCGCCGCGCGATCGGGCCGAGTCGGCTCGCCAGAAGCGTTCGGTGGCATGGGCGAGCGCGTCGTGCGCAAATCCAGGACCGTCATCGGCAACATCGATCCGTACCCACGCAGGATCGGCCACGACGCGAACGTCGATCTCGCCGCCGCCACCATGCGTGGCGGCATTGTGCAACACGGCGGTTGCAGCACGTTCGATCGAGTCGCCGCATCCGCGAACGATTGGGGCATCACCGAGGACCGCGACGTTTACGTCTTGTGCGGTCGCGCGCATCCGCTCGGCGACCCTTCCGACCACGACTGCGATGTCGACGTGTTCGTTCGGCACGACTGCGCGATCGCGCATGGTATCGAGCAGATTGTCGACGAGCACCTCGAGGCGGGTGACCTCGCGGTCGACCGATTCAAATGCGGCGCGATACTCGCCGGCGTCTCGTTGCCGGCGCAGCGCGAGGTCGGTCTCGGCGCGCACCACCGCGAGCGGCGTGCGTAATTCGTGTGACGCGTCGGCGACAAAGCGTCGCTCCGTCTCAAAGCTGGATTCGAGCCGGTCGAGCATCCGGTCGAAGCTCGCGCACAGCCGCGAAAGTTCATCGCGGCCCGCCACGCCGATGCGCTTCGAGAGATCACGCGCTTCAATCTGCTCGGCAAGGGCCGCAATCCGCTCCACCGGTTCGAGCATTGCGTTGGCGAGCATGCGCGAGAGCAGCGTCGCGATGATAATAAGCGCGAGCGCGGCGACCGCGAAGCTCAGCAAGCTTGCGCGTTGAACGTCGGAAATCCAGCGATCGCTTTCCCAGGTCACGACGGAACCGAGGCCGCTGGGATAGCGATCGATGCGATTGGTATGGCCGAAGCGATATCCGGGTTTCTGTGAGGGAACCTCTTTGCCGTATACCAGTCGTCCATGACGGTCGAGAATGGCAAAATGCACGTCAGGTCCTAGGACTTGCTTGATCTGCAAGCGGTCGTGCGCATCGACGCGCAGGACGCCGTGGTGGTCGTCGGTGATTTGCCCGATGGCGACCGCCAAGGTGTTGAGCTTGGCGTCCATATCGCCGCGAAGGGTACGATCCAGCACGGCAAGCGCGATCGAGGCGAGGACGATGGAGCTGACGGCCACGAGGAGCGTGATGCAGAGGGCGATTCGACGCCGCAGGCTCACGCGTTGATCCCCAATTTGAATCCGACGCCGCGTATTGTGTGAAGCAGCGGCGGTTCGCCGACCGCGCTCAGTTTTACGCGGAGGCGCCGAGCGTAGACATCGAGCACGTTCGAGGCCGGATCGGCAGTGCGGTCCCACACCGCATCGATCAGGGCCTCGCGCGTGACCGTACGCCCGGAATTCCGCAAGAGCGTCTCGAGCAGCGCAATCTCCTTGGAGGTCAAATCGATTGGGCGTTCACCTCGGCGTGCTTCGCGCGTGCGCCGATCGAAAACCAGGTCGCCGCAACGTAAGAGATCTTCGCTCCAGCTGGCCGGGCGCCGTGTGAGTGAGCGCAATCGCGCGTGCAACTCGTCGAGGGCGAAGGGCTTGCGCAGGTAGTCGTCCGCGCCGGCATCGAGCCCGCGTACGACATCGCGGGCGTCGACCCGCGCAGTGAGCAGAAGAACGGGCGTGCGAAACCCGCGCTCGCGCACGTCGCGCAGAACCAGCAACCCGTCGCGGTGCGGAAGGTTGAGATCGAGAACCATGACGTCATACACCGTCGCGTGCAGGAACTCCAAGCACTCACGCCCGTCCGACAGCACGTCGGCGATGTGGCCGTCTTCTTGCAGGCCGCGCGCGATAAGCCGACGCAGCGCAGAATCATCCTCAACGATTAGGACGCGCATAGGGAGTGGATCTCTTCGCGTGCAACCGCGCGTCCCTTTCTCAGGGCGCAATCCTTAATGCTTCGATAAAGTCGCCGGCCGGACCGGCGTAGACGATCCAAACGCGAGCGCTCGGCTCATCGATCGCCGTCGTATGTACGGCGTGTTTCGTATCGACGGTTGCGACGACGTGCGGCGCTCCACTCCGCGTCAGCTTGATCAATGTGACAACGCCGTTGCCCGCGCAAGCTGCTTCGTCGCCGCCCTGGCCAAGGCTGCACTGATCGATGTCGGGCTGCACGTGCCCGTCGCCGAGATGAGCTCCGGCGGGAGTGTAGGCCGACATAACGCCGTTCTTCCCGCCGACGACGAGCTGGTCGAGTTGCGGGCTGAAGAGCAGCGGGTGGTTGTGTGCGATCTGCGGTGTCTTAATGACCTTAATGACCTTCAGGCCGTTCGGGTCGATAACCGCGATGCTGTCGCTGTCGTTGAGATTCTGATAGAACAGGTGTGTCACAGGATCGATCGCCATCGCCTCGGGATCGTTCGAAGGAAGCGTGATCGTACCGATAAGTTTCATCGCCGCCGCATCGACGACGTAGACGTGCGGGCCGCCGTCTTGATCGACGTAAAGGTGGTGGAGCTGCGGGTCATACGCGATCCCATCGACGTTCCCGGGCAGGCTCACCGTTGCGACGATTTTCATCGAAACCGGATCGACCTTGTCTACCGTCTGATCGGTGCCATCCCCCGTATACACGGTGCCGTCGGCGGGGTCGACGGCAACGCCGTGCATCGGACCGACATCGACCTGTCCGAGCACGCTGCCGGTTGTGCCATCGACGATCAAAAGCGTTTCGCTTCCGGTGTGGGCAGCGTAGACGCGATCGCGTCTGGCATCGACGGCGACATAATCGAAGCGACTCACGATCGGAACCGCGTGCGGCGGAAGAGCGATGAGCAGAGGCACGCGCACAATTCTATGGCGTCACCATGACGCGAACATGAACGGCAAAAAGATACTATTTCTTAAGCGGGAGATAAGCGAGCGATAAAATTTCGTGCGTAGTGATTCTTTCATGATTGTACGGATTTGCGCGGCGCTGCTGCTCGCATGCTCTTTTTGTGTGTCGCCCGCGCTCGCGCAGGCTCCGGCCGGGGTGACCACGGTGGCCGGACGAATACTCGAGACCAGTGCCGGGCTTCCGGTGTCGGGCGCATCGGTCGCGCTTCGTCAAAGCGAATCGGTCGTTGCATCGACGACGACGGCCCCCGACGGATCGTTTTCATTCGCGAGCGTCGTCCCCGGCGATTACTCGTTGCTGATCACGGCGAATGGTTACCAAACGACGCTCGTTCCGGCGCTTCGCATTGAGGCGGGCCAGGATCGCGTCGAGATGCAGACCGCGCTGGTTCCCGTGACGATGGGATTAAAGCAGATCGCCGTCGTGGCGGCGTCGGGCCGCACCGCGGTGGCAAGCACGGCGACGATCAATGAAAATCTCAACCCCAGCGTTTTGCAGGATCAAAACTACATGCGCGCTGGGGACGCGCTCGGCACGTTGCCGTTCGTTACCTCGACGACATCGAACTCGATCGGTGACGATGAAAATATCCAGTTGCGCGGCTTCGACCCCTCGGAGAGCGTCGCTTTGATCGACGGACATCCGGTCGGCCCGCTCGGCGCGTGTCCCGCGGCGAATAATCCGATCGGCACCGTGCCATGCCCGTATAACACCAATGGCAGCCTCTTCGATTATCAGCTCGCACAGTTTTGGGGCATGAGCAACATCAGTGTTACGCTCGGCTCGGGTGCAACGGGGCTGTACGGCGTACCGACCCTTGCCGGCTCGGTGAACTTCGAGACGCTCAATCCGACGCCCACGAGCCACGCCACCCTTCTGCAAGGCTACGGCGACTTGAATAAGCTCATGACGGGGCTCTCGTACACGGGCACCACCGGCAGGCTCGGTTATGCGCTTGCCTACGGCGTCGAAGGATCGCAGGGCGAATTGCAAGGCCCGATCTTGCAGACCGCGATGCTCTCCGGTGCGGATTTCAATAAATCGCTGGGCGGCAAAGATGCGGCCGATTGCGCCGGCGCGGGATCGCCATCGGCGACCCTGTATGGGAAAACTCTGCCGCCTTCGCTTCTGCCGGAGGACGTGGCTGCATGCACCACCGACGTCGGCAGCGATTACCTCAACAAGAACGCGCTAGCGAAATTGACCTATCAGCTCGATTCCAAAACCTCGGTCCTGGTTTCGTTCTACGACGCAGTCTCGAATGCCAATGGCATCGGCAACGGACAGAACTACTGGATGCCATACAGCCAGATGCTTGCTCAGGCCAACACGTACGTCGCAAGCGGTGGCTACAATTTCAAGTTGAAGCCGAGCGGAACAGAGACCAACTGTGACTCTGCTGCTAATCCCAACCCGATAGCGGTGCTCTATGGTAACGCGGCGGGCTTCGAATGTCTCAGCGCACCGCAGTTCGCCTCAGACTTCTCAGGACCGTGGGACAAGGGCCCAGGTGGCTTTCATAACGATCTGAACCAAGATTATCACGCGCGCATTACGCGCCAGATCGGCGCGGGAACGCTCACGATCGACGGTTACGTCGACACCTACAGTGAGTACAACGAGAAGCCTGATACCGACGATTATCTGGCTGCGGAACAAGACACCTGGTATACACACGGCGCGCTGATCAGCGATGAGTACGCGGGCCTAAAGAACGATTTCTCGTTCGGCATGTCGTTCCAGCATCAGATGCACGAAACGAACCAATGGCCCTCCGACGGGATCCCATGCTTCGGCAACTGTTATGCGGGTTTTCCGTTCGGCGACACCAACTATTTCATTCACGACACGTATGACGCGAGCAAGCAGTTCTCGGTCTTTGCGGACTTGACGCTGGACGACTCGAAGGTCTCTGACACGACGAGCTTCGACCCTCGCGTCTCGCTAGTCTATCGTCCGGATTCGTCCGATGTCTTTCGCGTGACGGGTGGCGCCGCGTCGATCTCGCCGGATCCGGTTCTGTATACCGGCGGCTTGTATCCGAACCCCGGTCTTGCTGCGCTCTACTCACACCTCGCCGGCGGTATCTTCACCGACTTGCCGACGAGCGGCGTTGCTTGCGACTCTCCGGTGCCAACGGTGCAGGGCCCAGGTTCCGACGTGAAGCCGGAGCAGGCCGACGACATCGAAGTCGCGCTCGCGCATCGCTTCCCGAATCAGGCGACGGTGGAAGTCGATGCCTATAATACGATCGAGACGAATCCGATCATTTCGGGCATCGCGCCGCTCTCCACCGCGGTGCCAGGGCAACTCGCGGCGTTTAATGAGGCAAATCCCACGTATTTCCAGACGGTGCTGAACACGCTGAACGGTCCTGGCGGCTGCGGCACGGGCTACACGATGAACGACTTGGGCATGATCGTCTCGACGAATGCCGGACAGGCGCAATATCGCGGTGTGAACCTGTTCACGAAAATCCCGCTTACGCGTCAGCTCGAGATCGACGGCAACTACACCGTGCAAACGGCTTTCTATACTGGTCTGTCTCAACAGGTGCTGCTCAACAATCCCGGCTACATCAACCACCAGCAGTTCTACGGAATTCCCACGCAGACGGCAACACTTGGCCTAGGGTACAATAACCGGCCGGGCGCATGGACGGCGCGCATCAGCGGCTACTACGTCGGCAACAACAACGCGTACTATCGTCCGGCCTTCTGGTACGCTAATGCCAACGTCTCGAAGACTGTCGGGCCCATCACGCTGAATTTCGGAATCAGCAATCTCTTCAACAACGATGCCGGAATCTATCAGTACACGAACGTCGGCACGGTAATTGCGCAGAACGCATACTACCCG
>JBEKBR010000047.1:0-18174 GCA_050015295.1 Candidatus Aquilonibacter sp. | reverse complement strand
CGGATCCCCATCTTTTTCTCTTTCTTGCCGACGATGAAGCCTTTCATCCCCTTCTCGATCACGAAGGCGGAGACACCGCGCGATCCGGCGTCCGGATCGGTTACCGCAAACACGCATACGACGTCGGCGACGCTGCCGTTGGTGATCCAAATCTTCTGACCGTTGAGCACGTAGTTGTCGCCCTTGCGCACGGCGCGCGTGCGCATAGAGCCGAGCGCATCAGAACCGCTCGAGGCTTCGGTTAGCGCGTACGCGGCAATTTTTTTGCCGGACGCGATGTCGGGAAGGAAGCGCTTCTTCTGTTCTTCGTTGCCGCCGATGAGAATCGGCAGCATCCCAAGTTCTTGCACCGCGACGATCAGCGAACTCGACGCGCACGCCTTTGCGATCTCTTCGACGACCTTGACGTAGGTCACGAACGAACCGCCCAACCCGCCGTATTCGGTGGGAATCGGAATGCCCATCAGATCGTTCTGCGCGAACAACTCCTTGATGTCGGTGGGGAATTCGGCGCTCTCATCGATCTCAGCGGCGCGCGGTGCGACTTTTTCCGCAACCAGTTCGCGCACCACGGCGAGGATCATCGCTTCTTCGTCGGAGTCGACGGTGCGAGGGGGTGCAATGCTCATGGCGGAGGCTTCCACGGGGGAGGGAGCCGTTCCGTCCATCGGCGCAATAGCCCGGCATGAACAAAGTCTTCCAGACGTGTGCGGAGGCTGTGGCCGATATCCGCAGCGGCGCTTCGCTCGCGGTTGGCGGGTTTGGCCTCAATGGCATTCCCGAGAACCTTATCCAGGCGATCTTCGAACAGGGCGCGACCGATCTCGAGACAGTTTCGAACAACTGCGGCGTCGACGGCTGGGGCCTCGGCGTGCTGCTCGGCAATCGGCGTATCCGTCGCACGACCGGCTCGTACGTCGGCGAGAACAAAGAGTTCGAGCGCCAGTATCTCGGCGGAGATCTCGAAGTCGAACTCGTTCCGCAGGGCACACTTGCCGAGCGACTCCGCGCCGGCGGTTGCGGTATTCCCGCGTTTTATACGCCGGCTGGTGTGGGTACGCCGGTGGCCGACGGCGGACTGCCTTGGAAGTATAAAGCCGACGGTTCGGTCGCAATTGCGTCGCCAAAAAAAGAGACGCGCTCGTTCAACGGCCGCGACTACGTGCTCGAGCACGGCATCGTGTGCGATTTTGCGCTCGTGCGCGCGTCGGTCACCGACACTGACGGCAACGTCATCTTTCACAAAACAACGCGTAACTTCAATCCGCTGTGCGCAATGGCCGGCAGAATTACGATCGTCGAGACCGAGGAATTGGTGCAGCCGGGTGAGATCGATCCCGAATCGGTGCATCTGCCGGGCATCTTCGTCCAGCGCATCGTGGAAGTCGGAACCGGCGGAAAACGTATCGAACGCGTCACCACGAGGAAACGCTAATGCCTCTAACAAGAACTCAGCTAGCGGCGCGCGTGGCGCTGGAATTACAAGACGGGCAATACGTGAACCTCGGTATCGGTTTGCCGACGTTGATTCCCAATTACGTGCCCGCTAGTGTAACGGTGACGCTGCAAAGCGAGAACGGCATCTTGGGGATGGGGCCGTACCCGTACGAAGGTGAAGAAGATCCCGACTTGATCAACGCCGGCAAAGAGACGGTAACGGTATTGCCGGGCGCATCGTTCTTCGATTCCGCTCTTTCGTTCGGCATGATTCGCGGCGGTCACATCGATCTCGCGGTGCTCGGCGCGATGCAGGTTTCGCAGAACGGCGACCTGGCGAACTGGATGATTCCGGGAAAGCTGGTCAAGGGTATGGGCGGCGCGATGGATTTGGTGCACGGCGCGAAACGCGTCATCGTCATGATGGAGCACGTTGCCAAGGGCAACGCGCACAAGATCCTCGAGCGCTGCGACCTGCCGTTAACCGGTAAAGGCGTCGTCAACAAGATCATCACCGACATGGCGACGATCGAAATCGAGCCGCGCGGCTTGGTACTCCTCGAAGTGGCGCCGGGCCTAACCGTCGAGGACGTCCAGGCTGCGACCGGCGCGAAGCTGCACGTGCCGCATCCGCCGGCTGAGATGAAGATCCCGGCCGGCGTCGCCTAGCGTCCCAGGAACCCGGCGCAACCGTCGCTGGGTTATGGGAAGTGCTATGTCAGAACGTAAGGTTTCTCTCGTGCTGCCGGCCCAGGATTTTCATGAGGGCGGCGGCTTTTTGGTGCACCGGCCATTCCCGGTGCAGGGCGTAATGCAGGTCGATCCGTTTCTGCTGATCGACGAACTCGGACCGATCGTGTACGCACCCGGCGAGGCGATCGGCGCCCCTGATCATCCGCATCGCGGCTTTGAAACCGTCACCTATGTAATCGAAGGCGAGAACCAGCACGCCGACTCGGCCGGCCATCGCGGCGAGATTCGTGCCGGTGACGTGCAGTGGATGACCGCCGGTGCAGGCGTCGTGCACGCCGAGATGCCCTCAGAGCGCATGATGCGTGAGGGCGGCCGCCAGCACGGCTTCCAGATCTGGATCAATCTCCCCAAGGCCGACAAATTAACGCGGCCCCGGTATCAGGATGTGCGGTCGGAGCAAATTCCGGTCTGGAATAGTCCCGATGGGCGCGCATCCGCGAAAGTGATTGCTGGCGAGGCGCAAGGTGTTCGAGGTGCGGCGCAAACGCGCATTCCGATAGGGTTCGTCCACTATCGTCTCGAGCCGGGTGCGCGCATCGAGCACGCGGTCGAAGACGGACACACGGCGATCGTCTATCTGATGTCGGGCGAAGCGCGGTTCGGCGACGAACGCAAGCATGCAGCGCGCGCGGCGATTGTATTCGATCGCAGCGGCGACGTCATCCCGGTCGAGAACGCCGGTAGCGAGCCGCTCGAGTTTCTGATGCTCACCGGCAAGCCGATCGAAGAGCCGATGGTGCGCTACGGACCGTTCGTGATGAACACGCCCGACGAACTCGAGCAGGCCTTTGCCGACTTTCAAGCCGGCAAGATGGGCTCGATCGAACCGATCTACTCGTAGGCGTTACGATCGCCAAACAAAGAGCAATAGGACGGTGCAGACTGCGACGATCACCAGCGCGAACGCGACAATCCAGAGCATCGTCTTAGCGGTGTAAAAGATTGGCTTCGCCGGGTTAGCGGCGAACTCGGTGCGGTGCCTGAGGTAATAGGCGATGCTCACGAAGTAGAAAATGGCGAGGAGCGCGCAGAGCATCCCGATCCACATCGATATTGGCGTTGAGTGGCGTTCGGGGAAGAGAAAGAGCACCGCAAGCAAGGCTTGGGTCAGCGCCAGCATCCACAGCATCCACGGCGAGCCGCGATAGGTGAAGGCAATTTGCCGAAACGGGTTCTTCGAGCTCACGTCGCGATGGCCGTGTCGCGAAACTGCGTACGATAGAGCCGAGCGTATGGACCATTCCGGGCGAGCAGTACCGCGTGCGACCCGCTCTCGACGATCCGGCCGTTCTCGACCACGAAGATGACGTCGGCATTGACGATGGTGGAAAGCCGGTGCGCGATCACCAAGCTGGTGCGGCCGCGCATTACGACGTCGAGGGCGTCTTGAATTGCCGCTTCGTTGTGCGAGTCGAGCGCGCTGGTTGCCTCATCAAGGATCAGGATGCACGGGTTTTTGAGCAGCACTCGTGCGATCGCCAAGCGCTGACGCTCACCGCCCGAGAGCTTGTGACCGCGCTCGCCGACGATGGTCTCGTAGCCTTGCGGAAGCGAGATGATGAACTCGTGAATGTTCGCGTTGCGGGCTGCGGCGATCAACTCGTCATCGGTGGCTTCGGGTTTCGCGTAACGTAGATTCGACGCGATCGTGTCGTGGAAGAGATAGGTCTCCTGCGTCACGATGCCGATGCCTTTGCGCAGTGATTCGAGCGTGACTTCTCGGACGTCATGTTCGTCGATGAGCACGCGCCCGGATTGCGGGTCGTAGAAGCGCGGCACGAGCTGCGTGATCGTCGATTTGCCCGCCCCCGACGGTCCGACGAGCGCCGCAACCTGTCCGGGCTTGACCTCAAACGAGATATCGTGGAGGATGACGCGATCGGCGTCATAGCCGAAGGTGACGTGATCGAACCGCACGTCGCCCGCAATGTCGGTGAGGACAACCGCGCCGGCCGGATCGTAGTCCTCGGTTTTCAGGTCGAGATAGTCGAAGATGCGTTCGAAGACCGCAAGCGCGCTGACGACCTGCACCTGCACGCCGACGAGCGACGCAGCCGGTCCGTAGAGCCGCCCTTGAATGTAGCCGATGAACGCAACGATAACGCCGACGTCGAGCATGCCCTGCAGCGCGAGCCATCCGCCGCCGAGCCACACGATCGCCGGACCGACGAGAACCATCGCGGTGACCGACGCGAGAAACCACCTGCCGACCATGGCTAAACGAATCTCGAGATTCATCAGGCGTGTGCCGACAGTGTAGAAGCGCGCCCGTTCGTAAGCTTCGCGCGCGAACGACTTGATCAGGGTGATGCCGGAGATCGAGAGCGTTTCCTGGGTGATCGATTCGATGGTGTCGCGTTGCTCGCGCGTTTTCTTGCGAATGTCGTACATGCGCCGGCCGACCGGGCCGAGCGGTAAAATCATGAAGGGTACGACCACCAGCGAGATCAGCGCGAGCTGCCAATTCCAGATGAACATGGCGACGATGGTCGTCAGGATCATTACGACGTTGGTGACGATCGTGGTGAGCGTCCCCGTTACGACGCTGTCGACGTTGTCCACATCGTTCGAGACGCGGTTCATGATCTCGCCCGTCTTCGTTCCGGTGAAGAAGGAGAGGGGCATGCGATGCAGATGCGAGACCAAGCGCGTACGGATGTCGCGCATGATGCCCTCGCCGACGATCGAGTTCAGCCATCCTTGCGCGACGCCGAAGCCCATCGAAATGAGCGCGGTCGCTAGAATGATTCCGACGTCGACCGCGAGCTCGCGAAAGCTCTTGTGCGGTATCGCCGAGTCGATGATGCTTGCGGTCATCAGGCCCGGCACGAGTCCGAGCACCGCCGCAATTACGATGCAGCCAAAGACGAGTAACTGCTCGCGCCAATACGGGCGAAAGAGCGTGAGAATGCGCCGCCACTCGACCTTGCGCCGCATTTGCGGCCGATCGGGCGAGTAGTTGCTGGACCACATGAGTCCGTGAGCGCCAAACAAGGGTTACCTAACGCGTGCTTTGATGCAGCGTGACCTTGTTGCCTTCGGGATCGTCGAAGGAGGCGACTTTGCAAACTGGTGTCGTGTAAATATCTTCAACCGTAACGCCCGCATCGCGAAGCGATTTTACAGTGCCTTCAATGTTGTCGACCTCGAAAGCGACGCCGACGCCGGTGCCCGCCTCACGCTGAATCCATTGCGGCGTCATGAGCGCAAAACACGCCGGGCCGACATTGGCTTCATTGTACAGCTCCACGCCCTTCTCTTCGAAGGCGCCGCTGAATTTGAGCCCGAGCATCTTTTCGTACCATTCGCGCGTCGACTTCACGTTGTCCGACGGGTAGGCAGTAAATGCGATATCCTTAACCACAGCTAACGTCTCCCGCTCGAGTTACGAGCTCTTCTTGCCATTGCGCAGACCCGACAATTCCTTGAAGAGTTTCTTTTCTTTGTCCGACAGGCTCTGCGGAAGTTGCCCGATCAAGCGCACGTACTGGTCGCCGGCGCCGGCGCCTTTGACCTTCGGCATGCCTTTGCCGGAAAGGCGCAGCAACCGATTGTTCTGCGTCCCTTCGGGAATCGTCATCGCTACCTGACCGGCAAGCGTCGGCACTTTGACCTCGCCACCGAGCACCAGGTCGTAGATGCTCACCGGCAGGTCAACGTATAGGTCATCGCCTTTGCGCTTGTAGGTTCCATCATCGAGCAACTTGACGATCAAATAAAGATCGCCGTTGGGCCCGCCGTTGAGACCGACGCCGCCTTGGCCGGCGAGACGAATGCGCTGCCCGTCGCCGATACCTTTGGGAATCGCGACTTCGAATTTTTTCGTCACCAGCACGCGACCGGTGCCGCCGCACTGCGGACACAACCGGCCGTTGACCGTCCCGGTGCCGTGACAGTTAGGACACGAGTCCTCAACCTGCAGCGCGACCGCCTTTTTCCCGCCGTCGTAGACGTCACGCAGCGCGAGCTCGATCGTGGTCTCGAGATCCTGACCGCGCTGCGAGAAGCCGGTGCCTTGCGCCGTCTGACGGCGCCCGATGCCCGAGAAGAACATGTCGAAGAAGTCGGAGAAACCGCTTGGCCCCGCTCCCGCCGCACCTGAATTGCCGAAGTCGTAGGTGAAATCGTTCTCGTTATACGTCCGGCGGTACTCGCGTTGCTGCTCCGCCTGTCGTGCGGCGCGTTGCCAATCCGAACCGAGCGCGTCATATTTTTTGCGCTTGTCCGGATCGCCGAGCACTTCGTAGGCTTCAGAGATTTCTTTGAACTTCTCTTCGGCCGCCTTGGTGTTGTCGGGATTGGCGTCAGGATGCCACTTGCGCGCGAGCTTACGGTACGCGGACTTGATGTCTTTTTCGGCCGCGCCTTTTGGAACGCCGAGAACCGCGTAGTAGTCTTTGTAGTTCATCCGTGATGTTTGGCGACCAGCACTTTTGCGGGACGGAGCAGCTCATCACCGATGGTATAGCCCTTTTCGGCGACTTCCAGCACGGTGTCGTCGGCAACGCCGTGCGGCGCGGGCAGGGTGCCGATCGCTTCGGCAATGCGCGGATCGAACGGCTTGTCCTTGACGTCGATCGCTTTGACGCCTTCGCTAGCGAGAATGGCCTCGAAGCCGCGCAGCGTTTGTTCGATGCCGCCGCGGAGCTTGTCGCCGCCGCCTTGGTCGAAGGCGAGCGCGCGTTCGAGATTATCCATCACCGGAAGAAAGCGCTCGAGCAGCTTACGGCGGTGCGACGTGACGATCGAGGAGATGTCACGTTCCATCCGCTTCTTGTAATTCTCGAAGTCGGCCATTGCCAGAAGAAATTTTTGATAGTTGTCGTCGGCCTTGGCGTTCGCAGCATCAAGCTGTGCGCGCAGATCACCCGGCGATCCAATCGGACCGTCGAGCGTCGCCTCGCCGGCTTCAGTAAACAATTCGTTATCGTTCATCATCATTTAAAAGCAAAACAGAGGGGGCGCTTCGCGCCCCCTCATGCGAAGCCTTATTTGGCCTCTTTGAACTCGGCGTCGATCACGTCGTCGGATTGCGCAGAACCGTTGGTTTGCGCACCGGCGCCGTTGGCCGCACCCTCTTGGGATGCGCCCGTGGCTTCGCCGTTCGGCGACGCGGCCTTGTAGAGCAGTTCGGCCATCTTATAACTGGCCGCTTGCAGCTTTTCGATCGCCGGTTTGATCTCGGCGATCGTGCCGTTCTCGCTGATTCGCTTGAGCTCTTCGAGCGCCGCTTCCACTTCGCCGCGTGCCGTCGCGTCGAGACGATCGCCCACTTCTTTGAGCGACTTCTCGGTCGAGTAGATGAGGCTCGAAGCGTTGTTGCGCACTTCAGCCTCTTCGCGTCGCGCTTTATCGGCTGCGGCTTGCAGCTCGGCGTCCTTGACCATCCGGTCGACTTCCTCTTTGTTGAGGTTGGTCGATGCGGTGATCGTGATCGCTTGCTCCTTGCCGGTACCCAGATCTTTGGCGCTCACGTTGACGATGCCGTTGGCATCGATGTTGAACGCCACTTCGACCTGCGGCACGCCGCGCGGAGCCGGTGGAAGGCCTTCGAGCCGGAAGCGTCCCAGGGTCTTGTTGTCACCTGCCATCGGACGTTCGCCCTGGAGCACGTGAATGTCGACCGAGGTCTGACCGTCTTCTGCCGTGGTGAAGATCTGCGACTTCTTCGTTGGGATCGTCGTGTTGCGCTCGATCAGCGTGGTCATCACGCCGCCCAGCGTTTCAAGGCCGAGCGAGAGCGGGGTCACGTCGAGCAGCACGACGTCGCGAACTTCGCCTGCCAGCACGCCGGCTTGGATCGCTGCACCAATCGCCACGACTTCGTCGGGGTTGACGGTGAGGTTCGGATCTTTACCGGTGAGTTTCTTGACGAGGTCTTGGATGACGGGCATGCGGGTCGAACCGCCGACCATCACGACTTCGTCGATTTGCGAGATGTCGATCTTCGCGTCAGCGAGCGCGTTCTTGAACGGCGCAACGCAGCGATCGGTCAGATCGGCCGTCAGCTCTTCGAACTTCGCACGCGTAAGCGTGATGTCGAGGTGCTTGGGCCCGTCTTGATCGGCCGTGATGAACGGCAGATTGATCGTTGTGGTTACGACCGAGCTGAGCTCGATCTTCGCCTTTTCAGCAGCTTCCGTCAAACGCTGCATCGCTTGCTTGTCTTTGGACAGATCGATGCCTTGCTCTTTACGGAATTCGGATACCAGCCAATCGACGATGCGCTTGTCGTAGTCGTCGCCGCCCAAGTGCGTGTCGCCATTGGTCGACTTAACTTCGAAGACACCGTCGCCGACTTCGAGGATCGATACGTCGAACGTACCGCCGCCGAGGTCCCACACGAGGATCGTCTCGTTGCCTTTCTTCTCGAGGCCGTATGCCAGCGCCGCAGCCGTCGGCTCATTGATGATGCGCAGGACTTCGAGTCCCGCGATCTTGCCGGCGTCTTTGGTCGCCTGACGCTGCGCGTCGTTGAAGTAGGCGGGCACCGTGATCACCGCTTTGGTGACACGTTCGCCCAAATAATTGCTCGCGTCGTTCACGAGCTTTTGGAGGATCATCGCGCTGATCTCTTGCGGGGTGTAATCCTTGCCGTCGATCTTGACGTGATAATCGCTCTCGCCCATGTGCCGCTTGATCGAAGAAATCGTGCGATCGGGATTGGTGATCGCTTGACGCTTCGCAAGTTGGCCCACGAGCCGTTCGCCGGTCTTTGTAAATGCGACGACCGACGGGGTCGTACGCGACCCTTCAGAATTTGGAATGACGACGGGCGAAGGGCCCTCCATCACGGCAACGACCGAGTTGGTCGTGCCAAGGTCGATACCGACCACTTTAGCCATAAAATTGTAACCTCTCGTTGTATATCTGCGGAAACTCTGGACCAGCTTCTCTTGTGCACCTGGTCGCAACCTCAGCCGATGCGAACGCTACACCGAGGTGAGTGCGTCGCTCGCGTGGATTCGGGGATGCGATTCGAGGGCGAAGATCTGCCTTGCCGCTTACGGGCTTACGCAGTAGTAGTACCCGACCATCATACACGATGGGTGGGTCTGTTGTTTCTAACCCAAAAGCGAAGAGGCCGGTTGCAGGGCCGGCCTCTTTTGTATTACCAATTTGACTGCTTGCCTTGCTCTAAGGGCCTTGGCCTTGCGACGGAGCGCCGACTTGCTCGGCTGGCCGTTCCTCGAGGGTCACGGCGGCGAACTTCTTCACCCCCTGCGACCAGACGTCCAGACGTAAGATGTCGCCCGGCTTTTTGGAGGCGATGTACTTACGCAATGCGTCGGCCGTGGTAACCGGCTTTCCGTCGACCTGAAGGATGACGTCGCCCGGCTCGAGGCCGGCCTTGTCAGCCGGCGTTCCGGGGACGACTTGGGCCACAGCCACGCCGCCAGGGCCGGTGTAACCAATCTGGTTACGTGCACCGGCCGTGAGGTCGACCGGGGCGAAGCCGGCGAAGCCGGTGTCGGTGCCCTGATGGAAGCCGGGGTTGCTGAGCAGCGACGGCACCACCGTCCGCACGGTGTTCGAGGGGATCGCAAAGCCGATGCCTTGCGCCGCCTCATCAGTCAACTGATTGACGCCGATGACGTTGCCGTCGATGTCGATCAACGGACCTCCGGAGTTGCCGGGATTGATCGGCGCCGAGGTTTGCAGCAGATCCTTGAAGTCGTAGTAGCCGTTGCCGCCGCCCTCTGCCCCGACCTTCTCTTCGCGGTGGAAAGCCGAGACCACACCGAGCGTCACGGTTTGCTGCAGTTCGTAGGGTTCGCCGATTGCGATCGCCCACTGACCTTGCTCGAGGTTATCCGAATCGGCCAACCGTAGCGGCGGGGGAAGCTTCTTGTAGTTGTCCACGCGGATCACCGCAAGGTCGGCGCCGATGTTCGCCGCAAGGACGTGCGCCGGCTCGCGGTCGCCGTTGCTAAAGATAACCGTCATGTTCGACAGCTTGGCGCCGTTCGGCGGATTGACGACGTGCGCGTTGGTGACGATGTCGCCTTTGTCGTCATAGACGAAGCCCGAGCCCGACGCCTGGCCTTTATAGTGCTGCACGATCCCCGGGCCTTGCTGGCCGAAAAACTGCTGGATCATCGGGTCGAGCGGTACGACTTCCTGACCGTTGATCGTCTCGGTGATTGCGACCACCGAGGCTTTGGTGCGCTTGACGGCGCTGACGATCCGGTCTTGGTCGCTCACGCCGTTGAGCGGCGCGGCACTGACGGCCGGGGGCGTGTGGTTAGGGCCGGCCACGTTGCTAAAGTGCGTGCTCGCGTAGAGCATCATGAGGAAGCTGCCAATAATGGCCCCTGAAAGGCCGACGATCACCGTCGGCATGAAACGATTTCTCACCATTCTTCCGATCTAACGAGGATATTCTTGGGGATTTTGTACTCCGAGAACGTGGGTTGGTTTCTGGGCGTTCCTCAAAAACTTGTAAAAGAGGGGGCGTCTGCCATGGCTTCGTCCGCGACGATCCGGCCATCTAGCAGCCGCACGATCCGCCGCGCGTGCCGGGCGACGTTTTCGTCGTGTGTAACCATGATGATCGTCCGGCCGCCGGCATGCAAGTCATTAAAGAGCGACATGATGTCGGTACTGGTCCGGGTGTCGAGGTTGCCGGTTGGCTCGTCGGCCAGCAAAACCGCCGGATTGTTGACCAAAGCACGGGCGATTGCGACCCGCTGCTGCTGGCCCCCCGAGAGCTCGCTCGGCTTGTGGCGAGCCCGGTCGCCGAGACCGACCTCTTCCAGCGTCGCCATTGCGCGCCGTTCGCGTTCGCGCGTGCTGACGCCGGCGTAAAAGAGCGGCAGCGCGACGTTCTTGAGCGCGTCGGTCCGTGCCAGTAGGTTGAAGCCCTGAAAGACGAAGCCGAGTTTGCGCAACCGGATCGTCGCGAGCGCGTTGTCATCGAGGCGCGAAACGTCCTCGCCGTCGAGGCGATAGCTTCCGGTGGTTGGGCGATCGAGACAACCGATGATGTTCATCAGCGTGGATTTTCCCGAGCCCGACGGGCCCATGATCGCGACATACTCGCCGCGCTCGACGCGCAGATCGATGCCTTGCAGCGCGGCAACTTCGAGCGAACCGCTCGAATAGGTCTTGGTGATTTGCGCGAGGTCGACTGCAAGCGGGCTACTCATAGCGCAACGCCTCGATCGGATCCAACGACGCAGCACGGAACGCGGGATAGAGGCCGAACGCGAGCGTGACGATCACCGCGAACGCAATCGTAATAGTCAGCGCCTCGAGGTACGGAAGCGGTGCAGTATAGCCCGTGAGCTTGACGATGAACACGCCGTTGATCGCGCCGCCGGCGACGAGCCCGAGCGCCATGCCGATGAAGCAGCCCAGACCGCTCAAGAGTGCGGCTTCGATTAGGAACTGCCACAAGATCTGGCCTTTACGCGCGCCGATCGCCTTACGGGTGCCGATCTCGCGGGTGCGCTCGTTGATCGAGACAAGCATGATGTTCATGACGCCGATGCCGGCGACGACCAACGACACGGCCCCGATGAGCGCGACGACGATCGTCACGGCGGTGAAGATCGAGTTGACGCCACCGGTGAACGCCGCTTTGTCGAACGTCTGATACTGTACGTCCTTGCCAACCTGGCGCAGCTCGCGAATCCGATTGATGACGGCAACTTCGGTTTGCGGAATCGTCGATGTATCGCGAACGGTGAAGCGCGCAGCGAAGATCCGGTCGCCGTGGACGAATTCGCGCACGTAGGTCGAGTACGGAATCGAGAGGTCGCCGCCGAAGTTCACATTGAGCACGCCGCGACGGGGCTCGGCGAGCACGCCCACGACGACGTAGCGATGCGTCCCGGCGTAAACGCTATCACCGGTAGGATCGCCACCGTCGGGAAAGAGGCGCTGATAGGCGCGCCAGCTGATCACCGCCACGTCGCTTGCATTCGCGATATTGTCGTCGCTGAGATAGTTTCCGTAGGCGAGCGGGAGATTCGCAAACGGCGGATTCGAATCGGAAGAGAGAGTGAAACGCCCAAGGTTGTGACCGTAGCGTACGAGTTCTCGCTGACCACCGAGTGGCACGGCGTTCGATACGTTGGAAACGGTTGCGACGATGTTGCTCAAATCGGAAAGGCGAATTGCGGCGCGCGCAAAGTTGCCTTGAAACGAGCCGGGAAAGACGACGAACGAGTTGTCGGCAAGGGCACCAAGCGTTTCGCTTATCGACCCGGCCATGCTGTGCCCGAGCACGTCGATGCTGATAACGGCGAACACGCCGATGATCAGTCCGATGGTCGTGAGGAACGTGCGCATCTTGTTGGCGACCAGCACGCGCAGCGCCTCATCAAAGTACATCACGAGCGGAGTGCCTCGATCGGATCGAGGGCGGCGGCTCGATATGCCGGGTAAAGCCCGAACAGGATGCCGACGGCGCCGGAAAATCCCAGCGCAACTGAGACGACGAGCACGTAGGGCACGACGAGATCGCCCAGCTGCTTACTTAGTGCGTAGGCGCCCAGCACGGTGAAGCCGATCCCAAGCAGCATTCCCGTCGCGCCGCCGATGAGCGCCAAGACGATCGCTTCCATAAGGAACTGCAGGATGATGTCACGGCGGCTTGCACCGATCGATTTGCGAATGCCGATCTCGCGCGTCCGTTCGGTCACGGTGACGAGCATGATGTTCATGATGCCGATGCCGGCCACGATGAGCGCAACCGTACCGATCGCCGCGAGGCTCGTTCCAGCAATATTCAGGACGTCATCGAAGCCCTTGATGAAGGCGGCTCCATCGACCACTTGGTACTGTGCATCTGAGCCGTGAATATGTTGCAGCGACGCGATGATTTGATCGCGCAGCATATCGGCAGTGAAACCAGGCGCCGGATAAATAGAGAAGTCGTCGGGCGGTTCGTTGACCGCCCGATAGAACGTCGAGTACGGGACGGCGATAAAGTCGTTGCCGCTAAGTGCGGTGATGAAAGGCGACCTGATCGGATTATAGACGCCCACCACCGTGTAGCGGCCGGCGTTCATGGTGAGCTCTTTGCCAAGCGCGTGGTGGTTGGGAAAGAAGCGGTCCGCGACGCTCTGCGAGAGCACAACGACGCGTGCCGCCGAGTCCACGTCATCGGCATCGAGTTTGCGACCGGCACTCATCGTCAGCGAGTCGTCGTTTGGGTAGACGCCGGCAGCCGAGACCGAGAAGTGGTCGCTGACGCTACCGTAGCTGACTTTCCACGTTCGCGAAAAATCGGGCTGGACCGCCAATACGGTAGAGCCAAGATCGGCCGCGACGCGCGCAACGTCACTATAGTGCAGCTGGGCGCGTTCCGGGTAGGTTTGCGACGTGTCGACTTGGACGAAGATTGGAAACGTACCGAACGAGTGGAACGTGCCGGCGATGCCGCTAGTTGCCGCCTTACTCAAGCCGAAAACCGTGATGATCGATGCGCTCCCGATGATCATGCCGAGCATCGTGAGGATCGAACGCGTTCGGTTGCGCCAGAGCGAACGGCACGCTTCTGCAAGATAGGCGAGGACGCGACTCATATCGTTATGGTGAACTCGACGGTGACGGCATCGGGCTGACGCGGGCGCCGTCGATGAGCCCCGGTGTTTTAGCGGCAACTACGACGTCGCCCGGTACGAGCCCTGAGGTAACCAGCGTCGTACTGTCGCCCGCACGACCGGGGACGATCGTGCGCTTCCTCGCGAGACCTTTGGTAACGACGTAGACGTACGAGGTCGAGCCGCTCTTTGAAATCGCGCCGGTCGGTATCGAGATCGCGTGGGGAATGTCGCTCGTGATGATGTCGACGTCGGCACTCATGCCATCCTTCAAGAATGGCGGCGAGCTGTCGAGTGCGATCGTGGTAAGCACTTGCATGGCCGTGCTCGACGCATCCGAGGACTTTTGGGCGACCGGGTCGATGCGAACCACGTGGCCGCTAATGACGTGGCCCGGAAAGTCTTGCCCGGTAACGTTTGCCGCTTGCCCGACGTGCACGTTGATGATGTCTTGCTCGTCGACTTGGGCTTTGACGACGTATTGATTATCGGCGGCGAGCGTGAAAAGCGTCTCACCTGCGGTGACGGCATCTCCGGGCTGAAGCGAGCGAAGCGCATTGCCGCTCTGCGCCGCTACGGTTTCCAAAATACCGCTCATCGGCGCGGTTATGCGCGTGAAGGCAACTTGCTGCTGGTTTTGCTGGTTGATGATTTTTGTCTTTTCGGCGTTAGCCTGGGCAGCCGAGACGCTGTCCATCCCGTAACCTGAAACGGCCCCGAGTTTGAGCTGCTGCACGGCTTGATCGTAGGCGACCTGTGCCTGCTCGAGCTTGGCACGGTCAGCATCGACTTGGTTTTGCGCGATGGCCTTCTGCGACAGGAGCGCGATATCGGCATTGTAGACGCGGCGCGTTTCGTCGAGCGCGCTCTTATTCGTATCGACCTGCGCTTGATATTGCACCCGCGCGTTCTGTTCCTGAACGCGCGCGGTGGAGACGTTGGCGCTCGCATTCGTATAATCGGCCTGCGAGCTGGCTGCGTTGTATTCGAGGGTCGGGTTCTCGATCGTGGCGAGCAATTCGCCGGCGCTCACGTGCGCGCCCGGCTTCACGAAGATTTGGCCGATGTTCCCGCCGACGAGCGTCGGCACGGTAACGGTCGTCGAGTTCATCACCACGCCGTTCTCGGGCAGTTTCACCGTAAAGGCCGTGTACTTGACGGTCTCGAGCTTGGCCGGAATGGCCGAGCTGTCGCCGTGCCGGCCGGCGACGATCGCGATGACGACGACAATAAGCAACGCTACGACGATGATGATGGCATTGCGAGTGCGGTTCATGGACGCTAGGGTCTCCTTCTCATAGGTCCGCAACCGCGCCCTGCGCCGTGTAGGTGCCGAGCGAGACGCGAAGTTTCACGATCGCGTTGATGTATGAAACGCGCGCGGCCACGAGGTCGGACTGCGCCGTCACCGATTGCTGCTGGGCTTGAATGACGTCGGATAGGGCAATGATTCCGTGCGTGTATTGCAGTTGTGCGACACGAGCGGACTCGACCCCCAAACGCGACTCCTGTTGCGCAAGCTCGAGCTGGGCCAGTGCGGTCTGAGCGGCGCGGTACGTCTGGCGTATGTCGATCTGGACTTGCGTTCGAGTCTGGTCAAGCGTGCTTTGTGCCGAAGCTAGCTGCGCATCGTCGTTCACGCGTTCGGTGTGGCGCTGGCCGTAGTCGAGGATCGGTAGCGTGAAGGTTGTCGTCGCGCCGATATTCCAGAACCCGGGGGACCCGCGCGGAACGATTTCGTGCGTGCAGGCAACGCCTGGTTGCGGGAATTCGAGACACTCTTGATAGGATTGATCGATCTCCGCCTGCTCTTGCGTTGCAAGCGTCGGCGAGAACTGATTGCCGATCGAAGCTGTCAGCTGGACCTGCGGGAAAAGTTCGCGATCCCACCCCTTGCGCGTGAACTGCGCCGCGGAGACGCCCTCGCGCGCGGCGATCACATCCGGCCGCGCGTTGAGCGCGATGTCTTCGAGCGCATCGACCGATTGGGACGGAAGTCTCGGTTGGGCAATCGCGGCCGGAAACAGAAATGCTTGGTCGAGCGAAGCCCCGATGGTTTGCGCCAGATCTTCGCGGGAGTTGTCGACGTCTGCCCGCGCGCCGACCAGTGTCGAGGAGCTCTTGGTTTGGTTCACTTCCGCGCGCAGGACGTCGACGCCGGCGGCCACGCCGGCGTGCTCTTTTGCTTTTGCCGCATCAACCAGGACGTTCTGGTATTGCAGATCAGAAGCATCGACGTCGACGATCGCCTTCTTCTGAACGACGGCGTAAAAAGCGTTGGTGACGTTGGTAGCTATCTGGTCTTCGCTGCTCACGAGCGTCTCTTCAGCCTGCGCGGCCGACGCGCGCGCCGATGCCAATTGGAGAAAGGAGAGGCCGCCGGTGTCCAAGTTGTACGTGGTACCGACCTGAGCAGTGTTTTGGCTATACTGGCTTTGCTGCGACTCGCCGATGATTCCGTATACGCCTTCGTAATTGCCGCTCTTTTCCGCGTAGTTTTGGAGTTGCCCGTTGACCGTGGGGAAGGCGTTTCCGCGCGCTTGCGCCAGCGCGTGTTCGGCGGATCGCGCGGCAGCGTACTGCTGGGCAACCGTCGGGCTGTGATTGAGCGCATAGGCGATTGCGTCGGGTAGCGTCATCGGCGCAGCCGAAGCAGCGTGCGGCGCAAACGAGAGCGCGGCAATCGCCGCGGCGTAAAGCAGAACGCGTCGAAGCATCAGCACCTTTCAGCGGGCAAAGGCGGCGCCGAACAAGGCGGGAACGAGAAACACGGCGATCGCGCCCAGCCATGCAGGGATTTGCTGCACGCGGCCAATGGTGCGCAGCGCAATGGCTCCGAGCACGATAGCCCAGATCGAAAACGGTGTGACGGATCCGAGTAGGGCCGCCACCTTGGGCGCGGCGTGCGGCGCCAAGAGCAGCAGTGACGGCATCGTGGTAATCACGTCCATCGGCTTATTGAAGCTATCCGCGCCGCGGATCATCGCAATGACCGCGGTGAGCGCGTAGCCCAGTCCCGCGACAATGGAAATGTTGGTTGCCGCAGCCCAGTACTTTCCGAACGATCCGTCGCCACGACCGATCTTATCGAAGATTAGGTAGAGAACGGTCGCGATCACGATGTAGATCGGCACGGCAATGACGACGATGATCCATGCAAACGCGCTGACTTTTTCGGCAAGCTGAAGTTGCTGCTGCTGTTGATCGGCACTCATTCCGGAAAGCGCCGGGCTTTGGGCGACGACGTTGGGCCAATCGGCAGCCATCGCGTGCATGTTTGCCGGGGTCAAAAGATAGCCGCCGAGACCGAAGAGGATCAGGACGATAAGGAAGGCCAGTCCCCAGGTCGGCGCGGAGCGGATCGCTTCGAACGCCTCCTTCGGCGCAACGATCGTATCCAATGCGACCTTTAGTCCATCGGGTTTGGGCGAGGTGTCGACAGCCATGTGGCCCCTCTCTCCGTGAAGCATTGTTGCCGGCTACCAGCATTTGCTAGCAGCGTCCAAGCGAAAATGTTTCAGGTGCGAGTCGCCGGATTCTTGCAGGAGGACCGCGGCGTCGTCCGGTGCTGCGAGGATGCGATCGATCGACACCTGGCGCGCGATCGCGCTTTGTGCGAGCGCCAGGCGCTCGCGGCGCGCTTCGAGTATCCGCAGCTGCAAGAGCGCGCGCAAGCGTCGCAGGGCACGCGGAGAGTAGCGATCGCGCAGCGCCGGCGGGCATGTGGGGAGTGTCGTGGGCGGCGGTGAGCCCGCAGCGAGGGCCGCGAAGAGGACGAGCGAGGTCAGGGCGACCCGCACGAGGTATCGGTTGAGCATGAGCTTCTATCACGCGCGCTGGAGCGTGCGGAAAGTGCCGCCTCTTTGAATTCCGATACCCTGATCGTTCCCGCTCCCCCCGATGAACCGTATGCGCGCGTCGTCCCGCTGGGCGGCTGCGGCGAGATTGGCCGCAATATGACGGTGATCGAGACCAATGACGACCTCGTCGTAGTCGACTGCGGTCTGATGTTCCCCGATGAGGAGATGTTCGGCGTCGACATCGTCATCAACGACTTCACCTACGTCCGGGAACGGGCGCACAAACTGCGCGCCGTGCTCGTGACGCACGGGCATGAAGATCATATCGGCGGCATCCCGTATTTCATCAAAGCGTTTCCGGGCACGCCGATTGTCGGCACGGCGCTCACCATCGCGCTGATCAAGGCCAAATCGCGCGAACATAAATTCGGCGACATCGATTTCGTCGTCGTCGAGCCGGGCGACCGCGTCCGCTACGGCGCCATCGAAGCCGAGTTCGTCCATATCAATCACTCGGTCTCGGGCGCGTGCTCGCTTGCGATCCGGACGCCAGTCGGCACGATCTTCCACACCGGCGACTTCAAGTTCGATCAGACGCCGATCGACGGACGTCCGGCCGACTTCGCGCGCAT
>JBEKBR010000046.1:0-19042 GCA_050015295.1 Candidatus Aquilonibacter sp. | reverse complement strand
GGCGCGGGTACTTGTCATCCCGATCCCTTCGACTCGCTACGCTCGCTCAGGACAGGCTCCGCGAAGCGTAGTCGAGGGACCGGCAGCGCTATCTGCAGCGCGAACCTGCTAAACCCAATCGCTTAGGTTATGGAAAGAATTTTATGGCTAAGACGCAAGAAGCAGCGCTGACTAAGGTGAGCTATGCTCCGAGTCGCGATATAGTGACGTTGCATTTGGCGACCGTCGCAAGAGTTGACATCCCCCGCGTGCTGATCAAGGAATTGCGCAGACTGAGCGAATCGGATTTACGCTCGCTCGAACCTGACAATGCACTCGCCCCACCGCCATGGCCGCCTCGGCTTCCGGGTCTTTCGTCCCGGAAACTGTCAAGGCGCGTTTGTCGAGGGGCCGCCCGCCTCCCCGCGAAGACCCAAGTTATCTTCCTACGGGTGTGCGTCTGACAGGCGGCTTCTATGCGGGCTCGAGTCTTTTTACTCTGCGGCCTTCTGGCATTTGCGACGGGCGCCAGCCCGAAGCCGGTTCCGACTCCCAAACCGCAGACGCTGCGTGCCTTCGTCGTGCTGATGCTCGATCAGGCACGGGTCGATTACCGCAACATGCGTGGCGGGCGCAAAGGCAGCCTCGTATATCAGACCACGTACAAGACGCTGCCGCAATTTGTATCGACGTGCCACGCATGCTCGATCATCGATGAGTTCGCGTGGACAGGACATCCCGAGAATTGGTCGCTCCAGCAACGCTGGTACACGCACAAGATGAAGCCGCCGCAAGTACAGAGCTATATCCTGGCGCAACTCACCGCGCCGCTCAAAGGCTACACGTTAACAAAAACCGGTAGTGCCGAATATCCGACGTTCTTGTGGCACAACGGAGCGACAGGTCTGTGGGTCTCGGTCGACACCTTCAACGGCGGGTTCTATCCGCGCATTGGGCACGATCTCGCGAAGCCCGTGAATGTGCTCAAGTCGCCCACCGCGGCGGATCTTGCAGCGCTGCGCAATGCCGTGACCAATTTTATTACGCTGGGTATCGGGCCCGCGTCGGGAAACTTTGCGAGCCTGCGTGGCCCGGGAACGAAAGATATCATCGGCGACATGAGCTATCCGCTCGCCGTCTCGTTTGGATCGAGTCTCACCAGTTGCAGCATCAACGATGGCACCGTCAACACGATCGGCATTGACGACTTCTCTCCGAAGTGGACGATGACGTGCGATTCGATCCCGATGGTCGGGACGAAGGACCAGATCCAACCGCTGATTCATGATGCGATGGCGGCGGCGCTTCCCGCCGGCTTCACCGTTACGACCGGCAAGTATCTGGGCATCGACGACTATCGCTGGGACAACGACAGCACGCGAGTGGCCGCCGACATCGACTCGTTCGCCGGAATCGAGTTACCGAAAGGCCTCGTGGCGTTCGGCGTCGGCATCATTCACTTCTTACCGGCACCGGCGGCAACTGCGTCGCCTTAGTGAACGCTTAGATCTTTCCGCTCTCCGTATTGAACGGGTGACTTCCGGGATCGACGATGCCCGCGATTGCGCGGAAGATCGCATTGGCGACGCCCGGTGGCGGCGTTCCATTTTGCACGTCGACCCACACGAGCACCGTCGTGCCGGTTTTCGTTGAGTAGTATTCGGCGGTGTTGTAGCCCGGCAGGCCGCCGGTATAGCCGTACCAATCGTCGCCCGCGCACGCGAGCCCGAGCCCGAAGCCGAGATTGCCGTTGAAGGTCTTGCACTGCGCAATCGCGCTAAAGCCGGCCGCCTCGCCGGTCTGCGCGTTGACGAAGAGCTTGATCCACCGCCGTATGTCGTTGGCATCGGAGATCATGTCGCCGGCCGCTCCCATCAACGAGACCGGCGTGCCGTTGCCGACGTCTTCCCACTGCTTTTTTGCATCGAGTCCATAGCCGTGCGCTCGCGGTGCCGGCATCGCCTGCGTGGTGGGAACGCTGGTCTGCGTCAACTTGAACGGCACGAGCAGCCGCTGTTCGATCTGGTGCTTGACCGTGTCGTGCGTAACCGCTTCGATGATGAGCCCCGCAATGAGATAGCCGGTGTTGCTGTAGTGATAGCCCGTGCCCGGTGCAAAGTACGGCTTCTGTGCGACGGCCCAGCGAATGATCTGGCGCGGATCGAAACGCGTGGACGCTGTCACGTCCATCGCATTGAGCTCGGGCACCTCATACGCTTCGAACAGTCCGCTACGCATGTCGAGGATTTGCCGAATGGTGATGTTTGCGCCGTTTGGAATCGTCACGCCGATGTTGAATTTGCTCAGCGGATCGTCAAGGCGCAGCTTGCCTTCACGCGCGAGCTGCAGGATGACGCTCGCAACGAACGTCTTTGTGTTGCTGCCGATGCGGAAATGATCGGCGACGGTAAGCGGACGTTTCTTCGGTAAATCGGCATAGCCGAAGCCATGTACGTAGCTACGGCCGTCTGCGTCCCACACGGCGACCAGCACGCCGGGCACCGGGGTGCGGCCACCGTAGATCGCGCGATTCTTCTCGACGGTCGTGACAATCGCGCGCTGCACCGAGGGATCGGCGATCGAGGCCGTGGTAGGCGCGGCGACGGCACTACGCGTGAGGGCAGTTGTCAGTGCAGCGCAACACGCGAGCGCGGTCAAATAGCGAAAACTCAATGGAGCATCAGCCTTTCGTAGATGGCGATTCCGCGGTCGACGACATGCGATCCGTTGAGATCGACCGTCAATTCCAACTCGGACTTCCAGCGATAGTACCAACCCGATCCTACCGGAAACGACTCGATGAACTTCGGCTCACGCAACGCAAGATGCACGCGTCCTTGTGCGCCGGCCCAGTCGAAATCGAGCGCTTTCGGGTACGAGCGGTCACCCGGGCCCGTGGCGAAGTCGGCCTCGCGCAGCGTGAGTGGAATGCCCTGGCCGAAGTCGCCGAGCAAGATCGACGTATCGCGCGCTACGAGTAATGCCGAGATCGGCGCGGGTCCGAGAGCTTCCGGACGGCCGAACACCTGCACAAAGACCAGCCGATAGTTCTTGGTGTACGCGCGGCCCCAGTACCAGTGGTCGACAATCTTCGTCATGTCGACATTCATCCAGTTGTGGTCGTGATAGCCGGTTCCGCGGACGTGATGCACCGCGCCGTCGTAGGTGAGCGTGCCTTCGACGGTGCCGTAGGGGATGAAGGGAAGCCACGCAAAAACGATCCCGGGTTTCAATTCGCCGTCGCGCGGGCCGGGGCGCCAAGCCGGCACGTCGCCACGAAATACGAGATTTGCGGCGGTTTCTTTTCCTGTAAGATTGATCTCGTACCGTCCGAAACCGTCGATCAATGTGCCGGACGCGTGATTCGGACCGATACGCACATCGCAGTGATCGCGCGAAGCGGAAAACTCATCGGCGTGGTAATCGATGACTTCGCGCGTCCGACGCAGATCGGGTCGACCGATATTGATGCTGACTCTCGGTTTGAGCGGACCGGCAAGTTCGGTTGGCGGTCGCGTAAAGAAGTTGAACCCGGCGGTCGTGCCGTCGTCCATGACCGTATCGAAGTACCAAAACTCCAACGTGCCGGGCGCGCCGCCCGTTCGCAGTCCGTCTTCCCACGGCTCGACCGGAGGCGATGGCGAGGCACCCAGGGCCGGCGTACCGGCAGCCAGACTCAGCATGCGCATAAAATCACCGCGGGTGAACACTATGAATCAAACCCTTTCGCTAGCAGCGCTTGGCGCAGTGGATCCGGTATCGGAATGCTCTTCTTCGTCTCGCGGCTGACACAGGCAACGGTAAGCGTCAACACCGCATTCGCGACGCCGGTCACTTCGTTGAAGAGCACGCACACCCAGCGGATGCTCGAGCCGCCCACCTTATCGATGTGCGTTCGGATGCGCAGCCAGTCGCCCATCAACGACGGCGCGAAATATTCCGCTTCCGCGCGCACGCGCGGCATCAAGATGTCCAAGTCGTCGAACACCGTCTCAAACGGAAACCCAAGCTCGCGGAACATCGCCATCTCAGCGAATTCCGCGTAGCGCCAGTAGTTGACGAAATAGATGATGCCCGCGTAATCGACGTCGGCCCACTGCACTTGCGCGCGCGCCTCGAAGGTCCGCGCGCCCGCCGGCAGATTATCGCGAAACTGCGGCATGCACGTAACGGGCGAGCGGATCGATCTCGATATTTACGCGCGAGCCGACGGGACGCGCGCCCAGCGTCGTGCGCGCGAGCGTTTCGGGAATTAGCGCGATCTCGAACCAGCCGTCCCCGACTGCGGCCACCGTAAGGCTGACGCCGTCAATGGCGATAAATGCCTTTTCTGCGATCATCGGCGCCAGCGCCGGCGGGCGTTCGATCCGTATACGTTCGCCTTGGCCCTCGGTTGTGCGCGCGAGCACCGCGGCGGTTGCGTCAACATGGCCATACACGAAGTGACCGCCCATGCGATCGCCGACGCGCAGCGAGTATTCGAGGTTGACCGCGTCCCCGTTCTTCAGGCTTCCGAGTGTACTGCGGGCGAGCGTCTCGGGGACCACGTCAAAGGCGATGCGGTCGCCGTCGATGCGCGTCGCCGTGAGGCACACGCCGTCGATGGCGATCGAATCTTTTACCGCCGGCGCTTCGGCGCCAACCCCGTCCGCGCGCAACACGAGTGTTGCGCCGCCATCGGGACCTGATTCGCTGCTTACGACGCTTCCGCGATACCCAATGAGTCCACTGAACATGCAGGGTCGTCGTTCGCGACGGCGACCACCAATGCTTGCGAGACGATCGCGCCGCCCATCCGCAGTGCCGCAGCGCAGTCCTCGAGGGTCGCGCCGGTCGTGCACACATCGTCGACTAGGGTCACACTTCGCCCGGCGATGAGCCCGGCGTCGCACCAAAAACGGTTGCGCGCCGATAAGCGCTGGAAGCGCGAGCGGCCGCGTTGCGCATCGCCCCGAATCGGTTCGAGCGCGCAGGCAACGCTCGCCCCGGTCCGTCGAGCGGCGATGCGCGCGACATATTCGACGCCGTCGATTCCCCGCACGCGGCGACGCGCAAGCGTGGTGCGCACCGGAACCAGCAGCATCGGTGCCGAGATCATCGCCGCCAGCCGTTCACCCAGTGCCTGCGCCACGTCGCGTCGTCCGTCCTTGAGCGCAAGCACCGCGCGGCGCAACGCACCCCGGTAGTCGCCGAGCGCATAGACGCGTAACGTCGGCAGCACGCGCAACAACGGTGGTTCGTCGAAGGGAAGACATCGCTCGCACAGCCCGATGCCGATGGCGCTGCACCCGGCGCACTGCGGCGGGAAAATGGCATCCAGAAGCGCGTGAAACATTCACGGCTTCCATCCCTCCCCAGTGTGCTGGTATCTAGACCGTTGCGACCGCGACGATATCGTCGCGGACTTCGCTGCCCGCGTCGATCGGCGTATCTTTGCCGACGATCGCACCGCGAAGCTGCGCTCCGGCGCCGATCGTGCTCGCTTCCCACACGATGCTGGCTTCTATCGTCGCGCCGTCTTCGACGACGGTGCCGTCACCGATCACCGATGGGCCGATGATCCGCACGTTCTCGCCGATCCGCGCGTGCGCGCCGATCCAGACATTGCGATCGATCGTTGCACTGCGCGCGATGCGCGCGGTCGGATCCGGACCATTCGGGCGCGTGTCGGGAATACTGAAGGCGCCGTTGACCACGTCGGCGCTGGCGCGCCGGTATTCGCTCGGCGTGCCGATGTCGCACCAGTACGCGTCGCCCGCATCGTACCCGTAGAACCGCTGGCCGTCGGCGAGCAATTCCGGAAAGACTTGCTTGCCGAAATCGTAAAACGTGTCGGCGGGAATACGATCGAAGATCTCCGGTGAAAACACGTAGATGCCGGTGTTCACCAGTTTGCTGCGTTCGGTTCCCGGCTCGGGCTTTTCCTGAAAACCGGTAATACGCCCGTCCGAATCGAGGACGACCACGCCGTACTGATCGACTTCTTCGCGTTCGACGAGCCCAATCGTGGCGATCGCGTCTTTGCGCTGATGCAGCGCGACGAGGCGGTCGAGTGGGAGATCGGTGAGATCGTCACAGCCGACCACGACGAAGGTCTGGTCACCGAAAAAGCCTTGCATGGGTTTGAGCGCGCCCGCACTTCCCATCAGCGTCACTTCGTGCAAATACTCGAGTCGAACGCCGAAAGCCGACCCATCGCCGAGCGCGCTCGTAATTGCATCAGCGAGGTAGTGGACATTGATGGCGATCTCGTCGTAGCCGTGCGACTCCAAGTACTTGATCAAATGGATCGCGTTCGGCACGCCCGCTACCGGCACCAACGGTTTCGGTACGGTCTTGGTGAGCGGGTACAGGCGCGTCGAGAGTCCCCCGGCTAGGAGCATCGCCTTCACTTACGGATTTGTTCCTTTCTGCGTTCGCATACCGAGGCGGTCCAAGACGACCAGCCACACAAAATAGGGGAGCGCGAGTTGCCGGCGCACGCGCTGCGGCTCGCGAATCAAACGGTAGAGCCACTCGATGCCGAGTTGGCGCCAGATCATCGGCGCGCGTTTGACGCGGCCGCTGATCACGTCGAACGACCCGCCGACGCCGATGCCGGCGCCGCAACCGGTCGCAGGCAGGTTGCGCGCCAACCACATCTCTTGTCGCGGCGACCCCAGCCCAACGAATAGTATGCGCGCGCCGCTGCTCCGAATCGTCTCGACGATTGCCGCTTCCTCTTCACTCGTGAAAAACCCGTTCCGCGTTCCGGCAATGATCAAACCCGGAAAGCTCACCTCGAGGATCGCCGCGGCATCGGCAGCGACGCCTTCGGCGCCGCCAAACAGATAGACCGGCAAGCCCTCCGCTGCAGCGCTCTGACAGAGACTTTCCATCAGCTCCACACCGGTGACGCGATCGTCCAGCTTCGCGCCGCGACGGCGCGCGACGGTCAAGACGCCGATCGTATCGCACAGCGAGAGCGCACTCACGTTGATCACCGCGCGAAACGCTGGATCACGCTGCGCGTAAACGACCATCTCGGTACCAAGCGTGACGACTTGTGCAGCAGCGCCTTCGCGCGCGAAGCGCAGGATGGCTTCGGTCGCTTCGTCCTGATCGAGCAGGTCGAGGCGACAGCCGAGAATATCGATCGAATCCACGCTATACGGTTGTTAGATACGACGCCAGCAGCGGACGCAGACGTTCAGCGATCGCGGGCGGCAGTTCGTCGAGCGGCGGACGGCATCGGCCGACCTTGAAGCCAAGTTGGCCCATCGCCCACTTGACCGCGATCGGACTGCTGATCGTGAAGAGCGTAGCGGTCAGTTCGAGCAGACCGTTGTGAATCGCGGCCGCGCGTTTGACGTCGCCACCGTTGAAGGCTTCGACCATCGCCTGGTACTCGCGCGAACACAGATGCGTCGTAACGCCCACGACGCCGTCGGCCCCGACCGCAAGCGACGGCAGAAACAGATAATCGTCGCCCGACCAGACCGTGAAGCCGGAAGGGCGGTCGCGAACGATTTCCGCGATTTGCATCAGGTCGCCGCTCGATTCTTTCACGCCGACGATGTTGCGGTGACGCCGGTTGAGCTCGAGCAAGGTCGACGGCAGCATGTTGGCCGCCGTGCGCCCCGGAATGTTGTAGACGATCACCGGGAGCGGCGTCGCATCGGCAACTGCACCGAAGAATTCGAGCATGCCCCCTTGCGTCGGCTTTGCATAGGGCGGAACGACGACCAGCAGCGCGTCGGCCCCGGCCTCTTGCGCCTCTTTACCGGCGCGAATCGTCGAGCGCACGTCGTTGGTGCCGACGTTGGCGATCATCGTCGCACGGCCCGCGATCGCCGCTTTGACTGCGGTGAACAGCGCGCGGCGCTCGTCGACATCGAGCGTCATGCCCTCACCGGTCGTACCCGCAATCACGAGGCCGTCGTTGCCGCGTTCCACCAGCCAGCTCGCGATGCGCCCCGCCTCTTTACTGTCGAGATTGCCGCTCGCATCGAACGGCGTGATCATCGCGGTCAGGATCGTGCCAAGTTGGCTCATGCGTCTTCTCCCGTCGCCAGGTGGAACTGATCGTGAACCGCCGCTTCCGCACGCGTCACGTCAGCCTCAGGGACTAGAATCGAAATCGTGATGTTGCTGTCGGTACAATGAATGATCTCGACGTCGGCGCGGCTCAGCGCGAGCACGCACTGATGCACGACGCCCGGCGCGTAGCGCATCCCGGTGCCGACCACGGAGATCTTAGCACAGCCTTCGCGAACGCGGACGGCGAGATTGAGATCGCCGAGCAGCGCTCGCACCGCATTTCCACGATCGCCGTCGACGACGAACGCCACACCGGCCTGATTGATCGTGACTTGATCGATCGAGATGCCGGCGTCGGCGATGCGCCGGAACATTTCGAGTTCGGTCTGCATACGGTGCTCCGGCTTTTCGATGTCACCACGAATCACGCGAATCCAGGTGACGCGGCCCGACGCCGTGACACCGGTTACGGGCCGCTGCAAATCATAGCCCGCGTCGACGATCGTGCCCTTATCGGTCTGTAAACCGCGAATCGAATAGCGCGTGCCGGTATGCTCGGCGAAACCGGCCGCCTTATGATGCATCACCTTTGCACCGTGCTGAGCGAGCTCGGTCATCTCCTCGAGCGACGCGCGCTCGATGACGTGCGCGGTCGGCACGCGGCGCGGGTCGGCGGTCATCGCGCCGCTGACGTCGGTATAGATATCGACGCGATCCGCGCCGAGGGCATGGCCAATTGCGATAGCGGTGAGATCGGTACCGCCGCGCCCGAGGGTGGTGACCGTACCGTCCTCGGTCGTGCCCTGGAAGCCCGCGACCACCGGCACGACGCCACGTTCGAGTAGCGCGCTCACTTCGTGCGGGTCCACGCGCAGAATCTTCGCATCGCTGTGCGCACCGTCGGTCACGATGCCGGCTTGCGCTCCGGTCATCGCTTGCGCCTCGACGTTCATTGCGCGCAGCTCCTCGGCAAAGACCGCCGCGGCGATCAGCTCGCCGCAGGCGAGCAGCAGATCCGCATTCGCGCTCCCGGTGTTGCCGCCGATGAGGTCTAGCAGTGTATCGGTCGCGTAGGGCGAGGGCGCACGGCCCATGGCTGACACGACCGCGACCGGTGCATAGCCCGCCTCGCGCGCGTCGAGAATTCGCGCGAACGCGACCTCGCGCAACTCGCGCGTCGCCACCGACGTGCCGCCGAATTTGAGTACCGCAACGCGCGCAACGGCGCTGGTCATTTCCCCAACCCTCGTGCCATCAATAATTCGAGAATTTGTACGGCGTTGGTCGCCGCTCCCTTGCGAAGCTGGTCGCCGGCGCACCACAAGACGAAGTGACGGCGCGAATCGGGGCTCTCGGCGCGCAGCCGCGCCACGTGGACGAGATCGGTGCCTTCCACTTCACGCGGCGTGACGATGCCCTCGGCATGATAGATGATGCCGGGCGCCTGCGCGAACGCGGCGGCGAGCCCCTCGACGCTGGTGTCGCGCGCCGTCTCGATCCAAACCGCTTCGGAATGCGCGGTGCGCACCGGCACGCGCACCGTCGTTGCGCTAACGAAAAGCTCCGGGAGTCCGAGCATCTTGCGCGTTTCATCGGCCACTTTACGCTCCTCGCCGCTGTAGCCGGTGGCGTCGAACGAACCGATCTGCGGAATCACGTTGCGTGCGAGCGCACGCGGAAACGCCGCCGGTTGCGGCTCGTCTTCGCCGCGCGCGATCGCACGTTCACCGGCCAGCAATTCGTCGAGCCCGGCACGGCCGGCGCCACTGGCCGATTGATAGGTCGCAACGCGAACGCTCTTCAAGCCCGCGGCGTCGCGAATCGGCGCGAGCGCGCTGCACAGAATGATCGCGGTGCAATTGGCGACGGGAAAGAGCCGGTGCTGCGGCGACACGTCGCCGGGATTCACTTCGGGAATCACCAGCGGCACATCGGTGCGCATGCGAAACGTCGAACTGTTGTCGATGACGAAGGTCCCGTTTGCGACCAGCGCCGGCGCATAGGTCTCGCTTGCATCTTCGCCGCTCGCAAAGAACACCACGTCGAAGTCGCGCAGCCGCTCGGGCGTCGTCGCTTCCACGCCGTCGCGCGCACGCGAGGCAAATCGCCCGAGCGTCGCGAGCGGCACCTTGCGTTCTTCGAGTACGCGCGCGATTGTCTCGCCGACAACGCCGGTCGCACCGACGATCGCGACCTTAAGCATCGAGCCCAACTTGCAAGCCGCGCACGCTCATGACCGCGCGCACCGCGGCCAACATCCCCGGCACGAACGATTCGCGCGAAAGCGAATCGTGGCGAATGGTCAGCAACTCACCGTCGATGCCAAAGAGTACTTCTTGATGCGCGAGCAAGCCGCGCATACGCACGCTGTGAATCGGCGGCTGCGACGGGCCGCCGCCCGCGGTGATGCGCTCGGCGGTGAGCTTGGCGGTCCCCGACGGCGCGTCGATCTTGCGATCGTGGTGCAGCTCGATGATCTCCACGCTCGGAAAATACTTGGCGGCCTCTTCAGCAAAGCGCATCATCAGTATCGCGCCGATCGAGAAATTCGGCACCAGCATCGCGCCGAGATCGCGCTCCATCGCCACGCGATCGAGCACTTCACACTCGCTCGGCGTCCAGCCGGTGGCGCCGATCACCGGACGCACACCGTGCGCGAGCGCGTTCATCGAGATCTCGACCGTGCTGGGATAGGTCGTGAGATCGAGTAGCACGTCGGGCTTGCCGCGTCGCAGCAGGTCGTCAAAATCGGTAACGATCTGTTCGTCCGGCACGGCCGTGCGCGCTAAACCGCCGGCGTAGGTAACGTCGGTAGCGTCTTTGAGTGCAGTACAGGCGACGCGCCCCATGCGGCCCAGCGCGCCGGCTACAGCAACGCGCAGCATCGGCTATTTCCTCGGCGGCTAGATCTTCTCTAGCGGGGCGTACTTGAGCATGAGCATCTTCTGACCGACGTTGGGGAAGTCGATGGTCACCAGACCATCGCCACCGGCGCCGACCAACCCACGAATCGTGCCCTCGCCCCATTTCGGATGACGCACCTTGTCGCCGTCGCGCAGATCCATCGACATGCCGGCACCGGCTGATTCGTGGATCGAGACTTCGCGCCAGCGGCCGCCCGACGGACGCGGCAGCACGACGCTGTCGCTCTCGAGCACTTCGAGGCCCGGCATCTCTTCGATGAAGCGCGACTTCGGATACGCGTAGGTGTTGCCGAAGAGCGCACGGCGCTGCGCGTACGACATGAAGAGCCGGTCCATCGCGCGGGTGACGCCGACGTAGGCCAGACGCCGCTCTTCTTCGAGTTCCGTCTCGTCGGTGAGCGCGCGGCTGTGCGGGAAGACGCCTTCTTCCAGTCCGGTCAGGAACACGTGAGGGAACTCGAGACCCTTCGCCCCGTGCATCGTCATCAACGTGACGTACGACGACTCGGGATCGAGCGAATCGAGATCGCTGATCAACGCGACGTTGGTAAGGAAGCCCGAGAGTGACGACTCGGGTTCGCTGCCCTCGTATTCGCGCGCAACGCCGATGAGCTCTTGGAGGTTCTCGATGCGCGCCCGCGCGTCGTGCGTCTCCTCGGCTTGCAGCTCGCGCACGTAGCCGGAATCTTCCATCACGCTGACCAGCAGGTCAGCGACGCTGAGATCTTCGGCGCGCTCGCGGAAGGTGCGGATCAGCTCAGCGAAGCGTTCCAACTCTTTGAGCTTCTTCGGCACCGCGTCTTTGAGCAGTTCAGAATCAAAAATCGCCTCGCCCACCGACATGCCTTTGGCGTTCGCCGCTTGGACAAGCGCGGCCAGCGTCTGCTGCCCGATGCCGCGACGCGGCACGTTGACGATGCGCTTGAATGCCAGCGCGTCGGCCGGATTGATGATATAGCGTAGATACGCGATGACGTCTTTGATTTCGGCACGCGCGTAGAAACCGACCCCGCCGACCACGCGATACGGGATGCCGTCGGCGATCAGCGCCTCTTCAAAAACGCGCGACTGTGCATTGGTGCGGTAGAGGATCAGGAAGTCTTTGTAGGCCGCGCCGTCGCGGACCATCTGCTTGACCTTCTCGACCGTGTAGCGCGCTTCGTCGCGTTCGGTCGCAGCGGCATAAACGGTGATTACCTCGCCCTCGGCTCGGCTCGTAAAGAGCTTCTTCGGCGCGCGCGTCTTATTGTTGGCGACCAAGGCATTGGCGGCGTCGAGAATACGCTGCGTCGAACGGTAGTTCTCTTCCAGCTTGAACACTTTGGCGCCGGGGAAATCTTCTTCGAAGCGCAGGATCATGCGATAGTCGCTGCCGCGCCACGAGTAGATCGATTGGTCGTCGTCGCCGACGACCGTCACGTTTTTGTGCTTGGCGCCGAGTAGCGCGATGAGACGGTACTGCGCGACGTTGACGTCCTGATACTCATCGACCAGGATGTATTCGAATTTGTTTTGGTACTTCTCGCGCGTCTTCTCGTCGCGCTCGAGGAGATCGATCGTGCGGACGATCAGATCGTCGAAGTCGAGGCTGTTCGACTCGCGCAAACGGCGCTCGTACTCGGTGTAGACGTTGGCCAGACGCTCGCCGAGGAACGTGGTCTGCGACTCGTGATACTTGTCGGGCCAAACCAGCGAGTTCTTCGCTTTGCTGATCTCGTGCAGGCACGCACCCGGTGCGAGTTGACGCTCGTCGTAGTCGAGATCGTCGAGAATATCTTTAACCAGTTGGCGCTGATCGGCATCGTCGATGATGGCAAAACTCGGCGAGATGCCCGCCTTGCTCCCGTCGCGGCGCAACATGCGCACGCACATCGCGTGAAATGTTCCGACCCACAGGTCGCGCGCCGACGCGCCGACCATACGCTCGAGCCGCGTCTTCATTTCGCCCGCGGCTTTGTTGGTGAACGTTACGGCCAGGATGCGATCCGGAGCGATCTTCTTGCGTCCGAGCAGCAGGGCAATGCGGTGCGTAAGCACGCGCGTTTTGCCGCTTCCGGCACCGGCGAATATCAAAACGGGACCGTCGGTATGTTCGACGGCCTGCGTTTGTATATCGTTGAGAGTTTCAGTCTCCAGGATCATCATCCGGAGTGTATTCGCCGGGAATAGGCAATTCTACTCTTGCGCGTGGGCCGCCGCAAGGTATGCAAGCGTCGATTCGGCACCCATGTTGCGGTTTGGGCCGTCCGCTTCCAGCCCATCATAGCATCCTCCGGCGTGTGCCATACCGACGCCCAAGAGATTTTTTCCGTCGTACCATCCCATGGCGGATTCCGCCGCGGCTCTGTGCGCGGGGTTCCCGAATGCGCCAAAAGCCGCAAGCTCGACGTCGACCATTGCCGCAGCTTCGAGGGGTTGTTGCGCGAAGCGGGCTCGTGGGCCGCCGCGCTGGTACCAGCCGTCGTTGCCGATCGGCACGAAGATCCCGTTCTCGAAGACCGTGCGCTCGAGGAACGCAAGGGTGACCCGTGCGATCTCGATCAGCCGCACGTCGTCGAGCGCGTCGCCGGCGCGCAGCGTCGCTTCGGGGAGCCGCGCGTTGTCGTAGGTCATCATGGGCTCGAACCACTCCCAGTCCTCGCTGCGATCCTGTTCGTAACGCGCAGCGAGTTGATTGGCGAGGTTCCGCAACGCGTCGGCGCGGGCCGGCGATGGCTCGTAGTGCATCGCGTGTGCGAGTCCGAGCATCGCGTACGCCTGCGCGCGGGGATGCTCGAGCCAGCCGATCGTCGCGATCGTGCGATCGAGCATGTCGGCGCAGACGCGACGCCACGATGCGCGCGGCGCGTACCGCGCGCCGTACCCGAGCGACCACATCGCGCGGCCGCAGCTGTCCTGCGTGCCGACGTCGTCGAGCCAACGGCGGTCGTAGCTCATGAAGTTGTGAAAGCGGCCGTCGGGCAATTGCGCGTCGAGCAGGAAGGCGAGATACGTGCCGGCCATGCGCAACGCGTCTGGATCGCGCGCGGCGTGCTGCAGCCGCATCGCCATCACGATGAATGCGCGCGCGACGTCGTCGGTGCAGTAGCCGGTCGAACGATTGGGAACGCTCTCGGTCGCATGCTGAATGATCCCGACGTCGTCGGTCAAGGTCAGCACGTGATCGAGAGGAGGGAGCGAGCGAGCCATCCTCCTCGGTGTTCTACGCCGAGGTGACTAAAGGCATTTCGCCCGGCGGTTGCAGTTCGACAAAGAGGCGGCCGTACTCGCGCGCGACGTGCGGCCAGGTCATCTGCCGGCCGAAGCGGTAGGCGCGGCGCTCGGTGGCACGGCACAGCGACGGGTCGTCGAGCAGCGCCGTGACGTTCTCGGCAATCGTGCGCGCGTCGCGGAACTCACAGAGAAAGCCGCGACCGTAGGCCAAGAGTTCTTGCGCGTAGAGATAGGGCGTCGAGACGATCGCCTTGCCGCAACCGACCGCGTAGGCGAGCGTGCCGCTCACGACCTGCACCGGGTTGAGGTACGGCGTGAGGTAGATGTCGGTGGCTTGCAAGTACGAGACGAGCTCGTCGAAATCGAGATATTTGTCGATGAGCTGCACGTTGTATTGCAGCCCGTACGAACGCACCAGCTCTTGCAGCGATTCGCGATAGGATTCGCCTTCGCGCCGGCGGACCACCGGATGCGTTTCACCGAGAATGAGATAGAGCGCTTCGGGATGGCGCTTCACGACGTCGCGCATCGCTTCGATCGCGTACTCGAGCCCTTTGCCGCGGTTGATCAACCCGAAGGTGGAGATCACCATGCGCTGGCCGATACCGAACGACGCTTTCGGCGCGTCGGTCGCGGTGAACGGGACGTCGGGCACGCCGTGATGGATCACGCGCAGACGCTCGGGATCGACGCCGTAGACGCGCTCGAGCAGATCGCGGCCGGTGACCGAGAGCGAAACCACGCGGTCCGCGCGCTCGCACAGCTCGCGCGTGACGCGCAGCATCACTTCGTCGGGCTCGGGGAGCACGGTGTGCATCGTGATCACGACGGGCTTCGTGACCTCATCGAGCAAGTCGACGAGCCATTCGCCGCGCTCGCCGCCAAAGAGCCCGTACTCGTGCTGGATGTTGAGGATCTCGGCCGGATGGCGATCGATGAAGCGCGCGATTTCCTTATAAGAGTAGCGATCTTGTTCGCGCAAGCGAGCGACCACTTCGGACGGATACCGGCGTGCTTCACCGCCGGGCTCGTCGATCGCGATCACATCGGTGCGCGATCCGAAGGCCTGGTCGAACGAGGTTTTCACATCATGCATGAACGTGGCGATGCCACACTCACGCGGCGGATACGAACCAAGTAACAAGACCATCTAGGACAGCTCCTCCCCTGATATTCAGGGGTTACCCGCCTACGCGAGCGCAAAAACGCGCTTGCTTACCGAGTAATGGGCGCCGATGCGCCAACGCGACTCTCTGGCCCAAGCACCTCGCCGGGCGCGACCACGGCATCGTGGCCAATCACTGAGCCCGCGTGCACTTTGGCACCACGACCGATCCGAACGCCGGTCGCGAGGATCGAGCTCTCGACGAGCGCGCCCTCTTCTATAATAACCCGGTCCCAGAGGACACTGTCGCGGACAATCGCACCGGCAGCGACAGAGGTCTGCTCGCCAAGCACGACGTTAGGGCCGATTTCGGCCGTCGGATCGACCTGGATCCCGGCATCGGCATGAACGGGTAGGTGCAGTTTGGCCACGTTGGCCAGGGCCGGTCCGCCTTTCCCGCTGACGCCTGGTTCGACCTGGAGCAACGGCATTCGCCCGGCCAGTACGTCGCGATGCGCATCGAGATACTGCTCGGGCTTGCCGAGATCGATCCAGTAGTCATCGGTCGTGTAGGCGTAGAGGCCCTTGCCGCTCGCGATGATTTGCGGGAAGGTCTCGCGTTCGATCGAGACGTTACGTCCGGCCGGAATCAGATCGAGAATCTCGCGCTCGAAAAGATAGGTGCCCGCGTTGATTTCGTTGGTCGGTGCGGTTTCGCGCGGCGGCTTCTCGACGAACGCGGAAATCAGCCCGTTGCCATCGTGGACAACGCAACCGAACGATGAGGGATCCTCGACGCGAATCAAATGCAAAAGACCGATACCGCCTTTGCGTTCGTGCTCTGTCATCATGTTACGCAGGTCGAGGCTGGTGAGAATATCCCCATTTAACACGAAAAATTTGCCGGTGATGTACTGCTCGACGTTCTTCAGCGCCCCGGCGGTTCCGAGCGCCGTCTCTTCGATCACGTAGGTGATCTTCATATCGAAGGCCGAGCCGTCGCCGAAGTAATCGATGATCGCTTCGGGCATGTAGCCCGCCGGCAGAATGACGTCGCGAATGCCGGCATGCGCAAGACGCTCCATCGTGCGCGCGAGAAACGGGACGCCGGCGATGGGGACCATCGGTTTTGGCGTTCCGTAGGTGAGCGGACGAAGACGCGTTCCCTCACCGCCAACGAGCACGATCGCTTGCAACTAAGACTCCTTATTCAAAAATGGTGCGCGCAACAGAGGTTCGACGCACCGCGATCTTTCTATTTGCTCAAATCTCAGGCTGCGGGTAACATCTTGGCAACAACTTACGAACGTATGTTCGCCATAATCGGTGTATGCCCAAATGCACATGCCCATCCTGTCATCCCGAGCGTAGCGAAGCGAAGTCGAGGGACCGTCGCATCCGGTACGACTGGGTCGCAATCCAGCTCTACCATGACGCCGTGAAAGCGCGACTCTTGCGCGAAGGCCTTATCCGAAACCAATGCGATGAGTGCGGCTTCACCGAGTGGCGGGGAAAAGCACTTATCGTCCATATCGATCACGTCAACGGCGTCAGGGACGACCACCGTCTAGAGAACCTTCGGATGCTCTGCCCGAACTGCCACAGCCAGACGGACACTTATGGAGCGAGAGATAAGCGGCGCTGGTCCTTGCAAGAGCGACCACGGCCGGTGTAGTATAACGGTCGCTGCATTCCGGGTTCGCCAAGTCTGGTAAGGCACCTGACTCTGAATCAGGCATTTCGGAGGTTCGAATCCTTCACCCGGAGCCACGGCCCTATCGTCTAGAGGCCTAGGACGCCGCCCTCTCACGGCGGTAACGCGGGTTCGAATCCCGCTGGGGCTAATTTCAATAAAACACCGCGCGTATCGTGCGGTGTTTTTCTTCGCGCGTCTAATTGGAAACAATGCGTGCTAAGGAAGGAAAAGTACATCTCCGTTCTGATACGAGGGTTGACGGCGACGTGCCGCGTGAGGAGGACTTTCAGTTGCTCGCAATTGCAGCTCTCTTGTCTCCGTTGGCTCAGATCGCGCAGGCCGGCGCGCCACCGCAGCGACCGCCGGACGGGTCATACGCCTACGCCCTGTGCGAGGGCAGCGCTGCACCGATCTATACGTCGACTATCGTCATCAAGAGCAACGGTCCAACATTCGATGTACTTGAGTCGGTGAAATTGCCAAACGGCGCAACGGCGACGACCACGACGACCTGGAGCAGCGCGTCCGAGCGACGCGTTCACCGTCGTGCACATCAACGGCAATCAAACGGAACGGGGCGAGCCGAGCACCTCCTCACCACCACCTGGTGGGAAAGCGGGGGATACTGTTTCCGTTATCAGCCTCGGTGAGGAACAACTTGCCGCATGGCTGAATCCGAAGACCGGCATCATCGACGAAGAACGCGCAACGCCTGGCGACGCAAGGGTGACGCTGCTGCAGTACACGTCACCTGCGAAATGAGCGCGGTTAGCTATTTAGATGAGGAGCGCGTTCGCTTGCTACTGCGTGGGGATCCGCTGATCGACGCGATGGAAACGGCGCCTGATCACCGAGATGCGCACCGCTGCGGTTTCCGCGGCGGCAACCAAATATCTCATGCCTGAAAATAGTCGCGTCCTCGCCGTGCTGGGCAGCGGCGCCCAAGCGCGCGCGCACGTAGAGGCGCTCGCGCATATAGCCGAATTTGCAGAGATTCGCGTGTGGAGCCGCACGCCCGAGCACGCGCGTCGATTCGCCGAAGAGCACGGCGCGATCGTTATGGATGTGCAGGCGGCCGTTCGAGATGCTGACGTCATGGTGGTGGCTACCAGTTCGCAGGCGCCTGTGCTACGCGGCGCATGGCTTAAGCCGGGTGCGCACGTCAACGCGGTGGGCGCGAACCGGCCGACCTGGCGCGAACTCGACGACGCGGTCATGGCCAACACGCTGCTCGTCGACTCACGCGCCTCCGCCGCGCAAGAATCGGGCGACGTGATGCTGTCAAAGGCATCGATCTACGCGGAGATCGGCGAGCTCTTTGCCGGCAACGTCGCCGCACCTCCGCGTTCGACCACAACCGTTTTCAAGTCGTTGGGCCTAGCAGTAGAGGACCTCGCCGCCGCAAAACTCGTACTTGAATTGATGGCGCGCTAAAAGTGTTCGATCTTGCGGATGCGCTGCGCCACGTCGATCATTTTGACTATGGTGTCGCGAAGATCGGCGCTTAGCGAGTGCGACTCGCCCTCGTAGACCGATTCCGCATCGACGGGCTCGGTTGTCACCGCGTACGCCTCGTGGGATCCTAAACGGTAATCCAGCGTGTCTTTGTCAGCCACGAGCACGTTGTAGACGTCGCAAAGATCGCGGAGCTGGTGGCGTAAGGCGCGCGACTCATCGTTCATGGAGACTCCTTAGCAAGCGGCTTCGCGTCAAGTCAAATATCCCCCCGTTCCAGGATATCGCTCCACGCCGAGAATCTTTACGATTGACGGGTATGGTCGATTCCACGAAAGCGCCTGCGCGATTCGACTGGCGCGTTGGAGCGGCGTTGGTCGGGCTTCACGTTGGCGCGCTGCTCGCGTTCCTGCCGATGTTCTTCCATTGGTCAGCCGTCATCGTTATGCTCGTGCTCATCTATTTGACGAGCGGCGTCGGCATCTCGCTTGGATTTCATCGTCTCCTTACGCATCGCAGCTTGCGCCTCGCTAAGCCGCTTGAATATGCCATCGCGCTGCTCGGCACGCTGGCGTTGCAGGGCGGACCGATCAGTTGGGTCGGCACGCATCGCATTCATCACGCCCATTCCGATCAAGACGGCGATCCGCA
>JBEKBR010000045.1:0-20207 GCA_050015295.1 Candidatus Aquilonibacter sp. | reverse complement strand
CCGACGGCTTCCTTCAACGTGCGCCCGGCAATGAATTTGAGCACGCGCTTGGCCGGGACTTTGATCGGCTCGCCCGTCTTCGGGTTGCGCGCGATGCGAGCGGCGCGGTCCCGAACCTTGAACTGGCCGAAGGGGGTGAGCTGGACTTTATCGCCCGACTTGAGCACGTCGGTGATCTTTTCCAGCATCGCTTCGATCAGGTCGACGACCTGGCGACGCGGGACTTCCATCTCTTCGGCGAGCTCACGAGCTAACTCGTTCTTGGTCATACTGTCCTTTCGGATTTGGGGCAGCTAATTGACCAGCGGATTATCGAAAAACCCCCTGTTTCCTTGTGGAAATGGGCTATTTTCGAGCAGGAACCCGCGATTGATTCCAAGGGGAAATCGGGCGAAAATTGGCCGGCAGCCAGCCGGCAACAATTGCGTGCTAGAATCAGATGATGCAGTCCGAGCCGACGCCGACCGACTTGGTGAACGCAATCGTCGATCTTTCCAATGCTACAGTCGCTGGAATGTCTCAGCTCAAGAGCGAGTTCAAACCTTCGATCGAGGGAGAGGTCGGCGGCATCAGCCACTGGATCAATAATTCTTGGCCTTAGCGGATCCGTGGGCCGCCTCCGGGTAGATTACGTGCGGCGTGATCAAAAAGACGATTTCATCGCGCTCGTGCGCCGTTTGTTTGTTCTGAAAGATCTTGCCGAGGATCGGAATGTCCGCGAGGCCCGGGACCTTCGAAATCGTCTCACTTGATGTATCCATCATGAGGCCGCCCAACACGATCGTCTGAGAATCATCGACCCGCAGCGTGGCGTCGATTTTCCTGTTGGTGATGATCGGATAGCCTGTTGAGGTAATACCTTCGATTTCGCTGTATTCCGGATGCAGTTCGGCCGTCACTACCCCATCGTCGCCGATCGTGGGCGTCAATCGCAGCTTTACGCCGATGTCAACGAATTGGACGTTCTGGCCCCCGAGGACGGACGTATTAAACACGATCGGATATGTCTCGCCGACTAGGAGATCTGCCTCCTTATTATTGAGTGTGACGAGCTTCGGCGTCGCAAGAATCTGGGCGCGTCCGAGGGAGACCAACGCGTTGAGTGTGACGTTAACGGGAATCGATCCGCCGGTGAATGCGTACGTCGTTGACCCGGGCGTTACGGTCCCCTGAAGATTCGTCCCACCGAACTCTAGTCCAAAGTTGCTGGTATCGTTTTGGGGCGTGACATCCGCGACTTTTACCTCGAACATCACCTGCGGACTCGGACGATCGATCGTAGCGAACAGCGCCGCCGCAGTGCCCTGCACATTGTCGTTTCCATCGACAATCACTTCATTGTGCTCGCCATCAGCGATGTAGGTTCCTTCGGCCGTAAGAACCTTCAACTCCCTGATCGCGTCGTCGGCTTTGATGTACTCGAGCGGATATGCTCGCGTCTGACTTCCGCTTCCCCCACCCGAGTTCGGCGCGTCGAGCGTTGCGATCAACCGTCGAGCCCGTGCGACCGAGTCGACATCACCCGTAACGACGACGGCGCTCGTTCGCCGATCGGCCACGATAACCGTCCCACTAGGTAGGGCGGGCAGGATTTCCTTAGTCACGTCGTCGGCATTTGCATGAGCTAGTCGCAATACCACCGTCTGAGCGCCGGTCTGTGGTTGATTATCGACGTATCGCCGGTTCATTGTGTCAGCGGAGCCCACGATCAAGACATTCCCAACGCGATGAACCTGAAGGCCATTTGCACTTACGAGCACGCTAAGCGCACGATCGAATGTCACGTTGCGAAGGTGAATCGTGACCCGCTGGGGCTTAATAGAGTCGTCGGTTATTATGTTCTGGCCTGATTGCGCAGCAAGAAGCGTGATAACGTCGCTGATGTCCGCATCGTGCACATCGATCGCAATCAAATCATCTGCCTTGCAAAGCCCGGCAGTGCAAAGTAGTGCGCAAAGGAGACCAGCGACAAATAGCCTCATTGACGTTGGGCTACTGTCAATGGCATATGCGTTCCGTCGGAAAGCGTGATTCCTCCAGCAGCTATTGCAGTCACACGTAGATCGCCGATGCGGTCGCCGACCGCGAGGACCCGCACCGTACCGTCTTCTTCCACAAGCGCTCGCGCAGGGTTGCCAAGAACAACGGCGCGGATAACGGGCGTAGCACCCTGCGCACTCGTCTGTAGGGAGGCACTCGGTATGTGTATCGCAGCGTCAAGTTTTTCACGCACTTCTTCATCCGGAACGAAGGGGTCCCGGCTCGCTGAGAAGCCTGGGAACGTTAAACGTGTAGGGATAGGAAGCCTAAGGGTTTCCGTCTGCAGCGTTGTGCCCGCAGCGCCGGCAACAGATGATCCTTGCGTGGTTAACGGCAGCACGGCGACCCCGCCAAGGATCAGCATACTGGCCAAACGCATCAGCGTACGACGCTCGTCGTCATAGAGCCCCGGAAGCATATTCCATCTCCTCTCCCACCGTGCCGCGATAGCGGAACAACGTCGCATGAATCTTTGCGCTAAGAACGGGACTTAATGTGCGATCGCCGTCGTCGTCAAGGCTGACATCGCTCACGTCAATCAACACGTTGTGCCGAGGCAGGTCGGACACGAATGCCAACAGCTCGCGAAAATGTCCGCGTGCGTCGATTTCGACTGGTATGCCGGACAGCGGCGATGACGCGACCGGCGTCGCCGTGGGTAGGATCGAACGTACATCGATCTTAAACGCGCGCGCTTCATTGCCAAGCAACGTTAAGGTCGCCGCCATAACCGCGCTCTCCGATCGGCGCCCAGAAAGTTCGCGAACGTCGTCGGCCACCTGTTTTGCAAGAGCATGCAGTTGCGCAGCGTGGCGAATCTCAGCCTCGTTATCGTTCGCTTCATCGTAGAGCGCCTTCGCCTGCGATTGCATTGCGGCCAGCGCTTGCGACGACGGCCACCAGACGATGCCAACACCTGCGCCGACGAAGGTCGCTGCGGTCAGCATCCACAAGATTCGGACCATCGATGATATTGTGAGGCCGCCGGTAAGCTTCATCAGTGGTCTCCCACGCGCACTTCGAAGGCAATGATCGTACCCGATTGATCCCGGTCCTCTTTGTTTGCGCGGACGAGGTCGGGTGCCGCGGCATTCGAGCTCGACATGAGATCTGCCACGGTGTCGCTCAACCCATCAAGTCCTTCCGCGTTGCCATCGATCTGAAGGCCGCTGTCGACGCGAGCGATACTCGTTAACCATGCTCGCGCGGGAACGTGATTGGCAATATCGGCCAGCCGGCTGGAGACCACGGCGCCCGAGCGGCGAATCTCACGTAGCCGCGTGTCGATTGAAAGCAACTGTTCCACGCGCGTCTTGCGCAACTTGAGATCGCGAAGCGCTACTCGGCTTGCGCTGAGCCGGAGGGATTGTGCCCGCATCTCACCACGTGCTTGTGCAAGAAGCAGTTGTTCGACAATCCACCACGCGCCGATGATGATGAGGACGGTGGCAAATGCCGCAAGCGGTGTTCGCAGCGCTTCGGGTATCCGGCTCGGCCGAAGATATTCGAACGCCTCCGGGGCGCTGTCGCGCAGATAGTTGAAGCGCATCACGCCGCAGCTCCCCACAATGCAAGGCTCGCAGCCAGAGTCCAATCAGGAGCTGCCGCGCGCACCACGTCCTCCGGGTATGCCGCGGTATGAAGTACCTCAGGAACCGGAAGCCCCGTGACGGCGCCGGTTGCCTCCTCGAGCGCTCGCGCAAAGTTTGGCAAGCGTGCGCCGTTCCCGGTAACCGCAATCCGCTCGATCGAAACTCGTGCACGTGCGCGGTCGACGAGGGAAGCAATCGCGGCGACAACTTCCTCGCTGGCTGTGACACCCGCGCCCGCGCAACCGAGGATGCGTTTGCGGCGCTCTGCTGTCGGCACGTCGATCGAAAGCTCTGAAGCAATGCCCCGGGTGATCGTGGCCCCGCCCACGTACGCTACGAACGACGTCGGTCCCGCTGCGCCGAAGCAATGGACGGTCGCGCGTTCTGCGCCAACATCGATTATGGCATCGCAGTCGGCAAAGAGCCGGCGCATGGCAAACGCATCGTGATCGACCGCGACCGCTCGCAGTCCGGCAAGTCGCACAGCTCGGACACGCGACTCGACGCTCTCCACGCGCGTGACCCCGATAGCAAAGGTCCCAGCAGCACGATCGAGCGGGTGCAAACGCACGACCGAAACCGCTTCTTCGAAATCCCAGCCGGCAAAGCGCTGTGCTTCAAATTTCGATGCGCGTAATCGTTCAGGCCAACTCATTTGTGGAAACCGAACGCACCGGAGCATGCCGGCCGGCGCGCCAATGGCAAGTACGCAGCGTCGCTCGCGGGCCCCGATCTCAGCCAACATGTCTTCAATTACGGCAGCAACGAGCTCTGGCTGTTCGACACGCAAAGCCGATACCGCGTCGTCGGGGATGTCGCGTGCGACGACCGCTCGAATCCGCACACCCCCTTCGTGGTGCGCTTCCCCGCATGCGATTCGCGCGCGCGTGGATCCCACATCGATCCCGAGCGGGAGTAGCCTCCAATCAGCCATGCGCGCTCAACAACCTCATTCCCAACGAGGCTATGGTGCCAAGCGCCAAAAACGGCGCAAAGACGACGCGATCTCCCGGATGGACCCGTTTGCGCACTAAAAGCGGAACGGCCCAGAGTGCCCCAGCAACAAATGCGGTACCGATCGCGCCAATCGCACCAGCGCCACCACACCCCGCGCCGATGACCGCGCCAAGCTTTACGTCGCCCAATCCTATGCCTCGTCCACGAGTCAGTGCGTAGAGCGCAAGCAACGATCCGGCACAGACACATGCTCCAACGGCGGTCGCAGGCACGCTGCCCACAGCCAAAGCGGTAAGCAGAATCATCAAGGCGGCAGATGCCGTAACGGAATCAAAGATCAGCCCCGTCGCAAGGTCGCTTGCCGCACAGACGATCGCGCACGCCATTGCCGGCGCCATCCCGAGCGACATCGGCGATCCACGTTCGTCGCCGATGACAATTACGGCGAGCGCTCCAGCGAGGAGGGTCACGACCGTCGGCCGAGCGTAGCTAACCGCCGCGCTGCGTGCTCTCGCGACCGCGGCTAGAACCGTGATTGTCGACGCAAACAGCCAAAGGGCAGCATGCGCGATCATCGGTAGTAGCCACGCTCCAGCGCTATCCGAACCGGCAAATAGCTCGGATCGATGTGCGCAGCCGCAAATAACAACCGCCTCGCTGCGGCCGCGTCGCCACTGATCCGCGCATCTGAGGCAGCCAAAGCTAACGCTTGAACGTCGGCCCGCTCGCGACCAACTTGTTCGAAGTCTTGTGCCGCAAGCCGATATCGTTTGAGCCGCTGCAGACAGAGCGCGCGATCCATCCGAACGCTCGCATCATGCGGATACGATTGTAATACAAGGCTTGCCACGCGAATTGCGTCCTCCAGTTCGCTCGGCTCCTGCGTGAGAAACCCAGCGAAGACGTACCGATCGGCCGCGCCCGTATTCCCGGGATCCATCCACATGGCTAACGAGTACTTCTCGCGAGCACGCGAATCGCGCGCGTATAGCAGTGCGTCGCCTCGGGTGACCAACGCAGACGACAAGGACGGACGCAGTATCGGCGCCGCAAGAAGCAATGCAGTCGCCACGACCATGATTCGCCTGCGAGTCGCGATCACGCGAGGATTCCGTAATAGCAAACCAATGCGAGTGAAAGGCCGCCCCCGATCGTATCCATCGCTCCGTTAAGCGCGTGCCGAAACGCAGAGCGTTCGCCGACGTTGAGACCAACGCCAACGGTCGCAAGCGGCGTTACATGTCCCAGCCCGAAGGCGAGTACGGCCAACAACGCCGTGAAGAGCGATCCTGAAACGGCGACGGTAGCCATTAGCCCGGCCACCGGCGTGCAACACGGCGAGAATACCAACCCCATCGCGCCGCCTACAATCACCACCGAGCCGGGTCGCGAATCTCCCAATCTAGCGCCATCGCATGATTGCGCTACAACAAGCGCTCGAAGGCCAAGACCGAGAAAGTACAGGGCAAGCCCGACGTAGAGAAAGCGTGAAAGCGCGACAACTGCGCCGACCAGAGACGCCGTGACCGCAAGCATGCCGTAGCACAAGAGTAGCCCAGCCATGAAGCATATGACGCGCAACCATCTGCGGCGCCCGTTCATATTCGCCACAAGAGCGGCTAGCGCAAGAAAGCGCGGCGCTACGCACGGACCGAGGCTCGTTGCAAGGCCCGCCAAAAATGCAGATACTACAAGCGCGAGCATTGGTTACTGACTTGCGACCGCAGTGAAGCCCGAGCTCGACGCGTATTGAATGTGCGTGGCGGACGATCCGCCGCCGATCGCCGTAAGCGTTGCGGGATCATGTTGCCCTGGGCAGATGATTGTGTAGCTAGCGTTGCCGGCATTATAGTTTGCGACCTGATACTGATAATAGCCCGTCGGATTCACCGGGTCGATCGGTGTTTGGCGTACATACTGGCCCAGGTTGGGTTCGGTCGACGTTACATTCGTAGCGCTCGTAACATCCGGATAGGCTTCATGGTCGGTCTGATACTCTTCAAGCGCCGTTGCAATCTCTTTGAGGTTAGCCTCGCAGGCGGCCGTTTGCGCCTGCGCACGCGCGCGCATGAAATTCGGCACCAAGATCGCCACCAGGATCGCGATGATCGCCACGACGATCATCATTTCGATCAGTGTGAACCCGCCCTCGTCCGAATCTGGCATCCGCACTCCGTTTCCAGCATACGCCTTCAACGGATAGCAGTGCCACGCTCAGGCGCTCATGGGACGCGTATGCGGTCGAAGCTTCAATAACGCCGCACGGTGGAGTCGTGTAATGTGACGGCGTGAATAACCCAAGCGCTTTGCGATCTCGCCAACCGGTGTATCGTTTTCATAGATCTCACGAAGAATTTCTCGCTCAACGCCCGAAAGCCGAGAGAGACCGGACTCAATTACGACACGGTCTAGTTGGCTATCTATCGTGTACGATAACGAAAGCTGTTCGTACGGCCGCAGCGCCTCAACGGAAACGGGAAGGCCCTGGTCGCGGTAGCGAAGCATCTCTCGAAGTTCTTGCTCGGTGACGCCCAGGTGCTGCGCAAGCTCGATGGCGCGTGGTTCGCGCCCGAGGCGTCCGCAAAGTTCTCGCTCTGCGGCACCGCAACGCCGATCGAGTTCGCGTACGCGACGTGGCACCCGGACTGCGCGCTCACTATCGCGGACATAGTGCATCAACTCACCGAGCACTAACATCCAGGCGTACGCCTCGAACGGTGTACCGATGCTGGGATCAAAGCGGTCTGTAGCTTTGATCAGACCGATCGCGGCTACTTGCTCGAGATCCACACGATCGATGCCGTCGCGCACAAATTTTCTCGCGGCTCGCACGCAAAGGTAGCGGTATTCCTGTATCGTGCGCTCGCGTTCAGAATCACAGGCGATCATTTAATGCTCCCAATCATAGAATACAACGGCACGAGGATTGAAGCCACAATGAAGGCGATTAGCGCTCCGAGCCCGATAATCAAAACCGGCTCGACAACGCTTCCTAGCGTGGTTACGGCAGTTTCTACATCTAGTTCGTAATATTCGGCAATGCGCAGCAACATGGCGTCCAGCGTTCCGGTCTCCTCGCCGACCCTTACCAGCTGGAGAACGAGCCCCTCGAAGAGCGCGCTACGCTCGAGCGCTTCCGCGATCGGCGTTCCCTCTCGCAACGCCGCGACCAGGTCTCGCGCGAAGCGCGTATAGACGGCATTCTCTACGACATCCTGCGCTGCGTCAAGTGCGCTCAGTAACGGTACTCCCGAGCGCAACAGGGTACCCAGGGTACGGGCAAATCGTGCAATGACCGACTTTCGCAGGATGACCCCGATCATCGGCGCTGCCAGCGCCAGTTGGTCGATTCGCACGGCAGTTGATTCGACGCGCCTGACCGCCCGATAAAGCCCCGAAGTAGCAAATGGCATCGCGCCGAGCGCCATCCACACCGCCGGATTCTTCAGCGCGTTCCCTGCGACGATTAGCGCGCGCGTCGACCATGGTAATGTAATGTGCATCTCAACGAAGATCGAGGCGAACGCTGGAACCGTACTGCCCACCAGGAAGAGCACGAGTGCCAGCGCGGCACAGGCAACAATAAGGGGGTACGCCAGCGCCGATCTCACGCGTTTGTGCACAGCCAAATGCCGCTCGAGAAGCGCCGCTAGCCGTTCCAGGATTTCGTCCAGCGCGCCTCCCAGTTCACCGGCGCGGATCAATGCCACGTGAAGGCTATGGAATTCACGTGGTCGTCGTGCCATCGCACTTGAAAGCTCGCTTCCCGATTCGATATCGCTCGACACCGATCGCAGCGCTTCGCGCAGGCGTCCGTCGCGACAACTATCGATGACGACGTCAAGTGATCTGCGAATCGGGACACCAGCGCGAATCAGCGTCGCGAAAGAGCGGAAAAACGCCGTACGCGCTCTCGCTGAAACCGGCCACGCAGTCACGATCGCGCCGGGAGTGCCGTCCCCGGCCGACAGGGAGGTCACGAAGAGCGTTCGCATACGAAGATGCGCCAGTGCCTGTTCGCGATTATCCGCCTGCAGCGACCCGACGACAAAGCGCCCTTCATTGTTGCGAGCGGTATACGCGAATAGTGACGCCATTATCTCAACTCTCACATATGTGACGCGCCACATCGCGGTCGATTTCGTTTGCGAGCACAAGTTCGTTTATGTGGTGTTCGAGTGTCTGCATTCCTGATTGCCGGCCGGTCGTCATTGCGTTGTGTACGAGGTGCGTTCTCGACTCACGGATCATCGTTCGCACAGCGTCGTTAACGAGCAAGACCTCGACGGCAGCCCGCCGCCCGGGCCCGTGCTTGCGAGGAATAAGATGCTGACACACAACCGCGCTCAACGACTGCGCGAGTTGGGCGCGCACCTGTGACTGCTCCGAGCCGCCGAATGCATCGATGATTCGCTCGATCGTTTGTACCGCACTTCCGGTGTGTAGTGTCGTCAGAACTAGGTGCCCAGTCTCAGCGGCGGTCAAGGCAGCGCGCATGGTCGCGATCTCGCGCATCTCGCCCAGCATGATGACATCAGGATCCGCGCGGAGCGCACTCACGAGCGCAGCACTAAAAGACGGCGCATCTCTGCCGATTTCTCGCTGTGTGATCAACGAGCGGTTACTCTGGAAGCGATATTCGAGCGGATCCTCAATTGTGATAATGCGTCTCGCCGCCGTGCTGTTAAGGTTCTCGATCATCGCGGCCAGCGAAGTTGACTTTCCACTGCCCGTCGGTCCGGCAAAGATAACCAATCCGCGGTCACGCTGAGCCAATGCGGCAACGATCGGCGGTAGATGCAAGGCCTCGAGGGTCGGAATGCGCTTGTTGAGGAGACGAATGGCCAGCACACAACCGGCCGAGCCGCGAAAGGCGTGAATACGCAAGACTGACCGATCATCGGCGATGCGTGCGGCGGAAATATCGATGCCAGACTCGAGGCGCGCGAAATGTTCCGGCTCGAGTAACGCGCGGGCAATCTCAGAGGTGTCGTGCGCCGTAAGCGGCGATCCCTTAAGGAACTGCAACTGGCCATCGACGCGCAGCACCGGCGACAGTCCCGGCACGAGGTGAAGGTCCGAGGCATCCTGCTGTGTCCCAACGTGTAGAACGTCGGTGACCCGAATGTTCGGAATCGTCGCGCTCATTCAAAACTCACCCGAACCTAGTACGCGTTCGAGTTCGCTGCGGCTCGTTTCCCCGCGCGCGACCATTCGGAGTCCTTCACTCATCATCGGCTCGTACCCGGCGCTCGCTCCAATCTTGGCGAGCTCGAGTACACTGTTCGAGCGTGCCACGGCGGAGCGAACCTCGCCGGTCATCGGCAGCATCTCGAAGATGGCAACGCGCCCTCGATAGCCCGACCCGTCGCATCGTGGGCAACCTCTCAATCGGCACTGGCAGAGGCGGCGCACGAGCCGCTGCGACACAATCGCTGAGAGGCCGGCGGCTAGTGTTGTGCGATGCAGCCCGAACTCGACCAGGCGTTCAATCACGCGCGGCGCGTCACTCGCGTGCAGTGTAGTCATGACGAGTTGTCCAGATAGCGCGGCCGACATCGCGACGCCGGCCGACTCGGCGTCACGCATCTCGCCGAGCATGATCACGTTTGGATCCTGGCGCAGAAACGCGCGCAAGGCTGATGCAAACGTCAAGCCGGCCTTCGGATTAACCTGCACCTGCGCGACGCCCGCCATCTGCACCTCGACCGGGTCCTCGACCGTACAGAGATGCTGGCCGTCCAAGTTTCGCTCAGACAGGGAGGCGTAAAGCGTTGTCGTCTTCCCACTTCCGGTTGGACCGCAGACGATAATGAATCCGTGGGCTGCATGGATCACGCGCCGATATTGCGCGAGCATCGCCGGGCCCATGCCGAGCGCGGCGAGCCCAGGCACTTGCTCCTGCATATCCAGCAGACGGATTACCAGCTTCTCCCCCGCGATGGTCGGCATCGACGAGACACGCGCGTCGAGATTTCGGCCGCCTCGCTTCAAAAGATATCTTCCGTCTTGGGGCAGACGACGCTCAGCTATGTCCATTGCCGCGAGCAGTTTGACCCGTGAAACCACCGTGTGAAAAAGCTCTCGCGACAGATGTTCGCTCTCGCGCAACATACCGTCGACCCGCAAACGCACCCGCCCACCTGCCACCGTAGGCTCCAAGTGGATGTCGGAGGCGGTCAGTTGGATCGCGCTTTCGTGAAGGCGATCGACGGCTCGAATCGCCGGCGGATCATCGCCGTGCTCATCGGCGTCCGCGATAAACGCTATCGCTTCCGGGGAGCTGTGAGGTAATTCGTCCTCGAGCACAAATGCACGAGGCTCCGTATAGAGAGCCACTCCCGCAACCCCACTGACGGCAAATTTCTTACCGGAGCCGCGGCAAATCGGTGTCCGGAAAATCTTTATCGCATACTCGGCAACCCGTTTGCAATATCGTGGCAAAGAGCTAGACCTTAATGTCCCGATCAGTAAAATTCGGGCACTAAGCTCGTGTTGGGCGCCCCGCGATCAAGTGGCAGGGCGCCCCGGCGTCAGCAGTTAGAACGTCAGGGTTGCGGGCGAAGACGTGCTACACATCGAGCCGTTCTTTGCATCGAGCAGAAAGCGCAAGTGCGACGTGTTCGAACCCGCGTCGCTCGAACGCGTCGAGACATACGTAAACGTGAACGATTGACCGGGCTTGAGCGGCGGAACCGACTTGGAATCGAGCTTCACGGGCCCTTTGTAGACGTCCACGGCCTGCAGCGTGCTCGACGCCTGGTTTGCGCCATTGTTCGTTACCACACCGTTGATTTGGTAGTGGTTAAGCTTGCCGTCGCTGTTCATGTTCTTTACGGCGACGTTTGTGAGGGACAAATTGCTACATGCGCTGGCGGCCCCAGGCGTTAGCGCGGCAATAAGAAAGACAGCGAGTGCGAATTTCGACATAGCGGTTGCTCCTTGTACTAGCAAGGGTCATCATACCCGGCTATGGACGCGATCAGACGGAGGTCTGCTCTTCCAGCTCCTTGCGCATCTGGCGCCAGCCACGGAAGTTCGCCTGGAAATCGCCGTTGCCGCTCGGCGTCGCGACGTGCTCAAAAGGGCTCAGGTGCCGATCGCTCCACAGCCGTTCGCACAATTCGATGTCTTTTTCGAGATCGCGCTTGCCGTCGTGGGTGAGATACGAGACGCGGGCGCAGCGCGCGGCGCTGATCCTTTTCAACTCATCAATAGGAAGCGAGCGCTCATCATCTTGGATCAGCGGCAGATGCCATTCGCCAAGCCCCACCGGCGCCGGCTTCGACCCGTCGATCGCCGCGCGCATATGTTGCGCCGCAACGCGAATCTCGGGCTGCGCATTTTCGGCTAAGCGAAGGCTAAAGAAATTGTCCCATTCCGTCGCCGTGACGATGACCGTGTGCCATAGAAACGGCTCCAAGATCCGATTGATGACCTGTTTGTGCACATTAAACTTCTGCAAGTTGCGAACATGCTCGACGGCGCTATCGCGCGCGCGCAGCCATTCGGTTTTCGCTTCTTCCGCTTGTTCCGTGGTGAGCGTCTCGCTTGCCGACATGCCAGGCTTGTTCACGCCCCACTCAACGGGCATCGCCGCATTTTCTAACACGCGTTCCAGCATTTTTTTCGTCGGCACTGCGCGCGCGCTCGCGCTGGAACGTGAAAAAACGCGGTGCGTATTAAATTCACTCAAGATGAAGCGCGGGAAGCGCACTTCAAGCGTCGTCAAACGGATGCCCGCGGGGCTGACCGAGTCGGCCAGCACCCGGGCGTGAAAACCTTGGTCCACGATTCTCGCTTAGCCGCGATACCGCAAGAACGCCGGCACTTCGATGTCGTCCATGTTCACCGGCGTCACCGTTTCGAGCTTGCCGCCTTCGAACGCGTGACCCGCTTGCGGACGATACGATCGCGCAGCGCCGAAGCCCGCGGCAAGCACCGTTACCCGCACTTTGCCGGTCATGTTCGGATCGATCGACGCACCGAAGATGATCTGCGCATCCGAATCCACCGCGCGGCTGATCATTTCGGCTGCCTCGTTGACTTCGTACATCGCCATGTCCGGACCGCCGGTAATGTTGAAGATCACGCCGCGCGCGCCTTCGATCGTCGTTTCCAATAACGGCGAGGCAATGGCCTTTTGCGCGGCGTCGGCGGCGCGGTGTTCGCCCGTGCCTTCACCGATGCCCATCATTGCGCTGCCGGCATCGCTCATGATCGTCTTTACGTCGGCGAAGTCGAGATTGATCAAACCCGGCTGCGTGATCAGATCGCTGATGCCTTGAATGCCCTGGCGCAACACGTCGTCGGCGTAGGCGAAAGCCTCGTTGAGCGGCGTGCGCTTCTCGATCACCTGTAAGATGCGCTCGTTCGGAATCGTGATCAGCGTATCGACCTTGGCTTCCAAATCGGCAATCGACGTCTCGGCGGTCGTCATGCGCTTGCGCCCTTCGAAGGCGAACGGCTTCGTCACCACGGCAATCGTGAGCGCACCCGAATCGCGCGCGATCTCGGCGATCACCGGTGCGGCACCGCTGCCGGTTCCCCCGCCCATGCCGGCGGTGATGAACACGAGATCCGATCCGTCGAGAACCATCGCGAGATCTTCGCGCGAGGCTTCGGCTGCTTCGCGTCCGAGCGTCGGATTTGCGCCGGCGCCCAGGCCGCGTGTTTGGCCGCCACCGATGTGCACGGTGTTCTCGGTGCGCGAATTGCGCAACGCCTGGACGTCGGAATTCACCGCATAAAATTCGACCCCGGTGAGACCGGCCTCGATCATGCGATTGACGGCATTGCAGCCGCCACCCCCAACGCCGATTACCTTGATCGACGCGGCATGTTCGGGTTGAAAGCGCCGTGCATCTGCCATCTGAGCTTGCTCCTCGATGAAGGTGAGTTGTGTTGGGTTCTTCTTCCGGGTCACGTCAATTCCAAAGATCCGAGAACCACTGTCGGACTTTGGTAAACATCGATCCGCCGCCGCGGCGCACGCCGTTGCTATCTTCTGATGCGCCGTTCGCGCCGAAGAGCACCAGGCCGATCGCGGTGGCGTACTGTGGTTGGCTCATCGCCTCGGTCAAACCGCTCAGCGTCGTGGGCGAGCCCACCCGCGTCGGCAAGCCGAAGACGTCTTCGGCGATTGGCACCAGGCCCGGTAGCAGCGCACCGCCGCCGGTGATCACCACTTCGCCGAGCACCAGATCGCGCGGCACGTTCTCGATGATCTTTTGCTTCGCCATGCGCAGCGTTTCGAGCACACGCGGCACCACGATCGCCCGCAGCTGCTGCGTGGTGAATTCTTTGTTGGTACGTCCATCGAGCCCGTGCACGCTAAACGTCATCTCGCCTTCGTCGGCAACGCCGGCGCCGAATTGCTTCTTCACTTCTTCGGCTTGCGCGAGCGAGGTTTTCAAACCGAGCGAAATGTCGCTGGTGAGAATGTTGCCGCCCACTGGTACAGTAGCGGTGAAGATCGCACTGCCGAGTGAGTATACGGCGATGTCGGTCGTGCCGCCGCCGATGTCGAGCAACACCACGCCGACCTGTTTTTCTTCAGACAGCAGTGTCGCAGCCGAGCTTGCCAGCGGTTCAAACACCAAACCTGCAGCTTCTAATCCGGCGCGATGCACGCATTTCAACACGTTGGTAATAAACGTCGAGCCGCCGGTGATAATATGCGTGTCGACTTCCAAACGGCCACCGGCCATACCAACCGGATCTTCCACGCCTTCTTGTCCGTCGACGGTGAAGTAGCGCGGCAACGCGTGAATGATCTGACGATCCGCCGGAATGTTGATGATTTTGCTCGCGTCGATCACGCGACGCACGTCGGCGTGCGAGACTTCACGATCGTCACTCGTCGTTGCAACGACAGCGCGATTGTTGGTACTGCGAATGTGATCGCCGGTGATGCCGACGTAGACGTCGGCAATGTGCACGCCGGCCATACGCTCGGCGCGTTCGGTCGCCGCTTCGATCGACTTGATCGTCTCGTCGAGGTCCACGACCACGCCTTTGCGCATGCCGAGGGAGGGCGCTTCGCCAACGCCCACGATCTCCAAGCCGCCCGGGCCTTCCACGGCAACGACCGCACACGTCTTGGTCGTGCCGATATCGAGCCCGCACACGGTCTCGTGCTTCATAACCCCCATATATTGTGCCGGAGCGGCGCAATCCCTACTATTGCTGGTGCCCGAAACCAGCGCGACCGAGAGGGCTTGGCGGCGCGCGTGTCGACTCCTTGAGGAAAGGATGCGGATGGGCTGGGGATAGGCTGCTAATAATAAATACCCATCCCCGGTCAGCCGATTAAGCATAAGATGGAACAGCGCCGCACGAGTTTAGAACGCGGGCTCATGATGGCCTTTGGCCTCGTGATCCTCGTTATGTTGCTGATGGGATTGGTCATGGCGTGGTCCTTGAGCGGGATCTCCGATCAGGCCGCCGTGTTGAGCAACCGCGTCATCGCGGGCCAGCTCGCCTACGCCAAGGTCGCACAAGATGCTGATAGTTTGCGGGCCGCCACGCTTGAAGCGGCGACCTCTCCGGATGCGACTGCCGCCGCAAAACCGCTTGGCCTCGCGACCACGCTGGTCAAACAGTTCCCTGACGACGCACGCAAGATGGTCGACATCTTCTGCCCCGCCAAGACCGCGGGCAAGGGCAGCGCCGATATGTCGACCTCGGCCTGCGCCGGCAACACCGACGAGATCGCCAAGCAAATCGGCTCGTTCGTCGACACCTTCAGTTCAAGCGCCAGCGCCTACGACTTCCAAGCGCTCTCGGCGGTCAGCCTGCTGCAAAGCAATAAGAATAAGGAAGCCCTCGCGCAAATCAACGGCCCCTCAGGTACGGCGTACGCCAAGCAGAGCGGCGACGGGCAAGCGATGCTCGACGCGCTCGACAAACTCGCCAACAGCCGCTACAACACGCTGCTCGCGGCGCGTACGACGGGCTACATCACCCTGGGCATCGGCATTGCCGTCGCGATCATCCTCGTGTTGGCCATGTACGGCTGGCTGCGCCAGATCATGCTGCGCGGCATTGGCCGCTGCGTCGAGATCTTCGAAGCCATGGGTAGCGGCGATCTCTCGCAGCGCATCAATTGGCATGGACACGATCTCCTTGGCCGTCTCGGTCAAGCGATCGATCAATTTGCCGACCGCTTCGCCGGGATCATCCGGCAAATTCAGCGCGCTTCGCTGACGGTGCAAAGCCGATCGGAACAAAGTAGCCACCTCGCGCTGCAAGTCGACGGCCGCATGAAGGAAGAGCTGGCTGCGCTTTCACAGGCGCTGCAGTATTCCAACGATCTTGCCGGCGCCGCCGGCACGGTTGCCGACAACGCCGAAGCGGTGGCGCGCCGCGTCTCCGACATCTCGAGCGCCGTCGCGGAAATGACCGCGTCGATCCAAGAGATGGATCAGAACCTCCTGAACCTCGCCACCGTCGTCGAACAGGCCGTCGCCAACACGCAAGAAATGTCGGCGTCGATCGTGCAGGTCGCCGGGAATGCCGATCGCGTGCGTTCGGAATCGAACGTCACCGATCAACAAGTGCGCGAAGGCCGCAATGAAGTGCTCGCGCTCTCCAAGGGCATGGGCTCGATCAGCGACACCGTCGCCGACGTCGTGACCGAAATGCAGAGCCTCGACGGCGCCTCACGCCAGATCGGTGAGATTCTCGGCCTGATCGAAGAGATCGCCGACCAGACGAACTTGCTCGCGCTCAACGCCGCGATCGAAGCGGCGCGCGCTGGTGAACACGGCCGCGGCTTCGCCGTGGTTGCCGACGAAGTCCGCAAACTTGCCGAAAACTCGGCGAGTTCGACCAAACAAATCGGCCAGCTCGTTGCCGACATCCAACGCCGCACGTCGGCCGTGCTCGAGCGCACCGCGCGCGCGAACTCGCTCGTGCAGAACAACGCGGAGTCGGCCCGCAACGTCACCTCGATGATCGAGACCATCAGCACGCGCGTCACCGAAGTCGCGCAGCTGGTCAGCGAGATCAGCGTGGCCACCACCGAACAGGCGCGCGCCTCAGAGGAACTTGCCAAGGCAAGTGAACAGATGGGGGCGATGACCCACGAAGCCGCCGCGACGATGCGCGAACAGGCGATCACCTCGAACCAAATCTTGGAGAGCGTCTCAGAAATCGAGAACCGCACGGCGCAGGTGGCAAGAGCCTCCACCGAGCAGCAGACCTCGATCAAAGCGTTAGGCACCCGCATCGAGCAGTCGACGGACCTGGGCGAAAAGAATTCCGAGTCGGTGGGTACAATGGCCACCAGTGCCGACGATGTCCAAACGCAAGCCAGCGAATTGCGCGAGATGGTCGGGCAGTTCCAGACTGGCCAATTGGCCTTCGAGGACGGCACAACTTCCGCCAATCCGGCCCTGGAAGATCCAGGGGCTCTTGCGCTATCATCATAGGCTACCACCCCTTACTACTGGAGTTACCGTGCACAAGAAGATCAGTCCCGTCGCCCTCCTCGCGGCTATTGTGGTACCGGCAATCGCGGTCCCAGCGATCGCGCTTGCCGCGGCCACCATCGATGCGTCCCTCATCCCCGACGGCACCTATACCGTCAAGGTCGAGAAGGTCGTCGATCCCAAACACATTGAGGTGACGATGGATAACGGCGCGGAAACTACCCTTAGCGCCGGACGCGACACCGTGGACCTCAGCAAAGTCAAGCCGGGCGATTCGGTCAAGCTCTCGTTGATCAAAGGCGCCGTCATGGTGTATATGGATCTCACCAGTCACTAACGCATCCGATGAAAACGCGATGAGAACCACGAATCGGGCGCCGGGAGATTGAACCGGCGCCCGATTCATATCCGTTACCTTGGGCATGAAACGAACACTCTCGATCGCCCTCGCAGGGCTTGCACTTATTCTCGGTCTTTCGCTCAGCTTCGCGCCCAAAGCATCGGCGCAACAATACGGTCCTCCGCCGGTCTACAGCACCTGGCAGCCGCAGTGGGATCGCTTTGAATACGACCGTCACCATGTGATCTTGGGCAGCGTCGTCCACTTCCGCGCGTATCGCGTTACGGTCCAACGCCCCGACGGCAACGTACAGACGATCGATCTCAAGAACGGCACGGTGATTCACCCCATCGGCGCCACGCCGCATCGCGGCGATCGTATCGCCATCTATGGCTACTACAGCAACGGCACGTTCATCGCGAACGGCTTGGTCTTGCGCTAAACTCTCAACTCCTGTCTCCGTAGCGCCGTTGCCTTATGTAGCGGCGCTACATCCTACCCGTTGCGCTTCTTCCCGCGTAACCGCTCGAATCACAATCGTATCAAGGCCTTTGGACGAAAGTACCCCGGTCGCGATCAGCTGTCCAACGTGGAAGGCGCCACGAGGTGCTCCACTCACCGTTACCGGTGTCATTTGTTCCGCAGGGCGCGTGCAAGCGCCGGTATCGACAAAGAGAACGAGCGTGCCATCTTCCACGGCGGTGTCATCAACCAGCGAAATATTCCGTGGACTGACGGGAAACGGCGTCGTCGTGTAGGTTCCGCTCTGAGCCCAGGCCGTCGTTCTCTGGTTCGAATGCAACACCAGAGCCAGCACGCAGAGGACAATAAGCACGGCACCAATCCAACGGAACATCAATCCCTCATCACTTCGCGTACACGACCACCGGCGTCGACAGTGCCCTCAGATCGATCGCGACAACTTTACGTTTGCCCTGCTCGACTTTTTCGAGGATCGGATGAATCAGCGCGACCTTTTGCGCGACCGTCGACGGATCGCCAAACAGCACGCGGATCCCGCCGCGCAGCGTCATCTCGACGTCACCATACGTATCGAAGCGCAGCACCGTCGCCTGCAGGCCCGCGCTTTGCGCAGCTTCTTCTGTGGCGCAGAGCGTCTGCGTGTTTTGACCGGCTGAGGCCACAAGCAGCGGCAGCATCGCATCCTGCGGGCCGGCCGGCCGGAGCACGCGCAGGGTTCGATCGACAACGTCGCGCGTGCTTCCGGTACCAATCACGGCAAACGGTGCACGTTCGGTCACGTCGATCGATATCGCTCCCGGGAAATGCCGGTGCACCGCCGCCGTGTCAATATAAGGAATCGCTTCGATCCGCTGCCGCATCGCGCCCGTGTTTTGTAGCCAGATATTGCGATTCAGCTCGATCTGCGCAGCGTCCAGGATCGCATCCTTCGAGACGATCCGGTTCCCCGACACGTCGATCGTATGCGGATAAAACGTATGCGAGAGCGAAAACAGATAACCGCCGATCGCGGCGAGCGCCACGAGCATCGCGATCAGAAACCAAAACGGCCGCAGCCGCCGCGCCGGCGACGCGCGCCGGCGGCGCGCGGTTTCGCCTTTGTTCACGCCAGCACGTACCGCTCGATCGCCTCGGCCACGCCGTCGGCTTCCACGTCGCCGACGACCGCCTTGGCCACCTTGCGCAGTTCATCGGGCGCCGAACCCATCGCCATCCCGAAACCGGCCGCCTCCAAGAGCGGCGCGTCGTTCCACGAATCGCCGATCGCTGCGACGTCGGCCATGTCGATACCAAGGCGCGCGGCCACAAACCGCAGTGCCTCGCCTTTGTCGACGTGCGGATCGAGAATCTCGACGAACTCGGGATAGCTGCGCGTGACGTAGGCACGTGCGCCAAGGCGCTGCGCAAACAACGTCGCCATCTCAGCCGCGCGCGGCGGATCGTCGATCGCCACCGCTTTGGTCGCGGGGCTAAAGGCAAACGCCTCGCGTAGCGAGGGCACGATGATCGGACGTACGCCCGAGAGCTGCGCATACAGCTCCGAAAAGCGGTTCTCTTGCTCGCAGTAGTACTCGTCGTTGCGATAGAGCTGCAGGTGCACGTTCACGTCGGCTGCGATGGCAATCACCTCGCCGACGGTCTCGGTCTGGAGCGGCGTGTCGCGCAGCACCTCATCGGTGGTGGGATCGACGATCGCCGCGCCCTGATAGCATACGACCGGCGCATCGAAGCCGAGTTCACGCGCGTACGGAACCGCGGCCTGATACATGCGTCCGGTCACGATGCAGCCTTGGATGCCGGTTTCGAGCATCTTCGCAATCGCCGCGCGCACGCGCGGCCGTATCACGAGATCCCGCCCAACCAGCGTCCCGTCGAGGTCGAAGGCAACCAGCTTCATGCGCCGCTGCGCATCCGGGCGGTTTGCGCATGATGCGGCAGATCTTCAAAATCGCAGAGCGCTGCCAGCGGCAACGCATCTCCCAGCATCCGCTCGCGCGAGTTTTCGACCACGCTGAAGCTGCGCAAGAAATCCTCCAAATGCAGGCCCGACGCAAAGCGCGCGGTGCCCGAAGCCGGCAGCACGTTGTTTGTGCCACTCAAGTAATCGCCACTCGCGAGCGGCGTCATGTCGCCCACCAGCACGGTGCCGACCCGGCGCACGCGCGCAAGGTAGGGCTCAGGATCGCGCACTTGCAGCGCCAAACGCTCGGGCGCGATCGCTTCGATCGTGTCAAACAGCTCGTTGCGATTTTGCGCGTGCAACAAATAGCAGGCCCCGTCGATGACTTGCGCCAGAATATCGCCGTGCGGAAGCGTGCGCACGTCGAAGGTCTCGAGCAGTTGCGCCACCGCGTCGAGCAG
>JBEKBR010000044.1:0-20746 GCA_050015295.1 Candidatus Aquilonibacter sp. | reverse complement strand
AGCACGAGGTTTGCTGCCGCGACGTTTTCTTCTAAATGATCGGCGCGCGAGGTCCCCGGAATCGGTAGCACTACCGGCGAGCGCTTGAGCGTCCACGCGAGCGCAACTTGCGATGGTGTGGCTCCAAGACGCTGCGCGATTGTAGAGAGCGCAGATCCCGGCTTGGCTAGATCACCTGCTGCAAGCGGGAACCACGGAATGAAGCCGATGTTGTGCTGCTCGCAGTAATCGAGCACCGCTTCGCTCTTGCGATCGACGAGGTTGTACTGGTTCTGCACCGTAGCCACCGGAAAGTAGCGCTGCGCCTCTTCGATGTCGGCAACGCTGACTTCACTCAGGCCGACGTGGCGAATGTAGCCATCCGCGCGCATCCGTGCGATCGTCTCGAACTGCTCTTCGCGCGAAGTGTCGGGATCGATCCGATGCAGTTGCCACAGATCGATGCGATCGACGCCCAGGCGTCGCAAACTCATCTGCACGCATTGCTGCAAGTACGCGCCGCGACCGACCGGGTACCATTCGCCCGGTCCTTGCCGCGTAAGGCCGCCTTTGGTCGCGATGACCGTACCTTTGTAGGGGTGCAATACCTCGCGAATGAGGTTCTCGCTCACCTCCGGACCGTAGCTGTCCGCCGTGTCGATGAAGTCGACGCCGAGCTCGGGGAGCCGTTGCAAGGTTTTGCGAGCGCCGGCCGGATCGGCCGGGTTTTCCCAGACGCCGGGACCGGTGATGCGCATTGCGCCGAAGCCGAGTCGATTGACCGTTAGATCGCCGCCGATCGTGAATTGTCCCGACGCAGCAGCGGAAATTTTCGTAGCCATGTCGATTGCAACCGGGTGTCTTGGCCCTCGGTTGCGCCCGATCAGGATTCTACAGCGTCCAGTCGGCGACGTTCCAAAACGGCGTATTCACCGCGCTGTGCTCGTTACGCAACGTGGCTGGAAACGTGTTGATGGAGACCGCTTGGTACATCGCGACAATCGGCAGCTGCGCTGCAAGCACGCGTTCGACGCGACGGTAGTAGGGCGTGCGCTCTGCGCGGGAATACGGTCGCACGGCGTCTTGCATCAGTGCGTCGAGCGACGGATCGCAAAAACGCGACTTGTTGAATCCGTGTGGCGGAACGCGGCGGCACGAAAATTGATCTCGAACGTCGGGATCGAAGCCGGCGATGAACGGGAAGACCGCAACGTCGTAGTGGCCGCCGTATAACGGGCCGTCGGGCGCGACGAGTGCGCTTACGGCGAAGCGGCGGATCGAGATCCGAATGCCGAACGGTCGCGTTTGGGCTTGCATAAGCGTGGCCATCTCGAGCGCGCTTGGTTTATCGGCGCGCACAATGACGTCGAGCGCGAGTGGCACCCCGTTGCGGTGCCGCACGCCGTCGGATCCAAGCTTCCAGCCGGCAGCGTCGAGCAGCCGTGCGGCTGCGACAGAGTCGTGGCCCGGCATCGCGTAGGCCGCCGGATCGTAGGCCCATTCGAACAGCCCGCGGCCCGGGTCGCGCGTGCGGCTGCCGGCGAGCAACGTCTTGTCGACGATCTCGTGTAAATCGAGCGCTTGCGTGAAGCCGCGACGAACGCGTACGTCGGCAAGCGCCGGAACCGTCGTGTTAAAAATCAATGCGCCGGTGCCGTCGATCGGGACAGCCTCGGTGCGCTTCCCGGCCAACGCAGAGAGCGCGTTGAATTGCGAGTCGTCGGCGTTCACGTATGCATCGGCTTCGCCCGCGTGCAACATTTCAAATGCAGTGGTCGACGAGGGCACCGGCAAGATGGTGAGCCGCTCGATTTTCGCCTTCCCGCGGAAGTAGTACGGATTAGCGCGCAGCTCCAGGCGCTCGCCACGAGCCCAGTGCTCTACTTGGTACGGCCCACTTCCAAGCGGTACGCTGTCGAGCTGCGTATCACGCAAGTGGGCGTGCCCTTGCAGGAGGCGTGCGGGAAGAATCGGGATTGCGTTTCCGGGCCCGCACAAATACAAGACGATCGGGGCATAGGGCGAGCGCAGATAGACTTTGACCGTCAGTTCGTCGGGAGTCGAGATCGCCGCGATGTCGTCAAAGGCAACGCGCGAAGGCGCGTCCGTCCCGGGGAAGGCGACGCGCCCGATCGTTTCGGCCACATCGAACGAGGTCAGCGAACTCCCATCCGAAAACCGGATGCCGGACCGAAGATGATAGATGATCGTCAGGCCGTCGGGGCTGATGCCGCCGTTCTCGCGGGTCGGAACCGCGACGGCCGCATCGGGAACGAGCTCCCCGCGGTCGTCGAACTTCACCAAATAGGAATAGAGAAGAGCCGCCAGCTCTTGACCGCCGACGCCGCTGACAAAGATCGGATCCAGGCTCGGAAAGTCCTGAGTCTGAACGATCGTGAGGTGGTCCCGGGCACCGCCCCCGGGCCGGACGCATCCGGCAACGAGAACAGCGAGCAGGGCTAACGCCAATACCCGCATGGCCTGCGTGTATTCGCCGCGAGGGCGCCTTGGGGCCTTGACGTTGACGAGCCACCTTGATATAGTGCCGAGGTTGTGGTCCAGCCGGTCCGCGCTCTCTTTGCGTGTGCCGGAAAAACATAGATAAGTACGCCTGGACCCGTGTACTTCTAGCTTTAGGACGAGGATATCAAGTGAAAAACATCCTTGGCCGCAAGGTTGGGATGACGAGCGTGTTCACCGACGACGGGCGCTATGTGCCGGTCACGGTGATCGAAGCCGGTCCCTGCACGGTCGTGGAACGCCGCACGAAAGAGTCGCATGGCTATGATGCCGTTGCGCTCGGCTTCGGCGCGGTTAAAAAGTCCCGCGTTACCCGTGCCCTTGCTGGACATTTCAAGAAACAAGGCGTCGAGGCGACACGCTTCGTGCGCGAATTCCGTACCGGCATCGACGGCGTCGAAGTCGGTCAGACGATCACGGTCGCCGGCTTCGAGCCGGGCGATCGCGTCGACATCGTCGGCATCTCGAAAGGCCACGGCTTTGCGGGCGGCATCAAGCGTCACAATTTTTCGGGCGGCGGCGCCAGCCACGGCTCGATGATCCATCGTCAACCGGCCTCGAACGGCGACACCAACGCCGGACGCGTTCCTAAAGGTGCGCGTCGTCCAGGCCATTACGGTGTCGACCGCACGACGATGCAGAATCTCGAAGTCGTTCGCGCGGATGCCGAGCGCAATCTGCTGCTCGTGCGCGGTCCCGTGCCGGGTCCTAAGAACGCACTCGTCGTTTTGCGCGCAAGCGTGAAGCACAAAGCCGAAGCGGGGGCCTAACCGATGCCGAACGTTATCGACGCATCCGGCAAGGTCGTCCGCGACGTGCAGACGCCAGCCGCATTTGCCAAAGATTATAGCGAGAAGAGCCACACGATCTTCCGCGCGGTCTATCGCGAGCTCGCAAGCCCGCGTGCCGGCACCGCGTCCACCAAGAAGCGCGATGAAGTCGCCGGCGGTGGCCGCAAGCCGTGGAAGCAAAAGGGAACCGGGCGCGCGCGCCAGGGTTCGATTCGCTCGCCGCAGTGGCGTCACGGCGGCGTGGTCTTCGGACCGCAGCCGCGCAGCTACGTCAGCGACCTCAATAAGAAGGAACGCAAGCTCGCCTTCGTCGCCGCGCTTGCCGATCGTTTCAAGAACGATGCGGTGACCGTGCTCGATGCAGCCGGCTTTGCGCTGACCAAAACGGCAGATTTCGCAAAGCTGCTCTTCGGCAGCGCTAAGGCTGCCAAGACCGGCCCGTCGACGCTGATCGTCACCGCCAAGGATGAGAGCGTGGCCGATGCGATCGCACGCGTCGCGCGCAATCTGCGCAAGGTTGAGGTCACCAACACCAGCGCACTCGATGTTAAAGACGTCCTTCGCTACGAGCGCATCATCTTCACGACGGCCGCGTTCGACGCGATTGGAGGCAACTAGCATGGACGCACGCGATGTGATCCTCTCGCCGCGCATTACCGAGAAATCGATGGCCAATGCGCTTGGCACGCAATATACCTTCGTCGTGCATCCGCAGGCGACCAAGACGCAGATTCGTCACGCGATCGAGTCGATCTTCAGCGTGAACGTGATGAGCGTCAATACGGTCAACGTGCGCGGCAAGCAACGCAACTTCGCGCGTCGCGGCAACCGCAGCAGCGGTAAGCAGAGCGACTTCAAGAAGGCGATCGTCACTTTGAAGCCCGGTCAGAAAATCGAACTGGGCGGCGTCAACTACTTCGAGCAATAAGATGCCAGTAAAAAAATATCGTCCGACCAGCCCCGGCCGCCGCTTCGTGACCACGATGGATTTTTCGGATCTCTCGAAAGTCGATCCCGAAAAGTCGCTGGTCGAGGTTCGCAAGAAGCATTCGGGCCGCAACAACAATGGGCACATCACCGTTCGCCATAAGGGCGGCGGCACGCGCAAGCAGTATCGCATCATCGACTTCAAACGTTCCAAGGACGGGATTCCGGCCAAGGTCGCCACAGTCGAGTACGATCCGAACCGCAGCTCGCGCATCGCGTTGCTTCACTATAAAGACGGTGAGAAGCGCTACATTCTCGCGCCGCTCGGCCTCAAGGTCGGCGACGTCGTAGAATCGGGCAGCGGGGCCGACATCAAACCCGGCAACTGTCTTCCGATCAAGAACATTCCGGTCGGTACCGTCATCCACAACATCGAGCTGCGTCCCGGTCAAGGCGGCAAGCTCGTGCGTTCGGCCGGCGTGGCAGCGCAGCTGATGGCCAAAGAAGATGAGTACTCGCAAGTACGTATGCCCTCGGGCGAAGTGCGTAAGATTCACATCGAGTGCCGCGCCACGATCGGTCAACTCGGCAATATCGAGCACGAGAACCAAGTGATCGGCAAGGCCGGCCGTTCGCGCCATTTGGGCAAGCGCCCATCGGTTCGCGGTATCGCGATGAACCCGGTCGATCACCCGCACGGCGGCGGTGAAGCGCGTTCCACCTCGGGGCGTCCGCCGACCACGCCTTGGGGTCAGATGACCATGGGCAAGAAGACGCGCCGTAACAAGCGCACGACCAAGATGATCGTTCGTAAGCGAGGTTCCAAGTAATGGGTCGCAGCCTTAAGAAGGGCCCCTTCGTGGCAGACCATCTGCTCAAGAAGGTGGAGAAACTCAACGAGACGCGTGAAAAGCGCGTCGTCAAAACGTGGAGCCGCGCGTCGACGATCGTGCCGGCGATGGTCGGTCATACCATCGGCGTGCACAACGGCAGGGCGCACGTCCCGGTCTATGTCACGGAAAACATGGTCGGCCACAAGCTCGGGGAGTTCGCGCCGACGCGTAGCTTCCGCGGCCACGGCGGCGACAAGGCGGCGGTGAAGTGATGGCAGCCGATACGCAAGGACAGCAAGCTGTCGCGCATCTCAAGTTCGTGCGCATGGCGCCGCGTAAGCTGCGCCGTGTTGCCGATGCCATTCGCGGCAAGAGCGTGCGCGAAGCGCTTACGATGCTGCAATTCGCGGGCGTCTATGCGGCTGAGCCGATCGAGAAGCTCGTGCGCAGCGCCGTCGCGAACGCCGGCAACAACCACGACATGAACACCGACGAGCTGTTCATCACGCGCATCACGGTGGACGGTGGTCCCGGTGGGCGTTTTACCAAGCGTCTGGATCCGCGCGCACAAGGCCGCGCCTACTTCAAGCGCAAGCGTCTTTCGCACGTGACCGTCGTCGTGAGCGAAACGCCGCCTGTGAAGAAGCGTAAAGCGCGCGCTGGCGCGTCGGTCTCGATCAAGCGCGCGCCGGCTCGCCGTGCCGCGACTTCCAAGCGCACTGCAAAATCTGCGGAGGCTACCGCCTAACCTATGGGTCAGAAAATTCATCCGGTCGGCCTGCGCCTGGGTATCACGCGTACGTGGGACAGCCGCTGGTTCGAGAAAAAGCACTACATTGACTGGCTCCACGAAGACGTCAAGATTCGTCAGTTTTTCAACAAGTGGATGCGTTCGGCTGCGATCAGCAAGATCGAAATCGAACGTCGCGCCAATCAGGCGCGCGTGATCGTCAACACCGCCAAGCCCGGTATCATCATCGGTAAGCGCGGCGTCGGCATCGAAGAGATCCGCAAGAACCTCGAAAAGCTGACCGGCAAGAACGTTCAGGTCAACGTGATGGAGATCAAGCATCCCGAGCTCGACGCGCGTCTGGTTGGCCAGAACATTGTCGATCAGCTCGAGAAGCGTATTGCGTTCCGTCGCGCGATGAAGCAAGCGATCATGCGCACGATGAAAGCCGGCGCGCGCGGTGTCAAGGTACAAGTCTCCGGTCGCCTCGGCGGCGCGGAAATTGCTCGCACCGAGCGTAATGCCGACGGGAAGGTGCCGCTGCACACGCTGCGCGCCGACATCGATTACGCGCACGTGGAAGCGTTCACGACTTTCGGCCGCATCGGCGTGAAGGTCTGGATCTATCGCGGCGAGGTTCTGCCGGATCAGCCGCGTCAAACCAATACCGTCGACCGCGCCGAGCGTCAGGGTGGATTCCGCGATCGCCGCGAACGCGGCGGACGCGGACGCGGACGTGGCGGCGCCGGTGGCGCGGGTGGCGCAGCTGGTGGACGCCCGCAGCAGGGCGGCGCACCGGGTGTTGCCGAGCCCTCGGCGGAGCCGGTTGTCGTCGACAGCGACGCCATCGTGAATGAAGCGGCCAACGCACCGTACGACAATGGTGCGGCGCCGGCCGAAGGGAGTGCAGAATAAATGTTGACGCCCAAACGAGTGAAGTGGCGCAAGGTGCAGCGTGGTCGTATGACCGGACGTGCCCTGCGCGGCAGCAACTTGACATTCGGCGAGTACGGCTTGCAAGCAATGGAGCCGTGCTGGATGACCAATCGTCAGATCGAAGCTGCGCGTATCGCGATGACGCGTCACATTAAACGCGGCGGTAAGGTGTGGATCAAGGTCTTCCCCGACAAGCCCGTCACGAAGAAGCCTGCTGAAGTCCGCATGGGCGCTGGTAAGGGTAACCCGGAGTTCTGGGTTGCCGTCGTGCGTCCGGGGCGCATCCTGTTCGAACTGTCCGGCGTTGAGCCGATCGTTGCGAAGGAAGCGCTTCGCCTCGCGGCTTCCAAATTGCCGATCGAGACGAGGATTGTTTCGCGCGAGGAGGCGACGGCATGAAGAAGGGTGAGTTGAATGAACTGCGCGGTCAAACGCTAGCAGAGCTGCAGCAAAAGGCGCGCGAGACGAAGTCCGAGCTCTTCAACCTGCGCTTTGCGCTACGCACCGGGCATCTGACCGATTTCAGCAAGATCAAAGCGATGCGCCGCGCGTACGCACAGATTCAGACCGTCATCTCCGAGAAGCGGATGGCCGAGGAGCAGCATGGAGCAGCATAACGTTAGAGCGGTCGCACGTCGCGTGAAACAGGGCCGCGTCGCATCGGATAAGATGGATAAGACGATCGTCGTCGTGACCGAAACGCGCGTTCCGCACCCGACCTACGGCAAAATCGTTCGCAAGTCGACGCGATTCAAAGCGCACGACGAGCAGAACCAGGCCAAAGTCGGCGACATCGTGCGCATCATGGAATGCCGGCCGCTTTCGCGCGATAAGCGTTGGCGTCTGGTCGAGATCGTCGAGCGAGCAAAGTAAAGACATGATTCAACAAGAGACGCGGCTCAAGGTAGCCGATAACAGCGGGGCTCGAGAGCTGCTGGTGATTCACATCGCCGGTGGGAGCCGTCACGCCTACGCGCACGTCGGCGATGTCGTCGTCGGCACCGTCAAGAGCGCAATCCCGGGCGCGGCCGTCAAAAAAGGCCAAGTCGTCAAAGCCGTGATCGTGCGTACCTCTGCGCCGATTCGCCGTGCCGATGGTTCGGTCGTGCGCTGCGACGACAACGCTTGCGTCATCATCAAGGGCGAAAAGGACAACCTCGACCCGCGCGGGACGCGCGTGTTCGGTCCGGTCATGCGCGAACTGCGCGACCGCGGTTTCCTCAAGATCGCCTCGCTTGCACCGGAGGTGCTCTAACATGGCTGCGAAGCCAAGCCTCGTCAAAGGCGATACCGTGATGATTCGTCGCGGCAAAGAAAAAGGTAAGCGCGGCGTGATCAAGGCCATTTTCGCCGATCACGGCCAAGCGACCGTCGAAGGGCTCAACATCGTCAAGCGCCACACCAAGGCCGGGCAGCAGCGCGGCAACATGGGTGCGCAGCAGAGCGGCGGCATTATCGAGAAGGAAGCACCGCTTCCGATCTCCGTGCTGCAATACGTTTGCGAGAAGTGCAAGACGCCGACGCGCCTTCGTCGCGCCCGCACGACCGACGGCTTGGTGCATCGCGTGTGCGTCAAATGTGACGAGCCGGCTCGTGAGTCGGCGAAGGGAGCATAGCGTGGACACGCGTTTGAAAGAAAAGTATCGCAGTTCGGTGCGCAAAGCACTCCAGGAGAAGTTCGGCTATAAGAACGTCGAGCAGATTCCCAAGCTCGAAAAGGTCGTCGTGAACATGAGCGTGGGCGATGCAATCGCCAACGCCAAGGCGCTCGATTTGGCCGTGGCTGAACTCACCCAAATCACGGGCCAGAAACCCATCATCACGAAGGCGAAGAAGTCGATCGCGGCGTTCAAGCTGCGCGAAGGCATGAACATCGGCGCGAAGGTCACCCTGCGCGGCGACCGGATGTACATCTTCCTCGACAAGCTTTTCAACATCGTGCTTCCGCGTATCCGCGACTTCCGCGGTCTGCCGACGAAATCGTTCGACGGACGCGGCAACTACAATCTGGGCCTGCGCGAGCAGTTGGTCTTCCCGGAGATCAACTTCGATAAAGTCGACAAGGCGCGCGGCATGGACATTACGATCGTCACGACGGCGAAGTCGGACGAAGAGGCGTCGGAGTTTCTCACCGCGATGGGACTCCCGCTGCAGAAGGGACGGAACTAGTGGCAAAGACCAGCATGATCGTGAAGTCGCAGCGGACGCCGAAATTCGGCGTGCGCGCGCACAATCGTTGCAAGATCTGCGGACGGCCGCGCGGCTATCTGCGGAAGTTTGCCATGTGCCGTATCTGCTTCCGGGAGAACGCGCACAAAGGCGTCGTTCCCGGCGTGACCAAGGCGAGCTGGTAAGGGAGGCATGAACTAATGGCTGCTATTACCGATCCGGTCGCCGATCTGCTCACGCGTATCCGCAATGCCAACACGGCGAACCACAAGTTGGTCGACGTGCCGGCATCGCGGGTGAAGGCGGCGATCGCGCAGATCCTCAAGGACGAAGGCTTCATCGAGGACGTCGAGCGCGTCAACGAAGGGCCGCAAGGGACGCTGCGCATTCGTCTCAAGTATGGTCCGGAGAAAGAAAAAGTCATCACCGGCCTGCGCCGCATTTCGCGTCCGGGCTTGCGCGTGTATACGCCCAAGACCGAGATTCCGCGCGTGCTCGGCGGCCTGGGTCTGGTCATTATCTCGACCTCGCAAGGCATCATGTCCGGCAAACGAGCCAAAAAGCTCGGCGTCGGCGGTGAAGTCCTGGCGTACGTCTGGTAGGGAACGAAGATGTCACGTATTGGTAAGTTGCCCGTCGCCGTCCCGAGTGGCGTGAATGTCACGCTCGGCGACGACGAGGTCGTAGTCAAAGGCCCCAAAGGCGAGCTGCGTCAGAACATTCTGTCGCAAGCGGTAGCCGTGAAGCTCGAAGACGGAAAAGTAATCGTCGAGCGTAAGGGCGATGCGAAGCCGCAGCGCGCCGCACACGGTTTGACGCGCACGCTGATCTCGAACATGGTCGAAGGCGTGAGCAAGGGCTTCCGCAAGAGCCTCGAGATTCAAGGCGTCGGCTATCGCGCTGCCAAGGCGGGCGAGAAGCTCAACTTGAGTCTAGGCTACTCGCACCCGGTCGTGTTCGATGCTCCCAAAGGCATCACGCTTTCGGTCGAGGGCCAGAACAAGATTCACGTCGACGGGATCGACAAACAACAGGTCGGTCAGGTCGCCGCGGAGATCCGCTCGTTGCGCGCACCCGAGCCTTACAAGGGCAAAGGCATTCGCTACGAGGGTGAGGTCATTCGTAAGAAGCTCGGCAAAGCTGGAAAGGCTGCAAAGAAGTAAATGGCGCGCATTTCTAAAGACGACTCGCGTCGCGCTCGCCATCAGCGTCTTCGCAAGAAGGTTGCCGGCACGAACAACTGTCCGCGTCTGATGGTGAAGCGCACGCTGCACCACATCTACGCCACGCTCATCGACGACGCGCAGGGGCACACGCTCGCAGCAGTGTCGACGCGTGACAAATCGGTCGGCGAGCCGCTCGGCTCGAAGACCAATCTCGACGCAGCCAAAGCAGTGGGCACGGCAATCGCGGCCAAGGCGAAGGCGGCGGGCATCACCGACGTCGTGTTCGATCGCGGCGGATACAAATATCACGGACGCATCCAAGCGCTCGCCGATGCGGCGCGCGAAGCGGGGCTAAACTTTTAATGAACTATCGTGGTGGTCGCGAACGCGACAACAGTGGATTCGAAGAGACCGTCGTGCGCGTCAATCGCGTTGCGAAGGTCGTCAAGGGTGGTAAGCGCTTCAGCTTTAGCGCGCTCGTCGTAGTCGGCGATCGCAAGGGCAAGGTCGGTTTTGCCATCGGCAAGGCCGGCGAAGTGCCCGAAGCGATTCGCAAAGCCGTCGAGCAAGCGAAAAAGAACCTCGTCACGGTGCCGATGGTCGACAAGACGATTCCGCACCTCGTCACCATGCAAGTCGGCGCAGCCAAGGTCATGCTCAAGCCGGCCGCACCTGGTACCGGCGTGATCGCTGGTGGATCGATGCGCGCCGTGCTCGAACTCGCGGGCATTCACGACATCCTGTGCAAGTCGCTGGGTTCGAACAATCCGATTAACGTCGTCCTCGCAACGATCGAGGGACTTCGTTCGCTCACGACGGCCGAGAAGGTCGCCGCACTCCGCGGAAAAACCGCGAAAGAAATCTTCGCCGCTTAACTAGGCGAGAGAAAGTATCATGGCAGAGAAAAAGACAAGCGCGAAAAAGACGACCGCGAAAAAGAGCAGTGCTAGTGCAAAGTCCAGCACGAAGGCAACTGCGACCAAGAAATCAGCTGCCAAGACGACGGCAGCCAAAACGACGGCGGCCAAAACGACTGTAGCGAAGACGACTCCAGCGAAGAAGACCGTTGCGGCCAAAAGCACGTCGACGGTGAGCGCCGGAGCCATTTCGACATCGAGCGGCGCGGTGATGAAGCTCGGTTCGCTCAAGCCGGCGAAAGGCTCGTGGCCGAAGCGCCAGCGCATCGGTCGTGGACACGGTTCGGGCATGGTGAAGACCGGCGGCGAAGGCGGCAAAGGTCAAACCGTGCGTTCGGGCGGCGGCAAGGGCCCTTCGTTCGAAGGCGGTCAAACGCCCTGGGCGCGGCGTCTTCCGCATAAGCGTGGCTATTCGCAGAAGGCGCGCGACATCGGGCACTTTCGTGCGCGCTATGCCGTCGTCAACCTCCATCAACTCAACGGATGGGACGCGAGCATCGAAGTCTCGCCGGAATCGCTCAAAGAGCGCGGCTTGCTCAGCTCAACGCTGGACGGCGTGAAGATTCTGGGCGGTAACAAGAGCGGCAAGACGCTCCCGCAAGGTCTGAAATTCCGCGACGTCGTGTTTTCGGCAAGTGCTCTCGAGGCACTCAAAGCCGCCGGCGCGTCGCTTCCTGAACTCGTGCAAACAGAGACTGCCTAGTGTTCGATAATCTCCGGGCTGCCCTGCTCGTACCGGACATCCGCAAGCGGGTCGGGTTCGTGCTTTTCGCATTCGCGTGGTTCATCTTTATGATCCACGTGCAGTTGCCCAACGTCAACGAGCAGGTTTGGCAGAACGTCCTCAAGTCGGGAACGTTTTACAACTTGCTCGGCTTCCTCTCGGGCGGCGCGCTTCAGCACCTCTCGATCATCGCCATGGGGATCACGCCGTACATCAACGCGTCGATCATCATGCAGCTCATGACGGTGGTGTTGCCGCAACTCGAGGAGCTCGCTAAAAAAGGCGGCGAGGAAGGCCGTAAGAAGATCAGCCAGTACACGCGCTGGCTCACGATCGCGCTTGCCATCCTGCAATCGACCTTCATGACCAACGCCATGAAAGCGGCGGGCGTCTTTTATGACAACAGCATCTGGTTCCAGCTCTTCGCGATCATTGCGTTCGTCGCGGGCACGCTCTTCCTTATGTGGTTGGGTGAACAGATCAGCGACAAAGGCATCGGCAACGGCGTCTCGCTGATCATCTTCATCGGCATCGTGCTGCGCTATCCGCAGTACGTTGCCCAGACCTACTCGACGGCAAGCACCGGGAGCCTCTCGCTGCTGAGCCTCGTGCTCTTTGTCGTGATCACGATTGCGATCATCGTCGGCATCATCTTTATGTATCAGGGCCAGCGACGCGTGCCGGTGCAACAAGCCCGCCGAGTGGTCGGTCGCAAGATGTTCGCCGGGCGTTCGACCTATATTCCGCTGCGCCTCAACAACGCCGGCGTGATCTCGATCATCTTCGCGATCTCGATCCTGTTGCTGCCGCAACAGGCGCTCAACTGGTTCCACGGCAACGGCGCGCCGGCGTGGTTTGATGTCGTCAAGTTTCCGATCACGAACTGGACGCTGCAAATCCCGACCAACCTCGCGGCGCTCAGCGACGCGATCAACATTTGGTTCGCGCCGGGCACCGGAATCTACAACCTCGCGTACTTCCTGTTGGTCGTCATCTTCACGTTCTTCTACAGCTCGATCGTGCTCAACACGCGCGACGTGGCCGACAACCTCAAGAAGACCGGCGCGTTCATTCCCGGTATTCGCCCGGGGCAGCCGACGGTCGACTACCTCAACAAGATTCTGATCCGTCTGACGACGGCGGCTGCAATCTTCCTCGGATTGCTCGCCGTTGCCCCGAACATCCTCGAACGCGGGCTCAACGTCACGACGATCTATCTCGGCTCAACCTCGCTGCTGATTGTGGTCGGCGTGGCCCTCGATACGATCTCGCAGATCGAAGCGCGACTGGCGATGCGGGACTACCGCGGGTTCATCAAGCGCTGATGCTCGACGTCGTGTTGCTCGGTGCTCCGGGAGCGGGCAAGGGAACCCAGGCGCAGATTCTACAAAGCCGCTTTGGCTATCGTCAGATTTCGACCGGCGACTTGCTGCGCAAACACCGCACCGAAGGAACCGCGTTGGGTCAAGCCGCCGAAGGCTACATGGATCGCGGCGACCTCGTGCCCGACGACTTGATCATTGACATGGTCGAGGGCGAACTGCGCGAGGGCGAGGGCGTGTTGTTCGACGGGTTCCCGCGCACGGTTCCGCAAGCCGAGGCGCTCGATCGTCTGTTGGTGAAGCGCGGTCGCGGTCTCCCGCGTGCCGTCTACTTCGCGATCTCGCGGGCGCTCCTCGAGGAGCGTCTACTCGGACGGTGGACGAATCCGCGCACCGGTCGCGTCTATCACGAAAAGTTCAATCCGCCGAGGGTCGCCGGCGTCTGCGACGACGACGGTGGACCGTTGATTCAGCGCGAGGACGACAAACCCGCGACGATCGCCAAGCGCCTGGATGTGTTCGAAGCGCAGACCCTTCCGCTGGTGGAGTACTACGGTGCCAGCAGTCGCCTCGTGCAAATCGACGCGACGCGCCCGATTGGCGAAGTCACGCACGAGCTTCTGCACGCCGCCGATCTGGAGCCCGCGCACTAACGCATGGTTACGTTGAAGTCGGCGCGCGAGATCGAGACGATGCGCCGCAGTGGTAAGATCACCGCGACCGTCCTGACCGAGCTGATGCAGACTGCCAAAGCCGGCATGACGACGCGCGATCTCGACGCGATTGCCGAGAGAGGCATCCGCGAGCGCGGCGGAATCCCGACGTTCATGGGCTATCACGGGTATCCGGCCACGATTTGTGCCTCGGTGAATGACGAGGTCGTGCACGGAATTCCCAGTGACTACGTTTTGCAAGACGGCGACCTGCTCTCGATCGATATCGGCACGACACTTGACGGCTACGTCAGCGATTCTGCCGTGACGATTCCGATCGGCCCGATTTCGCGCGACGCGCAGCGTCTGCTCGACGTCACGCAGGAATGCCTAATGGTCGGAATCGCGCAGATGCAGCGCGGCAACCATGTCGGCGACATCGGCGCGGCGGTCCAACGCCACGCCGAGGGACAAGGCTATGGCGTCGTGCGCGAGCTGGCCGGCCACGGGGTCGGGACGGCGATGCACGAGGAGCCGCAAGTGCCCAACTACGGAAAGGCCGGGACGGGACTGGAGCTGCGAACGGGCCTGGTTCTGGCGGTCGAGCCGATGATCACGCTGGGCGACCGGAAGGTAGAGATCCTCAAGGACGGCTGGACAGTCGTGACGGCAGATGGTAAACTCGCAGCGCACTTCGAGCATACGATCGCCGTGACCGAGGATGGTCCGAAGATCCTTACGCTTCGCACTTTTGGGGAACACCCCGAGGCGGCGAAGTACGTCCCCGATGTGGAAAGGATACAGGCGCGCTAATGGCTCGTCGTCGCGGGGGTCGCCCGGCTCGGGGCAAACGAAGCGCCGACAAGGCGGCTAAGGCTGCGAAGACGGCGACGCCAAAAGAAGAGGCGATTGAGGTCGAAGGTACAATCGTCGAGCCCCTGCCCAATGCGATGTTCCGGGTGGAACTCGCCAACGGGCACCGTGTGTTAGCACACGTGTCGGGAAAGATCCGGATGAACTTCATCCGCATCCTGCCCGGCGACCGAGTCCTCGTGGAGCTCTCGCCGTACGATCTAACGCACGGCAGAATCACGTACCGGTACAAATAGTAGAACAACGACGCAGCTCAGTTAGAGAAACCAATGTCCGTTTGGGCGCCCCTCGGGGAGACTCAAGCGGATAAACCAAGAGAAAGGCGCCCACGGTCCGGGGGCCCCACGAAGTGGGGGGCACGGAGCCTCGGGCGAAGTGCCCTAGAAATGAAAGTTCGTCCGTCGGTTAAGAAAATTTGTGAAAAGTGCAAAATCATTCGCCGCGAAGGTAAAGTGCGCGTGATTTGCACCGTCAATCCCAAACACAAGCAGGTTCAGGGGTAATATAAGATTATGGCTCGTCTGGCTGGTATCGATCTTCCGCGCGAGAAGCGCATCGAAATTGCGTTGCAGTACATTTACGGTGTTGGCCCAGCCAACGCCGCGAAGATGCTCGCCCACACGGGGATCAATCCCGACACACGCGTGAAAGACCTCACCGAGGACGACGAAAAGAAGCTGCGCGACGCGCTCGACACGCTCCAGATTCGCGTCGAAGGCGATCTGCGACGCGAAGTTCAGGGCAACATCAAGCGCCTGATGGATATCGGCTGCTACCGCGGACTGCGTCATCGCCGCGGACTTCCGGTTCGCGGACAGCGAACCAAGACCAACGCGCGCACGCGCAAAGGTCCCAAACGCACGGTTGCGGGCAAGAAGAAGGCCGCTACCAAGAAATAAGACGAAAGACCCGGCGACATGCCGGGTCTTTTTATATGTACGCGGTGATTACGGCCGGCGGCCCGATCGATGGCGAGTATGCGGCTCGTGCCGGTACGGCGCTCAAAGCGCTCGCCCCCATTCGCGGCCGCACGATGATCGCTCGCACGATCGACGCGCTACATGGCTGCGGCGTCGAGCGCATTGCGGTCGTCGGCAATGATGCCGTGCGCGACGCCTGTGCAAGCGTCGCGCCGGTGAAGATGATCCCCGATGGCGGATCCGGGGCGAAAAACGTGCTGGGCGCGCTCGACGCATGGCCCGACGATGCTGCGCTACTCTATCTCACCTGCGATCTGCCTTACGTCGACGCCGCGGCGGTGCACTGGTTTCTCGATCGCATCGATCCGGCGACGCTCTTGATGCCGCTCTCCGAGTACGCGGCCTTCGTGGCGCGTTTCCCCGGTGCCCCGCCCTTCGGCGTCACGCTCGATGGTGAGCGCGTGGTCAATGCCGGCGTCTTCCATCTGCCTGCGGGTTCGCGCGCACGCGTTCGTTCGCTGGCCACAGCGATGTTCGATGCGCGCAAGGCACCGTGGAAGATGGCAACGATCGCCGGTCCGCTCGTGCTTCTGCGCTTTATCCTTGGACGCGCGTCGGTGAATGCACTCGAACAGCGCGCGAGGCATGTGCTTGGGATTCCGGTTGCGGCCGTGCGTAACGCGCCGCCCGAGCTCGCGTACGATGCCGACACGGCAGCCGAATATGCGTATGCGCTCGAGCACGCGTAAGGAGGCGCAAGCGGCGCGCATCACCGCGCTATGGTTCGGCGTGCAGCTCATTTGGGGCGCTGTGCTCGGCATCTCGCTCCAAGCGCGCTGCGTCCAACTTGCCGGCGATGCGTCGCTCGCGACCTTTGGCGTCATCGCGGCGAGCGGCGCCTTCGCCGCGGCGATTACCCAGCTCATCGTGGGTCCGCTCTCGGACACGCTCCGCCGGCGCGGTCACGATCGCTCCGTATTTTATGCAAGCGGTGCGCTCTGCGGTGCCGTCTCGGTCATCATTTTTTACGACAGTGCAAGCGTGCACGCGTTGTTATGGTCATTCGTAGCGCTGCAAGTCTCGCTCAATCTCGTCATCGGTCCGTATCAAGCGATCATTCCCGATACCGTGGCGAGTTCGCGCTTCGGCGTTGCCTCGGCATGGCTTGCGGCGCTCGGCAGCGCGGGGAACGCATGTGGTGCCGTGCTGGCGAGCCTGTTGGGTGCTGCCCGGATGCTGGGATCGATCCTTGCAGCCGGGCTGGTGTTATCGGCTGCGATTACGCTCGCGCACCTGCGCCGCGTTTCGCTGCGCCCGATCCCAGCCGTCGCGCCTTTCGCGCCGGCGCGCACGCTGATCGATTTGTTCGTTTCGCGAGGGTTGATCTATCTCGGCTTTTACACCGTCTTGGGCTATCTCTATTTCTTCGTTGCGACGCTGGCGACGAACGCAACGCGAACCACCGGCCTGTGCGTGCTGCTCTTTACCGTCGTGGGCGCCGTCGGGGCAGTTCTTGCCGCGCGCCCGAGCGACCGCAGCGATGAACGCCTCGTGGTGACGATCGGCGGGGGCCTGGTGGCCATTTCCGTGATGGCCCTCGCGGCCTTTCACAGCATTCCGGCCCTTGTGCCCACCATAGGTTTGGCCGGGGTCGGATGGGGCATCTTTCTTTGTGGGGACTGGGCGTTCGCGTGCCGTTTGCTGCCGCCGGCGATGCTCGCCACGACAATGGCGCTCTGGAATCTCGCGGTGGTGGGTCCGCAGATGCTCGCGCCCCTGGTAGCCACAACGCTACTTTTCCGCCTTCATACGCTGGGAAATGGAGCCGGTCCGCGCGATGCACTGGTCCTGGCGGGGGCCGAAATGCTCATCGGCGCCCTTTGGATCTGGCGTTTACCACCCAGCCGCACGGGGAATTAGAACCTAATGGGCTTGTTTGCATGGAACCCGATCCCGGCGACCAAGCGTTCTAGCCAACGTAGGGTGCATACTCTGCCCCTACGACTAAGTGAAAGAAAAACTAAGGAGGCTTATGTGAAACGACTGAGCACCGGAGTCCTTGCAGCACTGATGGCAGTGTTTTGCGGGCTCACCGCGGTCGCTGCGCCGTCGTCCGCACAATCACAGGGTAACACTGGACAAGCTGTGGTTGCTCAGGACCAAAGCGCAATGCCTGCGGCAAACTTCGGATCTCCGCCGTCTGGCACAATTCCGATTCTCTATAACGACCATCACGTCTATGCCAAGCCCGACACGCTCAAGCAAGGCCGCGTCCTTGCAGCGCTCGTGCGCGGCGGCACCGTGCTCATCCCGCTTCGCTCGATGTTCGAGCAAATGGGTGCGTCGGTGTCGTACGATCCGGCTAGCAAAACCGTTACGGTGAGCAAGCCTGGCGCCGAAGTCAAAGTGACGGTCGGTCAGCCCGAAGTCGTTATTAACGGTGAGTCGCGTCCGTTGGACGTGCCGCCGATTCTCTATCAGGGCAATGTACTCGTGCCGATCCGCGTGATCTCCGAAGGCATGGGCGCCTACGTACAGTGGGTTCCCGATCGCCAGATCGTTGTGGTTCGTTACATCCCGCCGACGCCGCCGCCGACTGCTCCGCCAACGGCACCGCCGACGGTTGCACCGACGGTTGCACCCACCCCGACTCCTGTACCGGTTGCAACGCCGTATAAGGATCTCTTCATCTCCGGCGACTACATCTTCTCGCCGAAGGTCTACAACGAGTTCAGCCCGGGTAACACCGGTACCGGCACCAACTATGCGCTTCATGGCGCGTGGGAGTTCGACGCATTCAACATCCCGTGGATGCTCGAAGGCAACATGCAGCAGTTCCAATATCCGCACAATTGCGCGGGTGTTGGCGACCCGAGCTGTAACGTCACGGTCATCGGCGGGAACGGCTCGACGGCAGTCCCGGCGTTCACCGCGCGTGACACCGATCTCGATGCACGTCTCGGCCTCAAGGTCGCAGATCCGCGCATCTACATCGGCGTTGGCTATCTGTGGCGCAACAACAACTACGGCTATCCGCGTGAAACGACGTTCGGATTCGGCGTCGAGAAGCTCCCGGACCTGAACCAGCCCCTCTCGGTCTACGGTAGTGCTTACTACTACCCGAACGCCAAGGGCACGTTCTCCGATCCGGCGGGCGACGAGTTCACGCTCGCGTACAACATCCTCATCTACAACATCGGTGTGGACTTCGTGCTCGGCAAGAGCCCGGTGTTCCTCGAAGCCGGCTGGACCGGAACCGGTGGCAACAACAAGACCAACGCTCCGTCGAACTACTCCGCAAATGGTCCGTTCGTCGGCCTTGGCATCAAGTTCTAACGACTAACGTTCGCTAGAGCAAAGAAGAGGCCGGATCAAACGATCCGGCCTCTTGCTTTTATTCCGAGCCGTACGTGTACGGCATGAAGCCGCGGCGCGCATCTTCAAAACCGAGTTTGAACGTTTTGTAAATGTTGTCGCGGTCGTCGAAGCCGATGACGCCGACCGGTAGTTCGTCCAACGGCTGGATTTGAAAGATGTCCGAATCGTACAGCGCGGCAGCGAGCGCCCGCGCCGGGACGGTGTCGGCACTCAAGATCGAGCGTTTGCCGAGCGTTTCTAAATAGGCGGCGCGCAGATCGGCGACGAGAATGCGACGCTGCATTGCGCCGAATGTGCCGAAGCCGACCTCGAGGGCGTTGTGGTAATCGGTCCGTTGCAGCGGTGGGTCGAGTAAGACGACGTCGATGCGCGTGGCGGCCGCGCGCGCGGGCCCAACCGGCGTATTCGCCGTAACGCCGCCGTCGACGTATGCATTCGTGCCGCCACCGGCGGCGGCGGGAAGCTCAACCGGATCGAAGGCGACCGGGATTGCTGCCGAAGCTTGCAGCGCATCGATCAACAGATCCGGCGTCGCTTCACGTAAAATCGCATTTGGACCAACGGTAATCCGGATCGCGGTGACCGCGTTGTTCCGTTCGCTTGCGGTAAGCGCCGTCGTGACCATGTAAAAGAACTCGGGCGATTGCGTGGTCAAATTCGTCACGGTGAAGATGAAGGGCAACACGACCGGTCGCGAGGGATCGATGAAACGCGCGAGCCATTGGCGCACGTGCTCGCCGTCGATGACGCCGGTATCGTTGTTCTTGAGACTCAGCACGGCGCGCATCGCAGCGGCGATGCGCGTGCCGACCCCGCTGTCGGGATCAGCCGCTTTGGCGTACTTGGCCTTGAGCCGGATGACTTGTTGGTCGGCAATGGTGTACCAGAGCTGCCGCAGGAGCCCGTATTGAGCGGTCGCCACGAAGTAGCCGTTGAGTGCGCCGATCGACGTACCGGCAACGATGCCGTACGGAGCAAGCGGTGCCCCGTCGGGGATCGCTTGCGACAGGCGAAGATAGTCGACCAGACCGGCCTGATACGCTCCGCGGGCGCCCCCGCCGGAAAGCACGAGGCCTCGGGCGAGCCGTCCCGGATGATCGGGATCGGCGATAACTGCGGCCTGGGCGCCGGCCGGAAGGGCGGCCAGCGCAGCCGCGGAGGATGCGAGGAAGGTCCGGCGGTTCGGGATGGCTGGCGGCATGGCCGCCGCTTCCCGCCTGGGTATAATATACTTGACGACAGTACCCTCCTGTGGGACAATTATCGCATGGATACCAAGCTGCCCGTACCCGAAACGATGCTCGAAGCCGTCCGTCAGTTCGCGGACCCCGACGTCGCCCATGACTTCTGGGTCCAGATGCGCTGGCCCAACGGCGTAGTAGCCTGCCCGCTGTCCTGTGGCTCGATCAAAGTGACCTATATGCCCAAGCGTCGGCGCTGGTACTGCAACGATTGCAAGGGACAGTTTACCGCCAAGGTCGGGACGATCTTTGAAGATTCGCCCATCGGCTTTGACAAGTGGCTTCCGGCGATCTGGCTTATTGCTAGCAACCGTAACGGTATCTCGTCCTATGAGATCGCGCGAGGGCTCGGCGTCACGCAAAAGACGGCGTGGTTCATGCTGCACCGCATCCGTGCAGCCATGGAAGCGAACGACCCGACGCCGTTGACGGGCACCGTAGAGGCCGATGAGGCGTACATCGGCGGGTCGTGGGAGAAGATGAACCGCAAGCGTCGGGCGCGCGTTGAGGCGACCGGCAAGACGGCGCGTGCTTCGAAGCAGGCCGTGTTTGGGATGGTTGAGCGCGGAGGTCGCGTGCGCGCCTTTGCCGTTGGTGACACGCAACACCGGACGTTGCTTCCGAAGCTACGCGATAGCATTCACCATGATGCGACGCTCTATACCGA
>JBEKBR010000043.1:0-23717 GCA_050015295.1 Candidatus Aquilonibacter sp. | reverse complement strand
AGCAATGCGGGCATACGATGCAACTCGTCAGCTTCGACAGTCGCCCGAGCCATATCGAGCCGATATCGGGGACATTGAGAAGGACCAGAAGATATTCGAGGCCGACCTTCTTCGCGAGATACGCTTGGAGCGTACCGCGTAGAGCGATCGAAATCACCGGATACTGAACAAAGTCAAAAATCGGGTCCAGGACTTGATGATGATAGAAAACGGAGTAATGGATGGATGCCTCGAGGTGCCCCATGAGCATTCACGCCATTTATGCGCCCGGCGATAGTCCGAATATGCTGTCTTCTTTCGACCCGCGGACGTTCGCGGTTCCGATCCGAACACGCACGACCAAACTGGGGATTTGGACCGCTATACGAACGGTCAAGCCGGTCCCGTCTTCTTAAAGGCAAACACGCCGACGGGCACGCGCATCGACGTTCACGCGTAAAAGAAAAAGGGCGCTGCTTTCGCAACGCCCTTGTCATGCGAGTGGCTTGCGGCACGCAAGTGCCACAAACACTCTACATCATGTCGTAGCCGCCCATGCCGCCACCGCCCGGCATCGCCGGAGCAGCTGACTTGGGTTCGGGCTTGTCGGCAATCAGCGTTTCCGTCGTCAGGATCAGCGCGCCGATCGAGGCTGCGTTTTGCAGCGCCGAACGCGTGACCTTGAACGGTTCCACGATGCCGGCCTTGAACATGTCGACGATGTCGCCCGTCATTGCATCGAACCCGAACGGCGAGTTCTTCTGCTTGACGTTGTTCACTTCGACTGAACCTTCGTAGCCCGCGTTGTACGCGATCTGACGAAGCGGCTCTTCGAGCGCCTTCTTCACGATCTCGATGCCGATCTTCTCATCGGCCCACGTCGAGGCGTGACCATTGCTCTTCGGCGCCTTTTCGATGTACTTATCGATCGCCTTGACTGCGTGCACGAGCGACGCACCGCCACCGGGGATCATGCCTTCCTGAACGGCGGCACGCGTGGCCGACAGCGCATCTTCGATGCGATGCTTCTTCTCTTTGAGTTCGGTCTCGGTCGCGGCACCGACTTGGATCACCGCAACGCCGCCCGACAACTTGGCCAGACGCTCTTGCAGCTTCTCGCGATCGAAGTCCGAATCGGTGTCCTCGATCTGCTTTTTGATCATCTCGATGCGGCCCTTGATGTCGGCCGGCTTGCCCGCGCCATCGACGATGGTGGTTTCTTCCTTCGTCACGGTCACGCGCTTGGCTTGACCGAGCTGATCCGGAGTCACTTTGTCGAGCTTGAGGCCCAGCTCTTCGGAAATCACCGTGGCGCCCGTGAGCGTCGCGATGTCCTTGAGCATCTCTTTGCGGCGGTCGCCGAAGCCCGGCGCCTTCACCGCAACCGAGGTGAACGTTCCGCGCAGCTTGTTCACCACGAGCGTCGCGAGGGCTTCGCCTTCGACGTCTTCGGAGATGATCAGCAGCGGACGCTGCACCTGAACGACCTTCTCGAGCAGCGGCAGAATGTCGGCAATCGCCGAGATCTTGCGCTCCGTCACGAGAATGTACGGATTGTCGAGCACGGCTTCCATGCGCTCGCTGTCGGTGACCATGTACGGCGAGATGTAGCCCTTATCGAACTGCATGCCGTCTTTGGTCTCGACTTCGGTCTTGAGCGTGCGCGATTCCTCAACGGTGATCACGCCGTCTTTGCCGACCTTCTCCATCGCCTCGGCGATGAAATCGCCGATTTCTTTGTCGTTGGCCGAGATCGACGCGACTTGCGCGATCTTCTCTTTGGTGTCGACCTTTTGCAGATTGTTGCCCGAGCCCATCTCATCGACCGCGACTTGCACGGCCTTCTCGATGCCGCGCTTGATCAGCAGCGGGTTCGACCCGGCGGTAACATTGCGCAGACCTTCGCGGATGATCGCTTGCGCAAGCACCGTCGCGGTGGTCGTGCCGTCGCCGGCGATGTCGTTGGTCTTCGAGGCAACTTCTTTCACGAGCTGTGCGCCCATGTTTTCGAACGTGTCGGAGAGTTCGATCTCCTTGGCGATCGTCACGCCGTCATTGGTAATGGTGGGTGAACCAAACTTCTTGTCGAGTACGACGTTGCGGCCCTTGGGTCCAAGGGTCACTTTCACCGCATCGGCAAGCAGATTGGCGCCACGCTCTAGCGCGCGTCGCGCGTTTTCGTCAAATACGATTTGCTTTGCAGCCATGATTTAGTTCAAATGCTCCTTAAACGTGTGCCGGAACTTTGTCGACAACAGCGAGAACGTCTTTTTCAGATACAATGAGGTATTCTTTGCCGTCGATCTTTACTTCGGAGCCGGAATACTTCGAATAGATGACGCGATCGCCGACTTTCACGGCCATCGGAAGCGTCTTGCCATCGTCGGTCACGCGGCCGGTTCCGACCGCACGGACGATGCCCTCTTGCGGCTTTTCTTTAGCGGTGTCGGGCAAGAAGATACCACCGGTACTCTTCTCGTTTTGCTCGACGTGCTCAATGACCACGCGATCGGCCAAAGGCTTGAGATTCACGGAGACCTCCAAAAATTTGTGGGTTCTTTACATATTGGCACTCGCAGCAAAGGAGTGCCAGCCCCGAAATTCTAGCAGACGGGGTGCCAGAGTGCAAGCCTGTTTAGGCTTAGGAGCTTAGGGCCGAGAAGGCTCCGGAACCGGCAAAAAAGGCCACGGCGAGCGTGGCGGCGGCCAGCCAAAGGAAGACGCGGGTCCCGGCGGACTGCATCGCGATCCCAATCAGGGCTAGGCCCAGGGCAAAGGCCACGACCGAGGCGGAGAGGAGTTCGGGCCGGGCGCTGTGCTGAAGCTGCGACCAAAACGCAAAAGCAACGCCTACCCCGGTGAGGATAGCAAGCGCCGCGGTTGAGGCGCGAATCACCAGGTCCGCGAACGCGCGCGGGTTACGTTGCTGTTCAAGCATAAGCGCATGCTACCCAGCTAAGCTGATAAGACTCTCGGTTTTTGTTGGGACGTGCGAAATTTAATCTCCCTCGCTGCAATCAAGCGCGTCGCATTGATGCACGTTGTGCAACACGCCTGCGAAATCGGGAGTGTTTATGACAAATATCGCTGCCCCAAATGTGGCATACGCCAGCTTCTTTCCTTGCCAAGCAGCCACTCGGCCGCGTAGCGGCACACGTGCTGCGTGCGCAAAATCGCTCGCAATCGCGTTGCCATAGACGCGACGAATGACCGCGCGCACGAATGCACCATGCTGTTCGAAATGCCACGCGTCGGGCGTATCTTCAAATGAAACGTATTCCATGCGCACGATGCCGCGCTTTGGCATCGCATGGAATTGGCCGTGATAGCCGTCGACGTGCACGCGCGCGATGTAGTCGGTTCCGCCGCCATCGAGATCGGTGAGCGTTGCCTTAAAGCCGACGAGCCCGGGATTGTGCGCGCCCCACGTCATGAGTTGCGCGACGGTTTGGCCCGGCATCGCAAGCAACAGCGCGAACAAGATGGTCAGATGCATGGGCTGCGACCTTTCCGCCAAGGCTCGTTTGCCACCTCGCCGAATGGTGCGCGCATGGCCGCTACCGTTCGTCTCAATTGGGGCCGCATCGTCGTGCAAGCGATTGCCGCCGGCATTGTCGGCGTAGTCCTCCTCGATGCGTATCTATACGCAACCGCGATCGTCCCCGAGCACAGCAGCCTGGTGCAAATGTGGCAGTGGGTCGCCTCGGTCGCCATCGGACCGGCTGCGCTGACAAGTACGTCATACGTGTGGGTCGGCGTCGTGGTCGATCTGATCGTCGCGATCGGTTGGGCCGGTGGCTACGCCTACTTCGCGCAAATTCAAAGTTTCGTCAACACACAGTGGTTGATCTCGGGCCTGATGTACGGGCTCATCGTGTACTTCTTCATGCAGGCGCTCTTGCTCGGCGCCCACGCGTTCGTATGGCCGCCGTCGCCCGGGCAATTCGTCAATCAAATCTTTGCGCGCATGCTCTTCTTCGGCGTCCCCGTGGCCTTTACGGTCGCGCGCATGAATCGCGCGTGATCGGCACGCTTCGCATCTCCACCGAGGCGCTGCGCCACAACGCGCAAGCGCTACGCGAGTTGGTCGGGCCGCACCACGCTGCCTTCGTAGTCAAGGGCAACGCCTACGGCCACGGCATGATCGACACCGCGCTTGCGATCGAGGGCCTGGCGGTGAAGTTGTGCGTGTATTCGATTGACGAAGCGCTCGAGTTGCGCGATGGCGGCATCACCGCCCCGATTTTGATTCTCGGTCCCGTGCCGCCGGCGTTGCTCGACGACGCGATGACGTGTGATGCCGAGCTCGCCTTGTGGGACACGGGAAGCTTTGTGCGCGATCTCTCGCAAGCGGCGCTGCGCGCGCAAAAACGCGCACGCGTGCACGTCAAGGTCAATACCGGCCTCAACCGTCTCGGCTTGCAGCCCGGCGATCTGCCCGACGCGGTGGAAGCCTACGGCCGTGTCAACGGGCTCGAGATCGCGGGCGTCTTTTCGCACCTCGCCTCGGCCGAAGAACTCGATTCGCCCTACACGATGCTGCAACTCGAGCGCTTCAACGACGCGTATCAACTTGCCGAGCCGCTCTTCGTCGCGCGCGGCTTCACGCCGACCCGCCACATCGCCGCGTCGGCGGCCGCCATGCTCTGGCCGCAGACGCGCCTCGACCTCTCGCGCTTCGGTATCGCGCTTTACGGGCTGTGGCCCTCGGCGGGAACGCGCGAAGCGATGAACGGCGGCAAGTTGCCGCTGCAGCCGGCACTCTCGTATGAGACCGAGTTGGTCGTGCTGCGCACGATCGAAGCGGGCGAACCAGTTGGCTACGGCACGACCTTCCATGCTCCGCGGCAAATGCGGATCGGCGTCATCCCGCTCGGCTATGCCGACGGCATTCCGCGTGCGCTCTCGAACAAAGGCCAGGTGCTGATCGACGCTGCGCACGCGCCGATCATCGGGCGCATCGCGATGAACATGTGCTTCGTCGATCTTACGCACGTGCCCGGCGCGCACGTCGGCTCGAAGGTGACGCTGATCGGGCGCGACGGTGATCAGGAGATCACGGCTGACGATTGGGCTGCTTGGGCCGATACGATCAACTACGAAATCGTCACACGGCTCCCCGTCACGCTTTTGCGTACATACGACGAATCGTAATCGAGGTGACACGATGACGCGACAAATCGCAATGGTCACGGCGATCCTTGCGCTTTCGGCATGTGGCGGCGGCAGCATTACGCCGGCACCAACGCCCACGCCATCGTTCTATTCGTGCATTTTCAGTGGTACGCTACCGCCGTCTACGCTGCTCTCGCCGGCTCCGGGTGCAATCGGCGTACCCGATTCGACCGCGACGCTGCTCTTTTCGAACGCGCTCGAAACGCCGTATGGTCGACCGGACATCCAAGTCACGTTTGGCCCCGAGGGCTTCTACGAGACGAGCGCGGTTACGGCGACGGCGACTGGGTACAGCGTGGCGTTGCCAACGCTGATGGCCCACACGTCGTACACGGTGATTGCTATGTTCACGGTTGCGACGAACAACGGCGCCTGCGACGTGCTACCCGTGAACGAAGGCGAATTTACGACGCAATAACCTGAAACGGCGCTTCTCAGAAACTCAGGGTGGCGGTGCGTCACTTGCCGTTCGGGCTTGCTCGCACCTATATTTAGGGTAGGGAGGTGTCAATCGTGAAACGACTGCTCATTTCCGTCGCCGCATTCGTCACGCTCTCCGCGTGCGGCGCCGCCGGCTCTTCGACGGGGCCCGGCGTGTCCACCGATGCATGTAACGGCGAACCGCCAATTCCTGAATTCACGCTCGTTTCTCCGGCCTCTGGCGCAACCGACGTGCCCGTTTCGACCGCGGCGCTCGTTTTCAACGGGACGCCGTTCACACGGGTCGGCCAGCCTTCGATAACGCTCAGCACGGCGGCGGGTATCACGCAGACGCTCTCGACCTTCAACCCGACGTCGAATGGTTACAGCGTTCCACTCTCAGCGCTCTCGCCGGGCACGACGTATACCGTAACCTACGTTGTTCCGGTTCTTCCGGCCGGCTCGCAGTCATCACCGTGTAGTTCGACGGAATCTATCGGCGAAGGTGCGTTTACGACGCAATAATTGCGCCGTAACAATTAGCCGACGGCGGCGATGGCGTCGACGAGTTTGATCGTCCCTTTGTAGATCGCGCTCGCGACGATACACGAATCCACGCTGGGCGGCACTTGCGCTTTGAGCGCGCGCAAATCGTCGATCGTGCGCGCACCGCCGTTGGCGGTGATTGGCACCTCAGCCACGCTTGCGACTTCGGTGAGCGCCGCAATGTCGTAGCCCTCGCCCATGCCGTCGCGTCGAATCTCGGTGAAGATGATGCGCTTGATGCCCCACATCACCACGCGCTTGACCAGCGCATCGCGATCGATCGGCGTGTTCTCTTGCCAGCCGTGCGTCGAGACGTGTTTGCCGCGCACGTCGATGCCCGCGACCACGCGATCGGGAAAGCGGCCAATGATCGCGCGCGCCGTACGCTCTTCGGCGACGAGCATCGTGCCGAGCACAATCTGCGCGGCGCCGGCGTCGATGCGCTGCTGCGCCTTGTCGAGCGTGCGAATGCCACCGCCGACCGTGACCGGTACGTCGACTGCGCGGCAGATTTCCCCGACCAGATGCATGTTGTCGCCGTGACCTAAGGCGGCGTCGAGATCGATGACGTGCAACTGGCGCGCGCCCTGCGCAACGAATTCTTTCGCCTGCGCGACCGGGTTTTCGGCATAGACGGTCGAGGTCGCGATATCACCGCGCTCCATGCGAACCACTTTGCCTGCGCGCAAATCGAGCGCTGGAATAACAATCATTTGCGCGAAGCGATCGGCACGAACGGTCCCGGTGCCGGTCCGCTGTACGATGCCTGCGGACGGATCAACCGGTTATCTTGAAGCTGTTCGAGGATGTGCGCGGTCCAGCCGGCGATACGGCCGCACGCGAAGAGACAGGTGAATTCATCGCCCGGAATGCCGAGATCGGCTAGCACCGGTGCGGTGTAGAAATCCACATTAGCGTAGATCTTGCGATCCGGTTTCTCTTCGGCGAGAATACGCTGGCTTTGATTTTCCAGCTCGCGCGCGATCGGATACCACTTGCTGTTGCCCAAGTGCGCGGAAAGTTCTTTGGCAATTTGCTCGAGATGTTTGGCGCGCGGATCGCGCACGCGATATTCGCGGTGGCCCATGCCCATGATCCGATTGCCCTTGGCCAGCTCGTCGTGCACGAACTTCTCGGCCTTCTCGGGCGCACCGATGGCAACGAGGTTCGTGTAGGTCGCGCTCGCGGCGCCGCCGTGCAGGTCGCCGGTGAGCGTGGCCAGCGCCGACGTGACGCTCGCATAGATGTCGGCGCGGGTCGAGGCGGTCACGCGCGCCGAGAACGTCGAGGCGTTGTACGAGTGATCGGCCAGCAGCACGAGATACGTATCGATCGCGTCTTCCTCGATTGCCGAGGGCACTTTACCGGTACGCATATAAAGGAAGTTCGCCGCGTGCGAAAGATCGGTGCGCGGTTCGATCGGTTCGAGGCCGCGGCGGATACGATCCCACGCGGCAAGAATCGTGGTCATCTTCGCGATCAGTTCGATCGCGCTATGCACGTCGGAAACGTGTTCGCCGTGATTGTTGACTGGCACGAAGAGCGCAAGCCCGCTCGTGATCGTGCGCATCACATCCATCGGCCAGGCGGTCTTCGGCACCGATTGCATCGCCGCGATCAGCGGCGCGGGCAGCGAACGCCGCGAGGCGAGTTCGGCTTTGAACGCTTTGAGCTCGGTCGCGTTCGGCAAATGGCCGAACAGCAAGAGGTGCGCCACTTCTTCGAAGCTCGCATTGGGTGCGAGATCGTCGATATCGTAGCCCCGGTAGGTCAGACGTCCAATCTGGCCTTCAACATTACTTAAAACCGTCGAACCAACGACGACACCCTCAAGCCCGCGGTCGACAACCGTACCAGTAGACACGTAACCCCTCCAGGAACGCCCGTCGCGCTCGGCGAGGGCTTAGGGGGATTATGCGGGATTGACCCTCTTGCCTCCCAATAAAATCAGGGCCGGAGGCTTCTCAATGAGAGAAATGTCGTGGCTGAGATCGCCGTTGAAGGCGACCACGTCGGCCCGCTTTCCAGCCGCAAGTGTGCCGCGATCGTTCACGCCGATCAGCTCCGCCGCGGTGAGCGTGGCCGAGCGCATGACGTCGATCGGGCGCATGCCCATGTGTACGAGCAATGCAAAGTCTTTGTTATTTTGGTCGTGCGGGAAGACGCCGGCGTCAGTGCCGTAGGCAATGATGACGCTGGTCCCTAGCGCGCGCTGCATGCCTTCGTTGCGAATCGTCGCCGCATATTCGGCCTTCTGCACTGAGCCCGGCGGAATGTGATTGGGGTTGCCCGGCTGCAGAATCGAGTCGAGCGCCCAAACCGTCGGCACCAATGCGGTGCCGCGTTGTTGCATATTTTTCAGCGTCGTCTCGCTAACGCCGGTGCAATGTTCGACCGAGTGCACGCCGCCTTCGACGGCAATCGAGATGCCCTTGTCACCGTGGCAGTGCGCCGCAACTTTGCGATTGAACTTCGTTGACTCGTCGACGACGGCTTGAATCTCATCGAGATTCATCTGCGGAATATCCCACACGTCGCCGTAGCTCAGCACGCCGCCGGTCGCAAGAATCTTGACCAGGTCGGTGTGACGCTTGACGTGCTCGCGCACGACTTCGCGGAACCCGTACGGACCGTACGATACGCCGCTTTCGATCACTTCATCTTCGTGCACGAAGTCGGGGAGATCGTTCGAATCGCCGTGACCGCCGGTGATCGAAAGCGCCGGACCCGCGGCGAAGATCTGCGGTCCGACATACACGCCTTCGCCGATCGCGTCACGCACGGCGAGGTCGACGCCCCAGCCGCCGCCGACGTCGCGCAAGGTCGTGAAGCCGTTGTGCAACATGGCCTGCGCGTTCTTGAGACCGTAAATGGCCGCTTCGCCGATATTGTCGGCGCTGTGTCCGGGCTGCACCAGGTAGTGCGAGTCCACGATGAACGGGGCGACGTGCGTGTGACAGTCGATCAAGCCGGGCATCAGCGTGGCGTCGCCGAGCTCGATCACGTGCGCGTCCGCGCCCGCGTCGCCGGCGTTCATCGAGACGATACGATCGCCTTTGATCACCAAGACGCCCGGCGTGTGCATCGTCGTGCCGTCGAACAGTCGCGCCGACTTGAGCACGGTGACTTCGTTTGCCGCCGCACGCGCGCGCCACGGAATCAGTGCGCTTGCGGTCGCCGCGGCCGCGCCGGCGATAAACGCGCGGCGGCCAAGCATCAATTTTGCGGCGTCGAACGCGCGTTGTGAAAATCCACTATGCGGGCAACGGCAATCAAACGAATCCATTAAGCAACATCCCTCACGTCGCGGCGGGCGAGCGCGTAGCCCACGAGCCGATCGACAAGCGCTTCGTATGAAATACCAACGGCCGCACATGCATCGGGCACAAGGCTCGTTGCGGTGAGACCGGGTAGCGTGTTTATCTCTAAAATCTGCGGGCGTCCCTCTTTGGTCACGATGAAATCGGTGCGCGAGTAATCGCGCAGCCCAAGCAAACGGTGGACCGACAACGCAATCATCTGCAATCGTGCGGCAAGATCTTCGTCGATCTGCGCCGGCACGATGTGCGTGCTGCCGCCGGCCGCGTACTTTGCATTGAAGGTGTAGAACTCGTCGGCGTTCGGAATGATTTCGATGACGGGAAGCGCTTCTTCGCCGAGAACGGCGATGGTGAACTCGCGGCCGTCGAGAAATTCCTCGGCCATGATCTGCGAATAGGTCTTCGCGGCCGCAAGCATGGCACTGGTCCACTGTTCGTGGGTGCGCACGACCACCACGCCCTGCGAGCTTCCTTCGAAGCGCGGCTTGATGACGAGCGGCAGATCGAGCGATCCGGGCAAGAGCGGCAGCGTGCCGCCGGAGAGATCGAAGATGTCCCACGCGGCGGTCGGCAGGCCTTCGGCGGCGAGCAATTTCTTGGTGAGGTGCTTGTCCATCGCAAGCGCCGCCGCTTCGACCCCGCTGCCGGTATACGGAATGCCGAGAAAATCGAGCAGCGCCTGCACGTGGCCGTCTTCGCCGCCCGGTCCGTGCAATGCGTTGAAGACCACGTCGGGCGCGACCTCGCGAACATTGTCGATGAACCGCGCATCGTAATCCAATGATTGCGTGTCGTAGCCGAGCGATTGCAACGCGCGCATCACGCCGGACCCGGTTTGGATCGAGATCTCTCGCTCCGCGCTGGATCCGCCCATGACGACGGCGACTCTAGCTTTTTTCTGCATCAACAAATACACCGACTAAGTGGACTTCCAATTGCAATTCCACGCCGAATTTCTCGAATACCGTGCGGCGAATGCGAGCCAGGAGCGTCGCGACGTCCTTGGCGCTCGCCCCTCCGACATTATTGATGAAGTTGGCGTGGAGCGTGGAGACTTCCGCGCCGCCGACCCGCCATCCCTTAGCCCCGGCCGCTTCGATCAGGCGCGCGGCCTTGTCGCCGTCGGGATTGCGGAAACAGGAACCGGCGTTGGGCAGGGCGATGGGCTGCGTGCTCTTGCGGCGCACCAAGCGCGCCTGCATCTCCTCGCGCACCGCCTTGGGATCGCCGCGTTCGAAGCTCAAGTGCACGCGCGCGACGATCGCATCGCGCGCCAGCGTGGTATGCCGGTAGAAATATTGCACCGCGATCGCGTGCGGCTTCGGCTTCGCGGGGCTTTGCACCAGAATCTCGCTCACGAAGTCGCCGATCTCGCGATCGGTGCCGGCGTTCATCCGCAGCGAGCCGCCGACGGTTCCCGGAATGCCGGCCAGCGAGCCGATCCCAATCGCGCCGAGCGAGGCCGCGCGCGCGGTTACGGTTTCCATTTTCGCTGACGCGCCCGCGTCGACTAGCACGCGGTCATCTTCGGCGCGCGCGTCGACCGTGGTGAAGTCGCCGCCAAGGCGCAGCACGATGCCGCGAATCCCACCGTCGCCGACGAGCATATTGCTGCCGCTGCCAATGACGAACCACGGGAGTTTTCGCTTGAAACAGAGCGCCATCGTTTGCGCGACTTCATCTTCGCCTTCGGCGACGGCCAAGGCATCCGCCGGGCCACCGACTTTCCACGAGGTGTACGGCGCGATCGGCTCATCGAAACGCACGCGATCACCGAACGTTTCGAGCAGCGCCGCGCGATCCTCAACCGTCAGCAGCGACGCGGTCGCCAGCTCGTTGGTGAGGCTCACGAAACTTTGACGTCGGCCGCGTTGGCGCGCGCGGCCAGGCGCGCCGCAACCTCGGTGATGTTGCCTGCGCCCAGCATGAGCACCAGCGATCCCCGCGGCGCTTCCTCTAATAGGCGCTCTTCCAGCTCATCGACGCGCGTCACGTAAGTCACCCGCGTGCCAAGCGCGGTTAGCGGTTCGCCAATCGAGCGTTCGGAAACGCCGGGAATCGGCGGCTCGGATGCAGCGTAGATCGGCGCCAAGTAGACGCGATCGGCATTCTTGAGCGCGTCGGCGAAATCGCGCGCAAGATACGCGGTGCGCGAATAGCGGTGCGGCTGGAACGCCACGATCACCGGCCCGCGATGATACTGCCGCGCCGCGGCAATCGTCGCACGCACGGCGGTCGGATGATGCGCGTAATCGTCGACAAGCACCATGCGATCGGTGCGCACCAAAATGTCGAAGCGGCGGCGCACGCCGCGAAAGGCGTTGAGTCCCTCGGCAATGCGGACGAACGGCACTTCGATTTCGCGCGCCGCGGCGATAGCGGCGAGCGCGTTTGCCACGTTGATTGCGCCCGGAACGTTGAGTTCGACCGTACCCAGACACACGTCGCCGGCGATCGCGTCAAACGAAGTGCCTAGACCTTGCGCGCGCGGATTGCTTGCGCGCACGTCGGCGCGCGGTCCGAAGCCGAAGGTGATCGTGCGTGCACGGCGCGGATGCTCGACCAGCGACGCGGCGAGCGGATCATCGACGCCGATGATCGCGCAACCGTCTTCGGGCAACTTGGCGAGAAACTCCTCGAAGGCGCGGACGAGCTGCGGCAACTCGTCGTCGCTCTGCAGATGATCGTTCTCGATGTTGGTGACGATCGCGATCTTCGGATCGAGCAACGCAAACGAGCCGTCGGATTCGTCGGCTTCGGTAACAAAGTGCGGCGAACGGCCATCGTACGCGTTGGTGCCGAGCGCGCCGTCGATCCCGCCGAGCACCAGGCTGGCATCTACGCCGCCGGCCCGCAGCACGGCGCCAATCATCGCCGTCGTCGTCGTTTTTCCGTGCGTGCCGCAGATTGCGATGCCGCTGCGACTGCGCAACAGTTCGGCCAGCATCTCGCCGCGATGCAAGAGCGGAATGTTGCGACGTTGCGCGGCGATATATTCGGGATTGTTGCGATCGATCGCCGAGCTGACGATCACCGTATGCGCGCGATCGACGTTCGCAGCATCGTGACCGACCGTGACGTGTGCGCCCTCTTCGCGCAAGCGCACGATCAGCGGCGTTTCTTTCACGTCGGAGCCCGAAACACACTGGCCGCGCGCAAGCAAAATCCGCGCGATCGCGCTCATGCCGATCCCGCCGATGCCCACGAAGTGCCAGGTCTTTGCGCCTTGCTCGCTCTCCGACGTCACGCCCGATTCTTCCGCACAGTAAGGGCATCGACCCGGGCGAGAATTGTCGTAATTGGATCGGTCGCACGCTCGCGCTCGGCGGCGGCGCGCAGTTCGGCAAGGCGGCTTGGGCGCGTGACGTCGGCCAAGATGCCGCGCAGCTTCCCGGCGACCAGCTCCCGATCGTCGACCACGACCGCCGCGCCGGTTTTCGCGACCATTTCCGCGTTCGCGCGCTGATGATCGTCGGCCGCGTGCGGATACGGCACCAAAATCGCCGGGCGCCCGGTCGCTGCAAGCTCGCCGAGCGTCGACGCGCCCGCCCGCGCGAGCACCAGATCGGCCGCGGCATACGCATCGCCGACGTCGTCGAGATAGGCGCGCAGCGCTCCATCGCTCTTCCCGAGTGCTGCGCGCACCCGATCGTATTCCTTTTCGCCGGTCACGTGAATGAGCTGCCAGCCCTCGGGCAGGCCGTCAGTTTGGAGCAGCGAGGTCAGGGCATCATTGATCGAGCGCGCGCCCTGGCTTCCGCCCATGGCGAGCAAGGTCGAGCGCTTGCCGGAGAGGCCGAGCCGCTCGAGCGCCGCTTCGCGCGAGGGCAACGCGCGCAGCGACGCGCGCACCGGAATGCCGGTGTGTACGTACTTGCGGCCAAAGCGCGGATCGCCGGTCGGAAAGGCGCCCCAGACTTCGTCGACGAGCGGCGCGAGCATGCGATTGGTCAGCCCCGGGTGCGCGTTGGGCTCGAGCAGCGCGATGGTCTTGCCCAACATCCGTGCAGCCAGCGCAACCGGAAACGCCACGTAGCCGCCGGTTGCAATCACGATGTCGGGTTTGAGACGACGCAGCGCGCTCAGCGCCTGAAAGACGCCGATGAGATTCACATACGCGCGTTTGGCCGGCGCGCTCTTGACCGTGATCAGCGGATAGCCCGCATTCGGAACGATCGTCGCTTCGAGCCGGTCGGCCGTGCCGATAAACGTGACGTTGGCGCGCTCGCCGAGCGCCTGCGCGATCGCGATCGCCGGATACAGATGTCCGCCGGTCCCGCCGCCGGTGAAGACGACGTTCAGGCGATCCATTCAATGCCTTGGGCGTGACCGTCGCTGCCCGCGATGAGCCGCGACTGCGCGCCGGGCCAGAGCGTCACACGCGTTTCGTATTGACGCGACTCCAGCCCAAACTCCATGTTCACCGTCGCAAACGGCGCGTCGCTGGTTGCCGTCGCGCCGATGCTATTGATAATCGCCGCCAGGCGCGCGCGATCGTCTTTGGTCAGATGCTCGGTCATCACCGAATGCATGACCACCGTCGCTGTGCCGGGCTTGGAAGCGACCCGATCGACGAGCCACGCAAACATATCCGCGCGTTCGACGGCGAGCGGCACCGTTTGTGCCACCTCGAATGCGGCGCGCAAGCGCGCGAAGCGTTCGGCTTGATCCGACCACACGAACGAGAGCAAGCGCGTGCGATCCTCGGCCGACCGTACGTCGAGCGGGTGCAGGTCGCAGGCGGCGCGCTCGGCGATCACCAGCGGCTGGACCAACGACGGCGTTCCGGAGCGCGTGCGATTGCGCAGCACGAGCGGCGATTTCGCATCGCCCCATGCCCAGCCGTCACCTTCGTAGCGGTAACGGTCGAGCCGTGAATTCAACCCCGCGCTCGCGCCGATTTCGAACAGGCGAATCGGGAGCTGCGTCTCGCGCGCGACCGCGCACAGTCCGGCGAGCAGCACGGTCGCACGCGCAACCTCGTTGGTCTGCGGCGTCTGCGCAAAGAGCGTACCGATGCGCTCCGCGCGCTCAACCAGCAGTGCTTGCGCGTTCTCCCAGATCGCGTCCGCGTCGCCGTCGCCGCCGCACGACGGCAGATGCGCGGCCAGCTCGGGCGCTTCGCCGCTGAGCGCGAGGTAGTGCAGTGCGCCTAACAATCGCACACCGGGCGTGGAAAGGGCCGCGCGTTCGGGCGCGCTCGTGAAAAAATCATACGTCACGCCGCGCGCGCGATAATCGCCCAAGAGGCGCATGGTGATGCGCGCGTACAACGACGATCCCATCGTCGCGAACGCTTCGACTTGCTGTTCGAGACGCCGGACGACCGGGTCGGCAATCACGATTCGGGAATGCGCTGCCCGCGTCCGACGTTGGCGATGAGCGCAACCGCGATGAGATTGACGATCAGCGAGCTCCCGCCAAACGAAATGAACGGAAGCGGCACGCCGGTCACCGGCCACGACGACGTGACGACGCCGATGTTGACGAAGGCTTGAATCACCACCATCGAGACGCAGCCGATCACCAGGAAAAAGCCGAAGCGATCGGGCGCGGCGATCGCGATCTTGATCGCGCGATAGCCGAAGACGATGAAGAGCACGACGACCGCAAACGCACCGACCAGGCCCAGCTCTTCGCCGAGAATCGAGAAGATGAAATCGGTGTACTGCTCAGGCAGATAGAAGAACTTCGCACGCGAATCGCCCAGGCCGACGCCGAAGATGCCGCCGCTGCCAAGCGCGAGCAGCGATTGCACGATGTGGAAGCCCGCGTTCTGCGGATCTTTCCACGGATTCAAGAAGGCGAAGACGCGCTCGCGCTTGTACGGGCTCGCCAGCACTTCAACGATCACCGCCGGCGTGGTCGCAAGCAAGATCGCGAAGAGGTGTGAGATGCGCGCGCCGGCGGCAAAGAACATCGCAAACGCGATCATCACCAGCAGGCTTGCGGTACCCATGTCCGGTTCTTTGAGCACGAGCACGGCCATGATCACGACCGGAATGCAGAGCGGCACGAGCCCGCGCACCAGCGAGACGATACGCTCGCCGCGCGCCGAGAGCGTCGCGGCAAGATAGATCACCAGCGCGAGCTTTGCAAATTCCGACGGTTGAAACGATATCGCCGAGGCGCCGACCCAGCGTCGCGCGCCGTTGACGCTCACGCCGACGTGTGGCACGAGCACGAGCACCAGCGACGCAATCGCGCCGACGAGCAGATATGGCGCCCACGCTTTGAGCTTATGGTAATCGAGGCGATAGGTGACGTACGCCACGATCAAACCGACGACCAGCCACGCGATCTGACGTTTGGCGTAGTAGGCGACGTCGTGATGTTCGACCCACGCAACCGCGCTCGAGGCGGAGAAAATCATGACCAGGCCGATGCCGACCAGCGACGCGACCGCAAAGAAGAGCAGCGTGTCGGGCGGCGCGGCCACGTAGGAACGACGCGGCGGCGCGCTGGCGCGAAGGTTAAGCACCCGCAGGTTCTCGCAAAGCATGCACGGCGGCGGTGAACTGCTCGCCGCGATCTTCGGCCGAGCGGAACATATCAAACGAGGCGCAACCCGGCGAGAGCAGCACCACGTCGCCGCTCGACGCAAGCTCGCGCGCGCGCTGCACCGCTTCGGTCATCGAGGCGGCGTGCACGGTCTCGACGCCTTTGGCTTGCGCAGCGATCTCATCGGCCGCTTCACCGATCACCACCAGCGCTCGCGCGCGCTGACGAATCGCCACACCCATCTCAACGAAATCAGTGCCCTTGGAACGACCGCCCGCGATCAACACGATCGGCCGCGTGTAGGCGTGCAGCGCGGCGACCACGGAGCCGGGATTGGTCGATTTCGAATCGTCGACATAGAGCACACCGTCGAGTTCGCCGATGCTCTCGAGCCGGTGCGGCATCGCGCGGAAGCTCATCACCGCTTCGCGCAGCGCCGCGGTTTCGCAGCCGACCGCGTAGGCTGCCAGCAGTGCCGCCATCACATTCTGCACGTTGTGGGCGCCGGCGAGCGGAATTTCGTCTTTGCGCATCACCTTGACCGGGCGCGGATCGCCGTTGATCGGCGCGTAGATGATGTCGTCGCCGCGGACGTAGATCGTCGCGTTGTCGTAGCGGTCGTTGAGCGTAAACCAGAGCTGGCGCGAACGAATATTGCGCTCGCTCTTGCTCACGTCGAGTGAGGCGACCCGTTCGTCGTCGAGGTTGCCGATGAAATAATCGCCGGACGCTTGATTGGCGAAGATGCGGAACTTCGCTTCGGCATACTCGTCCATCGAATGATAGCGGTCGAGATGATCGGGCGCGACGTTGAGCAGCACGGCCACGCGCGGCTTGAACGCGCGAATCGTTTCGAGCTGGAACGACGAGACTTCGGCCACGACCCAATCGGTGGTGCGCGCTTCGAGCACTTCGTCGATCAGCGGATTGCCGATGTTGCCCCCGACCCGCACGCCGCGTCCGCAGGAGGCGAGCAGATGTCCGATCAGCGCGGTGGTCGTCGACTTGCCTTTGGTTCCGGTGACCGCGATGACCGGCGCCTTGCACAAACGGAACGCGACTTCGATCTCGCCGAAGACCGGCACGCCGCGATCTTGCACCGCGATGACGACCGGCGAATTGAGTGGGACGCCGGGCGAAAGCACCGCCGAGCTGAGTCCGCCGACGATCGACTCGAGCTGCTCGGGCGCAATGAACTGCGCGCCAACCGATTCGACCGCGGAAATCGCGTGTTCGAGTTCCTCGACCTGCTTTTCATCGGTCGCATAGATCGTGGCACCGCGCGAGCGCAACACGCGCACGCAGGCGAGGCCACTTTTGCCGAGGCCGATGACGAGTATGGTCTCGCGTGCATCAAAGGTCATCATCGTACGACAAACCATCCGATTGCGGAGAGCACGAGCGAAGCGGTCCAAAAGCGCGCCGTGACCTTAGTCTCGGGCCAGCCACCAAGCTCGAAGTGATGGTGCAGCGGGCTCATGCGGAAGATTCGCTTGCCGCCCGTTGCTTTAAAGTAACTGACTTGCATGATTACCGAGAGCGCTTCGGCCACGAACACGCCGCCGATCACGATCAGTAGGAGCATCTCGCCCTCGAGTATCGCGACGCCGGAGAGCAGCGCGCCGAGTGCGAGCGAGCCGGTATCGCCCATGAACATCTTGGCCGGATAGCGGTTGAAGAGCAAGAACGCCACGCACGCGCCCAGACCGAGCAATGCCGCGTCTTGCGCGACGTGCGAAAAGCCGGGCATGAAGTTGAGCCCAAGGACGAGCAGCGGCGGAATCATCGTGCCGGTCGCAAGCCCGTCGAGCCCGTCGGTGAGATTGACGGCGTGAATCGTGCCGGTCACCGCCAGGATGCCGAGCACCAGCCATAGCCAATGCGGCACCATCAGCGCGTAGGTGCCGGCGTGAAAGATCACGTCGCGCGGAAAGAAGCCGTCCGACGCCGAGATCAAACGCAAGAAGATGATCGCGACCACCGCGCTCAAGAGCAACTTCGTACTCGCGCGCAAGCCTTGATTGCGGCCGCGCGTGATGCCGAGGATATCGTCGACCATGCCGATCGCGCCGCACGCGACGATCAGAAAGCACAGCGGAAGCACCAGCGGCACGCCCATCGCGAAGATCGGAAAGAGAAACGGCACGATGAAGACGATGCCGCCCATCGTCGGCGTACCGGTCTTGGCTTGATGCGAGGCCGGTGCGTCTTCGTAGGCGTGCTGGTGCACTTGGAAACGGCGCAAGAGTGGCAGCGCGATCAACGCCGTTACCAGCGCGATGATGAAGCCACCGCCCGCGTGCACCGTGGCTGCGAGCCAGACGTCGCGCCCTAACGCCACTTCAACACCACAATCGGCGTTTGCTCATCGCTATTCCCATGCGGATTGTCGAGCAAGGCTTCTTCCACCCACGCGCGATCGACGCCATGCGAGGCGCCGAGCACTTTGGCCTTCTTCAAATCGTTGGCATCGACGATCGCGCAACCGGCGCCGGTGACCGCCGCGATTGCTTCGCTCACGCCGTCGGGATCGCGCGGCGCGAGCACGATCGCGCGTTCGTAGGGCGGCATCGTACCGGTGTAGCCGTCGATCGCCGCGATCGCTTCGCCGAGTTGTTCGTAAAACACGCCGCGCTTGCCGAAGACGCGCGCCACCGCATGCATGACCGCCGCCGAGAACACGCGCCACGCGCCGACGTCATCGATCACGAGTTGCACCGATTCGGGTTGACTCACCGTCGCCAGCGCGCCGGCTTGCCGCGCGAGCGCGTAGGCTAAGCGCGAGGGACGAATGTGTTCGGCGACCACGAATTCGCCTTGCGCGATTGCGACGGCGGTTTCGGAAATCGCAATCACGTCGCCGGGACGCGCGATGCCATGTACCGCGGCGGCCACGAGCGCAGCAAGGTCGTCGCCTTCGCGCACGATGCGCGTGCGAACCGGGATCGCGACTACTCCGGGAATGCGCGTGACCGTCAACGCCGTAACTCCTCGACGATTTCCTCTAACTTATACTTGCGCGAACCCTTCAATAAGACTGCATCTCCGGCGCGCGTGTTGCTGCGAACCCAGCTTGCCGCTTGCTCGTTCGTCATGAAGGGCACGATGCGCTCCGAGGGCAGCCCTGCGCTGCGCGCGCCAGATGCAAGCTCGCCCGCGAATTCACCGCCGACCAGCATCACGTCGACGTGCGTGGCGGCGGCATGCCCGCCGACGCGCCGGTGCAAATCCGCCGCTCCCTCGCCAAGCTCAGCCATGCTTGCAAGCAAGGCGATGCGGCGTGGCGCCGACTCGGCCGCAAACGCATCGAGCGCCGCCATCATGCCGGCCGCGTTCGCGTTGTACGCATCGTAGATCAGCACGACGCCGTTGGGCAACTCGATACGTTCGTAGCGTCCCTGCGGCAAAGAGAGTTCAGGAATCGCGTCGACGATCTGCTGCGGCTCGACGCCGTACTCGCGTGCCGCCGCGATGGCGGCAGCCAAGTTGGCGCGATTGTGCGCGCCGGGTACGCGCGCGTCGATTGCATACGCGTCGTCGCGGTCGCCATTGATTTCGAGCCAGTGCCGCGCGCCGGCCAACGCGCTGACGCGGCCGTGCATCGGAATGTCGCCGCCGACCGGGCCGGCAAAGAACCAGTGCGCCGGGCGTGAGAGCGACGGCGCACGGCGAATCGAGGTGACGTCGCCGGCGTTGAGAATCGCGCGCGCGCCGGTCCCAAAAATCGCCCACTTCGTATCTTCGAGCCGTTCGCGCGTGCCCATGATTTCGAGGTGCGCGTCGCCGACGTTGGTGAGGATTGCGAGGTCCGGCCGCGCCGCCCACGCCAGCTTCTCGATATCACCGTAGTGCCGCGCACCCATCTCGATGACCAGCACATCGTGCAAATCGTTGTCGGCCGCGAGCAACAGCTTGCTCACGCCGAGCTCGTTGTTCTCATTCGCCGGCGAGGCGAGAATGCGATCGCCGTAGCGCACCGCGAGCAACTGTGCAGCAAAAGCTTTGGTCGTCGTCTTGCCGGCGCTCCCGGTGATCCCGAGCACGCGCCCGCGAAACTGCGCGCGCGCCGCCTCGGCCAACCCGAGATACGCGTCGAGCGTGTCCTCGACGAGCAGCGTCGTCGTACCCGCAACCGCGGCATCGGGGTCCGCGACGATCAGTAGCGTTGCGCCGCGCTCGACCGCTTCGCGTGTATAGGCATGCCCGTCGAAGCGCTCGCCGCGCAGCGCGAGAAACGTTTGCCCGGGCGCGAGCGTGCGCGAATCGGTCACCACGTCGAGATGCGATGGCGCCTTTTCGATATCGTACACTTGCGCGCCGGTCGATTTGACCGCCTCGTCGAAGGTCAGCTTCATGCGCGCGCCTCGCGTGCGGTAAGCGCTTCGCGCGCGACCTCGGTGTCGTCGAACGGCAGCGTCAGTGCGCCGATGATTTGATAGGTCTCGTGCCCCTTGCCCGCGATCAGTACAACGTCGCCGGGAGCCGCTTCGTCGATCGCGCGCAGAATCGCCCGACGCCGGTCGACTTCGACCACGTGCGGATGCGTGCCGATGCCGGTTTCGATCTCGGCCACGATCGCCGCCGGCGATTCGCTGCGCGGATTGTCGCTGGTGACGTAGATGCGATCGGCATACGTCGCCGCCACGCGACCCATTTCCGGACGCTTGCCGCGATCGCGATCGCCGCCGCAGCCAAAGACCACCGCAAGCTTGTGCGTTGTCGTTTCGCGTAGCGCGATCAGTGCATTCTCGAGCGAATCCGGCGTGTGCGAGTAATCGACGACGACGTCCACGTCGCCGCCGGTTACGTGTTCCATCCGGCCGGGCACGCGCGCGAGCGTATCGAGGCCGTGCGCGCTGGTCTCGAGATCGATCCCAAGCGTGCGCGCAACGCCGATTGCCGCCAGCGCATTCGCCACGTTGAAGAGTCCGGGCAGATGCACGCGCATCGCCACGCCGTCGACGGTGAAGGTTGAGCCCGCGGCGCCGATCTCGACGTTGGTCGCGACCAGATCCGCGTTGCCGTGCAGCGAGTAGCTCAGCGTCGGAATCCTATGGCGCATTTCGCCGTACCAGCGCGCGCCATGTTCGTCATCGATATTCAGCACCGCGGCTTGAGCCATAGCGAAGAGGCGATGCTTCGCCGCCGCATAGGCTTCGATCGTTTGGTGAAAGTCGAGATGATCGCGGGTGACGTTGGTGAGCGCGGCGACACGGAAGCGCACGTCTTCGACGCGATCGAGCGCGAGCGCGTGCGAACTGACCTCCATCGCGACCGCCCACGCACCAAGCTCGCGCATCTGCGCGAGCAACCCGTGCAGTTCCGGCGGCAACGGCGTGGTGTTTTCGAGCGCCCACTCGCGATCGCGAAACTGCGCACCAACGGTGCCGATCACGCCGCACGGGCGGCCCGAGGCTTCGAGGATCGCCGCAATCATGCGCGTGGTCGTGGTCTTCCCATTGGTCCCGGTTACCCCGAGCACATCGACCGTGCGCGAGGGATCGTTGTAAAACGCGGCGGCGAGCACCGAGAGCGCGCGGCGCGTGTCGGGCACGGCAACCGCGGTAACGGTGTCGGGCACGTCGAGCGCGTGCGCTTCTTCTACAACGACGGCGGTGGCGCCGTTCTTGATTGCGGCATCGACAAAAGCGTGACCGTCGGTATGTTCGCCGGGTACCGCGATGAAGAGCGCGCCGGGCGTAACCCGGCGCGAATCGGTGCTGAGGCCGGCGATCTCGCGTGCCGGATCGCCGATCACGCGCGTACTTGCCGGTAAGCGGCCGATGAGCTGCGCGATCGTCATGGCAAGACACCCGCATGCAGCATCGCCGCGCGCGCGATCTTGGTGAAGACCGGCGCCGCGACGATGCCGCCGTAGTACGCGCCTTGCGGATCTTCGATCTTCACGTAGATGACGTAGCGCGGACGTTCGGCCGGAATCATACCGATGAACGACGAGGCGTACGCGCCGGTCGAGTATTGCCCGTTGACCACCATTTGTGCGGTGCCGGTCTTGCCGGCGGTGGTGTAGCCGGGAATCTCGGCGACACCTTTGCCGGTACCGCCGGTCACGACCGCGCGCAAGAACGTGCGCAGTTCGGCTGCGATCTTTTCGGAGAAGACGCGATGCTCGACTTCGGGCGGATAGTGGTAGAGCAATTTGCCGTGCTGATCTTCGATCGCTTCCACGATGCGCGGGCGCAGCAACATCCCGCCGTTGGCGATCGCGCAGTAGTAACGCGCCATTGCAATCGGCGTGACCGAGACGCCTTGCCCGAACGCCATCGTCGGCAGCGAGAGTTCGCTCCACGCATCGGGCGACGGTACGATACCCGGGCTCTCGCCCGGCAATTCGATGTCGGTCGCTTCGCCGAATCCGGCGTCGCGCTCCATGTTGTAGAAATTTTGCTGCCCGGTCGCGAGGCCGACTTCCGCCGCGCCGACGTTGTGCGAGTATTCGACGATCTCTTGCAGCGTCTCGGTGCTGCTGCGGACCGGCATGTCGTCGTCGGCGTTGTGAATCGTGTGGCCGTCGAGCGTCAGCGTTTCGCGCGCGGGGAAGCGCGTTTGCAAATTCACGCGACCGGAGGCGAGTGCGGCCGCGGCGGTGATGAGTTTGAAGGTCGAGCCGGGCTCGTAGGTGTCCGCCACCGCGCGGTCGTCATAATCGCGCTGCGGATACTTCCAGAAGTGATTGGGATCGAAGTGGGGGACGTTCGCCATAGCCAGGATCTCGCCGGTCCACGGGTCCATCACGATCGCGGTGCCGTCTTTCGCGTGGTACTTCGCGACCTCTTGATCGAGCGCTTCTTCGGTGACGAACTGCAGGTACGAGTCGATGGTCAGTTCGAGGGCCAGCCCAGGCTGCGCGGCTTTGACCACGCTTTCGTGGCCAAAGGGAATCGGCCGGCCGAAATCGTCGGTCTCGAGCGTGACCTGGCCCGATTGCCCGCGCAAGAGATCGTCGAATTGATACTCCAGGCCGGCCAGGCCGTTTTCGTCGGTGCCGACGAAGCCGAGCAGCGTCGAAGCCATGTTGCCGACCATGTCGATGCGTTTGCCGGTCGGCTCTTCTTTGAGCGCGACGCCGCCGAGATCGGCCTTGCGGACGCGATCGGCGATTTCAACCGGCACCTTGCGTGCGATCCACACGAACCATACCGTCTTATCGTGCAGTTCGGCGATCGTCGCCGGATCGAGTTTGCCGAAGATCGCTTGGAGTTTCGCGACGGTCGCGTCAGGATCGGTGAGATCGTGCGGCACGGCGTAGACGCTCTCGGAGGGGAGAGAGCGCACGAGCACCGTGCCGTTGCGATCGGCAATGAATCCGCGCCGCGCGAAGACCTCGACCGTATCCGAGCGCTGTGCGAGCGCCTTGGCGGCGAGGGAGGGGCCTTGCACGACTTGGACGAGATAGAGGCGCGCGCACAAGTACGTTGCCATGACCGCGCACAGATAGAAAAAGAGTTTCGCGCGCATCGGTGCGACACGCGCGAAGGCTCGATGATGGAGCGTGCGCGCCACCGGCTAGAACCAGGCAGCGATAGTATCGAAGAGCGCTATCCTCGATGTCGCGACCGGAGCGGGCGGTTCGAGGCGCACGACCGCAAAGGTCTGCGCGTCGTGCATTTGCAGCTTGGCTGCGATCGCCGCCAGCCGTTCTTCCGAACTAGCTTGCGCGATGCGATCGTCGAGCCGCGCGGTTTGCTCTTGCAGCGCGTCGCGTTGATGGCGCGCTTTGTCGAGCGCGTAGGTGAGGCTGGTGGCGTTGGAGAG
>JBEKBR010000042.1:0-26084 GCA_050015295.1 Candidatus Aquilonibacter sp. | reverse complement strand
AAGGTGCGGTCCCACGGCAGCGCGATCGACATCGCGGCAATGTGCAGCTGCGGATAGAGCTGCGCTAACGTTACCTGCGCTTCGTACCACAGCAATGCCCGGTTCCGCTGCGCGGTTGCCGCGGCGATGCCGGCCGCGAGCAAGGTATGATCGGTCACGCCTTGTGCCACAAGCCAATCATTGAGTTCCGGACGCACGTCGTCATGAAAATCAACGTCGTCGATGAAGCGCAAAAAGGTGAACGTGCGATGCGCCAGCGCGTCGTAGGTGTGCATGCGCCGCCCGGCGCCGGCAGCGATCACCTCGGCGAGTGCGGTCCCGACCGTGTTTGCGTCGGTATTCCACGCCGAGTACGCGTCGAGCCGGCTTGCCAAGCCCGCGCTGAGCAACGCCTTGGCGAAGGCCTTTTGGTCGTCATAGCTTTTCTCGAACGACAGGTCGACGACGGCAACCGAGTGGCCCGCATCGAGATCTGCGCGCATCGCATCCATGAACGCCGCGTCGAGGGCCGGTCCGGTCGCGGACAGGTGGACGTAGAGTCTGATGTCTGGCGAGGCGTCGTCACGCACCGCACCGCAAAGCGCGACGAGTTGATCGATCGTCATACCGATCGGGGCGAACTCGAGCGGATCCTGATAGGTTGCGCCGTCCGGCGTCGAATAGCGCACCGCAATGCGCGCAGTCCAGTGCGCGTCGCGCGCGAGCGCGTGCGCGACCAGCGCCATACCGAGTTCGTCGGCGCCGGGTTCAATTGACACCCGCGAACCGAGATCGCTCGCTGCTAAATATTGTTGCAACGCGAGCACTTCTGGAAGATGCAATCCATAAGGCTTCGCGTCGTCCTGACCGAGCACGAGTCGGTCGATCGATCCCGCGCGCGTGCGATCGATCAGTACGCGATCGACGCCGTAGTTACGCGCCCGCGTTTGCAGATAGGCGTCGAGCACGGGCGCGCCGATCAAAGCGCGCAGACGCGCGGCCTCGCCTTCCTCCGACGGCTCGAGTGGATCGTGGAGGTTCGCGTACTGTTGCAGATACGACCAGATCGGATACGGCGCGAAGTAGGGTGCGTCGGCTGGCACGCCGGTAGGCGCCAATCGCATGATCGTGCCGAACACGCCGATCCACGCGGCGGGAGAGCGCGCCTTGAGCGCATCGATCTCGCGCAATCGCGTGTACGCGTCAGCATAGCTCGGTCCGGGAACGCGCGATGCGACCAACCCGCCATAGGCGAGCATATCGCTCGAGAGCACATACGACTGGGCCTGCGGCGCGCTCGCATTGAGCCACGCGATGATTCCATCGGGATCGCCGGGTTCGAGATCGTTGCCGAGCAGCGTGCGCGGCGGCGCAACGACCGGACGCCCCGCGATCTCGCCGAGCATGATCGGCAAGCGCAACGTCACCGATCGATCGTCTAGCGGCACGAAGACGACCGCCGCCAGCAGTAGCGCTTTTAAAGCAAGGATCGTAGCGTCTCCGATTGCAGCAGCGTGCGCGCCCGCGCCGCATCTACGCCGCGCGCGATCATCACGACCGCAACTTTGACGCTGCCGCCGGCCGCATCGAGCGCAGCGCGCGCGTGTGTGTCGTCAGCGCCGGTAAGTTCACCCACCAAGCGCTGCGCCCGACCACGCAACTTCTCGTTGGTGGCGACGACGTCGATCATCACATTGTCGTGCACTTTGCCCAAGCGCACCATGACCGCGGTCGAGATCGTATTGAGCGCGATCTTTTGCGCGGTTCCAGCTTTCAAGCGCGTCGAACCGCTCAAGACTTCGGCGCCGGTCGGCAGCACGATCGCCAGGTCCGCCGCCGCCACGAGGGCCGAAGCATCGCTGCTGGTGATCGCCACCGTCAATGCACCGATTTCACGCGCGCGCTCGAGCGCGGCGACGACGTAGCGTGCACCCCCGCTCGCCGAGATGCCGAGGACGACGTCGTCGGGCGCAGCATGGGCTTGCATCTCGCGCGCGCCCGCACCATCATCATCTTCCGCGCCTTCGACCGCTTCGCGCAGCGCGCGATCGCCGCCCGCGATGTGCGCGCAAACCAGCGCCGACGGCGTGCCGAACGTCGGCGGCATCTCGGATGCATCGAGCACACCGAGGCGCCCGCTCGTTCCCGCGCCGACGTAATGCACGCGACCACCGCGTTGGATTCGTTCGACGATCGCCTCTACGACGCGGGTCAGCGTTGCGGCTTGCGCGCGTACCACTGCCACCGCTTCGCTTTGATCGCGCACCAGGAGCTCGACGAGGTCACGCGTTGCGAGCAGATCGAGTCCGGTGCTTGCCGGCAAGCGTCCTTCGGTCGGCGGAATCGCCGCGCTCACTGGAGACTCCGCCGTGCGAGTTCAAGCGCGCCCTGCACGGCGGGCGGTGGCGACTTTATCGGCGCCAAGAGCGGCAAGTCGGCGAGCAGTCGCGTTTCAACCAGGTACGAGAGCAGCGAATTCTCGCTGAACAGGCCACCGCAGAAGACGAGCGGCAACTCGCGCGCTGCGAATCCCGCGCGCTGCGCGAGCGACTTGAGGAGATCGACGAGTTCGAGAGCGGCGGTTTGCACGATCTTCGCGGCAAGCCGCTCGCCCGCGCCGGCGCGATCGAGCACGAGCGGCGCAACGGACGCAATCGTGGGCACCGGATCGCCTTCGCTGTAGACGCGCCCGAGCAGCGCCTGCGCATCCGCAATCTGCAAGCGCGCGGCGATTGCGTCAAACAACTCCGCGTGCGCGGCACGGCCGTCGTACCAGCGAAGCATCGCCGCCAGCGCCGCGCGACCGATCGAAAATCCGGATCCCTCATCGCCGAGCAGGTAGCCGTAGCCACCCGAACGATGGGCCTTCCCGCCGATCTGCGCGTACGCGATCGAGCCGGTGCCGGCAATGAGGACGGCCGCGTCGCCATCCAGCACGGCGGCGCGCAGCGCAATCTCGGCGTCGTCGCGCACGCCGATCGACCCATTCGGAAAGAAACGCCGAAGCGCCGCCTCGAGCGCACTCGCCACCAGCGGGTCGCCGGCACCTGCGGCACCGACCGTCAGCGCATCGAACATCTCGCCGCGCAGTCCGCTGCGAACGGTCGCCGCGATGCGTTCGGCCGCACCTTCGATTCCGGCGGTTCGCGGGTTGGCGGCATCGCCAGTTCGCACCACCGTTTCGTCGCCGAAAGCGATCGCGCATTCGATCGATGTGCCACCCGCGTCGACACCTACGATAACCGGCATTCGTTCTCGACCTCCGTAATCAGGCGGTGCAACGCGAACGGTGCGATCGCTCCCAGCGGCACCGCATGCGATGCACCGGTCACACGCGGCACGTTCGCCGCCCGTTCGCGTAGCGTCTCGTATCCGAGCATGGCAAAGGCAATCGCTTCTTTCGCATCGGCGTTCAAGCCCGCGGCGTCACTGCGTTCGATGCGCGCCTGCGGCAGGTGCGCGGCGATTCGCCGCATCAGCGTGCGGTTTTGCGCGCCGCCCCCGCTGCATAGCACGCGACCGTCGCTCATGCCGATCGCGCCAACCGCGTCAGCGGCAACGCGCGCGGTCAGTTCGGTCAGCGTCGCACAGCCGTCTTCGATCGACAAACGCTCGAGCACGTGACGATGCGCGAGCAAGAACTGCGCGCCGAATCGCTCGCGGCCGGTCGACTTGGGCGGATTCTGCGCGAAGTACGGATCGCTTAGCAAAAGTGCGAGGGCGGTCTCGTCAGGCGACCCGGCCGCTGCAAGCGCACCATTCGCGTCGAAGCGCTTGGATCCGCCGCTTCGCATCTGCACGAAAGCGTCGATCAGCATCACGCCCGGGCCGCAGTCGAACGCCACCACGTCGTGCGGCGAGCAGCCTCGCGGAAGCGCGGTGAGATTCGCGATGCCGCCGATATTGAGCGCAACGCGATCCTCGTTCGGATCGGCAAGCAAGATCGCATCGGCATAGGGCACGAGCGGCGCACCCGAACCGCCAACCACGCAGTCGGCGCTGCGAAAGTCGTAGCACACGGTCGCGCGCAATGCCTCCCGAATCACGAACGGATCGCCGATTTGCAACGTGCAATGCGCCGCGCCGTCGTGGTAGATCGTCTGGCCGTGCGACGCGACGTAATCTACCGCAAGCGCGCCGCACGCGCTGCGAGCCGCGCGCGCAAACGCCGCACCGAGTCCGCGATGCAGGTCGGCAATCGCGGGAGCGGTCGCGTCGTGCGGCGGTAGCGCCGCGCGCAACCGCCGCTCGAGATCATCTTCAAACGGAACGGTCACGAAATTGAGCAAATCTATCGCGTAGCCGCCATTGCGCGGAACGATGCGCACGAGCGCGGCATCGATGCCGTCCAGCGAGGTCCCGCTCATCAACCCGACAGCGTTCATGCGCCGAACGTTTCGATAACGGCGTCGTAAAACGCCGCTCGCAGCGGGCGGGAATCCTCGCGCCCGAAGTAGACGGCATTGGTGAGCAGCACCGCCTGCAGATCGCGCTCCGGATCGGCCCACACCGACGTCCCGGTAAAGCCGGTATGGCCGAAGCTTTGAAACCCGAAGTTCGCGCCGCACGAGTTTTCGTCGCTGGTCTTGAGCGCCCAGCCCAAGCCGCGTCGCAAGACAGGATCGTCGGCGGCGCAGGCGATCGCCTCGCGTGCAAGTGCCGGCGGAAGCACGCCGCCATTGCGTCCACACGCTGCGCCAAGATATACCTCGGTAAGCCGGGCGACGGCAGCAGCGCTCCCAAATAGGCCCGCATGGCCGGCGACGCCGTGCATCAGATGCGCCTTTTCGTCGTGGACGTTGCCTTGCACGCGGCCGCGCCATCCGTCGTCTTCAGTCGCCGGGATCGCCGCGCGCTCCGCTTCCGTCGGATTGAACGATGCGCCGAACGGCACGACGCTCGCAAGCACGGCCGGCAGTGAGCGTCCGGCAATGCGCTCGATGGCGACTCCGAGCGCAATCATGCCGAGGTCACTGTAGATCACACGCTCACCGGGCACTGCCGTAAGCGGGAGACGCAGTGCGAAATCGGTGACACGCTCGTCGAGGATCGTGCGATAGTCCGCGCCCGAATGCATGCCCGACGTATGAGCGAGCAGCATCCGCATCGTGATCGCCGCGTGACCGTCGTCAAGCCACTCCGGCATGAATGGAGTCAACGGACCATCGAGGTCGGCTAGGCCGCGTGCGACCAGATCGAGCGCTACCGTCGTAACGAAGAGCTTGGTGATCGACGCAAGATCGAAACGCGTATCGACGTAGACGGGAGCTCCCTGCTCGTCGATACGCGTGCGCCCAATCGCGCGTTCGTAGAGCAAACGTCCGCCGCGTTCAACCCGCGCGACGGCGGCGGTGAAACGCTGGTCGAGCGCGCTCGTAAGCACGTCGTCGATTGCCGCCGCGCGTTTAAGCGATTGCAACGGGAAGCACTCCACGACATGCTGCACCGAGAAAGATCGCGTCAGCGAGGCCCGCCAAACTGAGCGAGTCGTTGCCATAGCAAGCGACCAAGTGACGAGCCTGCGGAGCGAGCGTTACGTCATACGGCTCGGCCGTCGAAACGATCATTGCGTCCGCGGCGTGCGCGCAGATCGCTTCGATAGCGCGCGCCTGTTGCGGATAGAGGTGCGCCCGATAGCTAAGCAAGAGCGGACGTCGGCTGGACGCACGCACTGTCGCGACAATTTCTGCGATCTGCGCATCATCGGGCTCGATCGCCACGCAGCGTTCCTCGAGCGCCGGCGCATGCGCGGCGAGCGAACCGTCGCCGAACACAACGGCAATGTCGGCCGCCGCATCAGCATGCGGAAGACCACGCACCACGGTGACCGCTTCGCGCGCGATCCGCCGTCCAATCCCCGGATGCGGGGCCAGCGCATCGAGATCGACCGGTGCGGCGCCGCGCGCACGCAGGTTCATCACGCGACCGTAGGCTTGCTCGAGCCGCGCGCGCGGCACCTCGCCGCGTTCAACCGCGTCGGCTAAGTGCTGCGCGGCATCAAACGCTAGCTGCGGATCGTGGCTGACGAGCGCGCAATCAGCACCGGCGGCAATCGCCTCGGTCACGCCGCGCACGGTTCCGATGCCGCGCGCGATTGCATCCATCTGCATACAATCGGTGAAGCACACTCCCTCGAAACCCCACGCGTCGCGCAAAATGCCGGTGAGAAAGACGCGCGACAACGATATCGGCCGATCCCCGTCGATCTCCGGAACCGCGACGTGCGCCGCCATGATCGCCGCGTCATCACGAATGCAAGCGGCAAAGGGCGCGAGGTCGCGCACGTCCAGCGTCGCGCGATCGACCTCCAATCGTGCTGCGCCGAGGTGCGTGTCGGACGACGTTGCACCGTGGCCGGGAAAATGTTTGAAGGTCGGTGTGATGCCGCCGAAGCTCAGTCCGCGAGCCAGCGCGCCGCCGAGCCCGGTGACAAGCGCGACCGCCGTGCCGAACGCGCGCGTACCGATCACCGTGTTGCCCCGGTCGAGCGCTAAGTCGAGTACCGGCGCGAAGTCGAGGGTACAGCCGATACGCCGCAGATCGTGTGCCAGCGTTTCACCGGCATCGAACGCGAGCTGCTCGTCATCGAGCGCACCGAGCGCCATCATCGGCGGCATGGGCTCGACGCCTTCGCGCAACCGCATGATGCGGCCGCCCTCTTGATCGATAGCGATGATTGGGGGCGGCTGCGCCTGCGCGCGCAACAGGTCGGTCAACGCCCGAGCTTGCGCGGCATTCTCGAGGTTACGCGCGAAGAGAATGTAGCCGGCGAACGGTACCCGCTGCAGCGCGGCTACATCTGCGGCGCTTAGCTGCGTGCCGGAGAACCCGGTGACCACGACGCCGCTCGCGAGTTCGAGCGTGTTCAAATGCGAATCGATTGCGCGACGAGGCGGCCGCCGACGTCGTAGACCGAAACGTCGACGTGTTGTCCGCGATGGAGGTCGGCAAAGGTCGCATAGCCGCCGTGCTGCTGGTAAATCGTGGTGGCGGGAACCACCGCCACGGTTTGACGGTTCGCGCCGTTACGGATGACGAACGTTTCACCCGGGTAGTCGACCGACTCGATCTTCCCGTGAATTTCGGCCGCCGGATGCGCCGAATGACTGCCTTCGAGCGAACGGTACAGATTCGGCGTCGGCGAAGGCGTTTGCGCGCGCAGCGGCGATGCCACGGTGAGCGCAATAGCAGCAGCGAGCGCAACGAGCGCGAGAATCTTTCGATAGGCGGCCAGCGCAGCCGCAGCCCCGTCGCCCCCGGCCCGCACCGTTTGAGCGTGGTCGCGCAAAGCGACAACGCTTTCGTCGTCGGCTCGTTTGCCGGCCAACACGAGCCGCAAGGCGACCAGGGTCAAATCCGGCGTGCGCGCACCAAGCATCCGCATCCCCTCGTAGAACGGCGCCGCCGCCGGCAGCGCACTGCGATGCGCAAGCAACGCCTGGATCAGTTCGGCCTTGCGACCGGTTCCGCTGAGAAGATACTCATCGATCGACTCGAAATGCATGACCATGCTCTTCGCCAAGCAGCTTGCTGTGCTTTTCGCGCTCGGCCTGGCGACGCCGGGGGCGGCCGTGCCACGCGACACCTTGGCTGCGGTGCTCGCTCACATGCGCGAGCACAGCGGTCCCGTCTGGAGCGCGCACCTGACCTCGGTCTCCCACTTGACCGAAAACGGCGAAACGGTCGATCTCAAGAGCGAATCGCAAGGCGTGCGCTTCGCCACCTACCGCTGCAACGGCGGTATTTGCGAAGGCACCTACTTCGATGGCGGGCGACTCTATTCGATCAATATCAACGGCACGACATTGCCGGTATCGAACGGTACCGATCTGCTGCTTCGCGCCGAACGCACGGTCGCATCGCTGAGCTTTCTCGATCCGGACTTCACGCAGCACGGCGGACATATTTTCGACGACGGCGTGACGACGATCTCCGGTCTTCCGTACCGCACGCTGCTAGTCGCCAACAACGACGCGGTCCCGATGCTGGTATATATCGATCCCAAGACCTGGGCCGTGAAGTACATGCGCGACGTCAACGGCGACATGACGCTCGAATACCGGAACTATGTGGCAGTCGGCGGCCGGTATCAGCTTCCGCTCGAGGTATATCGCAACGGCGCGCTTTTCGAACGCTACGAGCGCCGGGACACGCTTAGCGGCCCGTTTGAAACACCACATGGGCCGGTCCCGGCCTTTTCATCCACGCCCGCGGCGGTCGCGACCGATCCCGACCGTGCCACGCCGGTCTTTAGCTGCACGCTGGGCGGCGTCGATACCAAATGTCTACTCGACAGCGGCAACTCGGGGCTTTCGATCAGCTTGGCATTGGCCGAAACACTCAAAACGCATGTCGTCGGCTCGTTTCAAGTGCGCGGCCTCGGCGACTATGCGACCGAAGTGGTTCGCGCGGGCGAACTCCAGGTCGGCTCGATGGCGCTCCCTGCCGCGAACTACGTCGTGCTGAACGACATCGATCGATTCGGATACCAAGTCGTACTTGGCGCCGACGTCTTAGCCGCAACCACCGTCCAGCTCGACAACGCGGCGCATCGCATCGTCTTCGGCGCGCCGGCGGAGACGAACGGCTTTACGGTACCAATCGCGTTCGACAACTTCGTGCCCGTGCTCGACGTACGCCTCGGCACGCTGCCGGCCGCGCTCGCGCTGGACACAGGCGACGAATCGAACATCAACCTCGGATTCGATTTTTATCATGCGCACCCCGAGCTCTTTCACGTCGTGAGCGAGCGTCCCGTCGGCGGCGTAGGCGGATCGAGCGTCGAGTTGCTCGGCACGATTCCGCTGGTTCAGATCGGCGGCTACTCAATCGAAGAGTCCGCCATCGGTGCAACGCAGAATCTGCAGGGCACGGCGCTCGGGCATCTCGGCGCGGGGCTGCTTTCGCGCTTCAACGTCACGATCGATTACGCCGCGGGCGAACTGCACTTCGTTCCGCTCGCGCAGCCCTCACCGTCGCCGACCCCGTAGAGTCTATCGGCGTTTATTCGTTTGCAGATCGCTGAGCGCATCGAGCGCGTCTTGCGGCGGCCCAGGCTCACCCAAGAAGTATCCCTGCACTTCGTAGGCCCCGATGTTTCGAATCTGCTCGAGTGTAACCCGCGACTCGATCCCTTCGGCAACTGACGTGAGCCCGAGATTCTCAGCCAAAATCACGATCGCTTTGACAATCGCTTCATCTTGCGAGCCGGGAAGCATATCACGCAGAAAGCTGCGGTCGATCTTGAGCACATCGATCGGAAAACGGCGTAAATAGCTCAGCGACGTGTATCCGGTGCCGAAATCGTCGACCGAAAGACGCACGCCCAACGCCTTGAGATCGTGCAGCATCGCAATTCCACCGGAGATGTCGCGCATCACCGAGCTTTCGGTCAGCTCGAGCTCCAATCGCGATGGCGCGATCCCCGATGCGCGCAGCGTGCTGGCAATCACATCGCGCAGGGCCGACCGCTCGAATTGTCGTGCCGAAATGTTCACGCAGACGCGCGGCACGTCGATGCCTTGCGCGTCCCAAGCATTGAGTTGCCGGCAGACCTCATGCAAGACGAAGGTTCCCAGGTCGTCGATCGCCCCCGACTCCTCCGCTAAATGAATGAAATGGTCCGGCGGAAGCAAGCCGAGCTCGGGGTGCTGCCAGCGCACCAGCGCTTCAAATCCCGTAAAAGCGAGATCCGCTGCGCGGAAGATCGGTTGATAGTGGAGCACGTATTGCCCCGCCGCAGCCGCGCCGCGCAAATCGCGTTTGAGCGAAAGACGCTCCGCCGACGACGCGATCATGCTCGGCACGAAGACGCGAAACGCATGTCCTCCGGAGGCCTTTGCGGCCTGCATCGCTGCTTCGGACGAGCGCAGCAGCGTCTGCGTATCGGCACCGTCGTCGGGAAAGCTCGCAAGGCCGGAGCTTGCGTTGACGTATACCTCGGCATCGCCGATCAAGAACGGCGCTTCGAACGTCGCATGGAGCCGCTCGATAAACGAGCGCCCATAGGCGGGATCCGCAGCGTCGACTAACAGGATCACGAACTGATCTTCGCCGACGCGCGAGACCGTCGCGCTCGCGTCGACCAGACGACGGATGCGGCCGGCGATCATGCGCAGCGCCTCGTCGCCGTGGCCCAACCCGTAGAGCTCGTTGACTTCGCGAAACGCGTCGAGATCGGTCGTTACAACCAGCAGCGTATTGCGGTGACGCTGCGCCATGGCAATCGCCTGCGTCAGGCGATCTTCGAGCAGCGCGCGATTGGGCAAATCCGTGAGCGGATCGTATTGGGCGAAGTAGGCGATACGCTGTTCGGCAATCTTGCGTTCGGTGATATCGAACGCGACGGCAATCGTGCCGACGATGCGACCATCGACGTCGCGGAGCGGCTCGACGTGACCGCGAAAGGTCTTGCCACCCCAAATCATTTCGTACTCAGCCGCTCCGCCTTGCAGCGCCTGCAGATGCGCGTGCCGGATCGGAAATCGAGACTCGTCGGCGAGCAACGCGGAACCCGCAACGTGGGTACCGATCAATGCGTCGGGATCGTCGGGAACCTGCGCGAGCTGTGCGCCTTCGACGCTTGTCACGGTCAAGCTCGTATCGCAGGATATCACCAGCGCCGGCAGCTGCTCGAAGAGCAATCGCAGGCGAGTTTCGCGTTCGCGCAGCTGGACTTCCATCAGCGCCCGAGCGCGGCGCAATTCCGCGTCGCGCAAGGCGCGCTCCGCCGCAGGCCCGAGACGCTTGAGATTGTTCTTGAAGATGTAGTCGTACGCGCCGAGACGGATCGTTTCAACGGCGGCTTCTTCGCCGATCGCACCGGAAACGACCAGACACGGAATATCCCCATTATGACCGCGCAAGATGTCGAGCATCGCCGGCGCGCTGAAGCGCGGCATCGAGTAATCGCACAGGATCAGATCCCACGTCTGTGCTTGGAGCGCGTCGCGCGCCGCTTCCGGCTCGTCGACGCGCGCGCTTTCAACGATGAAGCCATGTCGCTCGAGCGCGAGCACGTTGAGCGCTGCATCGTCGGACGAATCGTCGACGCACAATACCCGCAGCGTCACTACATGCCTCCCCCTCCGGCGCCGGGCGGAGGCTCGTTGAGGACGAGCCAGTAGAGACCAACTTGACGTACGGCTTCGACGAATTCATTGAAATCGACCGGCTTGCGAACGTAGCTGTTGACACCCAAGCGGTAGCCTTGGATGAGATCTTCGTCCTGCTTGCTCGAGGTGAGGATGACGGTAGGAAGCAGACGCGTGGCTTCCGTCGCCCGGATGCGTTGGAGCACTTCGAGACCGCTGATCTTCGGAAGATTCAAGTCGAGCAGGATCAGCGCCGGGTACCCGCTTGCGACCGAACGCTGCTCACCGAAGAGAAATTCGCACGCTTGGGCACCGTCGCGCACGACCACTACATCGTTGGCAATGTGATTCTTTTCGAACGCACGACGAGTGAGGTCGATGTCGTCGGCGTTATCCTCGATCAGGAGGATATAGGGTTTGCTCATAAGGTGAAGTAGAACGTTGCGCCTTCGTCAACAGCCCCTTGGGCGCGAATATTTCCGCCGTGACGGTGGATGATGCGCGCGACGGTTGCAAGGCCGATTCCCGTACCCTCGTATTCATCAGCCGAATGGAGGCGTGCAAACGCCCCAAAGAGCTTACTGGCATAGGACATATCGAATCCGGCCCCATTGTCGCGCACGTAGAATTCGCCTTCGCTATTTTTGCCAACCCAAACCTGCGGATGCGCCGTATGCCGTGTAAATTTCCAGGCATTGCCTAGCAGATTGGCTACTACGATTTGGATCAATTGCGGCTCGCCGTAGGCCTTAAGGCCCGGTTCGATCGTGAACTCGACCGAACGCGCGGCATCGCTTTCGCGCAGGTCGGCGGCAACGGTTGTTGCGATCGCACTGAGGTCGACCGGAACGTGGGCCATCGGGGCGCGCGCGACCTTCGAAAGCTTGAGCAACGCGTCGATCAAGCCGGCCATGCGCTGCGCGGCGCGCCGGACGCGATCTAAATAGCTATGCGCGCGCCGATCGAGCGTCTCGCCATAGTCCTCGATGAGCGCTTGCGAAAAGCCGTCGATGGCTCGCAGTGGCGCGCGCAGATCGTGCGAAACGGAATACGAAAATGACTCAAGTTCCTTGTTTGCGACCTCGAGCTGGTCCGTACGCTCTTCGACACGTCGTTCGAGTTCGGCGTTGAGCTCGAGCACGCGCTCCTGTTCGGTCTTGCGCGCGGTAATATCGCGAACGTATCCGGCCACACCTCCGCCGAAGGGATACAGCCGCGTCTCGTGCCAGCGTCCGTGATTCTGATTCTCGAAGGTCATGGCGCGCCGTTCACGCAGCACCTCTTTATACAACCCCAACACGTGTCCGTCCGACTCGAACGTCGCCGTGTACGTGCTTAGCGGCGCACCAATGATTTCGGTCGCGCCTACGCCCCAATAATTTGCCATCCGGCGATTGACGTAGGTGATGCGCAAATCGCCGTCCACGGCGACGAATGCGTCATGCATGCTTTCGAGCACTTCGGTCATGAGCCGGTTAGATTCGAGCGCTGAACTGAATTCGGCGATCGATTGGGAGAGCGACTGCACGAAGCGCACGTCGCCGACCGAGAAGGTCCGCGTCTGTGCGTGATACGTGACGATCGCACCTTGCGGCGCGTGGACCGAACCAATGAGCGTTGCAACGCACGAGAGCACACCGCAGCGCTCGAGTGCGGCTAAGGAGCGCGCCCGTGGATCGATGCGTAGATCCGAAGAAACGAACGGCTCACCGGTACGCAACACGAATGCGAGATGTTCGAGCGGTGGCGCGCCCGGATCGAGTACGGCGTCCGTTTCCCATCCCAGACTTCGCGCAATCGTGAACGTGCCGGTGAGGCGATCGAAGTGATAGACGTCGACCACGCTGGCTTCGAGCATGTCCGCAAGCAGTTCGGCGCCGTCCAGCAGCGTTTGATCGTAGCTCGTGCCGGCCAGTGCAGCACGTCCGAAGTCGATCAGCGCTTGTTGACGCCGCGTCGTTCGTTCGACCTCACGCTGCGCCTCGATGCGCGATGTGACGTCGCGAAAGTAGACCGAGAGGCCGTCGGGCGACGGATAAGCTTTGACCTCGAGCCACAGCTCGGCGGTCGCCGAGTATTCGACGAACTGCACCGGGCGTTGATCGCGCATCGCGCGATGGTATTCGCGCTCGAAGAGCCGGCCGCGCGCCTTCGGAAACACGTCGAGCCAGAATTCGCCGATGATGTCTTGCCGGGCATGCAACAGCTTACGCGCTTGGGCATTCATGTAAGAGATGCGCCACTGCGCGTCGAGGGCGAAGAACCCATCGGTGATGCGCTCGAGCACCAGCGACAGATCAGGCCGCAGGGCTGCGTCGGCCATGGGCGATGTTTCTTCTGCGCTACTTCCAACCTGCCTGCGCGAACGCTGCGACGATCGCCTCAATCGCTCCGGGGCGGTCGCGCTGCGGCGAATGACCGCAATCGTCGAGTTCGATACGGTCGGCACGTACGCGAAGGCCGCGCTCGATCGCGTCGAGTTGTGCCATCGTTCCGTATTCATCGTTGCGGCCTTGTACCATGATCACCGGTGCGTCGATCGACGGAAGATACTCCTCGATGTTCCAGTCCGCAAACGAGGGATCGAGCCAGATATCGTTCCAGCCGAAGAACGTCCGGTCGACGTCGCGATGGTGGCGCGCCATCCGCTCGCGCAGTGGACCAGCGCGATATTTCTGCGCGATTTCACCGATGCTGCGCAGCGAGCACTCCTCAACGAAGACGTGTGGTGCCAAAAGCACTAGGCCGGCGGCACGCTGCGGATAGACGCCGGCAAAGACGAGTGCAATCGAGGCGCCGTCGCTGTGGCCGAGGATGAGTGGACGCTCCACCCCGGCCCAGTCGAGAAGGGCCGGCAAGACCGTCAACGCCTCGTCGTGCAGATATCGTGCGTTTCGCGGTCGCTCCAGGACCGATGAGAAACCATTCCCATGGCGCGAATAGGCGAGAACGCTATGACCCGTCAGCTCGCGCAGGCGGCCGGGAAGGTCGCGCCAGAGCCCGATCGAGCCGAGCCCCTCATGGAGCATCACGAGCGTTTTCGCCTCGTGCATCGCACCCGGAAGGCGCAGGACGTCGAGCGATTGTCCCGCAACCTCAAAGCATTCGGTCGGCACGTCGTTCATCTCAAAAATGGCGGCGCCTGCGTCGATGATAGGTAGGTAGATGCTCAACGACCTCGTCACCTTTTTCACCGGGGCTCCCCAGAACCGGCGCAAATACACGCGCCGCGCTGGCCCGTTCCCGGCGTGGGTGGCGATCGGGGCGCAATGGACCAATTGCGCGTGTTTGGACATTTCTGGTAGTGGCCTGGGCGTTGTCTCGCCCGCTGCGATCCCAGAAGAAGCGAATTTTCGCGTCCAGCTCGACGGCAAGAACGTCGTCATCCGCGCCAAGCGCGTGTGGCAACAGCCGGGTACGGCGCAGGGCAAACCGGCCTGGCGCTATGGCCTGACCTTTACCGGCATCAGCGCCGACGATTGGGATGCGGTGATCCGCTTCTCCAACAACGATCAAGTCGTCGTCGACAACAAAGCACAGAAAGAGCTCGAGCTCGTGCGCCTCAAAGCCGACGACGTCGCGCGGCTGATTCCCAAGAAGTTGCAAGACACGATGCTTTCGATGCTCGTCCAGCGGGGGCGTCTCGCCCCGATTGACGAGAAGACGCCGCTCGTGCAGTACGCGTACGGCGGCGTGGTCAAGCGTAGCGGCAAAGCTCTGCACCGCCTCTCGATCCATTCGCGCGTACGCGACCCCGCCACAAACGAAGTCAAAGCGTATGACACGCGCTTCTTCTTCGACGATCAAGGCGGCAACGTCTCGATGGACGAGTAGCGCACCAGCATCACGCGCATCGCTTCGAGCACCGCATCGACGGACGGACGGCGATAGTCCCACATCGGGTCGTCCGGCGGATAGCGCACGGCCATCGTCGCGTTGGTTTCAAACACGACGACGTTTCCGCCAACATCCAGGGTGAAGTCGATTCCGGCGTAGTCGAGCTGCAGCCGATCGATCACGCGCTGCAGCGCGGTCCATGCGCGACGGCCGAGTGCGGCTTCGGGGTCGTGCAGAAACGCCGCCTCGCGCTCGCGGAATCTCGGCTGCACGGCCATCTGTGCGCTGAAATAATGCACCTTCCAATCGCGCGAGATCGCCAGATGCAATGGATAGAGCGCGCCGTCGACGGCCATCACGCGATACTTCGTATAGAGTCCGTCCGCGTCGCCCACGTCTAAGAATTCGATTGCGAAGAGCGCATCGCCGGGAAGCCGTTCGAGTGCGCGATCGACGTCTAGCGCGCTCTCGGCGCGCTCGAAATACTCACCGGCGTGATAGCCGGGCGCGCGCAGGAGGATCGGTGTGGCAAGATCGCGCGCATCGGCGCGGGCAACCACTTCGATCCTCGGTACGCGCACGTCCGCCAGATCGGCGAGACGTTGCGCTTGCGCTCGGCGTCCGGTTAGCACGACGGCCCCCGGATCGTTGAGCACGCGTTTGCGGGTGAGCGCAAGCAGTGCGCTTGCGCGCGTGAGCGCGTCGGCCGAACTGTCGGCCTCGCCAATCGCGTTGAAGACGACGTCGTGCTCGGGCAGCGGCGCATCGGGAGGATGCAATTCGACCGCAAGCTTGGTCACGGCGAAGATACGATCGTCGAAAAGCCGCTCGGTGACCACGTTACCGCTGCCCAGGGTGATTGGGACCAGCACGCGCACCGGCGCGCCCGCCCCGCGAAAGGGCACGGTCGCGATCGAGTCGCCCTGCGCCGCGATGCCGCATTGTGTCTTCGCTACCGCCAGACCGCGCCGAGCTTCCGGGTTATCGGGATGGGCACGCAGCGCCGACTCGTAGGCGCGCAGCGCCAGGGCCGGCTCGCCGCGCAGAATATAGAAGTAGCCGGCATTCGTGTGCGCGAGGGAGCTTTGGGGAAAGCGGCGCACCGCCTCGAGCGCTAAGTCGAATGCATCGGCCGATCTCCCGGCGCGGTGTAAGCGCTCGACCTCGTGTGCTAAATCCTCAGGTGTCGTGTCCAACGTGTTAATGATACCAAGCAGATGTTCGGCGCGCCTTCCAGGGGGTCGCACCGGTTCGCGCGCAATGTGTCCAAATGAAACGAAACGCTTGGTGGAATCTTCTCTTACTCATTCCATTTATTGCAACGCTGTTTCCGCAGTTCTATAACAAGCTTGACCCGCCGCTCTTCGGCATGCCGTTCTTCTACTGGTATCAGTTAGCGTGGACGATCGGCTCGGGCATATTGCTCGCGATCTACATCAGCATCGTGCGCGGAGGAGAATCGAATGCCCGCTAGTTCGATCATCCTCATCGTTCTCGTCCTGGCCGTGACGGTGCTCGGCTTCGCGGCTGCCCGCTGGCGCCCGGCCGGCTCGCTTGCAAACATGGATGAATGGGCGCTCGGCGGCCGCAGCTTCGGCACGATCATCTCGTGGTTTCTCATCGGCGGCGATCTGTACACCGCCTACACCTTTATTGCGGTACCGGCGCTCGCCTATGCCGCCGGGCCAGTGGCGTTTTTCGCGCTTCCGTATACGATCGTCGCCTATCCCTTCGGCATTCTTGTGCTTACGCGATTCTGGAGCGTCGCGAGCAGGCGCGGCTACATCACCGCCGCCGACTTCGTACGCGACCGCTTCGGTGATCGTTGGCTCGAACTCGCGATGGCCGTCACCGGCGTCATCGCCGTGCTTCCGTACATTGCTCTGCAGCTCGTGGGCATGAAGGTCGTGTTCTTGCAGCTCGGTGGCGTGTTCGCGGCGGGCGGTGGAACGCTCGCGCTCGCCGTCGCCTTTGTGCTGCTCGCGGCGTATACGTACACTAGTGGATTGCGCGCGCCGGCACTGATCGCGTTCATCAAGGACACGTTGATCTACCTGACCATCATCTGCGCGGTCATTGCGATCACGCACATGTTCGGCGGATGGGCCGGCATCTTCGATGCCGCCGGCAAAGCACTCGCGGCCAAGCCTAAGCCGGCCACCTTGCTACTGCCGCCCACGGGTTATTTCGCGTACGGCACGTTGGCGCTCGGATCGGCGCTGGCACTCTTCATCTATCCGCACTCGATCACGTCGATGCTCGCGGCCAAGAGCCGGACCGTCGTGCAGCGCAACATGGCGCTGTTGCCGATCTACTCCCTGATGCTCGGATTCCTCGCGCTGCTCGGCTATGCCGGGCTCGCGGCCGGCATCAAAACGACGAATCCGCAACAAGTCGTCCCGATGCTCTTCGCGCAGATCTTCCCGGATTGGTTCGCCGGCGTCGCCTACGCGGCTATCGTTATCGGCGCGCTAGTTCCGGCAGCGATCATGGCGATCGGTGGCGCAAACCTCTTTGCCAGCAACATTTTCCGCCAGTTCTCGTCGCAACGTGACGCGCTCGAGACGAGGACTGCGAAGATCCTCACGCTGGTGATTTGCCTCTTCGCGCTGTTGTTCGTGATCTTCATCACGCCGCAGTACGCGATCGGCTTTCAGTTCCTCGGCGGTGCCTGGATCCTGCAAACGTTCCCGGCGTTCGTCATCGGACTCTTCACGCGCTGGTTCAATCCCAAGGCCCTACTGCTGGGTTGGGCGGTCGGCATCGTTGCCGGCACCTACATTGCCATTCAAACGAACTTCACCGCCGCGTTTCCCCTGCATCTCTTCGGCGGGACGCTCGTGGGGTATGGTCCGTTCTACGCGCTCTTGCTCAACTTGATCGTGACGATCATAGCAACGCCGCTCTTCAACGCGGCCGGGAGCACGGCTCGCGGAACCGACGCAACCACCGCAGCAGACTACGCGTAGACGTCGATGTTCCGTCCGACGCCGATCGCGCGAAAGTAGCGAACGACGTCGGGCGGATCCTGCGGCTGACGGACGGGGCCGATGCCGCGGCTTGAACCAACGGCACGCAGGACTTGCCGGTATTGATCGAGCGCCCAGGCAACCGAAATGGTCACCGCATTTAAGGCCATCGCCTAGCTTTTCGGCAGGATGAAGATGATCCCCACTATAGCGATGACCGCCCCGCTCAGGACCTCGCCGTAGCGTTCGAGCGGTCCCAGGTGCAGCCGCTCGAGCGCCGCGCCCGAAAGGGTGCAAAGGGCCACATACGTCGCGATCGTGCTGACCGCAAAGCACAGCGACATCAGCGCGATCAGCCCCGGCCCGAATTTCGCGGCTGCGAAAAACGCCGGGATGCCCTCCAGCATGGGCGACGATCCCAGGATGAGCATCAGCGAGGTTCGCGTTCCCATGGAATCGCGCTCGTGATCGTGGCAGTCGTGATGCGCGCGCAATTCACGCCAGGCACCAATTGCAATCCAGGCGCCAAATCCGATAAGCGCCACGCCCGAAAGGACCGACACGACATTCCCGAACCGGGCAGCGAAAGCTACGCCCGCTAGCCACACGACAAGGCCAATCGCGAGCGTTGAGAGCGTATGTCCGAGCCCAGCTCCGAACGCCGCGCGTGCCGTTTGCGCGCGCGTCCAATGACGAGCCCGGGCGAGCAGCGTGATCGGCACCCAATGATCCGGCACGAGCGTATGTAGCACACCGACTGCGACCACGGCAAACACGAGGAGCAGCGCCTCTTTTGACACGCCTTCTACTTAGGTGCTTGACGCCCGCCCCCTCGCCATGGGATACTGCGGCGTCCCCCTCCGCGCGAATCTTTCGGTGTTAGCGATCGAATTGCGCACACCTGAAAGACGCTATATCATTTCAAATTTCGAACAGCTCGGCTTAAAGCCTGAGCTTTTGCGCGCCCTGCGCGACCTTCATTTCACCGAGCCCACCCCGATCCAACAGCTCGCAATCCCGCCGGCCCTCGAAGGCCGCGACGTTCTCGCGAGCGCCCAGACCGGAAGCGGCAAAACCGCGGCCTTTGGTCTCCCAATTCTCAATCGGCTCATCGATGCGCCCCGCGGCAAGACCCAGGCACTTATCCTGGCTCCGACTCGTGAGCTCGCGGAGCAGATTGCCGAGCATCTGACGGCGCTCGCTCGCCATACTAACGTTCGCGTGGCCGCGGTCTACGGCGGCGTCGGCTTTGGGCAGCAACTCGCAGCCCTAAAACGCGGCACCGAGATCATTGTCGCCACGCCCGGACGCTTTATGGATCACATGCGCAGCGGCAACGCGCGCCTCGGACACGTCACGACCGTCGTGCTCGACGAAGCGGATCGCATGCTGGACATGGGCTTTCTGCCCTCGGTCCGGCGCATTCTCGAAAAAATTCCGGCCCAGCGCCAGACGCTGTTCTTCTCGGCCACCCTGCCACCGGCGATCTCTGCCCTCGTTCGCGATATGCTCAAGGATCCGGCGCGCATTGAATTGGCAGCCGAGCACGAACCGCTCGAATTGCTCACGCAACGCCTCTATGCCGTTCCGCAAGAGCATAAGACCGATCTCTTCCTCGAGCTGCTCAAAGACAACAACATCTACACCGCGATCGCGTTCACGCGTACGAAGCACCGGGCCAATCGTCTTGCCGCCGCACTCGCGAAGAGCAACATTCCGACCGACGTGATTCACGGCGATCGCACGCAAGCGCAGCGTACGCGCGCGCTCGAGAATCTCAAGAAGGGCAAATGCCGCGTTCTTGTCGCGACCGACATTGCAGCGCGCGGTATCGATGTCGCCAAGCTCGGACACGTCGTCAACTTCGACGTGCCGTTGGTGGCTGAAGATTACGTCCATCGCGTCGGCCGTACGGCACGCGCAAAGGCGGCCGGCGACGCCATCACCTTTGTGGCGTCCGACGAAGAACCGCTGATCCGCAAGATCGAGTACATCATCGGTCGCACACTCGCGCGTGAAATCAACCCGCTCTTCCCCGACGTTCCCGCCATCGCGCCAAAACCGCGCGTCGTGTATCAGTCGCGCCGTCGCCGGCGCTAACCGCGCTTAGGAACCGCCGGCACTCGGACCGAATCGTTCGGTCTTGATGCGATTCGCATCGTGGCCGGCGGCAATCAACAAATTGGCAGCGGCCTCAACGAACGGCGTCGGGCCGCAAACATAAATCGAAGCGTGTACCTCCGGCCCAAACGTAGCGAGCGCCAGGATCTCGGCGTCGATGCGCCGCGGCGCGCTCGGCCAGCCGTCGGGAGCGCTGCGCGTGTAGGCAAACGTCACGCTGAGGTCTGGCGCGCTTTTCATGCGCTGCTCGAGTTCGTTTGCGTAGATGATCGCTTGCGGCGAACGTACCGAATAGAGCAATCGAAACGGCGCGCTCGACTTTGCCAGGGCGCGTTCCCGGATCATCGCCATCAACGGCACGATGCCCGATCCGCCCGCGATCAATTGCACGGATTCGGTTTGCGCCGGCCGCCAGATGAACCATCCGCCGATCGGTCCGCGAATCTCCACGCGGTCGCCGGGCGCAAGCTCTTCGCCTAGGTAGGGTGAGACTTCGCCGTCGCCAATCTCCTCGATCGTCAATTCGAGATGGGTGCCTTGCGCCGCGCTCGCAATTGAGTACGACCGAACGGCGCTGTAGCCGTCGGCCGCCGTGAGGCGTACGTCGACGTGCTGGCCGGCATCGTGGCCCGGCCAATCGGGAACGTCGAGCACGAGCGTACACGCGGTCGCCGTTTCGCTATGCCGTTCCACCAGCGTAGCGACGCGCCAGCTCAGTCCCCCGTGTACCGTTGTTCCCGCCATGGATCTCCGTACATGTTGTAGCCCAACCGCTCCCAAAAGCCGGGTTCGTCCTTTTGCATCAGTGCCAATCCGTTGACCCACTTGGCACTCTTCCAAAAATATAGGTGCGGCACGAGCAGCCGCGCCGGGCCGCCGTGTTCAGGTTCGAGATCTTTTCCACCATAGCGAAACGCAACCCATGCCCTTCCGCCAAGGAGGTCGGCGAGCGGGACGTTGGTCGTGTAACCGCCGTACGAGCGGGCCATCGCGAACGGTGCCGTCGTTTCGACACCTTCGAGCAACGTATCGATCGTCACGCCCTCCCACGCTGTATCGAACTTCGACCAGCGGGTGACGCAGTGAATGTCGGTCGTGATCGGCACTGCCGGCAATCCGCGAAACGCTTCCCAATTCCAGTGGCGCGCGACCGTCCCGTCCTCAGTCGTCACCGTGAATTCCCAGCGGTCGAGCGGAATATGTGGCGTCGGCGTGGCCGAAAGCACGGGAAAATCAGGCGTCAGATATTGTCCTGGCGGCAGCTTGTCGCTGGGCGCGGCGCGGCGTCCGGTGAACCCACGCGATACGATCTTCTCATCGCTCATAAGACCTCCCCAATTACCGACGCCACCCGTCGTGCCGGGTTGCAGAATATCGCTCGGAGGAATCAAAAAAAGGCGTCTGCTATAGGGATTGTTGCTTTCACAGCAAATTTTCAGGAGACCTTCCCCACTCACTCGAGGCACCGATATGCGGTCATCGAAGTTGCCAGGGGGTCGTGCAGCATTGCCGATTCACTCCGTCTCCCGCCTCACCGATCTGTCTGCGGACACGATCCGCGCATGGGAGAAGCGCTACGGCGCGGTCAAGCCGGCGCGTGCGGCTGGGGGTAAGCGGCTTTTCTCACCTGACGACGTTGCACGTCTTTTGTTACTGAAAGCCGCGGTCGAATCCGGTGAATCGATTTCACGCGTCGCCCCGCTAACCGATGCGCAATTGCAGCGCGTCGTGCGCAACGAACAGCTCTTTGGCGATACCGACGACGCCGCAATCGAACGTCTGCTGCGCCGTGCGCGGGCGATGGATGCGCGTGGACTAGCGCACGATCTTTGCGCTTCAGCACTGTCGCGCGGCGCCGTCGAATTTGCCGACGACGTGATCGCCCCGCTCGTGAACGAAATCGTGATCGGTGCTCGCGATCCGGACGAACGCGCGGAGCAGCGTCTGCTCCTCCAAGAATCGCTGCGCTTTGTCGCCGCGTCGCTGTTCGGAAAGTACGAACAGCCAACGGCCACCGCCGTGATGCTCTTTGCTACGCTGCCCGGGGAGAAGCACTCGATTCCACCGCTTCTCGGCGCGCTCGTGGCAAGCGAATTCGGGTATCAAGGTATTTTCGCGGGGACGGAGATCGCGCCGCGTCAGATCGTTCGGCTTGCCCAATCGCTCGGCGCCTGCGGCATAGGAATCTATGCGGGCGCGCAAGGCGAGGAAACGGCGCGGCTCATTGGGTCGATACTCGCAGGCCTACCGGGAATGCCGCTCTTTGTCGGTGGCGCCGGAGCGCGCCCGGCCACGGGCGTGTACGTCGCGGAATCGATGCGCCAATTCTCCGCAGCGTTAGCGCGCGCCGCCGCAGCTGCGGCGCGTGCGAGTGCGGTTATGGTGGGCAGCCCTGTGACTGCCACTGCTTGAACGTTTCGCACATCTGCGTACTCCAGCGCGTTTCGCCTGAGCTCGGCGGGGGCATCGTTCCCGAGCTGACCGTTTGATAAATCGCATCGGCGTGGGTTTTCACGCTGCCCGCGTCGGACAGATCGATGCCGGCCGGTTTCATGTGCGCCACGTCCATGTCGGTGAACATCGGACGGATGTCTTTCGCAAAGCTTAGACTAACCTGATCGCTCATCGAGGCTCCTTCCACTCTAGCGCGGGCGTACGCGAAACGCGAGGCTGATGCGCGGCCCGACTTCACCCTTCGTCTTGGGGATCCCGTGGTCGTAGGTGCGTTGGGTTTGGTACGACATCACGAGCAGACTTCCCGGTTCGAGATCGAGATCGAAGATGCGGCGTGGTTTGGCCTTGCTGCGAATCGTCATTCGGCGTGACGTGCCGAGCGAAACGAGTGCAATCGGCTCGTTTGGCGTGAGCTCCGAGATGTGGTCGTTGTGCGGCGCGACGCTGTCGCGCCCGTCGCGATAGAGATTCATACCGATGCTGGTGAAGTGCGCTCCCGCGAGTTGCTCCACCACCGGAACGATATCGGCCAGTGAGGCGGGTAAATCCGCGTCGACCGGCACTCGCGCGACGAGCCGCGGCACGTCGACTTCACGGTCATACATCATGCGACGCTCGCTGCGCCACGGAATGATCTCGATCAGGTCATCGAAGAGCCGCCTTGACTGCTCCGGCGTTAGCGCCGCGGGATAATAGACGATCGAACCGGTTTCGTCGTCGACGATGACGCGGGCATCCGCTTGGAAGAAGCCTAGTTGTTGGGACACGCCCACAGTGGCAACGTTACCGTGACACGCGAACGCGGCCGCTTATTGATTGCAATGACGCCGCCGAGACGTTCGATGATCTCGAAACCGCGGCCGCGCAATGAATCCGGGCTCCGATGCGCGGGCCGCACGATGTCGTGTCCGGAATCGAGCACTTCGAGAATCAGCGCATTGCGCTTTTTGTGCAGCTCGATGTCGACCGGCACTTTCCCGTGCTCACACGCATTGGCGATGAGTTCCCCGAAAATCATCACGGCTGTTTCGATATCGGTTTCGCTATGGCCCGCGTCGCGTAACGCCTGCGCAAATGCGTGGCGGGAGCTCGAGACGTTTCCGCCGTCGGCATGGGCGATGCGGAAGTTCCAAAGTTGCATCATGCCTCAACCCGCCGTGAGCGGCGCCGACGTGAGCAGGGCCCGGAACGTTCGCCCGACGATCGGGCGGGCGCGAGCTGCCTCGCTCGCCTGCGCATGCTCGCCATCCTGAGAGTTTTCCCGGAAACTGATGGTTAGAATCGCCACGTCGTCGAGTGGCGCCGCGCCGTCGAGGATTCGCTCGAGCAAAGCCGCCGCGGGGTCGGCAGCCTCGGGGCCGAGCGACGCCAGCGCTTGCTCGACAAGCTGCTCGCCCATCTCCCAATTGCGGCCGTGCTCGATCAAGCCGTCGGTAAAGAGCGCCAACATCGACCCGGGGGATACGAGGACCGATGAGACACCGTATTTTGGGTTATCCGAGGCGCCGAGCGGCGGCCCGGTTGCGCCGAATTTCTCCAGGTCCCCGTCCGCAAAGCGCACGACTGCGGGCGGATGTCCCGCATTGGCGAGCCGAATGACGCCTTGCGCGAGATCGATTGTCCCGCAGATCGCGGTAACGATGGTTGCATCTTGCATCAGCAAAATCTCGTTGGTACGTGCGAGTACGATCGACGGATCCGGCTCGTCGACGCCGATGGTGAGCATCGCTTGACGAACGCGACTCATCACGACCGCAGCTTCGACGCCGTGACCCGCTACATCGCCGATCGAAAATAGAATGCGGCCGTCGTCCAATTCGAACGCGTCGTACCAATCACCGCCTACTTGCGACATCCCCCCGGCCGGTACGTACACGGCATGCAGATCGGCCTGCGCGACGTCGGGCAGGCTTTTCTGCAAGAACGCTTCCTGAAGCTTGTCGGCAATGCGCTTTTCTTCCAAGTAGGCGAGACGTTGTAGCTCGACCTCGTTCGCAAGACTCTGCTGTGTGGCCGACAGCCAACCGAGCAAGAGGGCGAGGGCCAATCCGATCAGGAGCGCGCCGAGAAGTATTTCATTCACGAATCGCGATGTCGCGACTTCCGCCTGATCGGAGGCAAGGTTCAGCTCGAGCAGCAGCCGCGAATCGACCGCGCGAAAGCGATCGATTAGCGTTTTCCCACGAATCTGCAGAGGAATGCCGTCAACCGCTGCAAGCCGGATCAACGGACGAGCGACGCTTTGCAGCCACTGCCGGTTGATCGCAGATTCTTCGCGGACCGGCATGTCTTCGAGACCGAGACTCCGCAGGTGCATTGCAAGTGACTGCGCCGTTGGATCGAAGGCGCTCAACGCCGCCCGGTAGGGATCCAGAAAACTGGACATCTGTGTATCGACGAAACCGCGCACACCGGTCTCCTCGTCGATCTGCAGGCGCAGCAGGCGCGACCGGTCGACTTGCGCGAGGCGAAGGTTCGCCTGAAGCGCTTGATTTCGATCGAGCGCGGCGCGAATCGAGAAGGCGGCAACGACAAAGACCAACAGCACCGCGGCGGCGGAGAGGAACCCAAACATCGCGGTCAGCCGGCGACCCGGCCTCACAACTGTGCTTTCGCCTCGTCAACCGTTCCAGCCAATGTCAGGACGCTCTGCAAACCCGCGACTTCGAAGAGGCGGCGCACGGGTGGGCTTACCACGATCCACATCGCGGTCCGCCCGTTGCGCGCCCGTCCACGCTGCAGGTAGAGAATCTCGGCCATGGCGCTCGAATCCATGTAGGTGACGGCGGAAAGATCGACGATCGGCACGTCGACGTCAGCCAAGGGCGCAAGCCCGCCTCGAAAGGCATCACGGCCCGTGAAATCGATCTCGCCCGTAAATGCGGCTATCTGAAATCGGTCGTCACTCACGCGCCTTCTTCTTTTTCGGCGTGGACCGATTTCCCGCTATTGCCTGGGGTGGTGCCCCCGACTATGCTGTGAACGTGATGAAATCTTTTCAGGCTGTAATCTGCCTTGTGATCGCGCTGTGGGCCGCCTCGCTCTGTGCTGCGCCGCTTCCAGTGATGCAAAGGGGCAATGACTGATGTCAAAACTTCGATATGGCGACCATGTCACGATCGACAATCTCGGTATCCGCGGTGAGGTCATCGAGGTCGATACGCGTTCGGTCGTCGTTCGCTACAAAAAGGACGACGGCGAACTGATCGAGCATCGCTTTCGGCCCGAAGATGTCACCTGGGTGCCAAAGCCGCAGCACGAATAAGTGTGCTGCGCCGTGGACTAATGCGGCGTTCGGAATAAGTCCTGGAATAATCTGGGAATAACTGTTTCGCCTTGAGGACGAAGCGGCTAGGCGTACGCACGCGCGCGGCACTGGAAAGCCTGAACTTTTTCATGGCCGACGCCCAAGCCGGCATCGGACCGTTTCTTGGTGTCTTCCTCCAGTCGCGCGGATGGGCGATTGGAGCAATCGGTTTGGTCATGACGATCGGCGGGATCGCCGGCCTTGCCGTAACGGCGCCGGCCGGTGCGCTGGTAGATGGCACGTCGAAGAAGCGCACCTACGTCGTCGTCTCGTGCGCCTTCACCCTGATCGCTTCCGCGTGCATTTTCGTTTCGCAACAGTTTT
>JBEKBR010000041.1:0-26306 GCA_050015295.1 Candidatus Aquilonibacter sp. | reverse complement strand
TCAGGTTCGAGGAAGCCACCGGAAGCGCGGCTGCGGTCGCAGTGGTCGCAACCCGGGTCGTCGGCAGCGAAATTGCTACCGTCGGCTCGTTGGATTGGATCGCAGAGACGTGCATTTCCCAGATTCTACCCTAAAGCGGTCCTTGCCAAGCCTTCCGGCCCTTTGCTATACTTCCCCGGCTATGTTCCAGTTCGACCTGCAGCTTTTCGCGTCCAAAAAGGGCGCCGGCTCTACCCGCAACGGGCGCGACTCCAATGCCCAACGTCTGGGCGTCAAGCGCTTCGGCGGCGAGCGCGTGCTCGCGGGCAATATCATCGTGCGTCAACGCGGCACCAAGTTCTATCCGGGCGAGAACGTCGGGATGGGCAAGGACCACACGCTTTTCGCGCTGATCGAAGGCACGGTCGAGTTTTCGACGCGCCGTAATCGGCAGCACGTTAACGTACGCTAGCTGCAATTCATTGACGAAGCAACGATCAACGTAGTCGCCGGAAACGGCGGCGACGGCATCGTTGCATGGCGTCGTGAGAAGTACGTTCCAAAGGGCGGCCCGGCAGGCGGCGATGGCGGCAGCGGGGGAAGCATCTATCTGCAAGCCACATCGGCACTTTCGACGCTGGTCGAATTTCGCTTTAAGCGCCAGTTCAGCGGCGAGTCCGGTAAAGCGGGCAGCCAATCGAATAAGTCCGGACGCAGCGGCGCCGATCTGACGATTCCAGTACCAATCGGTACGCTCGTCTACCGCGCATTCGAAGGTAAAACCGAAGCCTTTCTCATCGACCTCGCGCGTGACGGCGAACGCGTGCAAGTCGCACGCGGCGGCAAAGGCGGCTTAGGCAATCAGCATTTCGCCACCAGCACGCGTCAAGCGCCGCGCATTGCATATAACGGCGAACCCGGCGAACATTGCACGCTTCGGCTCGAATTGAAGTTGCTCGCCGACTGCGGCGTGATCGGCGTACCCAACGCCGGCAAGTCGACGCTGCTCTCTGTCGTCTCAGCGGCGCGTCCGAAGATCGCTGATTATCCCTTCACCACGATCGAGCCGCAACTCGGCGTCGTGCGCGTCTCCGACGACGAGTCGTTCGTGATGGTCGACGTACCGGGCTTGATCGAAGGCGCGCACGAAGGCGCCGGCCTCGGCGATCAATTTCTCAAACATGTCGAACGCACGCGCGCGCTGGTCCATCTACTCGATGGCGCGAAGACGCTCGATGAGATCTTGCACGATAAAACCACGATCGAGAGCGAGCTGCGCGCCTGGAATCCCGCGCTGCTCGAGCGGCCGACGTTGCTTGTCGTGAGCAAACTCGATCTTCCCGATGCGCAGGAACGATTGCGCGAGCTGCGCGAGCAGTTCCCCGACGCGCGCGGCATCAGCTCTGCGACCAGCGAGGGCGTACGAGAACTCGTCTATGCGATTTGGCAAACGATCAAAGAGTCACCGCCGCCACAGATTGTTGTGCCGCCGCCTGCACTGATCGAACTCGTGCCCGACGAGGCGTTTGCAATCGAGCGCGACGCCGACGGCGCGTTCGTCCTGAGTGGCCCGCGGATCGAACGGCTCGCTGCGGTAACGAACTTCGATTCTGAAGAGGGCCTCGCGCGCTTCGAGCGCGCGCTCGCAAAGATGGGCGTCGAAAAGAAATTACGCGAACTTGGTGCGGTCGAAGGGGATACCGTGCGAATTGGGCCGTACGAGTTTACGTACTCATGAGATTGGGCATTTTTGGCGGCACCTTCGATCCGATTCACAACGCGCATCTGTTCTTAGCCGAATCCGCGCGCACACTCGAAAATCTCGATCGCGTACTCTTCGTCCCAACCAAGGAGCAGAAGCACTACCGCAACTCCGCACAGGAAGACGCGGCGCATCGGTGTGCAATGATTCTTGCTGGTATCGAAGGCAACGCGGGCTTTGCACTCGACGAGAGCGACTTGCGCGCCGATGCAACCGGCTACACCGCCGATCTGTTGCCGTTGCTCAAGAAAAAATATCCAAAGGCAACGTTCACTTTTATCATCGGTGCGGACTCGCTCGCCAATTCGCCCTGGGAACGCTTCGATGAAGTGCTCGAGCAACTCGAACGTTTCGTGATCGCGCCGCGCATCGGCGTTCGTCCCGAGGCACTCCAGCGCGTGATCGCTGCTGTGCCCAAAAGCTTGCGCGAGCGGATCGCAACGCTCAACATGCCCGAATTGACCGAGTCGGCAACGCTGGTACGGACCCTGCTCTCGCAGGGACGCAGCGTACGCTATCTCGTACCGGAGGCGGTATGGCAGTACATCGTCGCGCATGGGCTCTACGGCATCGAGCGCTAGCCCTCACCGTCGTCCTAGTCGCAAGCGCAGGATGCGGCGGCGGCGTTACTGAGAAACCCGATAACGCTCACGTCTGCGCGCTTTATGCGAGCGGCACGAGCGACGCCGAAGTCGTCGCGCAGGGCACGGTGCTCGGCGTGCTCGGCACGCACAACGGTCCAAGCGGCGAGCACGAAGGCTTTCTGCTCAAGCTCACGCAGCAATGCGATCTGATGCTGCGCGTCGAGACCAATGTCGACATCACTGGCCCCGTGCCGCTACGCGCGGGTGAAACCGTGACCGTCAAGGGTCAGTTCGAGGACGACCCGGGCGGGGGCGTGATCCACTGGACGCATCGCGATCCGTCGGGACGCCACGTCGCCGGCTACGTGCTTGCCGGCGGCAAGTACTACGAGTGAGACGCCTGAGGTGGCCGTTTGATTCTCGAAACAGTTGTTCTCGCTAGCGCATCCCCGCGCCGGCTCGAACTCCTTCGCGCGCTCGGGCTCGCCGTGCGGGTCCAGCCCAGCGACTACGACGAGCCGGACGACCCGTCGATTCCACCGGCGGCGCTAGCGATCCGTCATGCGGCCGCTAAAGCGCGCGACGTGCAAGCGCACTTTCCGGACGAACTAGTGGTAGCGGCCGACACCGTGGTCGACGTCGACGGGGTGGCGCTGGGAAAACCGCGCGATCCGGCGCAAGCCTCGGCGATGCTGCGGACGCTTTCCGGCCGGACGCACGCCGTGCACACCGCATACGCGATCGCATTCCCAGGGCGCCGCGATTTGATCGAGGAGTCCTCGACGACGCGGGTGCGTTTTTATCCGCTTCGCGACGATGAGATCCACGCGTACGTCGAATCCGGCGAGCCGATGGATAAGGCAGGCGGCTACGGCATCCAGGGTCGCGCCGCGGCGCTGGTCGAGTCGATCGACGGCGATTTTTATACGGTCATGGGCTTCCCGCTTGCCCGCTTCGTTCGGTCATTGCGGCGGTTGGGTTTTACCTTACCGGCGGCGAAGAGCGCCATCAACGAATAGGCCTTTCCCGGGAGCTGGCCATCTTTACTTATCGCGACGAGCGCAAACTATTCGCGCTGATTGCCGTCATCATCGTGGCGGCGACGCTGGCGCTCGTGCAAATCAACGCCGAACGCGCGGGCACGACGAGTCCGCTCACCGCGATTGCAACATCGCTCGCGTCGTTTGCGCAAAGCGCGACGAGCATCGTCATCGACGACGCGCGTGGCGCGGGAACATCGGTTGCGGCGCTGCCTTCGCTCGAAAGAGAGAACGCGCGGTTGCGCGACGAGAACCGTGCGCTCGCAGCTGAGAACACCCGCCTGCACGAACTCGACGCGCAGTACGCCTCAGAGGTCAGCATCCAACCAGCGGTCGCGGCGAATCCGACCGGGGTCGAAGCGCGCGTGATCGGCTTTCCACCGGAAAACGACTCACGCACCGTCACGATCGACCGCGGCAGCAATGCCGGCGTGCACAAAGACGACGGTGTCATCGCAAGCGCGGGCGTGGTGGGACGCGTCGAATCGGTTGGACCGTTCTCGAGCGAGGTCGTGCTCATCACTGATTACACCAGCCGCATTCCGGCGGTGACGCGCCGCGGACGTTACTGGGGCATTGCACGCGGCAACCTCTCGAGCGTTCGCGTCGAGTACATTCCGCAAGATGCACCGATCAAGCGCGGCGACGTGATCGTAACCGGGCAGGGCCGCTCGTTCCAATCCGGCGTACCGATCGGCACGATCGTTTCCATCGAGCGCGGCGATGCGACGCTATACCAGACCGCCGTCCTCCGCCCAGCCGTCGATCTCGGCACCCTCGATCGCGTTGTCGTCGTTCCGCAATAGAATTCACATCCCGCGGGTCACTGCTCCCGCGTGGTATATTTCCGTTGCCTGGCTGCTGCTTGCGCTCTTCGCGCAAGATTGCTTGATGCACGTGCTCACGATCCGCAACGTCGAACCCAATGTCGTGCTGGTGGCGGTCGTCTGGTATGCGATTCGCGTCGAGGCATGGCGCGCCGCCGCATACGGGCTGGCTGCCGGCTTCGCGCTCGACCTGCTCACCTTCGGCATGAGCGGTGGTGCCTGGACGATCGCGATGACTGCCGTTGCCTACTTCTCTAGCACGATCTCACGCGGATTCTTTGCCGATTCGATTCCACTCGTTGCAACGATCACGTTCGTTGCAACCCTGGTGGTGCGACTGATCTATTGGGTCGTGATGAGTTTCGAAGGCTTTCCCGGCGGGCTCGCGGTGATGCACTTCCACCAAGCACTGTTTGAAGCGGTGCTCAATGGCCTCGTGATGATGGCCGTGATCTTGGTCAACCGGCGCTTCGATAGCCGTTACGCGTGATCATCGATCGCCGTCGCGCCCCGCGCATCTCATGGGAACGTTCGCCTTGGCGCATCGCCGGCTTCATCGCCATCGTCGCGATCGCAGTCATCGCGCTGATCGTGCAACTCGTCCAAGTGCAACTCGTGCAGGGCGCGCGCTATCGTGCTGCGGCGCTGGAGAACCAAGTGCGGCTGATCGAAGTCGCGGCGCCGCGCGGCATGGTTTACGATCGCGACGGTCATGTGCTCGTGCGCAGCCGGCCGTCGTTTGTGGTGGGGCTCATTCCGTCGGAGATCACCGATATCGACAGTGTCCTTGCAACGCTCTCGCGCACGCTAGGTATCGATGAGAGCAAGCTGGATTATCGCTTGTTGCATCACCGCGGCGTGAACTACGAGAACTTCGCGCAAGTACAGACCTACGAGCCGTACGGCCCGGTCGTGCTCGCGAGCGATTTGCCGGTCGCCAAAGTCGCCCGGCTCTCCGAATTGCTCGGCGAGGTGCAGGGCGTCGATCTGGAAGTGCAACCGATCCGCGACTATCCGCTCGGTGCCACCGGTGCCTCGATCTTCGGCTACGTCGGGCAAATTACCGAGAGCGAATACGAGCGCCGCAAGCACGAGGGCTATACGCCCAACGACGTCATCGGCAAAGACGGGCTGGAATACGTCTACGACAAGTATTTGCGCGGCGAGGCGGGCGGCCAACGCGTTGTCGTCGACGCACAAGATCAGGTCGTGCCTGGCATTAAGCTGCCGGCGAAAGCGGCGATTCCCGGCGATACGGTCATCACCAACGTCGACGGCCGGCTCGAGCAGATCGTGCAGCGTGCGCTCGACGACGGCATCAAGAAGTGGTCGCACGGGCGCAAACTCGCGGGCGCGGTCGTCGTGCTCGATCCATGGACCGGCGGCGTGCTCGCGATGGCGAGCTATCCCGAATTCGATCCCAACGACTTTGCCGCCGACAACTGGAAGCGCGTTTCGCACTATCTGCTCGATCCCACCGACCCGCTCTTCAACAACGCGATCGGCGCTGCAACGCCGACCGGCTCGACCTTCAAGATGGTTACCGGCAGCGGCGTGCTCACCGAAGGTCTGGTCAAACCCAAGGAAGTCGTCTACGACAGCGGCTCGTGGAACTGCGGCGGCTACGTCGCGCGCGACATCGCATCCGGTGGCCTCGGCAACACCACGTTCGTTCCCGCACTCGCCGCGTCGTCGGATGGATTCTTCTATCAGATGGCCTGGCGGCTCGGCATCACGCGTCTCACCAAGTGGGCGCACCTCTACGGTGTCGGCACGAGGACCGGCATCGATCTGCCCGGCGAAAACTCCGGCAATTGGCCGACGAACGCATGGGAGATGAAAGTCTTCGGCGTGCCGATGGAGCCGAGCGAAGTCTGCATGCTCGGCATCGGCCAAGGGGCGATGCAAGCCACGCCACTGCAGATGGCCGACATCGCGTCGGCGGTGATCAACGGCGGCACGCTCTATCGTCCGCAAGTGGTGCGCGAGATTCGCACGCCGCAAGGACACGTCATAAAAACCTTTGCACCCGAAGTGATCCGCCAAGTTCCGGCAACGCAAGAAGCACTCGCGCTCGTTCGCGACGGTATGGGGAAAGTTACCGATCCCGGCGGCACGGCGTACGGCTTGAAAATTGCCGGCCTACCGTTTTCGGGAAAGACCGGCACGGCGGAAACCGGCAACGGCGCCGGCGCGAACACGACCTGGTTCATCGCTTGGGCGCCGTCGGATCATCCGAAATTGGCGATGGCGGTCTTCGTCGATCGCAGCGGCGGGTACGGCGCGACCGTTGCCGCGCCGATCGCGCGCGAAATTCTCGTCAAATATTTCAATAAGAGCGGAGCGTACGCGCCTTAGACGCCGAACACCGCACGATCGATCAAAGGAAAGACTTCTTCGAATGCTGGTGCCGGAATGTCAGCGTACGGCAACCCGGCAACGCTAGCGACCATCATCGCCAAATGTATCGCGCGGATCGAGCGCGCGAGCGCGTCAGGGTCCTCGATCTGCACGAAACCGCAATCGCATAGCCGGCGCAAGAACGCGGAGATCACGAGCGACGGATCGACTGTTATCAGCGAGCGCTCGATGCGCGCACGTAAGTTACCGTGCTGTCCTTGCGCGAGTGCTGAGCGCAACGCACGCTGCTGCAACATCGATCGATAGTAGGCTTCGCACCAGACGCGCAGCCGCAGCCGCGCTTCGTGGAGATCCGTCATTTGCGCATCTAACGGCGGAAGCGCGCGGAGAGTGACGTCGCAGATGCGATCGAGCGCGACGCTGAACGCGGCCCGGCGATTGGGGAAATTCCGATAGAACGTACTTTTCGAGGCACCCGCGCTGCGAACGATCGTCGCCACCGTGACGTTGGACGGATCGCGATATTCTAGCAATCGCACCGTGGCGGCAATGAGGTCCTCGCGGGTGACGCGCGTGCGGCGGATCGCAGCCGCCGGCGTCAGCTCGCCGCCCGACAGAACCCCGAGGTACTGCCACCGGGCTCGGCGTTTGCCGTTGCGAGGATCGCGATACCCCTCCACGCGGTAGCGGTAATCGTGACCCTTAATTCGTTTCGTTACCTCGTACGCCATGGAGGTCGCAAAGCTTCGGCAACCACAAGCAGGTGGCATGCCACGGCGCGCCCCTTCGTTCATCTTGGTTGCCGTAACGGTGATGTTCGGCGTCTTAATGGCGGTGATGGATCAGGCGATCGTCAACGTTGCGATCCCCTCGATCGGCGGCAGCCTCGGTGCGAGCGCCGATGAGGCCGGATGGGTTGCCACCGGCTACGTTCTCGGAATGATGATCGTGATGCCGCTCAACGGCTTTCTCACCTCGCGCTTCGGGGAGAAATCCTATTATTTGGGCGCCTTGGGATTGTTCACGCTGGCTTCGTGCCTGTGCGGTTTCTGCTCGAGCATTTGGATACTCGTCGCCGCGCGCTTCTTGCAAGGCCTCGGCGGCGGGGCGCTCCAGCCGATTTCGCTGGCGATTTTGCTGCGGTCGGCCCCACCCGAACGGCGCGCCGACATGGTCGCGGCATTTGGACTCGCCTCGACGTTGCCATTTGCGCTCGGACCGGTGATCGGAGGCTGGATCCTCGACAACGACACGTGGACCTTTCCGAATTGGCCGATGGTGTTCTTCTTCAAAATACCGTTGTGCCTCGCCGGTCTGGTCGCGGCTGCGATCATACTGCGCGACGATAACCCCACGCAGCGCGATGTACCGCCAATCCAGTGGGGCCCATTCGTTGCCATGGGCGTGATGCTGGGCACGCTGCAGTTCGTGCTTTCGGAGGGTCAACGTGAAGACTGGTTCGACTCGTCACGCATCCTGACGCTCACCATCGTCACCGTCGTGCTCTTCGCCTATTTCGTGTGGGCACAAGCTCGCGCCGCGCGTCCGTTCGTGAATCTCAAGGTGTTCAAGACGGTCTCATTCAGCGTCGGATGCATCCTCTCGGTGGTTAGCGGCTTCGGGCTGTACGGCATCAATCTGGTGACGCCACTCTTTTTTCAAGGCCCGTTGCACCTGACGCCGTACAATAGCGGCGTGTTCCTGTTGCAAGGCACGATCGCAACGTCGCTGGTCATGCCGATCATCGGACCGCTCACGCGATTGATCGACGTGCGTCTCGTGCTGGCGGCGGCGCTCGCGATGTTTTCGGCCGGCGCGTGGATGATGGGAGGGCTCACGAGCGAGGCGGGCTACTGGGATATCTTTTGGCCGCGCGTGCTCCAAGGGCTGGCGCTGGGCATGCTCTTCGTGCCGCTCATCACGGTCACGCTTTCGCAGATCGGGTCGCGGTTCATGTCCGATGCCACCGGCATTGCAACGCTCGTGCGCTATCTCGGCGGCAATATCGGCATTGCGCTTCTCGGGGTGCTACAAGTCAATCGCGCCTCCGCCGCACTGAGTGCGCTCGCGGGGCGAGCAAATCTCGCGAACCCGGCGATCGCGCACGCCATCCAAACCCTGGGTGCGACGCGCGCGCAAGCACTGCTGTGGGGGTTGATCCAATCAAACGCGAGCGTCGTTTCGTACCTGTACTTGTTCCGTGTCAGTGCGCTGCTCTTTCTTTTCACCATTCCGCTCTTGCTTGCGTTGCCGAATCCCAACGCAGCGCGGAAAATCGTCACCGAACCCGTCGTGCGCGTCGCGTGAACGTACGCATTCTCGTCGGCATCGATGGCTCGCAGAGATTCGCGCCGGTGGTCGATGCGGCGGCGAAGCTCGCCACCGATGAACACGGCGAGTTGATCATTGTGTACGCGGTCGACTGGCGACCGATTGCCGAAGAAGCTGAAGCAGCGGGTGGCCCAATCACCGGCACGCCGATCGATCCGGACGCATTGATCCAAGGCTTGGAGGCGGAAGGCCGCACGTTCCTCGCGCAAGCCGCGCAGCGTGCCACGCACGACGGCGTCGCGGCGACACACGAACTCTACACGGGGAATCCGGTCGACGTGTTACTCACCGTCGCGCGCGACGAGCGCTGCGCATCGATCGTCGTCGGCGAGGGGCACGTAGCACGAGAGTTGCTGCACCGGGCGTCCATTCCGGTTCACGTCGTCGCGCATTGACTAGGCGCGCGACGCAATAACGATCAGCGCATCTTCGGCGGCAGCGCGAATTTCGGAGGTCGCGCCGGAATCGCGCAACCGTTCGAGCTCGCGAACGCTTGACGCATCGGACAGCGTAAGCAGCGCTTCGATGCGCTCGTAGGGATCGACGGTTTTGACAGGCTCGACGCTGGGCTGCGGAGCATCTTTGCGGAGCCGCTCGCGCCGCACGAGCAGTGTTCCGAGCGCGAAAAAGAACGCGCCCACGAGAAAGACTACGAGGAGAATCGCGGTGCCGGGATTACTCGAGAACACTCTGCGCCGCGCCGCGCAAGGCGTCGATCGCGTTGGCCAGCGCTTCGTCGAGCGTACGATTCACGCTCGAGGTCAAAACCCGATGAAACTCTTCGATCGGCAACTCGTTCAAAACGGAGAGCACGTGCAGCAGCTCGCCGCGGTAGGTCTCGAGCGCGTCGCTGCGATCGCTGCCGTGATAGATCGTCGTGCCAAGCATCTGCGCGTTGATCAGCCACGGCGTCACCGCGCCGAGCGGCGCGGATTCGAGATCCGGCAGCAGCGCACGCACGACGTCGAGTTCGATTGCGCCGGTGACACGCAGGGTGCCGTCGGTCGGCGCCTTCGGCGATGCGGTCGGCGCAAAGCTCAAACTTTCGACGACGTCGCGCAGCGCTTCGCGACTCTCGCGATCCTCGAGATCTTTGCCGGTAATCGTAAGGCGCGGCATGCGCAAACGCACGAAGAGCTTCTCGAGCGGCGCGCGCAGGGCGCGGCTCGCGTTGGCAAAGGCATCATCGACCGAAGCGGGCGCGTCTTGCGCGTGCTCCGGGAAGAGCAGTCGCACGGCGAAGAGATGCTGGACGAGTCCACCCGCGCTCGTGCTACGCTCGATCATCCGCAGAGTATTGCTGAGCCGATCGGCGCTGAAATCGAGATAGAGAACCGGCACTTCCACGCGATCTTCTACATCTTGCGTTGCGCCTGGCACGGCTGCGGCCGGCGACGACACGATGACTTCTTGCGCGCTGGTGGTAATCGACTCGACCAATTCGGTGATTGCGCGTGGCGGCGCTTCGCGCGGCGGTATCGTCGGCGCGGCTTGTACGGGTTCGGGCTCGGGTAGCGGCGGCAGTTCGACCGCAACTTTCTCCGCCGGGAAGATCCGCGCGATCGAAATCGGCGTCCCCGCGGTCGATTCACTCAAACTCGGTTGCGCCTGTACCCGCACAGTGGGTGCTGCGACAGCGAACGTCGTGCCCTCACCCCACTCCAAAATGGCACGCGTGTCGAGCGCGGTGCCCGCCGCAAGCGGCGCCATCACCATCATCTCCCAACGGATGCGCAGATCGATGTTCGGATTGACGTCGGCGAGTACGAGGCCGCGCGCCGACCACAGTTGCGAAGCGCCCGAGTCGTCACCGACGGCAAGTCCGTTGATCGTCGTCGACGACGGCACGTAGACGGCCAAATTGGTTGCGACGACGCGCACGGTCAAGCGATCGGCCGGACCATCGCCGTCGTTACGCAAACGAATCTCGTAATACATCCGCTCGCCGGCGTTGACGCTCTCGGATGGAATCGCGAGGATCTGCGCGCTCTGTCCGAACTGCGCTTGCGCGAACGTCGGCACGTCGAGCGTCGCGAACTGTACGGGGCTGATGCCTTTGCCGTGCAGCCAACCTTCGAGCGTGAGCGTGCGATTGCCGCTGATCGCGCGCAGCAATCGCAGGGTAATGCGTGATTCGTGCGTCGTTTCGGCGGGGATGTCGGCGAAGGCCAAGCCATCGCGGTCGCGCCGCGCATCCACCGCGCGCTCGATTGCCAACTCCGGCGGAAGGGTGAGCGAGAGGCGTGCATCGCGCAAGACGTCGGACCCCGAATTTACGACCCGCACGATCGCGTCGACCGTCCGTCCCGGACGCAGCGGCTCATGCGAGGTCAATTCCCACGCGACGCTCTCGACGGTGGGACGTGAACGCACGATGGTGGTCGCGGTGCCGAGATCGACTGCGCCGCCGCCATGCTCGAGCACGGCGCCGAGCGTAACCGACGAACGATCGGGAACGCGCGACGCAATTGTGGTGAGTACGGTGAAGACTCGCTCCTGGTGCGGATGCACAAAGCCGAGCGCCACCGGCACGTCATACGGAATGGTATCTTCGGCACTCTCACCGATGCGCAGATTTTCGAGGTAGAGTCCCGGGATCAACCGCAGCCGCACGTCGGACTCAGGCGCCGTCCCGTCGTTGAAGATGTGCACGGTAAAGGCGAGCTCTTCGCGCGCCTGCGCGACGCCGCGATCGGTTTCGACGTAATTGCGCGCACGGCTGAAGCGTGGCGCGACGCGCACGGCAAGGCGACGTGAAAACGTGCGTTCCCCCGTCTTCCAACGCAGTGCCGCATCGATCGGCAGTGCCGTCTCCGCGGTCGCCGGTACCGCAACCGTCGCGGTGATGCCGGCTTCGACCATCCGTCCGGCGGCAAGAGAGCCAAGCGAAAACGTCAAGTTGCTAATCGCATCATCGCTCACCGGCTGACCGTCGACATGCGCCGTACCTGGCGCGTAGATCAGCCCCTGCGGGAGCATGAACACGATCTGCACGCGCTCGGCAATCCCCGTGCCGGTGTTCATCGCGCGCAGCACCATCGGCACACGCATGCCGGGGGTGACGACGTCGTCGCTGATCACCGCAAGCGCGGTATCTTCGCCGTCGAAATCGACCGGCGAGAGCACGACGATTTCCGATGACTTAATCGAGAATTCCGACGTCTCGCGCGAACCGACGGTCCCCTGCGCTATGATGCGCGTGCCATCGCCAAGCGGCGTATCGATCGTAGCTTGATATTCGATCACCACCGATTGCGCCGGTGCGAGCCGCTCGCTCACCACGGTTGAACTGTCGTAGTCGAACGCTTCACCCTCGACCGCGGCGACGACGCGGCCGTCGATGCGCGCGCTGCTCGCGACGTACGTTGTATGGTCCGGCGCGGGCAACACGACGACGACGTCGTGCGCGCTGGAACTGCCGGTGTTCCGCACGACCGCGCGCACCGTGATCGCGTCGCCCGGCCGCGGCGAACTTGGACCCGCGATCGTGACGAACGTTGCGCTGTTTTGCAGCTCGGGGCGGCTGCGTACAAACAGCCGCTCGATATTCGAACCAACGAGCGGCGTTTGATCGGTCACCAGTGCGGCTTGAAAAACCAACTCGGTGCCGTCTTCGATCGTCGGATTGGTCCGGAAGACGGCGGTCACGCGGCGTTGCCCGTTCGGCTCTAAATCGCCGATCGCGGCGCCGTTGGGATCGATGAATGATCCGTCAGCAAGCGCCGCGTCGTCGACCGTATCGCCTGCGGCGAGATGTTCGACGCCCTGCGGATGCGCGAAGCGCACGCGGACGCCGGTGGCAGCGGCACCGCCGAGATTGGAAAAAGAGAAGTGAACGCGGATCGTTTCGCCCGGACTGACCGCGCGATTAGGCTCCAGCACGAGGGTCCGCAGACTCTCGACTAACGCAGGCGAACCCGGCGCGAAGATGCCAGTCAACGACGTCGAAGCCACGTGGCCTCCTTTTTAGTCAAGCAAGCTGAGGGCCTGCGCGATCCGGTCGGCCCGGGCGCCGGGGTGGCTCGCAAGAAAGCTGTCCACGAGCGGGCGCCGCCCATGGCCGGCCAGCGCATGCGCCGCGGCGAGCGAGACTGCTTCCGCCGGATCATTGAGCGCATGCTCGAGCAATTTCTGCGAGCGTTCATCGTCGAGCGCCGCGACCGCGAAGACCAGATCGCAGCGTGCCGCCTCCGACAGGCCCGCAAACTCGTCGCCGGCCCCACTCGTCCACGCGGTTGTCGCTTGGAGCGGTGCGCCATCACGTGCCAGCTGCGCTTGCGCCGCGCGCCGCGGTGCGCGCCACGCGTAGACCGCGAGCAAGATTCCCGCAATGAGCGCAAGCAGCGCCGATATCGCGATCAGCGACACGGTGGAACTCTAAACGGCATTCGCGTGCAGCGAAGTGCGCACCACGTCCAGCGCTGCATCGAGCGCCACATCGCGGCGACGCTGCAGCGCATCGAGAAACTCCGTGCTATCGGCGTCCACAAAACTATCCAGGCGCGCTACCAGCATGCCGCGGTAATGCGCGAATTGTGCGCTGCCGTCGGGTAAAAAGCGCGCAAGGATCGCCCACGGGAGTGCCGATGCAAGCTCTGTTTCGCCCAACCGGTCGCCCAGCTCGGCCATCGCGTGCGGATCGTAGCTACCGCGCAGCACGACGGTTGCGCCGGGTGTCTCCGCCGGAATGCTGCGCGCCGCCGCTGTGTCATGCAGCAAACGCTCCAAGGTGGCGCGCATCGAGGGCGTCTCGATGTCGCGCGGCGCGATCACGTAACTCGGCAATCGAAGCTTGATGAACAGCCGGTCCGTTTCGTCGCGCAGCATCTCGCGCATCGACGCGACCGCACCGACGTGCGTATCGCCGATCGCTTCGGGGAAGAAGGCGCGCATCGCGAACAGATGCGTGATCAGACCGTCGAAGCGCGCTTCATCGAGGAAGCGCAGCACGCGCGCGTGTCGCTCGGCGGTGAACGTCACCGCCACGCCGACGCGATCGCCCGCGATCCCGCTATCGATGGCATCGCTCGAGCCGTTGCTGGCCGACGGGAGCGCCGGATAGTCGGTCGCGGCGACGCGACCGCCGGAGAGATCCCCGTTACTGCTCACCGGCGTGGCCGGCGGCAATTCCATGAAGCGATCCTCGGTGAGCATGCGCTGGCCGCTGCCGAAGGCCGGCCCGACCATGCCGTCGAGACCGAACGGTAATCCCGGGATCGCGTTGGCAAAGACCGGCGTCGCTCGCACTTTGAGTTCGTTCGAGGGCATTTCGTCGTGGCGCTCGCCGTCATAGTGCACGGTCGCCACCCGCACGATCGCCTCACCTGCCGGCAAGCCGTTGTGCACGACGTCGCGGAAACGAATCGTCGCCTCGACGCCGGGATCTACGTCGTTGAGCACGATGCCGCGCTCGTTCGAGAGCGCCGAAAGTGCACCGACGTCGCGAATCGGCACGTCGTTGACGCTGGTCGAGTTCGGCACGTAGATCAACGACTCGGGCTGCGCGCAGAGAATCTGCACGCGACGTGCCGGGCCGTCGCCGCCGTTGCGCACGTGCAGCGTCCACTCGATCGTTTCGCCGACATCGACCACGTCGATCGGTTCGCTCCGCAACGAGCCAACCGAGAAATCCGGCTCGGCGGTCGTCGCGATAATCAGCCGGTCGAGCGGGACCGGCAGCATCGCATCGGCGGTCAACACACCGTCGACGGTGACCGGATATTCTTTGGCGAGACTACGCAGCAAGCGCAGGCCGAGCCGCGCTTCCGCCGTTGCGCCCGGGCCGATCTCACCGAAGACGAGTTTCGATTTCTCGCGCGTCGCGCCATCGACGGTTTCCAATCGTGCCTCGGGCGAGATGTACAAACGCACGCGCACGTTGTGCGCCACGTCGCTGCCGACGTTGGTGACAGCCACGGCGACGTCAGCGAGCTGGTTGGGCCGCAACACCTCTTCGCTTTCGAGACCGAGGTGCGAACTTTGCGGCGAGAACGACGGATGCGCGTCGACGCGCCACGTCACTTCGCCCAGCGCCGTTTCACCGAGTTCGCGGGAATGCACGCTGGCACCGATGCGCAATTCGCTGCGATCGGCGTAGGGTGAACGCACGCGCGCGCGCAACACGAACCGCCGCTGCGCGTATGGCTCGATGCTGCCGATTTCGGCGGTGTCACCGTCGAGTGAGACGCGCGACGATTTCTCCGTAAGCCGCACTTCATCCAGTGCGGGATCGAGGCGCAAGTGCAGCACGACGTCGGTTGCGCTCGCGCTGCCTTCGTTGGCAAGAAAAATCGTTGCTTCGATCTCTTCGCCCGGCTTGACGACTTCGCCGTGCGTGCGTGCAATCGCGTTGCGGCGCGACGGGAGCGCGGGCTCGGAGTGAATCGCAATCGTACGCTCGAAGCGGCGCTGCGAATCGTCCCCGCGCGCCGGTTCCCACGACAGCGTCGCGGCAACTTCGATCGTCGATCCGTCGGCGAGCGGTGATACCACGATCGCTTCGCAGACCAGATCGCAACGCTCATCGGCGTCGACGCGGCCCAGATCGAAGTTCAGCGCTTCACGTTTCTTGGCTTCCTTGATCGGACGGCCGTCGATGACCGTCGCACCGCGCACCGGCACCAGGGTGTCGGGCAGTTCGAGCACCGCGGTCACGTTTTCCGCAGCGGCGGATCCGGCGTTGAACGCGCACAGCGCCATCGTTACGCGCTGCCCCGGACGCACGTCGTACGCCGGTTCCACGGTGAAGGTGGTGCGGTCATCGTCAAAGTCGGGCGTCGAGCGCACCACGAGCGAGGCGGCCTCGAGCGCGAACGCGGCGGTTTCTTGTGAAGCGACGTGGGCGTGGGCGACGATCGCGGTGCCGTCGTGGAGCGGAGAGGCGATCTGGACGCGGTAGACCAGGGTCGAGCTCGCGCTCGCGGCGAGCGCCGGGGTGACGATCGGCGCGTGGACCCGATCGAAGGGCTGACCCAGATCCCGCTCGATCTCGCGCCCGTTGACGCGCGCCGAGTTGGGGACGTAGCGAGTGTGTTCGGGGATCGGCGCGACCACGACGACGTCGTGCGCGCTCGACTCGCCGGCGTTGTGCAGGCGAACCGTGATTTGCGCCTCGGCGCCGGGCACGGGCTCGGACCGCGCCTCGATCGAGACGCCGGTTAAGGAATTCTCGAGTTGGGGCCGGCTGCGGGCAATCAACCGGACGATATTCGACCCGACCGGCGGCACCTCAAAGGAAGCAACCGCCGCTTGCAGCTCGATCATCGTGCCGTTCTCGATCGCACCGGCCACACTGTAGGAGATCTCAATCCGGCGTTCTTCGGCCGGATCGATGTCGCCGATGTGGGCGCCGCTGCGCGAGAGCAGGGGCGAATTGCCTTGCTCGTCGTCCAGACTCTGCCCATCGAGCTGCCCGGTTCCGACGAGGTACACGAGGCCATCGGGGAGATTAAAGCGCACGCGCACACCGGTTGCCGGCGCGCCGCCTTGATTGCGGAAGGTGAAGGTTGCGCGCACCGTCATCCCAGGTTCCAACTCGCGGTCGGGCGAAACGACGAGCGTCCGAAGCCCTTCTGGTAACGTTGGTGCTCCCGGTGCAAAAACTTCAGATAGGGTGCGCATGACGCGGTCAACCTTCGCCGCGAGCGGGACGCACCCTGGGGAATAATCCGAATGCTCGCAACCGAAAAGTCGTTCGTTACACGTGCGCTCTCTCGCCTTGGGTCGGAGAACGCATTTCAAATTCTCCAGCGCGCGCGTGAGCTCGAGGCGAGCGGACGGCGCGTCGTGCACATGGAGATCGGCGAACCCGACTTCGACACGCCTGAGAACATCAAGCACGCCGCAGTCGCGTCGCTGATGGCGCATGACACACACTACACGCCGTCGCAAGGCACACTCGACCTGCGTGAAGTGATCGCCGACTACGCGACGCGCTTCCGCAAGGTGGCGACGCCATATAGCGCGGCGCACGTAACGATCTCACCCGGGGCCAAGCCGATCATCTGGAATATTCTTTCCGCGATCTTGGATCCGGGCGACGACTTCGTCTATTTCGATCCCGCCTATCCGGCGTACGCTTCAGCGTCGAGCTATCTGCAAGCCAACGTCATTCGCATTCCGCTCCTCGAGTCGCGCGATTGGCGCATGGATCTCGACGAGCTGGCAGCGCGTGTTTCGAACAAAACCAAAGCGGTCGTGATCAACTCGCCGCACAATCCGACCGGTGGCGTGTTGCTGCGTTCCGATCTCGAGCGAATTGCCGAACTCGCGAACAAGCACAACTTCTTGGTGATCGCCGACGAGATCTACAGCCGCAATTTTTATCTCGACACCGATTTCGTCTCGATCGCGTCGCTGCCCGGGATGCAAGAGCGCACGGTCATCGTTGACGGCTTTTCGAAAGCCTACGCGATGACGGGCTGGCGCCTCGGCTATGCGATCCTACCCGAAGAGATCTGCCGCGCAGTGACGCTCTTCAATAACAACACGTTTAGCTGCGTCACTTCGTTCGTGCAGAAGGCCGGCATCGAAGCATTGACCGGGCCCGACACCGCCGTGCGCGAGATGAACGAGATCTTCCGTCAACGCCGCGACAGACTGGTGAGCGGCCTCAACGCAATTCCGGGTGTGAGCTGCACGCTGCCCGAAGGCGCATTCTACGCTTTCCCCAACGTTTCGAAAATCACGACCGACGACAAGAAGCTCGCAAGCTACCTCTTAGAGGAAGCCGGCATCGCGTGCGGCGGCGGCTCGAGTTTCGGACCAGCCGGTAAAGGCTACTTGCGCTTCTCGTACGCAGCGTCGCTCGAAGACATCGACTACGCGCTGCACCAACTCGCGAAATACTTGCCGCAGTACAAGGGCTAATGCATCCGTTTGTCATCGCGATGCTCCTCGCGGCCACGGCTCTCGGCGCCGCGATCGTCCGCGGCTGGACCAGCATCACGCTGATGAGCAACTACAAGGTCGATGACTATCTGACGGTGCCGCGCGCGCGGCGGCTTTACTGGGCGGGCACCGTCGCACCGTTCGTCATCGTCGGGGCACTTGTCGCCTTAGCGAGCATGACCGGCACCTGGTGGGTGATGCTGCCGGTATGTTTGCTCGCAACGTACGTTATCGTGAAGACCGCGTGGGTGCTGCACATGCGCTTCAGCGGAAAGTATCGCGATTTCTACCGCGCCATGCAGTGGCGCTAAACTTGTCATCCCGAGCGTAGGCGCAGCGCGTTACAACGATAACCACGCGGCTGTTGCCATTGCGCCGAGCAATTGGCCGTTCGCGTGCGCGATGTCCTTATCGTCGTAGATGCTGCCTTTTCCTGACGAACGGTTGATGTAGAACGCAAACGCCACGTGATGGCCGCTGCGTGTCGTCATGTAACCTGCGAGCCCTTTGGCGGTGATGATCTCGCCGGCGTTGAGTTCGTCGGGCGCGCCGAACGTGCCGGTTTTCGCAAACACTTTGCCGGCGGCCGGCGAATCGTTTTGAATGTTGAACAGCGTGCCATCGACGCCCATGATCGGCAGACCGTTGTGGAAGTCGTCGTACCAGGGCTGCGTGCGCACCCATGCGAGATAATGCACCATGAAATTCGGGGTGAAGAACGCCGAGACGCCGAGACCATCGGTCATCGACGCGCTGTTCACGTCGAGCCCAGCATTTCGCAGCATCTTGCGCTCGAGCGCAAAGCCCTGCGCGAGCAGATCGCGGTGCGGTGCGGGCGCGAGGTGGACAGCCCAGGTATACGGTCCGAGCGCCGCGTGCAAGTTATCGCTGAGTTTGAGCGTGATGCGCACGTCCTGCGCGAGCGGCAGCGACGTGTGCGATGCCACCAGATTCGCGGCGGTGTAACTCGCCTTGGCCGCCGCCGGATCGAACGGCGCTGCGCTCGGTGGCACGGTGATCCTGACGCGTAGATTTTGCAAGATATCGGCAAACGCCATCTGCGCAAAGACGTCGGGGTTCGGCACGCGATACGCAAAGAGGATCGTCGGGCCCGACGGAATCGCACCGGTGATCGTTACGACGTGCGTGCCGTCGGGCTGCGTAACGTCATTGCTCATGTCTATGGTCGGTTCGGTGCCAGCCTTCCCGGTCGTAGACCTGTTAATGAACTGCACGTACGGCGTTTGCGGCGACACGGTGCTCGTCGTTGCATCACCGGGGTGGTCAGCCGGCGAGATCGTGACATCGACGACGTTGTCGTTGAGGACCATCGGTGCGACCATCGTGCCCGTGCCGCCCTCGGGACCGGGACTCGCGAAGAGCGACGCGTCAACGACAACGCGGCCATCGATTGCTTTGATGCCGCTGCGCTGCACCTGCTCGGCGAGCTGACGCAGTACGATCAGCGGATCACCCGGCACCGCTTTGGTATGCGGTGAGCCATCGTAGGCGTGATCCTCGTTTTGGAACCCGAGCGTGCCATCAGGCTGGATGCGCTGTGAGATGTTCGGGTCGCCGCTCGCGACCAGCACCAAATCGCCGTGCAGCGTACCCGTCGCATCGACCGGGCCGGTGCGATAGACCGGCGTTGTCCAGCGGAAGCCCGGACCAAGCAGCGCGAGGCTCGTGCCTTCGGTGAGGAGCTTGGTCGTTGATGCCGCTTCCATAAGCGTTTGCGCGTTGCGGGCAAAGAGCACGCGATGCGTGTCGAGGTCGTACACCTCTCCCGCCACAATTGCGTGGTCCAGCAACGGCGTGGCCAGGATCTGCGTCATCGTCGGAGGCGTGGCCTTTACCGCCGCCAGCACGCCAAAGGCAAAGAGCAGCACGATTAATCGCTTGTTCATCTGCTGTTGGTTCGTCCAGGCAATTCCTCAGTCCGGCCTAATGAACGGTCGCTTCGTCAACGATACGATTGCATAATCCCCGTTGCTACACGAAGACCCCGGCGGTTACTGGCCTGCCGGGGTCACTCGTTTAGAGGGCAAGCGACCGCTCTCGTGCAGGTTTAGCGCCAGAGAGCGCGCGGTATCATGTAAGGGGTTACGAGAAAAGGCCCTATCAAGAACGAGGCCCGGCGTGAGTAAACGCCGGGCCTTTCGTTTTACGTCAGGCGCATCGCCCGCTTCACGTCGGCGACGACCGACGCCGCAATCTCGCGCGTGCGTGCCGTGCCCTCAGCGATGATGCGCTCGACTTCCGCCGGATCGTCGCGATAGATTGCCAGGCGCTCGCGCACCGGACGCAGATACTCGTTCAACTGATCGGCGAAGTCGCTCTTATCGGCGACGCATCCAAGCGCGCCCGAGCGGCACTCGGCGTCGATGATATCGAGCTTGAGCGGATTGACGAATCTCCATAACGCGAAGACCGGGCAGACTTCCGGACGCCCCGGATCACCGCGCCGAACTTTCAGCGGATCGGTGATCATCGAGCGCACTTTCTTGGTCGTCGTCTCGTCGTCGTCGGCGATGAGAATCGCGTTGTCGTAGGACTTGGACATCTTGCGCCCGTCGGTGCCGGGCACTTCGGCGAATTCCGTCAGCGTCGGATGCGGCTCGACCAAAATCTCGGCGCCGTTCCCGTAAAGATAGTTGAAACGGCGCACGACCTCGCGACCGAGTTCGAGGTGCGCGACTTGATCGCGGCCGACCGGCACGCGCTCGCCGCGCACAATCGCCACGTCGCAGAGCTGCAGCAATGGATAGCCGAGAAACCCGATCGTCGCGATCTGCGCACCGAGCGCTTCGATCTGCCCTTTGAACGTCGGCACGCGTTCGAGCCAGGAGATCGGCGTGATCATCGAGAGCAGCGTGTAGAGCTCGGCGATCTCCGGCACCGCCGATTGCAAGAAGATCGTCGCCTTGTTGGGATCGACTCCGGCGGCAAGCCATACTGCAACCATCTCGTTGCGCGCGTCGCGAATCGCTTGCGGATCTTCGAAACCGGTCGTATACGCGTGCAGATCGGCGATTTCAAAGTAAGCATCTGCCGTGTCGCAGTAGTTGGCCCACTGCGTGAGCACGCCGACCAGGTGGCCGAGATGTAATCCGCCGGTCGGGCGCATGCCCGACATCACGCGTGGCTTCGCGACAGTCGCAGTGGTCATTGCGCGCTCAATACGCCGCACGCATGCCGTCAACTTGCACGGCGTGTGCAATTCGCTCGCGCACGAACGCGCGCGCAAAGCGCACCGCTTCACGCAACTCGTCGCCGCGAGCAAGCGCGCAGGCCAGCGCCATCGCGAGCGTACAACCGGTTCCGCGCATCTCGCCCGCGATGCGCCCGCCGGCAAACATCTCGACCCCGTCGGCGTCGGCGAGCACGTCGGAGGGCTCGCCCGAAAGATGACCACCCTTGAGCAACACCGCGCGTGCTCCGCGCGCGCGAAGTTCGAGCGCCGCATCGATCAGCTGCGCCCGGCCGATTTCCCGCCCAAGGAGCGCGCTTGCCTCGTCGAGGTTTGGGGTGACGATCGCTTCGCGCAGGGGGAGAAGCTCAGCCCCGATCGCGTGGCGGGTCGCGTCATCGGCGAGCGCTCCGCCCCCGGTCGCCGCAAGCACCGGATCGACCACCGCCGGCAGGCCGGCACGCGCAAGCGCTAGCGCCACCTCGTGGACGGCCGCAGCCGAGCCAAGCGCGCCGACGCGCACGGCGTCGACCAAATCCCAGCGAATCACCTCGAGCTGCGCGCGAACCGTCGCCGCCGAAAGCGGCTCGAGCGCATGGACACCGCGCGCGTCCTGGGCGCTGACCGCCGCGATCACGCTGAGCACCCGCACACCGAGCTCCGTGCCGATCCGCAAGTCGAGCCCGACGCCCGCCACGTTCCACGGATGCGTCGTGCCGATTGAGAGAACGGTCACTTCACCCATCCCAAGCGTTCGTACAGGCTAAAACCGGAATCGACCAGCGCGGAGAGTTCGACCAGCAGCTCGCGCTCGGGACGGACGAAGTTGAAGGACGACCGGCCGTGGAGGCGCTTCTTGAGCGTGTCGCTCACGCTGCCGAGCAATTCCGGATGCGAGTACACCGGCAGCAGATGAAAGCTCACGTACGCGCGCCGAATCTGCACGCCGCCGAACGCTATCGCGCGCTTGAAATCGGGCACGTACTCGCCATCGAGCATATAGAACGTCTCGCTATCTTGAGTCGCGTGCAAACGCGACGCATACGGTGTGAGCAAGGCCTTGAGGACGGCAAAGGTGCCGCGGAAGTCACGCGCGTCCGGCATCCCACCGCTCCACGAGCCCGCGCGCCGCGGATGCTGGGTCGGTTGCGGCAGCAATCGCCGCGATGACCGCAGCCATCGCCACGCCGCTGGCACGAACCGCAGCGATGTTTTCCGGCGCGATGCCGCCGATCGCCGCGACTGGATACCGGCTCGCCGCAGCGATCGCACGCAGCCCGTCGATGCCAATCGGTGCACCGGCGTCGGCTTTCGAGCCGGTCGCGTAGACAGCGCCCACGCCAAGATAGTCGGCATCCTGTGCATCGGCAACGCGCGCTTCATCGATGGTGCCGCACGAAAGTCCGATCAACCGATCGCCAAGCGCTGCGCGCACCGGCGCGACCGCGGCAAAGCCTTCGTCATCGGGGCCAAGGTGTACACCGTCGCAATCGAACGCGAGCGCCGCGCGCCAGTCGTCATTGACGATCAAGAGCGCGCTACGCGCGCGCGTTCGCTCGCGTAATGCCTGCAAATGCTCGGCACCGATCCCGTTCTTGGCGCGGTACTGGACAATGCGCACGCCCGCATCGAGCGCCGCGTTCGCGATCGTAAGCGCGCGCGCGTCTTCGTTGACGATCGCGTAGATGCCGTGCAGCCGCGCCGCGCGTTGCGCGCGCGTCAGGCGCGCGGTTTCATGCGTCGCCATAGCACAAGCTGCGCCGCTAGATACGCGATGAAGAGCGCGCAAATGCCAACGGCGATGACGAGATTATGGCGCGCGAGTGCGAGCGGCAAGATCAGCACGAAGCAGAGCGCTCCAAACATCACGATCGTCATGATGCGTGTGAATGGAATCATGATTCGAGCAAAAGATCCGATAGGCGCAGCAACTCGCTCTCGCTGCCAAAGCGGAACTCGATCTTACCACCCTTGCCGCCGCGCACCAGCGCAACGTGCGTGCCGTATCGTTCGCGTAAGCGTTGCTCGAACTCGGCTTCATCGGGTGAGAGTTCGCGCACGCGACCGGTCGCAGGCACCGTTTTCACCGCGCCGGAAAGCTTCTCGAGCGTGCGCACCGAGAGCCCTTCGCGCGCAGCGCGCTCAGCGAGCCGCACGCGATCGTGCGCCGGCGCGGCGAGCAGCGCGCGACCGTGTCCGGCGGTGAGCCGCCCGTCGACCAGCATTGCTTTGATGCCGTCGGGCAACGCCAATAAACGCAGCGCGTTGGCGATCGCCGGGCGGCTGCGACCCAAGCGTTGCGCGAGATCCTCTTGGGTGAACCCGTACTCGTCCATCAAGCTTGCAAAACCCGCCGACTCTTCGATCGGATTGAGGTTCTCACGCTGCAGGTTCTCGATGATCGCGACTTCGAGCGAGTCGCGGTCGTCGGACTCGCGCACGATCGCTGGAATGGTTGGTCGCTGCAGCGCCGCTGCGGCACGCCAGCGCCGCTCGCCCGCCACCAGTTCGAAATTCTCACCGCGCCGGCGCACGATGATCGGCACCAGCACGCCATATTCGGCGATCGAACTGCGCAAATCGTCCATCGCCGCGGCGTCAAAGTGCTTGCGCGGTTGAAACGGATTAGGCGTAATGCGCCCGACCGGAATCTCGCGCAGCGCGTCGTCGGCGGTGGGCGACGTCGGCACCGGCGAATCGCCGAGCAGCGCGCCGAGGCCCTTGCCTAACCCGCGTTTGGGTTGACTCATACCGGTGCGTGCGCTCCGAGCAACTCTTTCGCCAGCGAAATATAGGCTTGAGCACCGCGGCTCTTGACGTCGAAGAGAATGACCGGCTTTCCGAACGACGGCGCCTCGGAGAGACGGATGTTGCGCGGAATCTGTGTCTTGAACATTTGTTGGGGAAAGTATTTTTCGAGCTCGTCGAGGACTTCCATCGCCAAACGCGTGCGTCCATCGAACATCGTCACCAGCACGCCGCTCACGTGCAGCGTCGGATTGAGCGCGCTGCGCACGCGATTGACGACCGCCGTGAGCTGCGAGAGCCCTTCGAGCGCGTAGTACTCGGCCTGCACCGGAATGATGATTTCTTCGGCCGCGGTGAGCGCGTTGATGGTGAGTAAGCCGAGCGACGGCGGGCAATCGATGAGCACGAAATCGTAGCGCGACGCGATCGGCAAGAGCGCTTGACGCAGGCGCGTTTCACGCGATAGCGCCGAGACCAACTCGATTTCGGCGCCGGCCAAATTGATCGTCGCTGGAATGAGCGTGAGCGTATCGATCTCGGTCGCTTGCGCGACGTCATCGACGCTGGCTTCCTGCATCAGCACGTTGTAGATATCGCGATGCATGCCGTGTTTCTCGATGCCGAATCCGGTGGTCGTGTTGCCTTGTGGATCGCAGTCCACGACAAGCACGCGCCGGCCTTCAACGGCGAGCGCGGCACCAAGATTAACGGCCGTCGTGCTTTTGCCGACGCCGCCTTTTTGATTCACGAGGGCGATAATCCGACTCAACCGTTGGCTCTGTCATGAACGGCGAGATAGCCGTCCAAAAGTGTGAGGAGAACTTGCCGCACGTTACGCTCGGGGCGGTCTGTGACCTGCTCGAAAAGCCACTGCAACGCTGCGCCGACGCGCGCATCGCCGTGGAAATCCGGCGGTGCGAGTTTTGCATACACCATCGCCTTGATCACGTCGTCACCGCTGACCGTAAGGTCGCCCACCGAAAAGGCCGGCTTACGCTCGACTTCTTCCCAGACGCGCGCTTCGAAGCGCTCGTTCGAGTCGTCGCGCTTGGGTAACCCCGAGCCCGCGATGTCGGCGTGACGCACCGCAAATTGTCGCCCCAAGTGCGCCAACCCGATCCGACGGATGAAGCGCCGAATTGCAGCGTCGCTCAAGTCGGGATCCTGGACGTACATGTGTTGGCGCACTAAATGTTCCACATCGTCGACGGTTTCGTTCGGAAAACGAAGGCGGCGCAGCATCGCCGCGGCCATTTCCGACCCAACTTGCTCGTGGCGGTAAAAATGCGGGCCATCCTTCGTCCGTGGCTTGCCAACATCGTGGAGTAAAGCAGCCAAGCGCAAGGTGACATCGCCGGGTAGAGTTGCGTCGACCGTCGCCAAGTTGTGCTCCCAGACGTCGTACGCATGCCACTCATTCTGGTCGACCCCGACGCCCTCGAGCAGCTCCGGCCAAAATTGGCCCAGTACCCCGGTCTCGGCGAGCAGGCGCAGGCCCGTTGACGGACGCGGGGCGAGGGCGAACAGCTTCTGTAGCTCGTCGTGGATACGCTCGGGTGCGACCGTGCGGACCAGCGGCGCAGCCGCGCGCATCGCCGCGATCGTCGCCTCGGTCGGGGCATAGCCAAAACGGGCGGTGAATTGGGCGGCGCGGAGCATCCGCAGCGGATCTTCTTCGAACGTCACCGGGGTCAGGATGTCGATTAGACCGGCCCGGATGTCGGCTTCACCGTGATATGGATCGACCAGCTCGCCCGCCGGCAGAGCACGCGCGATCATGTTCATGCGGAAGTCGCGGCGGGCGAGGTCGTCCTCGAGCGGAATGTCGGGCCCGCTCTGGACCTCAAACTCGCGGTGGCCGTGACCGGTCGAGCGCTCGCGCCGGGGCAAGGCGACATCCACGGTCTGGCCGTCGGTGGTGAGCTTGGCAACGGCGAAGGCTGCGCCGACCAAATCGACCCGCCCCAACCGCTCCAGCCGCGGCGTCAGCTCCTCGAGCGTGAGGCCGGTCACGACGTAGTCCAGGTCCTTGGCGGGCACCTCGACGCCCTCGATCACCGCGCGAAGCTCGTCGCGCACCCGGCCGCCGACTGCATAAAGCCGGCCGGGCGCGAGCGCCTCGGCCAGACGAGCGTCGAGCGGGTGCGGCTGATACATCGCCTCCTATGGTACCAGCCACACGAAATGTTCCCCGTGAAACATTTTTGGTGATTATCCCGTGACGGCACGTAAGCACTCGGTGATGGATTGCGGCCTCGACCTCCGCTCCGACGAGCGGATTGGCGGCATGCCCAAGCACTATCTCGAATATGACCGGCCGGACAATGAAATGCTGATCCCGGACGAGATGAGGAAGTGCGTCGGCTTTGTTGCGCTAGAACAGGGTGGCCGGGCCCTGCTTGGCGGGACATGCTTTATCGTTTCGCGACCGACGACCCTGATTCAAGGCAAGTCCTTTATGTACGCCGTGACCGCTAAGCACGTCATCGACGCTGTAGCTAGGAACGGCTGCTTCGACGCCCTGCTTAGGCTAAACCTTAAAGGCGGCGGTGCGACTTGGTTTCGCGCCCCTGTGGCAAATTGGTGGACGCATCC
>JBEKBR010000040.1:0-27462 GCA_050015295.1 Candidatus Aquilonibacter sp. | reverse complement strand
TCCGCGAGCCCGGCGATCTGCGCTGCGCGAAAGGTTTGTAAGCCCTCCGGCGCGGTCGTGTAGTGGCCGTGGCAATCGATAATCACAGCGAGCCGTTCCTCCACACGTCACCGGGAACAAACAGGTCTCCCGCCATCAGCGCTCGCGCGGTGCGCAGCAGCGCTGAACGCCGGACGTGCGGGCCGGACGGACCGGGCTCGATATCCATCGAGACGGTGAAGAAACCGGTCGGGTGCTCGATGTCAAAACTGCGTGCGCCGTTTGCGCCTGACGGAGCGAGCTCGGCTGCGATCGATCCCGGAAGCGCGCACGCGGTCGCGACGCTGACTGCACCGAATACGCCGATCGCCTTGTGTACCTTGTGGGGAATGAACATGCGCGTCGAGATGTCGCCACCATTTTCGGCCGGCGCGACGAGGCACATCTTGGGCACCGTTTTTTTGGTCACGTCGCCCAAGTTCATGCGCTTCCCGGCTTCCAAACGGATCGCTTCGACCCGCGCACGCAGTGAGCTATCGGCTTCCATCTGTTCCGGCGTCTCGTGCCCGGTCTGTCCAAAATCGGATGCGCGCATCACCACCACCGGCATCCCGTTATCGATGAGGGTGACGTCGGTATCCGCAATAACGTCGCGCGCGTTTCCCGACGGCAACAGCGCGCCGCAGCTCCCGCCGGCGACGTCGAGGAAATCGATGTCGATCGGGGCGGCCGTCCCCGGAACGCCGTCGATGCGCGCGTCCCCGTCATAGCGAACGTGACCGTCGGGGGTCTGGATGTGCGCGACCGCAATCGAGGCGGTGTTGACCATATGAATGCGCACGCTCGTGCGCGGTGCCGTTGCCGGAATGAGCCCGCGCTCGATTGCGAACGGTCCGACACCCGCCAGCATGTTGCCGCAGTTTTGCGACGCATCGACGCGCGCTTCGCCAACGACGACTTGCAAGAAGAGATAGTCGACGTCGGCATCGGGCCGGCTCGGCGGGCCGACAATTGCGACCTTGCTGGTCAGCGTATCGGCACCGCCCACGCCGTCGATCTGGCGGACGTCGGGCGAGCCCATCGCCGCGAGCAGCACCGCGTCGCGCACGGCCGTATCTTCGGGCAAATCGCTCGCGAGAAAGAAGGGACCCTTCGACGTTCCGCCACGCATCAACGTACACGGAATGGCGCGCTGCTTCACGCGCGCGAGCCCTCGACTAATTTTCGCAGGTCGTTGATATCGTAGGAGTGCTCGCCGCGCGCATAGCGCTCGCGATTGCGACTCTCGGTTTCAATGCGCGTGCGCGCTGCAACCAGGACCTCTTCCACGCGCTCGTTCCGAATCGCGCAGGCTCCATCGGCATCGAGCACGACCAGGTCGCCGGGTGAAATCACCGTGCCGCCGACCGTCACCGGGACATCGAGCGCTCCGGGGATCGCTTTTTTCGCGCCGCGCACCCGGATCCAGCGCGCCCACACCGGCGCCGCCATCGACGAGAGATCGTCGGCGTCGCGTACTGCTGCGTCTACCAAGACGCCTGCTGCGCCTGCCGCGATCATTTGTGTCAGCAAGAGGTCGCCGACGACCGCGACCGCTCGCGGTTCGGGCATCGTGATCACGACGATGTCGCCGCGCTGGATGCGCTCGATCGCTGCGTGCACCATCAAATTGTCGTCTTGCGAGCACGCGACAGTGCGGGCGGGACCGGCGACGCGGCTGTGCGGAACGAGCTGATGGAGTGCAATATCGATCAGGCCTTCTTTGCCCGAGGCTTCGTAAATCGTCGCGACGCCGAGACGCGCGCACTCTTGATAATCGATCATCGCTGCCAAATCACCAGGAGGGAAACAAATCGTTGCCAAAATTGTTGACAATCATGTCGCCGATTTTTCGCGAAATTTCCGACGCTCCTGCACGTGGTCGCTCTGCGTCGGAGATCGCCGAAGCGATTCGACGCGCAATTGTCTGCGGCGACCTTGCTCCCAACGAACGCTTGGTAGAGCAAGATCTTGCTAAGGATCTCAACACGAATCGCGCCATGATCCGTGCCGCGTTCGCGCACCTCGAGCATCAGCGATTGCTCGTACGCGAACCCAACCGCGGCGTGCGCGTCCGAACCTACACTGCGGAAGAAGCGGTGGAAATCCTCGAGGCACGCGCCGCACTCGAGGGGTTGGTTGCGCGCTGCGCCGCGCGCCGCATCGATAGCGGGGGTGAACGCGAGTTACGCGGTATCGTCGCAGAGATGCGCGCCTGTCATGATTCGAGCGACCTGCTCGCATATTCGCAGCTCAATACGAAGCTCCACCGGACGATTCTCGAGATCGCCAATCACGAAACGGCGGCGCGGTTGCTTTCGTCGCTACAGTCGCAGGCCGTGCGCTATCAATTTCGCACCGTCCTTCAACCCGGGCGCATCACGCGCTCGCTCGGCGAACACGAAGCCATCGTTGCGGCGATCGCCGCACACAACGAGGACGATGCGGAGCGCACGATGCGCGAGCACATCCGATCGGTCGTTGCGACCGTCCTTGCGATTGGGGGAGACTCAACGACCCTCCAGGCGATTTAAGATGGCCGCGAACGACGTCATCACCGCGACGAGCGTGACCAAGCGCTTCAGCAACTTCGTCGCAGTCGACCGCGTCGATTTTTCGCTTTCGCGCAACGAAGCCGTCGGCATCGTGGGTCCCAACGGCGCGGGCAAAACGACGCTGCTCAACCTGCTGGCGGGAACGTATCCGCTCTCGGCCGGCAACGTGTGCGTCGACGGTGTTGATGTATCGCGCACCGACGCGGCGACGCGATGCCGCATGGGCATCGGCCGCTCGCATCAGGTGCCGCGCCCGTTTGTCGATATGACCGTCTTTGAGAACGTCTTTGTCGCCGCATCGTTCGGTGGGCGGCGCGCGCGCGCGCAAGCCTATGAGGCGAGCATCGCATCGCTCGAGCTGTGCGGAATGCTCGGGACTGCAAATCGCACCGCGGCAACCCTCGGACTGCTGGATCGCAAGCGCTTGGAACTCGCGCGGGCACTCGCGACCAATCCGAAAGCCTTGCTGCTCGATGAAATCGGCGCCGGCCTCACCGACGCGGAAGCCAGCGAACTGGTGGCGATCATTCAAAAACTGCGCGCAACGGGCATCGCGATCGTTTGGATCGAGCACATCTTGCACGTCTTGCTCCAGGTGATCGATCGACTGGTGTGCATGGACTCCGGCGTCGTCATCGCGCAGGGCGAGCCGAAAGAAGCGCTCGCGCATCCAGCGGTGATCGAAGCCTATCTCGGAAGCGGCGTCGCATGAGCGTCCTGCGCGTGGAAGCGCTGGATGCGCGTCATGGCTTGCTCAAGGCCGTGCGAAGTGTATCGCTCACCGTATCGCAAGGCGAGATTCTCGCGCTGGTCGGCGCCAACGGTGCCGGCAAGACGACGCTGCTGCGCACGATCGCCGGCGCGCACAAGGCATCGGCGGGGACGATCGTCTTCGACGACGTCGATGTGACCGATGTCCCCGCCAATAAGCGCACGCGAGCCGGAATCGCGTTGGTTCCCGAGGGCCGATGTCTCTTCAACGGCATGACGGTTGAAGAGAATCTACTCGTCGCGGGGCGAACCGGGCGAGCGGGTCCGTGGAATTACAAAACCGTGCTCGACGCCTTCCCGATGCTCCAGCCGCTTGCACAGCGTAAGGGTGGGGATCTCTCCGGCGGGCAACAACAAGCGACGGCGATCGGACGCGCATTGATGACCAACCCGCGCCTGCTGCTCATCGACGAACTCTCCCTCGGCCTTTCGCCGGTTGCGGTCAATGCCGTATACGAATCGTTGCAGACCGTCATTGCGAGCGGCGCAACGATCGTGCTGGTGGAGCAAGACCTCAGCCGCGTGCTACGCGTGGCAACGCGCATCGCGTGCATGCTGGAGGGACGCATCGTCCTCGAAGGCCGAACTGCCGACGTTAACAAGGAGCAGATCACGGAAGCATATTTCGGTCTACGACGGGTCGCCACACTCGAGGTGGAGGCGTGATCGATCAGATCGTTCAGGGTGTCTTGCTGGGCGGCTACTACGCGCTCGTTGCCTGCGGTCTTTCATTCATGTACGGTGTCATGCGCATCATCAATCTCGCGCACGGCAGCCTCGCGGTCCTCTCGGCCTTCCTGGTGTGGTACATCACCGAGCAGCTCAAGGTCTCGCCCTTTCTTGCAATGCTGATCGTCGTACCGATCATGGCGGCAGGTGGATGGATCTTGCAGCGAACGGTCCTCGACCGCAGCCTGCGTTCCGGACCGCTCACGCCGCTGCTGAGCACCTTTGGCATCGCGATCATCATCGACAATCTGCTGTTCGAGCGTTTCGGCGCCGACACGCGCTCGCTCGCGCCCGATATCGGCGACCTCTCGTATAGGAGTTGGACGCTGCCCGGCGGCGTGACCGTCGGGCAGCTCGGACTCTTGACGCTCGGCGCGGCCGTCGTGTTGATCGTCGGTTTGCAGCTCTTCCTCAAATATACGCCGCTCGGTCGCGCGATTCGCGCGACGGCGGAGGATCGCGACACCGCCGAACTCATGGGCATCAATTCACGAGCCGTGTACGCGGCTGCTGCGGCGATTGCACTCGGCTCGGTTGCGGTTGCGGGAACGTTCCTCGGCATGCGATCGACCTTCGATCCGTACGCGGGCGGCGCACAACTGATCTTTGCGTTTGAGGCGGTGGTGATCGGCGGCACGGGATCGCTCTGGGGAACGCTGCTGGGCGCGATTGCGCTCGGAGTCGCGCAGAATCTCGGGGCGCAAGTCAATCCCCAGGGTTTCCTCATTGCCGGGCACCTGCTGTTCTTCGCCGTGCTCGCGATACGGTTTTTTGCCGCCGGCCGCTTCTCGAGTGGCTGGATCAAAGCGCTGCGGAGGGCGCCGGCATGACCGATGTTCGCGCGGTTTCGGTTCGCCGTTGGAGCACGGTCTCGATCGTTGCGATCGGCGGCCTGGTCGGCATCCTGGTGATTCTTGCATTTGGGCCGCTGTTTCTCGGCTCGTATTTGACCGACCGGATCACGACGCTCTTCATCTATGTCATTCTCGCGGTGATGTGGAACGCGCTCGCCGGCTACGCCGGGCTCGTATCGGTCGGGCAGCAAGCGTTCTTCGGTTTGGGTGCGTACGCCGTGATCCGCCTTTCGGAGGCAGGCGTGCCGGTCTATCCCGCGATGGCGCTCGCTCCGGTCATTGTCGCCGCCCTCGCCTTTGCACTTTCGCCGCTCGCGCTGCGCTTACGCGGCGGTGAGTTCGCGATCGGCATGTGGGTGTTCGCGGAGCTTGCGCATCTGCTCGTCAACCTGGACGGTTTGATCCAGGGCGAAACCGGAAGGTCGCTGATCGCGCTATCCGCGTTCGCACCCGACGTACGGCGCGCAAATAATTACTGGTTTGCACTCGGGGCGATGACGATCTTTCTGGCACTCGTGTTCGTGCTGCTGCGCAGCCGCACCGGCGCCTCCGTGCAAGCGATTCGCGACAACGAAGAAGCGGCGGCTTCGGTTGGCGTGCGGGTCATGTCGACGAAGCGCACGATCTTCGTGCTGGCGGCGGCGGGCTGCGCTGCGGCCGGTGCCTTGACGCTCTCGACGCTCATCACGTTTCAGCCCAAGACGTTTTTCAGCGTGCAGTGGACGGCGTACATGATCTTCATGACGCTCGTCGGCGGTCTCGGGACGTTCGAGGGCCCAATCATCGGCGCGGTCGTGTTCTTCGTCGTTGAAAGCCTGTTCGGTGCGTCCGGGGTGTGGTATCTGGTCGCGCTCGGCGCGACGGCATTAGTCTTCTCGCTGTGGATTCCGCGCGGAATCTGGGGCACGATCAGCGCGCGCTCAGGCGTGCAGCTCATGCCGATCGGCTACCGGCTGCTGTTCCGCAAATGAAGATCACCGCCGCCGTGACCCGTGCTACGCGCTCGCCGATGACGCTCGAGACGCTCGAACTCGAGGCGCCGCGCGACGATGAGATTCTGGTGCGCGTGGTCGCTACGGGAGTCTGCCACACCGATATCGCGATGCGCGATCAAGCCTTTCCCGTTCCGCAGCCCGTGGTGCTCGGCCACGAGGGTGCCGGCGTCGTCGTGCAGGTTGGCGCCGCCGTAACCAGCGTGATGCCCGGCGATCACGTCGTGATGAGCTACAACTCGTGCGGAACCTGTCCGAGCTGCGTCGCGAGCGCCGCGACCTACTGTTACGATTTCTTCGGCCGGAACTTCGCCGCCGCGCGCGCTGACGGCACAACACCGATCTCGAATCGCGACGGCACCATCCATGGCAATTTCTTTGGTCAATCGTCGTTCGCCGACTATGCGCTGTGTAACGAGCGCAACGTGGTGAAGGTTTCTAAAGACGTGCCGCTCGAGATGCTCGCCCCGCTCGCGTGCGGCGTACAAACCGGCGCCGGCGCCGTGCTCAACGCCTTCAAGATCGCGCGCGGTCAATCGTTCGCCGTGTTTGGTGCCGGCTCCGTCGGACTGAGTGCCGTCATGGCCGCGGCGGCTGCCGGCGCGTCGCCCATCATTGCCGTCGATCTGCTCGAATCGCGTTTAGCGCTTGCGCGCGAACTCGGCGCAACGCATACCGTGAATCCGTCGAGCGTTGATCCGGCACAAGAAATCGTGCGGCTCACCGGCGCAGGCGTGGATTTTGCGCTGGAGGCGACCGGTATTCCCGCGGTGATTCGCCAGGCGGTCGAGAGTCTCGCGCCGCGTGGTGTCTGCGGAATCCTCGGCGCCGCGCCAGGCGGCAGTGAGATGACGCTCGACGTGCTGCACCTCATGACCGCCGGACGCACGCTGCGCGGTATCGTCGAAGGCGACGCGAATCCAAAAGTGTTTATTCCGATGCTGATCGATTTGTACCGTGACGGACGTTTTCCGTTCGACCGGCTGATCCGGTACTATCCGTTCGAAGCGATCAATGAAGCGATCGAAGACTCGGAATCCGGTCGCGTCGTCAAGGCGGTCGTGCGAATGAGCCACCAAACGTGAGCGCGGCGCTACGCACGCAGGTCGCGATCGTCGGCGCCGGCCCGGCCGGCCTGATGCTCGCGCATCTGCTCCACCGCGCCGGCATCGAATCCGTGATCGTCGAATCGCGCAGCCGCGATTACGTCGAGAGCCGTGTGCGTGCCGGCGTGCTCGAACACGGCACCGCGGAACTGCTCAACGATACCGGTGTCGGCGAGCGCATGCGGCGGGAAGGGCTCGTGCATCGTGGCATCGCGCTGCGCTTCAACGATCGTAGCGCTCGCATCGACTTTCCCGACTTGACCGATGGCAAGACGGTAACGGTGTATGGACAGCAAGAGGTCGTCAAAGATCTCATCGCCGCGCGGCTGGCCACCGGCGCGCCGATTCACTTCGAATCTCCGGTCATCGCGATCGATGCCGGCGCTGAACCGTCGTTGTGTTATCGTGACGCCGCCGGCGCCGAACACGTCGTCCGTGCCGACTTCATCGCCGGCTGCGACGGGTTCCACGGGGTCGCTCGCGAGGCGATTCCGCCGGACGCGATCACGATCTACGATCACACGTTTCCCTTCGGTTGGCTTGGGATTCTGGCCGAAACGCCGCCGGTCAGCGAAGAACTGATCTACGTGAATCACGAGCGTGGATTTGCGCTCGTGTCGATGCGATCGCGCACCATCAGCCGAATGTACCTGCAGTGCCGCAACGATGAAGATCTGGCGCTCTGGCCAGACGATCGCATCTGGGCCGAATTGCGCGAACGGCTCGGCAGCGATCGCGGTGGACCGGACGTGCGTCCGGGGAAGATGCTCCAGAAGGGCGTGACGCCGATGCGCAGCTTCGTCTGCGATCCGATGCGCTACGGCCGGCTCTTTCTCGCCGGCGACTCCGCGCACATCGTGCCGCCGACCGGCGCGAAAGGCATGAATCTCGCCATTGCGGACGTGCGCGTTCTCGCGGAAGCCCTCGAGGCATTCTACGAAAGCGGTGAGACGGCACTGCTCGACGCGTACTCGCAGACGTGTCTGCGGCGCGTGTGGAAGACGCAACGCTTTTCGATGTACATGACGCGGATGCTGCACCGCTTCGAGGATCATGCGCCATTCGAGCGGCGCGTGCAGCTCGCCGAGCTCGACTACGTCACCAGTTCTCGCACCGCAGCCACTAGCTTAGCCGAAAACTACGTCGGCCTTCCATTTGAAACGACGGCCGGTCTACGAAAGGTACGCTCATGACGACGACTTCAACTTCACACGGCTTGCTCCACGACCTCGACTGGTCAGGCAAAATCTATGCGGATGGCTGGCGGAAAGGCAGCGGGCAGATGACCGTAACGAACAAGTCGACTGGTGCATCGCTCGGCACGGTGGGCACTGCCTCGGCGGCGGACGTTCGTTCGGCCGCAGCCTCGGCCGCCGCGCACCAGCCGGCGTGGGCGGCGATGTCACGCCAGGATCGCGCGGCAATTCTGAAACGGGCGCGCGCGCTGCTCACCGAACACGCCGACGAATTCGTCTGGTGGCTCGTGCGCGAAGCGGGTTCGACGGTGCCGAAATCGCAATTCGAAGTGCACGTGCTCACGACCGGCTATTTCGATAAGATCATCGGCGATCTGGAGACGGCCGCATTCGAAGAAACGATCGTCGATAAGGATGGCTTCCGCAGCGTCGTGGAACGCGTTCCGCTCGGCGTGGTCGGCGTGATCGGGCCGTTCAATTTTCCACTGATCCTGTGCATGCGCGCGGTTATTCCGGCGCTGGCATTCGGCAACAGCGTGGTGCTCAAACCGAATCAGCAGACCAGCGTGTGTTCCGGCATTTTGATTGCACGATTATTCGAGATGGCGGGCTTGCCGCAGGGCGTGCTCGACGTCGTACCCGGAGATGTCGAGCCGGGCGAAGCCTTGGTCGAGGATCCCGACGTCGCGATGATCGCGTTCACGGGTTCGACCGCGGTCGGGCGCAAGATCGGTGAGGTTGCGGGCCGGACGCTCAAGCGTGTCTCGCTCGAACTCGGTGGCAACAGTCCGTTCATCGTGCTCGAAGATGCGGACATCGAGGCCGCTGCGCGATGCGGTGCGTGGGGTTCGTTCTTACATCAGGGTCAAATCTGTATGGCGGCAAGCCGCCATCTCGTCCACCAAAGCATCGCTGAAAAATATGCGGTCGCGCTGGCCGAACATGCGCGCAACCTTGTCGTCGGCGATCCTGCCGAAGGTCAAGTGCATTTAGGCCCGATCATCAACGACGCACAGCGCGAACGCGTCGATCGCATCGTCAAAGAGACCGTCGCAAAAGGCGCCAAGCTAGCCGCGGGCGGTACGCACCAGGGCAACTTCTATGCCGCGACCGTCTTGACGGGCGTCACGCCCGGCATGCGCGCGTTCGATGAGGAGATCTTCGGCCCGGTCGCACCGATTACGACCTTCGCATCCGACGAAGAGGCAGTCGCGCTTGCGAACAAGACGGAATACGGTCTTTCGGCGGCGGTGCACTCGGCATCGCTACCGCGCGCGCGGCAGATTGCCAAGCGCTTGCGCACCGGCATGGTCCACATCAACGATCAAACGGTGAACGACGATCCGCGGATCCCGTTCGGCGGGATCGGTGCATCCGGTAACGGCAGCCGGCAAGGTGGACACGCATCGCTCGATGAGTACACGACGTGGCACTGGTCGACCGAACACGATACACCGCCGATGTATCCGTTCTAGTGCGCGTTAGGTCTCGATGAGATGGTGGCTGCGCGGGTCGTAGATTAGCTTGCAGTGCAACGCGCCGGTCGCGTTTTCGCCGCCCTTGATGAGGACTTGCCCGTCGCTGCGCAGCGTGGCGGTTGCCGACCAGCGCGGGAGCGGCATCGGCACGACCGCGGTGCGCGTTCCGTGCGCATCGTAGATTTGCATGTCAGCGTACTGCGCGTCGTCGACGCGCCGTCCGCCGATCACGAGCGTTGTACCGTCGGGTAGATGCAAGGTCGTGAAGGCTTGGATCGGCGAGGATCCGAGCACGATTGCCGGAGCAAGCGCCGCGGAGCCGGCGAACGCTAGCGTCAGCGCCGCGGCGAGCAGCAGCGGTTTGCGCGATGGCGTTGTGGACCCAGCGCGCGTGACGAGCAGATTGGTTAGTCGTGGCTCGGTATGTGGGCCCGAACTGAATGCGGAGGTGAGCGCCGGCGCGATCGCATCGGATGCGGCGACGGCGATCTTCCACAACGTCGCGGCATAGCCCGCGCGCCGGCCGGTGCTTGCAACGACGGCTTCGTCGCACGCCATTTCGCGTTCGATCCCCATCCGTGCGCCAATCGCGTAGGCGAACGGGTTGAACCAAAGCAGGCCCATGCACACCGCTTGCACGAGCGACGTCACATCGTCGAAACGGCGAAGGTGCTCGAGCTCGTGCAGCACGACGTTCTCGAAATCGGTTTCGCGCTCCAGCGCGAGCATCGCGCGCGGCACGAGAATCGCGGGGTGACGGTACCCCAAGGCGACCGGCATCGCGAAATATTCTGACGCAAGCACACGCACCGGCCCGCGCGAGCTCGTGCGAATTTCGATTGGTTCTGCCCGACGGCGGATGCGCCGCAAATGGGCGACGCCGGCGCCGACACGAAGCAGCGTGACGAGGAAACCCGCGAACCAGATCAGCTCGATCGCCGTTGCCGTGGTCATGCCGCCACGCACCGGCCGGCCGCCATGCGCCATGGTCAGCGGCGCGCTCGGCACTGCAACGGACGACGAGACGGTCACCGTGGGCACGCGCTGCAGCCACAGCGACCCGCTAAAGAATACGATGGGTGCGCTGCACGTGAGCGCGACGAGCAATCCAAACCAGATTGTAAATCGCGCGCTCGCGTGACGCGCAAAGAGCCCGCTGCGCAACAACGTGCGGAGCAGCGCGAAGCTAACCGCGCCGATCGCAAGACTCGCAAGTCCGGCCAGCGGAAGAAGTCTCGCGTCGAACCCAACGAAATTCATTCTTCGACCGCTTCGTCGACGAGCTTCTGAATCCGTTTGCGCTCGGCGTTCGAGATGTACTCCGCGTCGAGGAGCTTCACGACGAGCTGCTCGGCCGAACCGTCGAAGAAGCGGCGAAGCACGCTTTCGAGCGCCGTGCCCCGGGCGCGATCTTCGGGAACCAGCGCACTATAGATGAAGGTTCGGCCCTCGGTGCGATGCTTCACGTACCCCTTGCGCTCGAGCACGCCAAGAGTTGTCATCACCGTATTGCGCGCGAGCGGCGGATCGGCGATCGCGTTCACGATGTCCATGTTCGTCGACTCGCTACGCGCCCAAAGGACGCGCATGATGCGCAGTTCGGCGTCGGTGAGCGTCAGGCTGGGCTTGCGTCCCATGGCGGTCATTATACCTCGCGATATCGATTAGAGCGCATATTCGAACTGAAAGCGGCTGTAGTGTGCGATCGGCATGCCGCCGAGAACGCCGTCGCCACTGGCGTAGGCGACGTTCGATTTGTGCTGCTGGATGTAACCGTAGCGAAAGAGCAGGCCGCGATAGCGTCCCGCAGTGATCCTGCTGAAATAGTACGCGAGCGTGTTGTCCCACTCGGTCGTCGCCTGCGTCGCAAGCGGGTTGGAGTAGTCGAACCAATAGTAGCTCTCGGTAAAGCTCAAGCGCCGGTTGGCCGACGTGTAGACGCCGATGAGGGCCTGCGAGTTACCCGGGCTGCGCCGGTCGACCGGACCTTCGAACAGTGGGCTCGTGTACATCGGGTCGGTGGCGTAGCCGTCGCTATACGGGCTCGCCCAACCGCCGTAATAGAGCTCCCGCGTGCCGTTGGCGTTGTTCCCACATTCCCCGACGCCGACCGGAAGAAAATAGCCGGCGGAATTGCACGACGCACCACTCGGTAGCGCGAGCGCGGTGCGCCGCCACGGGATCTGGTCGAGCGCGGCGCTGAGCGTGATGCTGCGCCAGGGCGTGGCGCCGACGATGAGACCGGCGATCGAGCTGCGGACGATGCCGAGATAGGATGCGCCCGCATTCGTTTCGAGACCGCCCTGCGCGCCGACGAACGGCTGCCAGCCGCGCGGACTGAGCTGTGCAAATCCGTTGAACCACACGAATGCCGCCATATCGTCCATGTCGTACGCATAGGCGCTCAACACGGCGTTGCCTTGCGGCGGCGCGTAGCCGGCGTGCAGGTATGAAAAGCCGCTGGTGTTGATGCCGCCCGCGACGCCGGTAAGCAGATTCGTCCGCCTGAACGCGCTCGACGTGCGGCTCATGAAACGGGTCATTTGCGCCGCTTCAAACGTCCAGCCGTCGCGCCCGTAGATCGCGTCCACACCTTGGAATGCCGTTGGTGCGAGGCCGAGTTTGAAGTGCGTGTCGGCCCACGGTGAGTTGAAATACTGATCGCCGGCCTTCACCGAGACATGCTCGCTTTTGTACGCGAGGTAGGTTTCGGGGAGCTGGTTGAGGTCGCTCAGTCCCGCGAGCGCGTTGGGATCGCTAAACTGGTAGGTGCCACCGGCGGAGAATCCGCCGCCGAGATCATAGCCGGCGTGAAAGATCGCGATCGCATTCTCGTCGGTTTCGTTCTGATAGCGCGCGTCGTAGGCACGCGCGTATAGCCAGGTATGCAATCGTGGCGTCGGCGATGGACTGGGTGAGATCAACGCAACCAGGATTGCAGCCAGGAAGTGCATATCCCTAGTATAGTAGTACTATAAATATAGTCAAGGGGTTTCCGGCGTGCAGGTAAAGAGCGTTTGATGGTTATTGCTGCGATGCTCGCCGGACTGCACTATCTTGTCGGTACGTGGAACTGCACGTACCGTGCGGGTGCAACACGCTTTGCTTACTCTGCCACGTACGCGTACGATCGCGGCGGGCACACGCTGCGCGAGAGCGCTTCCTGGGCGGGGGGAGGCGACGAAGAGTTACTCGCGTATGACGCGCACCGCGGCTGGACAGCGCTCGTTTTTGAAGACCAAGGAACTGCCACGATCTTGCGCGCGAGCGGCAGCAATGCGACCCACATCGTGTACCGTAGCGTCTACCCCGACGCCAGCATCGCCGAAACGTTCGATCGCATCTCGGCGACGAAGTACACGTTGCACGCGACGGTGCGCTCAGGCGGAAAAACGATTAGTTCGGTCGATACCTGCGTTAAACGCTAATAGCCGAGATAGGAGCGCCGAATGCGCTCATCGTCAACGAGATCGGCGCTGCGCCCTTCGACAGCGACGCGGCCGGTTTCGAGCACGTAAGCGCGCGACGACGAGGAAAGCACGATCTTCGCGTTTTGTTCGGCAACCAAGATCGCGACGCCGTCGCGAGCATTTATCTGCAGTAGCAGCTCGAAGATCTCGCGGACGATCATCGGCGCAAGTCCAAGCGACGGCTCATCGAGCAGGAGTAGCCGCGGCTGCATCATCAGCGCGCGCGCGATCGCAAGCATCTGCTGCTCTCCCCCGGAGAGCGTTCCCGCGGCCTGTGCGCTGCGTTCGCGTAGCTTCGGAAAGTACGAAAGCACGCGATCGGAGGTCTCGCGCTCCTGCTCGCGATGTCGACGCGTATATGCGCCGAGCCTCAGGTTCTCTGCAACGGTGAGCGACGAGAGCGTGCCGCGCCCCTCCGGAACGTGCGCGACGCCGAGACGTGCCGCATCCTCCGGCGCGCCGGTGAACGCCGAACCGTCGAAGCGGACTTCGCCGCTCGTTTTAACTGCGCCGGTAAGCGCACGAAACGTCGTCGTCTTTCCCGCGCCGTTGGCACCGAGCAGCGCGACGATCTCGCCCGGTTCGACACGCAGATCGATACCGTGCAGCACATCACTCTCGCCATAGCGCGCGTGCAGTCCAGTTACCTCGAGTAATGCCACGTCAGCTTGCCGTTCCCAGATACGCCTCGATCACTGCCGGATTTTGCTGCACATCCTGCGGCGTTCCATCGGCCAATAGACGGCCCGAATCGAGCACCACGATGTGCGTGCAAAGCTGCATCACCAGACCCATGTGATGTTCGACCATCAGCACGGTCATTTCCCAATCGGCGGCAAGCTTTGCAATCCGCCGTGCGAGCCCATCGACGTCTTCATGTCGCAAGCCCGAAGCCGGCTCATCGAGCAACAGCAAGTGCGGTTTACCGGCAATCGCGCGGGCAAGTTCGACAGCCTTGCGCGTGGGGAAGGAGAGTGATGCGACGTACGTGTTGGCAATTGATTCAAGTTCCATATACGAAAGCGCCGCGAGTGCAAGCTCGCGCGACTGCGACTCCGTTGACGCGGCGGCAGTCGCCCCGATCATGACGTTGTCAAGCACGCTAAGGCGATCGAAAAGTGCTACGTTTTGAAACGTTCGTGCGATTCTCTTTTTCGCTATCGCGTGCGCCGGCAAGCGCAGCACATCCTCGCCGTTGACGCTGATCTGGCCCGAGGCCGGATCGTAGAGGCGGGTGATGCAGTTGAAACAGGTCGTCTTACCGGCGCCGTTCGGACCGATCAGTCCGGCGACCTCACCGCGCTCGACGTCAAATGAGACGTCGGAAAGCGCGGTAACGCCGCCGAACTGAAGCGTTAGGTTACGAACCGATAAGATCACCTATTTTCGCGCGTCGATCACGAAGCCGTAAGGCACGAACAGCCCGTTCACATACTTTCCGAGCAGCTCTTGGCGAATCGGGAAGCGATCGGTCGGCGACGTACTCAGCGTGACGCCGTCGATGAAGAACGGATTCTTTTCGTTGAGGTGCAGTGCCGCGTTCATCAGCGAATCGCGTGTCGGGTTTTTGCCCGCCCTCGTGAGTGCGTCGACCATCGTATACGCGGCGGCCACGCCGTAGATCACGAAGGCGTTGTTGGGGTCCGCTTTCGGTGCGTACTTCGAGAGAATTTCGCGGTACAGCTTCATGCCCGGCGCGCCGGCCATGCCCTTGTTGGTGGGATCGAGCACGTATTCGGCGGTGACGATGCCGTTGGTGGCTCCGGCGCCGCCGGCCTTGGTCGCCGCCTGCATGAGGAATTGCGCCGCCGACACGTCGGTGAGGTAGGTAAACGGACTCCAACCAAGCTTGGCTTTGATGACCATCGCTTGCACCGCGAACTTGGGCGTTGCGGCGATCAGCAGCGTGTCGGCACCGCTCGCTTTGAGCGCTTGCATCTGCGAGCCGACGTCGGCATCGGTCACTTCGTAGGACGCGGTCTTTACGACGGTCGGTCCCTTACCCGCGATAGCACGTTGGAACCCAGTGACATAGTCCTGGCCGAAGTCGTCGTTTTGATAGATGATTGCTACTTTAGCGTTCTTATTGTGCGCAACGAGGTCTTTCCCGAAGATCTGCGCTTCCGATTGGTAATCGGGATTGAAAAGCAGCGTGTAGGGATACTTGGTTCCCTCTAGGCCAAACTGCGTCGCTCCCGTCGCGATGAAGAGCTGCGGAATCTTCTGCTGATTCAGATACGGCTGCACCGCGACATTCGGCGCCGTCCCGAGCGTGTTGAAGAAGGCAAAAACCTGGTCTTGTTCAGCGAGCTGCTTAACGAGCTGAACGGTCTGGGCCGGATTGTAGCCATCGTCGACGTCTTTATAGACGATCTTCCGGCCGTTGACGCCGCCGCGATCGTTGACGTATGCGAAGTACGCATTAATGCCCTGGGAGATCGTTCCGTAGGCCGCAGCCGGGCCGCTAAATGGATGCGTGCCGCCGATCAGAATTTGCGTGCTGGTAACGCCTGGCGCATCGCCGAGTGCGAGACCAGGGGTACTGATGAAGTTTCCCGCGATCAATGTCGAAGCGATCGCGAGCACGCCGAGACGACGAGAAAAGTGCATGGTTACCTCCTACTGAGCTTACGAAGTGCGCCGGCGATCCCGCCGGGCATGAGGATCATGACGAGGATGAGTGCGATACCGTAGACGAGCGATGTGGCGGCGACGTTGATGGACTGAGCGGCGAGGGGCAAGAACTCGACCACTAGGCCGCCGATGACCGCGCCCCATAGTGAGTCGAGGCCGCCGATCACGACGCCGATGATTAGCGTGAGCGAGAGTTGCAATCCGAAGGTGTCGGGACTGACGTACGCAGTGGCGGTCGCGACCAGTGCTCCCGCGATTCCTGCGTAGGCCGCGCTGAGCGCAAATGCAAACGTTTTGTAGGGAACCGGATCGATTCCGAACGAGGCCGCCGCGATCTCGTTGTCGCGAATCGCTCGTAAGCTGCGCCCGATGCGCCCTCGCAGCATGAACCACGTGATGAGCAGCAGCAACGCGGCGATTCCCCATGTCTCTGCGTAGAGCACTCTCGAGTCGCGCGAGAAGGGCAGCGTCACGCCTTGCGCGCCGCCGGTGATCCAGCCGAAGCGCTTGATCAACGGTGACACCGAAACAGCAAGGGCAAACGTTGCAAGGGCAAGATACGCGCCGGTGAGGCGCAATGCAATCAGCCCGACGACACCGCCTAGCACGAAGGCGACCACGGCGGCTATCGGAATCGCCAATTCGGGCGGCCATCCCGCACTGTGCGCGAGGATTGCCAGCGTATATCCGCCGGCAGCCATGAATGCACCCTGCCCGAGCGAGATTTGCCCGTTCGTTCCGGTCAAAACCGTTAGCCCTAAAATCGCACACGCGTATGCGCCGGCAAATGCAAATTGAAACGTGAGGAACGACGGAATCACGAACGGCAGCACGGCAAAGACGACGACGGCCGCTATGACGGGAACGAGACGACGCGCTTGCGGGTTCATACGCGGGTCACACTCTGTTTCCCGAAAAATCCGCTAGGCCGTATGACCAGCACGAGCACGATGATAAGGAACGCCGCCGGCAATCGCAGGTCGGTGCCGATAAACGACACGTAGGTTCCCATCAGGTTGAGCGCTACGCCAAGGATCAATCCGCCCACCACGGCACCGACCGGACTATCGATGCCGCCGAGTACCGCGGCCGCAAATGCGTACACGACCAATCCTTGCATCATATTCGGCTCGAGAAAGACGATCGGCGCGATCATGACTCCGGAGATGGCGCCAACCACCGCGGCTAAGCCCCATCCAAGCGCGAGCATCCACCCTACGCGAATGCCCAGCACGCGACTCTCCGTCGGATAGAGCGCTGCAGCGCGCATCGCTAGTCCAAGGCGCGTGCGGCCGAAGAAAAACCACAGCACGGCGAGCATGCCGAGACAGGTGACGATCACGCCGAGATCCTGCGCGGAGAGTACGACCCCACCGAGCCGAAGCGTCGTCTGCGGGAACGGACTCGGGAACGCATGCACTTGGTAGCCCCAAATCCAACCAGCGAGGCCGTTGATCGAGATCAATAATCCGAGTGAAACGATTACGAGCGTCAGTGGCGACGCACGCTCGATGGGGCGGATCACGATGCGCTCGATTGCCACGCCGCCCCCAAACGCAATGAGCACCGTGAGTGCGAAGGAGATCCAGATCGGCACGCCGCGTTCGATCAACGTATACGCGATGAACGTCGAAAACATCGCCATCTCGCCTTGGGCGAAATTGATGACGTTCATCGAGCGATAGATGAGCACCAGCGCCAGCGCCATGCTGGCAATGATCGCTCCGGTTGCAAGCCCGCTGACGACTTGCTCGGCTAATTCCGAGATCAGCATGCGGTGCTGCGCAGTCTCACCACGCGGTGGCGACAGCCTCTGGCGCAGCGGTATAGGTCAGCTCGACGAAGCGGTGGAGATGATAATCGCGATCGCCTAAGAGGCGCTCGACGAAGGTCATCCGCTTGAAGTAGTGTCCGATCTTATATTCCTCGCTCATGCCGATTGCGCCGTGCAGCTGAATCGCCTGTTGTCCGATGAATCGGCCGGACTTCGCAATCTGCGCTTTGGCGGCCGAAATGCTCCGTTTGCGTGCAAACGGATCGCTTTCGTCCTCCAGCGTCATCGCCGCGAAGTAGGCCATAGAGCGCATCAGCTCGAGTTCGATATACATTTCCGCCATGCGATGCTGCAATGCCTGGAACGAACTGAGCGGCACGCCGAATTGCTGACGCATTTTCAGGTACTCGACGGTTGTCTCAAGCATCACCGCGCATAGACCAAGCGCTTCGGCGCACAGCGCGGCGGTCGCCGCGTCGATGCCGGCTTCGAGCGCTTCGAGCCCGTCGCCGGCGCGCACGAGCAGCGCATCGCTATCCAGACTGACGCCATCGAAGCGCAGATCGGCGACGTCGTAGCCGTCTTCGCTGGGATAGGCGGTGCGCTCGAGATGCGCGGACGTGGCGGGAACGAGGTAGAGCGCGATGCCGCCGTGCGTGCGCGCCGATACGATGTACGTGTCGGCGGTCGAGGGATCGAGCACCCGAATCTTCTTGCCGCGCAGCAGCGTTGACCCGCGACCGTCGTCTTCGGCCTGCGCTTCGACCCGCGAGGGATCGTAACGCGCGTGCGGTTCTTCGTAGGCGACCGCAAATCGGCGCTTGCCTTCGGTCTGCGCTTCGATGAGATCGGTTCGTCCGGCTTCGCGCAAGATTGCGCCCGCGAAGACGGCTTGCGAGACGTATGGGGACGGTACCAAGCCGCGACCGCACTGCTCCATGAGCAGCAATATCTCGGTAGGGCCGCCGAAACCGCCGGCCTCTTCCGGCGCGCCGATCGCGAGCCAGCCGAGTTCGGCAAAGGTCTTCCAATAGTCCGGGCGCGTGCCGTTCGACGGGCGATTCGTCGCGAATCGCGCAACGCTGTCGCGCAACAAAACTTGCTCGGGGCTAAGCGTGAAATCCATCGTCTAAACTTTCAAAATCTGCTTGGCAATGATGTTCTTTTGGATCTCGTTGGAACCGGCGTAGATCGTCGCTTTGCGCAGATTGAAGTAGTGGCGCGCGAGCGCCGTGTCCTCGTATGGTCCGCCGGCGTCGAGCGCAAGTTCGGTGAGCGCCTGCTGAATCTCGGTGCCTTTGAGTTTGAGAATCGACGACTCTGGCCCCGGGCGCGTGCCCGCCGACTCTGCCGCCAGCACGCGTAATTCGGTGAACGCTAAGGCGGTCAATTCGATATCGACTTCGGCGATGCGCTCGTCAAAACGGCGATCCTCGATGTCTTCGCGCTCGCGCAGTTCGGTAAGTTGCGTGAGCATTTGCCGGCACGCCGCGATACCGGCGGTGCCGGTGCGCTCGTGCTCGAGCAAAAACTTAGCGTAGGTCCAGCCGCCGCCTTCCTCGCCAACCCGGTTGGTGACGGGGACCTCGACGTTTTCCAAGTGCACTTCGTTGATCTCGTGGCCGCCGTCGATCGTCGTAATCTCGCGGACGGTGACGCCCGGCGTGCGCATGTCAACCAGGATGAACGAGATGCCCTCCTGGCGCTTCTTCTCAACCGGCGACGTACGCGCGAGCACGAAAATCCAGTCGGCCCATTGCGCTGCCGTAATCCACGTCTTCGTACCGTTGATAATGTACTTGTCGCCTTTGCGCTCGGCTTTGGTTGACAGCGACGCAAGATCCGAGCCTGAGCCGGGTTCGGAATAGCCCTGGCACCAGAAGTCCTCGGCCGAGAGAATGCGCGGAAGGAAGCGCGCGCGCTGCTCGTCGTTACCGAAGTTGATGATCACCGGCGCGACCATGCTCAAGCCGAAGGGCAGCAGACGCGGTGCCCAGCCGTATGACAATTCCTCGGAGAAGATGTGGCGTCGGATCGGATCCCAGCCGGTGCCGCCGTATTGCTTGGGCCAGTTCGGGGCAATCCATCCGCGTTCGAATAGCAGGCGTTGCCAGCGATAGTAGTCGTCTTTTTCGAGATGGTCGCCGGCTTGCATCTTACGTCGAATGTCATCGGGCAAATGCGTGGCGATAAAGTCGCGCACTTCAGCGCGAAATGCCCGTTCCTCCGGGCTGAACGTCAGATTCATTTCGTGCGTTGGTTCCTGGGCAGAAGATGTGACAAGCGGATTTGTCGAATGAGCGATATCACCTGCGATAGGGGACCATGTGAGGAAGACGGTAGACCAAGCGATAGCGATCGAGAAGCCAAGCCGGCGCTACGGCGGGCTTTCGGTTTCGCAACGCCGCGCCGAGCGGCGCGCGCGATTGCTTGCTGCCGGTCTGCAGCTGTTCGGTACCGCTGGATTCCTCAAGACCTCGATTCCAATGATTTGCAACGCTTCGGGTGTAACGGCGCGCCACTTCTACGAAGAGTTTCCATCGCGCGAAGCGCTGCTGCGGACGATCCTGGACGAGATCGCGGAACACGCACATGAGATCGTGCGCGAGCACTTGCGGGCCACCGAGAAACCGGTGTACGACCGAATGCTCGCGTCCAACCGCGCCTACTACACGTACTTTACGGAAGACCCGCGTCGCGCTCGCATTTATGCACTCGAGAGCCTGGGCGTGAGTCCGGAGCTCGAGGCGCATCGTCGCGAGCTGCGCGAGCGATCGATCCGGCAGCTCACGCGAGCGACCGAAGTGCTCGAACCCACCGGTGTGCTGCACGATCTGGACAGCCGGTTGATTTCGATTGGCCTGGGCAGCGCCGCGGTCGCGATTCTGGCCGAGTGGGTTTTGGCCACAAATAAGCCGACCGTCGAGAAGATGGCGGAGATGCTGACGATATTCTGGACGCGCACGCTGCGCCTGGATTCAGCCGGCGCTTAATGAAAGTGCACTTGCGTTTAAAACGCTCTTAACTTCCCTTCGCTAGAGTGTTGACTCGTGCAGCACTTCCTTTCCGATCTCACGCCCGGGACCTTGATTTTGTTATGCGGCGCATTGCTGCTGGCATTCATGTTTGAGGCCATCAACGGTTTCCATGACACGGCCAACGCCGTGGCGACGGTGATTTACACCCACACGCTCCGGCCGTGGGTTGCGGTCATCTGGTCGGGCTGCTGGAACTTCATCGGTGTGTTGATCTCGAGCGGAGCGGTCGCGTTTGGCATCATCGCGCTCTTGCCGGTAGAGCTGGTTATCCATTCGGGTACGGGCGCCGGCTTTGCGATGGTCTTCGCGCTGTTGATCTCGGCGGTGATCTGGAACTTCACGACCTGGTACTTTGGTATTCCGGCATCGAGCTCGCACACGCTGATCGGCTCAATCGTCGGCGTGGGATTAATGAACGCGGCGATCTCGCATCACCCCTTCGGCGACGGTGTCAACTGGGGCAAGCTGCAGGATACGGTCGAAGCGCTGTTCTTCTCGCCGGTTATCGGATTCGTCGGTGCCGGGTTGCTGCTCTTACTCCTCAAGTTCGTGATTCGCAATCCCAAGCTGTACGCGGCACCCGAAGGTGAGACGCCGCCGGTGTGGTGGATCCGCGGATTGCTCGTGCTCACGTGTACCGGCGTGAGCTTCGCGCACGGCTCGAACGACGGACAAAAAGGCATGGGGCTGATCATGCTGATCCTCATCGGCGTGTTGCCGGGCGTCTACGCGATCAATCCCGACACGTCACAAGCGACGCTGACGCAGATCGTTGCCGACAGCAAGTCGGTTGCACCGATCCTTGCTGCCAAGGCGCAGCCGAGCGCGACGATCTCGACACAAGACGCCGAGAACGATCTCTCGGACTTCCTCAAGTCGGGCGCGAAAGCCGTACCGGCCACGTTCACCGCCCTGGCCTACGAGAATACCCAGATCGCGAACATCGTCGCGTCACAACCGACGATCGATCAGTTGACCGACGCGCAGCGCGCCGACCTGCGCACGAAGACCTATCTTGTGAGCGCCTCGATTGCGAAGTTCAACAAGGGCGGCAAGGTCTTCACCGATCCCGACCAAGCAAAAACATTGAGCGCTTTCACTAAAGAACTCGACGGCATCACAAAGTTCATTCCGATTTGGGTCAAGTTCATGGTCGCGCTATGTCTGGGTGTGGGTACGATGATCGGCTGGAAGCGCATCGTGGTCACGATCGGCGAGAAGATCGGCAAATCGCATTTGACCTACGCGCAGGGTATGTGCGCCGAGCTGGTCACGTGGGCGACTATTCAAGGCGCCGACATCCTCGGATTACCGGTAAGTACGACGCACATTCTCTCTTCGGGCGTCGCCGGTACGATGGCGGCAAATCGATCGGGATTGCAAGCGGCGACGCTGCGCAACATTTTGCTCGCCTGGGTGCTGACGATTCCGGTAACGGTCTTCCTTGGCGCCGGACTCTTCGGCGCCGGACTATTCGTCGTGCTCCACTTGTTCTCGCATTAGCTCATAGCGTGCGAACGATGTAACGGACGGTCTTGCCGCCGCGATCGGGGACGGTTGCACGTCCGACTTCAGTGAAGCCCATCGCTGCGTGAAAGGCGTCCGACTGCGGATTGGGCGGCTCGGCATAGACCTCGGCGCAGACAACGCTGTGACCATCGGCGCGCGCCGCGTCGAAGAGCTCTTCGTATAAGCGACGCGCGAGGCCGCGGCCGCGCGCCGCCGCCGTCACGGCAACGCGATCGACGTAGACGAAGCGCGGATAGCGTGCTTGGAACCAGTGATAGTTCGGACTGTCATATGGTGCACGCTCGGCGAACGCAATGAGCATCCCCTGCCGATCTTCGGTCAGCACCGCGCGATACGCGATGGCGATCATTGCGCGCATCTGCTCCGCGGTAGCCGGCCAAAGCTGATCTTGGCACTCAGTGTTGATCGCGAGAAACGCCGCTAAGGCACCATTATCCATTGAAGCGACGTTTCGGCGCTATGAATTCCGCTCCGCTTCGCCGTAGAGAATAACCATCACGTCGTAGGGATAGTAGCCGCCGATGCCCGTTGACGACGGCGCCGTAGCGCCGCCCTCGCCAACGCCGGCCCAGACGGCGTCGTTCTCGCTCAAATTGATGTAGTGGCCAGTGTTTTCCGCATATGCACACGCGGTCCAATCGCCGCCGGGGCAGTTGGCTTTTTCTGCAAACCACGCACCTTCGGCGCGCTGCCATCCCATGTTTCCGTCGAGCGCACCGGCGGGATTGCCGATCGCCCCCGGATCATTCGCATACGCTCGCTGATATGGCCCGTAGCCCGCGTCGGTGTACGCGGTTTTACCCGCGTCAACGTCGGTCGCCCAGCGGCGTGCCTGTTCTTCGGCATACTCGTCGATCACCACCGTACCCGATGTAGGGAACGACACTGTCGAGCGGCGGTCGTTGAGATCGCGCACCCACGCCGATTCGTCGCCGGAAAGCCGCGCGAGATGCATCGTTCCGAGGACCAACATGCCGTCGACGACGGTGACGGTGCGATGCAGGATTGCATACGTTTGCGCGACGACCGGATTTGCATCCACCGCAATCGTCACAAAGTATTCTCCGTCGAGCAATGGCGGCAACGTGAACGTGCCGTTGGCGGCGCTCGTCGTGCTTGCAACCGGCACGAGCGGTTCGCCGCATTCCGACCAGCCGTCGCACGAGTTGGACGGTTGCGCGCCAACCGTCACCGTCGCGCCGGCGATCGGCGCGCCCGAAGCGAGTTCGTTGAGCGTTCCGTTGACGCCGCCGGTGGCGGTCTGCGCGCCCGAGAGGGTTCCGGTACTCGGCGTCACAGTGTCAGTACCACCACCGCACGCGGCCAAGAAAACAGAAAAAACCATTCCCGAAAGAACGGAGCGATGCGTGCGCTTCACAATTAAAAATATCGACTTTTTCCGCGCGCGAGTTGAGCGCCGTCCTGGACAGGAGAGCACCCAAGCAAGCCACGTGCGTTATATCCTCATACGAATGGGAGTATTGATTCTTACAGCTTCCCTGCTCTTGGCTGTGGCGTCGCCGCCGGCGGATTTGCTGCGGCGCGCGACCGACCCAAATCCCGGGCTGATATCGTACACCGCGTCGGCGAATCTCTCCGCGACGCTACACGTGCTCATCCCGGTGCACAAGAGCTATGGCGGAACCGTGTACTACCTCAAACCGAAGCGCAAGATCGCGTTTGCGGGCGTATCCGGATCGTTGAGCAAGTTCCGAGACCTCATTACCTCGACGCCAACCTACGACGATGCGGCCAAGACCTACACGATCGCGCTGCTCAACGACGACGGCTCGGATTCGAGTTATTCGCTCGTTCCGAAGGCGACGGGGAGCCGCGTCAAGAGTCTCACCCTATTCGTCAACGATCGCACCGGCCTCATCGATCACGCGCAATGGTCCTATACGAACGGCGGCACGCTGAGTTTCGATGAGACCTATGAAGCCGTCGGGACGTATCGGCTTCCCGCCAAGGCGGACATCGCGGCGCGCTTCCCGGGGTACAGCGTCGACGGAACGATCACATTCTCGGCCTACGTGCCGAATGCGCCGGTGTCGCCCTCGGTCTTTGCGACACCGAAATCGTGACGACGCAGGCCGCCCCGGCCACGCCGGCGCCGAGTCCGAAAGCATCCTTCGTCGACATCTTCGTCACGTTTCTCATCATCGGCGCGACCAGCTTCGGAGGCGGCGTGGTTGCATATCTGCGCAACGCGCTGGTGACGAAGAAGAAGTGGCTGGACGACAACCATTTTCTCGAGTTGATGTCGATCAGCAACACGTTGCCGGGTCTTAACGCTACGAACATGTCGATCCTCGCCGGCGATCGCATCGGCGGCACACTCGGATCGATTGCGGCGATGGTGGGCATGTGTTTGCCCGGCTTCATCTTTATGACGATCGCGGGGATCCTCTACGGCATGCAGGGCGATCGTCCGCTGGTGAACGCGGCGCTGCGCGGCGTCGCCGCCGCAGCTGTCGGCCTACTTGCCGCAACGTGGTTCCAGATCGGCAAGAAATCCGTCAAGGGATTTTACGACGGCTTCTTCATCCTCGCCGCCGTCTTGATGGTGAATTACTTTAAGCTTTCGGTGCCTATCGCGCTCCTGGTCGTCGGCGCGTTCTCCATTTTTGCGCATCGACCGGCGAAGGCTCATCCGCCCGAGAAAGAATCCGAATGGATCAGATTCCTGCGATAGCGCGCGTGTTCGCTTACCTTTCGCTGCTGACCATCGGCGGCGGGATGGCAGCCTATCCGGAAATGAAATCGCTGGTGGTAGGCACGCACCACTGGCTTACCGACGCAGAGGTCATTCACATCTACAGCGTCGGACAGATGGCGCCCGGGCCCAACATGATGATGGTCGCCGCGATGGGCGAACGCGTCAGCGGATTTGCGGGTGCGGTTGTCGCCGCGCTCGCGTTCTTCGTGCCCACGGGTCTGCTGACGTTTGCGGTGGGGCGCGCCTGGCACCGCCTCGCGAATTGGCCGTGGAGAGATGCGATTCAAAATGGACTCGGACCGGTGGCAATCGGTCTGGCGGTTGCGGGCCTAGTTACGTTCGGACGCGGCTCGATCACAGGATGGGTGACTGCGGCGATCGGACTCATCGTGTTCGCTGCTACGATTAAAACAAAAATCAACCCGGCGCTGCTCATTCTCGGCGGAGCAGCGGTCGGCGTTATCGCACTGCGATAGAGGAACTACTATGGCAAGCGCAATTACCGCCCGCGAATTCAAGCTGCTGCTCAAGCCGGAACTGTTTCTGACCAAACAGGCCGTGCTCGAGTTCAACGATCGCTTGGCGAAGATTTCAAAGGATGCTGGCGTCGCATATGAACCATTCGATCGGGTCGACTCCGAAATGCGTCAGGTCCAATTTTTTGATACGCCGGAATATGTCTTCCGAAACAATCGCGTCATCTTGCGCCTGCGCCGCGACACATCGAGTGGCTTTCCCGACGAGACGTACGAGGTGACGTTCAAGCGGCGTTCGCCGGACTTCGATGAAGCCTCGGACTTCGACATCAATTCATCGATGAAGGAAGTCACGAAGAAGAAGAAGTTCAAGGAAGAGATTATCCGCGGCGATACGCTGGGAACGATCAAGAGTATCTATTCGAACAATTTGATCAGCTACTATCCGGTGGTAAAGTTCGAACGTCCGCTTTCCGAGATCGTCGAAATCTTTCCGGGTCTCAAAGTACTCGATCTGGACCAGACCAAAGTGGTTTCGGCCGTCAACGGCGCGCGCGTACTCGAGATCGGTGCGCGCCTCGGCGTGTACAACTTCGGGAAGAACACGTCGGCGCACGCGGACCTTGCGCTCTGGACGCGCCCCAATGTTGACAAGTTCGACGTGCTCGTCGCTGAATTCGGCTGGTCGTATCACATGCAAGGCGACGGCGACAAACAGAAAAAGGCGCATAAAGTCGCAGACGAATTTTTCAAGGCGCTACAGAAGCCGCTTTCGGACCACCTTTTCGCCGGCTCGACGAAGACCGCACTGATCTACGGCATCGACGAAGTCTAGCGCGCTACCTGGCGCTCGCGTACTCGGACCCGATCCTTTCCTCCGCGACGCGCGATTCGCTGGCGATGCGCATCGCTCGCGATCTGGCATCGCAGCCTTAATTGATTCACGGTATATTGTGCTCATGGAGCACCGCCAAAAGACAAAGCATGGGTGCTAACGATCAGCGACAACAGACCGAGGATCACGAGCAACGCGACAGCTACCGCAATCCAGTGCCAAGGCCTTAGGTTAGAGATGCTTTAGCCCCGTTGGACGCGAGCGCTAGATCGCTCTTCGCGTGGCTCTCCATGATCTCGAGGAACGGCTTGATCAAGTCGATCGGCATCGGGAAGATAATGGTCGAGTTGCTCTCGCCGCCCACTTCGGTGAGCGTTTGCAGGTAGCGTAACTGCATGGCGGCCGGATCTTGCGCGAGAATCTGCGCCGCGTTGAGGAGCGTCTGCGCCGCCTGAAACTCGGCGTCGGCGTGGATGATCTTTGCGCGGCGGTCGCGTTCGGCTTCGGCTTGTTTGGCGATCGAGCGGATCATGTTTTCCGTGAGAGTGACTTCACGAATCTCCACGCTGATGACTTTGATACCCCAGGACTCCGTTTGCACGTCGAGCGTGCTTTGCACGTCGGCATTGAGTTCCTCGCGCTTGGCCAGCATTTCGTCGAGTTCGTGTTCGCCGAGGACAGAGCGTAGCGTCGTCTGCGCGAGCATGTTCGTTGCACCGAAGAAGTTTTCGACTTGAATGATCGCCTTTTCGGCGTCAACCACGCGGAAGTACAGGATCGCGTCGACCTTCAGCGAGACGTTGTCGCGAGAGATAACATCCTGACTCGGTACTTCCATAACGACGGTGCGCAGATCGACACGCACGATCTGTTGCACGAATGGCACGATGAGAATGAGGCCCGGACCGCGGACGGCTTCAAAGCGTCCGAGACGGAACACGACCGCGCGCTCGTACTCGCGGAGAATCTTGACGCTCGATGCGAGCAATATCAGCAGCACTGCTGCGATGGGCAGGTACAGGAGGGAGGTAGCCATGAGCTCTTTCTGTTCGCGCCTTACGACGCGGGCAAGCGAAGCCGGCGGCGCATCTCCGGCGTTGGAACTTTGATGTCACTGGCGAGACGCGCGAACGCCAGAAGCTTGATCGTGACCCATGTTACGTCGAACTCGAACCACTGCAACCCGTGGCGAGCGGAAAACGGGAAGGCGTGATGATTGTTGTGCCATCCCTCACCCCAGCCCAAGAGGGCGAGCCACCAACAATTGGTCGAGCGATCGGTGGTGCG
>JBEKBR010000039.1:0-30828 GCA_050015295.1 Candidatus Aquilonibacter sp. | reverse complement strand
AATGAAATAGATCAAAATATAAATGCGGCTGGAACCGTGCCTGTAGGCGTGTACAGCGCGCAGGGCGATTATATCGGCGCGTTTGCCGGTCAGACCACAACGTTCGTGGCCTACAATCAGGATGGAAGTTCCAACGTCACGCCAGTGCTCCAAGACGATGGTGTCACAGCCGACAATGAGGCGGCAGCCTACCAGGCATTCACCGTCGGCCCAGTCACCTCGGGCGACTACACAAACCTTCGCCAAATCAATGTCGCTATGTCCGCATATCTTCTGAGTCAAGCAACGCCGAGTTCAATTGGGAATGCGGTCGACCTCACTGACGAAGGCCAAGGCACGTTGGAGGGCCTTATCGGCATTGACTCAGCTACCGGGCAATTCGCACTTGAGGAGCCGAGCAGCAATAACGATGTCATCGTCGACCTAAATAGCGCGCTTGAGACTGAGGGATTTAGCGCGAGCACGCTAGCCAATGACGCGAGCCTGGAGGAGAGCTCGAGCCCCCTTTCCCAGGCAAATTTCGCGGCTTTGCAGACACTTGCTGCGGCACTGGATACGGCCGCCAATTTTGTCACGGACATATCGCAATTGTCCACACAGCAGATTCAGGCACTCACGGGGACTCAAATCGCCAGCTTGTCCGCTACACAAATTGACGGCCTGTCGCAAGAGCAGATTGCTGCTCTAACTCCAACACAGATCGCCAGCCTTACTAGCGGCGAGCTTCAGCAGCTCTCGCAGTGGCAGTGGGACGGCTTTACCGCTGCGCAGCTTAAGGAGCTTTCCATAGCGCAACTTTCCGGAGCGTCGTTGCCAGGAATCTCACCCACCGCTCTCAATCAATTGAGCGAATCACAAATTGCCAGCCTGCAAAGTATCCCGAACTTGGGCTCGGGTGTCAGCGAGCTGTCCGCAACGACCCTACAAAGTCTAACGTCGGCCCAGTTCTCGCAGCTATTCGCAACCGGCGCGGACACGGCCGAATGGCTTACCGCAACACAAGTCTCATTCCTCACTGGCCCAATGGTATCGGAACTCGGCTCAGCGGTCTCCGAGTTCGGCCCAAGCCAGGTAGCAGCTCTCTCATCGGCTGGATTGGCCGCGCTCAGCGGTTCGCAAATTTCGAGTTTGAGCGATGTCGGTCTGATTGGTCTAACGAGCTCGCAAATTGCATCGCTAACAACGGCGCAAGTGGCCGAGTTCGGTGCAAACAGTTTCGGGAACCTCAGCGCGCAACAGGTCGCAGACTTCAGCGCGGCACAGCTGGCGGCGCTGAGTCCCGCCGCGATCAGCAGCCTGAACTGGATTAATGTGCAAGGTCTCTCGCCAGCGACCCTTGCGGCGATGAGTCTCGCGCAGATAGCGGCCATTACTCCCTATACACTTTCGAGAATCTCTAGTGCTCAGCTTGCGAGTCTGACGCCGTCGCAGATCTCGGCGTTGACCACGTCGCAAGTAGCGGCGCTTGGTGACTTGCAGGTCTCATCGCTCAGCGACGCACAAGTCGGCGCGCTGTCCTCCGCACAATTAGGGGCGCTGAATACGAACCAGGTCGCGCAGTTCACTGCGGCACAGTTCGCGTCGCTAACGAGCGCTGCTATCGGTGGTCTTACAACCGCGCAGCTAGACTACGTGTGGCTCCCATGGCTTAGCCCGGCGCAGGTAACTGGTCTATCGACAAGCACGATCGCCGGAATGTCCACGTCGGAGATCACGTGGTTGTCGGACGCGCAGTTCGGCGCACTGACAGCGGAACAGATTTCGGCGCTGACGGCCGCTCAGGTCAGCCAAGTTTCAGGGGGACAGCTAGCTTCGCTAGGTAGCGTCCAACTCGGAGGGCTTTCAAGCGCGCAGATCGCCGCCCTCTCCGCTACGCAGCTTGCCGCGTTCTCCGATTCGCAATTGGAGTCGTTTAATGCAGCCCAGATTGCAGCGATTTCTAATGGACAACTTTCCGCCGTTTCGGTTGATCAAGTTCAATCATTGGAGAACGCTGCGATTACCGACGGGCTGGTTGCGGACGCTACCGGAATCCAAGGACTAGCCAATCCGATCGGCCCGGTTGAGCCGACGGGGCAAATGACGGTCCAGAACGTTACCAATCAGCTGCAACAGGATCAGGGGTTCTTAACAGCCGCACAAGCAGCATTGACGAGCTACCCACCTGGATCTGCCCCTGGGCCAGGCTACTTTTCGACGGTGACGCAGATCTCCGGAAACCAATGGCAGGTCGGTTCGACAGTATATACATATGACAATAACGGGAATCTGGAGTCCTCGGTAACGACCGAGAACAACGGTTCTCAATTGACGCTTAACTACCAAAATGGTGCTTTTACCGGAGGCCAGATTCAGTCTAGTGACGGAGTACTAACCGATAACCCCAACATCACGGTAGGAGCAAACAACACGATGGTCATCGATCAGTCGAATCCGCTTTGGAATTCGATCACGGTCGTGAGTACGGGATCAGGTCCGCAGGTCGTAGCTTCAGGCTACGAACTCAATAGCCTCATATCTTCTGTATTCAACACCAATCAGAGCTCTGAGGGCGAGGGCTTTACGCTGGGGCAAGACGCGGAAGACGCTGGTGCGGAGCAGGCTGCGGAGGCCAGTGGTTCGACTACTGCTGCAGGTGTCGCACCCGCGCTCCCCTACATTGGCCTAATGCTCGGATCTTTTGATAGCTATTATTCGTTCAACGTAACGGGCGTGAGCGGGACTCAAGTTTCGGTGAGCGAGGGCGTTCTCAGTTCGAGTGCCACGATTTCGAATCCGGGCGGCAACGGCAACTCTGCCTACGACATCAATATTAACGTGGATGCCGTGGGTGATGTCGACGAAACGATCTTAATCCAGGCTCCCGACGGCAGCGTCTCGACGGAAGAGTTGAACTACACCGAGAGCGATGATGAGACGCAGGAGACTACGACCATTGACGGGACTAGCCAGACGCAGACGGTGAGTGGAAATCAAACGGACGGGATCCCAACTCTGCAGACGCTTCCGACGAACCTTCTGTCGGGAGGAGGCAGCGGCGGCAGTACTGCAGTCCTAAGTCCGGACCAAGTGTTCTCACTTAGCATGGCGGCAGAGTCGATGAGCGACTTTGAGTCGATGAGCCAATCGGGAGACTTCACGATTGACAATTCCCAGACTACTCAACTGCCAATTACGCTGTAGCATCGGGCTGGCAGCCCTGATCTTCGTGGCGGCGCCTTCACCTGGCGTCGCCACTGCTGTTGCGGATGGGGTTCCTTCTGGGTGCACGCCAGGTGTGACCATCGTTCTGCACGCGACCTACCAGTCGTTCAACGAGGTGACGATTAGTGTGGATGCCGAGCGCATTGAAGAGCGGTACTCGTCACACGGGCTCGACTATGGTCTGGTCACAGGATCTGATACGCAAACAGCGTGGCGTCTCGATGAGAATGGCGTCGAGAGCGAGGACGCTGGAGATGCAAAGCGCGACTTCATGACTCTTCGTTCGGTGCTGTGCGGCGATCTGCCGCCGAGCGGAACCGCTCCCGGCGGTTGGCCGGTGGTAGTGGAGCGAGATCCCAGTAGTGGATTGATTACGAGCGTCTCGTATGAGGAGCACGGCTCTCCGCAAAATATCCAGATAGAGCACTACGGAAGGCTGACCAACGGCGCGGCCGTCCCCACAGCATGGCGGGTAAATAACGGCCAAGCAGTTGTCGTGACTGAGGAGAGCCTTGCACGAGGACCGGTCGCATCGGACAGAGCGGCGTGGCCACCGATGCATGCCGACGTACGAGACAGCGTTACTCCCCTGCGCGCGAGCGGTGCAAGATTCGCACTTGACGGCAGCGCAGGCGGAATTCCAGTTACTTGCATGATTGATACCGGTGCTACTATTTTCGCCGTGTCGAGCGACTTGGCGAACCTGATCGACACGAAGGATTCGTCGCAGACGATTACCTATCGGATCGGGGGATACGGCGCGATGCAGACGGGTAGAATTGGGTCGCTTACAGTTGCCGGCTCGTCTTTTACGCGGCCAGTCGTTCACGTCGATGACCACCTACCCCCTCGCACCGTTCTCTGTGGCGCGGACTACCTCGAGAAGGTGCGTCTGCGCTTAGATTTTGTCTCCCATCAGGCGAAGGTTTCAATTGGGCGTCCGCATGCCTGCGCGTCCGGCTGCGTCCCGATCGACCGATCTGGCGTCGCTCACGGCTCGGCAACGATCGGCGGCCGGACCCTTCAGGTGCTGTTCGACAGCGGCTACGCGGGATCGATACGTATGCCTCCTACGACGTTTGCGACCATCAATTACTCGAACATGGCGGGAACGGCGAGTTACTGTGGCTCCACAACGTTTCAAGTGGAAGTCTCGTTCGGTGGAGAGAAGAGCGTCGCGAGCGTATGTCCGGTGACGGTCGACTCGAGAATCCCAATTGCCGTCGGGGCCCTGGCCTTTGCCACGTACAGTGCTGTCGTGATCGACTATCCTGACCACCTCTTGCAGTTCACAAAATGATCAGGTAGGGTCGCGGACGAGGAGGCTCCGAATGTAGCGCAGTATTTCGTCGAGTGGAGCAGTATATTGCTCGGCTCGATTTTTGCTGGAGGTACCCGTGGGCTCTTCGTTCTGTGCGCGGCTCTGCGTCGCCCTGGGGGTGCTTCTTTCGACAAGTTTTCCGGGTACGGCGTTCGCCGATGCGCTCTCGCCCGCGCAGGTGACAGGGATCGGCGCGATTGTGCAAACAGCCCTGGCGCAGCAACATCTGGTCGGCGTCGAAGTTGCGGTCGGGCGCAACGGCACGACGCTGTTCACCAAGGGCTACGGGCTGCGAGATAAGGCGCAGAATCTACCGGTTACCGCGAGCACGGTATTTCCCATCGGTTCGATCAGTAAGCAATTCACGGCGGCCTGCGTGATGCTGTTGGTGCAGCAAGGCAAAATCGATCTCAATGCCAAGCTCGCGAGCTATCTGCCGGGCGTGTCGCATGCGTCAGAAATCACCGTGCGTGAGATCCTCGACCAAACCTCGGGCCTGCATGACTACCTCGAGAACAAGCCACTGATCACGGCACTCTTCGGGGGAACATGGACGACCCATGAGCCGTTCGCGTACTACGTCAATCTGACGCGCGGCATGCCGCTCCACTTTAAGCCCGGAACGAAGTGGGAGTACAGCAACACGAACTACGCCGTCGCCGGGATGCTGGTCGCGAAGGTGAGCGGTGAGTCCTACGAGCAATTCCTCACCCAAAACATCTTCCAGGCGCAGGACCTTTCCTCGATGCAATATCTGACCTGGTCGATTCCAGTGGGGAACGACGTGACGCGCGGCTACAACTACGCGAAGGGCACCTTCACCCTCATCCCGCGCTACGATATGTCGTGGGGCGGTGCGGCCGGAGCGATTGCGTCCGATGCATCGGACCTGGTGAAGTGGGATGGTGCGTTCTTCGCGGGCAAAGTGATTTCGCAAAGCAGTGTCGAGATCGCCACCACACCGCCGAGGGGCATTTCATTGGGTCTACATTCGGGAACCACCCAGAGCCAGATCGGCGAGGGCTATGGCTTCGGCTGGGTCACCGGCCACGACGAGGGCCGGCGCATCGTCTGGCACAACGGCGGCCTCATCGGGGCCCGCGCGATGAACGCGGTCTTCCCCGACGATGGGCTCGAGATCGTCATTCTTACGAATGCCACGACCGCCGATCCAGAAGCAATCGCGCTGCGCATAGCGCGGCTGATCTACGGGCAATAGCCTCGTGCGCATCTTTACCGCGACTCTCGTCACCGAAACCAATACGTTCTCGCCGCTTCCAACCGGCGCGAAAGCCTTCGATCGTAGCCGGTTGCAATCCGACGTCGCATCGATGACCGCCTGGCGTGAAGCCGGCGAGCGTGACGGGCATACCGTAACAGAGAGCATCGTGGCGATCGCGCAGCCGGCCGGACCCACGGTGCGCGCGGTCTACGAATCGCTGCGCGACGAGCTGCTCGCCGACTTGCAGCGTGCGATGCCGGTCGACGTGATCTTGCTCTACCTTCACGGCGCAATGGTCGCCGATGGCTATCCTGACTGCGAAGGCGACGTGCTGCAGCGCGCCCGCGCGCTCGCCGGTGGAGACGCGGTGATTGGCGCCGAGCTCGATCTGCATTCGCACCTCACGCAGACGATGCTCGCCAATGCCGACGCCATCATCGCGTATAAAGAATATCCGCATACCGACATCATCGATCGCGCGCGTGACCTCTACCGCATCTGTCTTGACGCTGCACACCACAAGACGCATCCGGTGATGGCGACCTACGATTGCAATATCGTCGGGATGTTTCCCACCACCGCGCAGCCGTTACGCGGCCTCGTCGACGGGATGTCAGCGCGCGAGCGCGACGGGATTCTCTCGCTCAGTCTGATTCACGGCTTTCCGTGGGGCGACGTGCCCGACGCGGGCGTGAAGATGCTCGCGATTGCCGACGGTGATGCGGCGCTTGCCGAGCGCACCGCGCAAGAGTTCGGACAGCGTTTTTGGGCGATTCGCCGCGAGGCATTGTTGCATGCGACGCCGCTCGACGAAGCGCTCGATGCGGCGCTCGCGACCCCGGGCGGTCCGGTGGTGCTCGCCGATGTCGCCGACAACGCCGGAGGCGGTGCACCGGGCGATAGCACGCACGTGCTGCGCGCGCTGCTCGAACGCGGAATCGAGAACGTTGCCACCGGTACATACTACGATCCGATCGCGGTGGATACGTGTTTTGAGTGGGGCGTCGGCGCGACGTTCGACTTGCGCTTTGGCGGCAAACTCGGCACCGCATCCGGGCAGCCCGTCGATGCTCGCATCGAGGTCATGCGACTGCTCGATGCGCACGAGCAAGACTACATGGACGACTCGCGGCCGGTCCCGCTCGGGCGCAGCGCGTGGATCCGCACGCATGGCATTGACGTCGTGCTGGTCTCGGCGCGCACGCAGGTCTTTGCGCCCAACGCATTTACCGGACTGGGCATCTCGCTCGACGACAAAAAGCTGATCGTGGTGAAGTCCTCGCACCATTTTTGGGGAAAGTTTGCGCCGATGGCGAAACGGGTGATCCACGTGAGTGCACCGGGTGCGCTCGCAGTCGATTTTGCCGCGATCGGATACCAGAAGCGCGATCTGAGCTATTGGCCTCGGGTCGATACGGAGATGTCATAAGATGCCACGACGGCCCGCGAAGGAAGCCCCAAAAACGAAGGCAGCGCCCCTGCCCGACGTCGGCACGATTCTCAAGCGGCTGCGCGAGCGCAATAGCGTAACTGTGCGCGATTTGGCCAAGGCCACCGATCTCTCGGCGTCGTTCATTCGCGCGGTGGAGCGGGGCGACTCCGACATCTCGCTTGGGCGCCTGGCGCGTCTGGCGCAGTTTTTCGAATACGATCTCGGCTCGTTTCTCGGGTACTCCGCGCAGCTCTCACGGCCGAACTTCGTGACCGCGGAGACGCGGAAGAAGGTCGCTCGCGGACGCGGCGTCGATTACGAGGCGCTGCATCTACCCGGAATCGACCTCGACTTCATCATGGTGAAGCTCGAGCCGCACTCCAAATTCCGCAATGAAATGACGCATGAGGGTATCGACGTCGTCTACGCCGTCGACGGCAACATCGTGCTGGTCGTAGACGGTGTCGACTATCCGATGGTGACGGGCGACTGTTGCGCGTTCTCAGCGGCGTATCCGCATCTCTTACGCAATGATTCCGGCCGGCGCGCGACCGCCGTGTCGATTACGACCGCGCGGATGTACTAGCGAAGCTCGGATAGGACCTCGTCCACCGCATCGATCACGACGCCCGGACGATCGAACTGGATGTAATGACCGCTCTGCACGAGCTCATAATGCCCGCGCGTCGAGAGCGCAGCGATGCGCCTATGGGCCTTGCGCCATTCGGGCTCGAACTGGTGGAGCGACGCGCGTAACGCCGGCGGCATTTGGTCCTCACCGTGCGTCGTGGCCGTGAGCACGACCAAGGGCATGTCGCCCAGTGAGCGTTCGTGCTCTTGTACTTCGCGCTGGCTCGTCGACAAGTTTTGCATTTCCGAGACGACGGCGCCGTACGGCCCCGGCTTGTGCGCTTGTTTCTTCACCGCCGCAAGAAGCGCGGGCGTCACGCCATTGTTCGGCTGCGAGCTGATGCCCCACAGCACATCGAAGCACGCCGCGCGCGGCGCCATCGCACACTTTTGGATCGCTGCCTGCTGCGCGTCCATCAGGGACTTCACCGCCGCGGGAATCGTGATGTCAGGAGCGGTTCCATCGACGAGCACGAGTCCGGCCACATCGTGTCGATACAGCTCGGTGAACGCCTGCGCGTTGAGGCCGCCAAACGAGTGCGCGACCAGGACATAGGGCGCCGGGAGATTCGCCGCGTGCAGGAGCGCGTGCAACTCGCGCGCGTTTGTAAATGAGGTGCGCGGCGAAGACGCCGGGTCGCTAAAGCCGTATCCCGCGCGATCGTACGCACAGACCGTGGTGCGCGCAGCGAGCCGCTGCTGAATCGGAATCCACGTCGGCGACCAATCGCCCAGCCCCGCATCGAGCACGACCACCGGGCGCCCCGATCCCTCGCAGACGAGGTTCAGACGATGCCCGTCGACGCTGATGCGCCGGCCGGGAACGGCATAGGCGTTCGCCGCCGGAGACGACGTCGCAATCGCGGCGGCGAGCAGAATGTGGAGCAACGGCGGTTAGAAGTTCGTGACGAAGTTCACGAGCTGCAGATGCACGAACAGCCAGATGCCGTACAGCCCCGCGAGCGCGACGATGATCTCGCCGAGGCGCACGAACCAGCCACCGGGGCCGCGCGCGACGCGGATTGCCGCCTCGGCGATCATCGCGAGGGCACCGATGATCGCGATCACGCCGATCACGTAGAGCACGAGAAGCTTACCGGGAAGCGACACGGAGAGAAGATTGGCCTCGCTCCCAAAGAGCATCGGCCAGCCGACGAGCGCAACGAGGAACGCAATGGCGCCGATTCGCGCGATCGCATGAATGATATTCAAGCCTCGGCTAAGGCCGAGCGTGAGCTTCAGCCTGCGCCGCGCAATCCACGCTCCAAGACGAATCAGCAGCGAGAGCACGATGACGGCGACGAAGAGTGTGATCCCTAGCTTGATCGCGCCCAGCGTTGCAAGGCCATCCACGCGTTGTTCGACTTCGACCATGTTGACGTAGTCGGAGGCCCACGAGATCACGTTTCCATTCGCATCGGTCCCGAAGACCAGGTGCGCTTGGCCGTCAACTTGGCGATACCGTAGCGGACCGACCTCGCGCCACTTAAAGGGGTCACCGGCCGCGTCTTTGAGCGAACTTACCTCGATCGTGCCATCGGGATTCGCCGTCACTTGGCTCTGGCCGAGCGCGTAGACCAACGCGAGTGCGCGTGCGACGCGCCGGCTGCTCGTGTAGTAGCCGGCGACGCGCGCAGCATCTTTCTGCGGATCTGCGACCGTCGCTTCGATGGGTGGTGTATAGGGATAGTAGCGATCGAGGAATGCTTTGAAGAGATTGTTGCGGACGTCTTCGACGCCGCCTTCCTTCCCCGGTGAGTTGAACGAAACGAAGAACCCGACGCCCTTGGATGGGATCAGGTGGAGGTCGCTGTGGAACGCGATCGTGTCGCCGCCGTGTCCGACGATCGTCAAACCATTGAAGTCGTCCTGGTAGAAACCGAGATCGAAGCCCGGAAGGCCCTTTTCCTCGGGAACCTGCGGCGTCCACATCTCTTTGATCGTCGCCGGCTTGAGCAGCGCATAGCCGTCGTACGTTCCACCGTTCAGGTACGCGAGCATGAAGTGCGACATGTCAATGCCGCTCGAGGTCGACGAGCCTGCCGGCGCCGTGTCGACGAACTCAAATGGCAGGACCTTGCCATCCACGTAACCCGTTGCCATCAGGGGCACGAGATTCGCCGGCAGCGGCTGCACGAAGGTCGAGTGGACCATTTTCAGCGGCGCGAAGATGTGTTTGGCGACGTAGTCCTCGAACTTCTCGCCCGAAATTCGTTGCACGATATAGCCCGCGAGCGTCGCGCCGTAGTTCGAATACGCGATGACCTCGCCCGGCGGAAAGATGCGATTCGGAAGATGGCGCTTGAGATACACGTCGATCGGAAGCAGCTGCTCTTTCTTATCGACGAGCAGATCGCGCACGGTCTCTTCAAAACCCGCCGAGTGCGTCATGAGATTGCGCACCGTCACCGGTTTGCCATCGAATGGCGGAATCGTGAAATCGATGTATTTGTTCACGTCCGCATCAAGATCGATCTTCCCCGCCTGCGCGAGTTGCATCACCGCGGTCCAGGTGAAGAGCTTTGAGACCGAACCTGGACGGAAGAGCGTCGTGTTCGGATCGACCGGACGCTTCGTCTTGAGGTCGGCGTAGCCGTAGCCTTTGGCGAAGAGCAGCTTTCCGTCTTTGACGACGACGATCACGCCACCCGGAATGCCTGCGCGATGCAGCGCGTAGGGAAAGAGCCCATCGTAAAACGTCGCGAGATCCTGCGATGTCATCGCGTGGGCTGACGCCGCGTTGACGGTTGCCGCCTGCGCCGAGCCGCCGAGGAGATTGAGCGCAAGCAGCAGTGCCGAGACAAACCGAATCATGTTAGAAGTTCGTCACGAAGTTGATCATTCCAAATGCAAGGAAGAACCAGATCACGTAGAGCGCGGCGAGCGCGACGAGCACTTCGCCTACGCGCACGAGCCAACCGCCTGGTCCGCGCATCACGCGGATCACCGTTTCGGCGATCACGCCAAGCATACCGATCAAGGTCAGCACGCCGAGTGTGTAGAGCACCTGCATCTTCGGTACGATCGATCCCGAAAGAATCGCGTCCTCACTGGAAAGGACCGTTACCCAACCCAACAATGTCACGATGAACAGGATGACGCCCAGGCGCGCGACGAGATGAATCCACTGCTCTGTGCGTGAGAGATTGAGCCGCAGACCGAGTTTGCGACGTGCGATCCATGCTCCCAGACGAATCAGCAGCGAGAGCACGAAAATCACGATCGTGCCGAGCAAGAGGAGCTTGACCGACCCCAACGTCTCCATGCCATTGACGCGCAGCGACATTTCAACGGGAATAAATTCGTCGCTGGTCCACGAAACCACGTTGCCGTGTTCGTCGGTGTTGAACTTGAGGTGCGTTTGGCCGTGGTCCTGTTGATAGTAGAGCGGCCCGACCTCGTGCCAGCGCAATGGATTGCCCGCCGGATCCTTGAGCATGCTGACTTCGATCGTGCCGTTCGGACGGGCGGTCACTTGCGTCTGTCCGAGCACGTATATGAACCTGATCGCCCGTCTGACTTGGCGACTCGACGTGTAATAGCCGGATACCCGCGCGGCGTCGGCTTTCGCGGTTGCGACGGTTGGCTCGACCTTTGCGGTGTACGGGTAGTAGCGATCGAGGAATTGTCGGAAAAGCTGCGTGCGCACGGTTTCCACGCCGCCCGCCTTACCGATGCTGTTGAACGACATAAAGATGCCGATGTGGTCATTGGGCATCAAATGCAGGTCGCTATGGAACCCGACTAGGTCGCCCGCGTGAGACACGACCTCGTGGCCATTGCGACTCTCTTGATAGAAGCCGAGATCGAAACCGTTGAGGTCCGTCCCCGGTCCCGGTTCAATTTGCCGCGTCCACATCTGCGCGATCGTAGCCGGCTTGAGCATTGAAAAGCCGTTATAGGTACCGCCGTCCAAGTAGGCGAGCATGAACTTCGCCATATCGGCGCCGGTTGCAGCCGCCGCGCCGGCCGGCATCGGCTCCACGAGTTCAAACGGAATCGGCTTGTCATTCGAGGCTTGCCGATAGCCTTGCGCCATGTCGGGTGCGAGGTTCGCCGGCAGCGGTTGCACAAATGTCGAATGCAGCATGCCGAGCGGCGTGAAGATATGCCTCGCGATATAGTCGTCGTACGGGATGCCTGACACGCGCTGCACGATATAGCCCGCGAGCGCAGCACCGTAGTTGGAGTAGGCGATCGTCGTTCCGGGTTTGTAGATCTGCGGAGGTTGCCGTTTAACCAAGTAGTCGTGCAGTGGATAGAGATCGCTGACCTTCTCGACCAGCGTATCGCGCGCAACCTCTTCCCATCCCGGCGTGTGCGTCATGAGATTGCGCATTGTGATCTTGCCGAGCGGTTCGTTGATCTTGAAGTCGAGGTACTGATTGACGTCGGCATCCAAGTCGATCTTGCCGGCTTGCACTTGTTGCATGACGGCCGTCCACGTAAAGAGCTTGGACGTTGAGCCGGGCCGGAACATCGTTAGATCCGGGATGACCGGGGTACGCTTCGCCAGATCGGCATAGCCATAGCCATGCTGGAAGATGACCTTGCCGTCTTTGACGACGACAAGGACTGCGCCGGCGATGTCGTCGCGACGGATCGCGTAGTTCATCATGCCGCCGAAGAAGGCGTCGAGATCTTGCGCGGTCATCGCGTGGGCAGTTTGCGCCGGCGCGCTCGGGGCACTCGGCGCGGCAGCACCAACTGGCGCCGCTAGCAGCACGAGTGCTGCCAGCAGCGCGGATGGGAAGCGTTTCATCATTCCTTAGAAGTCCTGCGTGATGATGAGACGTAGGGTTGTTGGGCCGTAGTTGCCGGCCGCCGTCGCCGCGTAATAGGCCGGCTGCGGCGCACCGGTGAACGGATTGGTCTGCGTTGCGCCCTTGACGAGCGGCAGCGGAATACCGTTGAAAAAGCCCGCGTATGGCTGCGAATTTGCCCCAAGAAGGTTGTCGGCGGAGAGCTGCAACTTCGTGCCGCGGTCGTTGAGCTTGAAGCGCACGTTGCCCCCGAGCACGAAGAACGCCGGCTCGTTGTAGCTGTTGTTGTTGCCGAAGTACGTGAGACCAAGGTTGTAGTACTGGCCGAAGTGCCCGAGCCAACTGAGTTCACCGTAGCCGCTGGCATACGGCACGCGGGCGCCGGCAACACCGTTCGGCGCTCCGGATATTGCCGTCGGTTGACCGCCGAAGTTCGCCTCAGGAAGGACCGCGAGGTTGGTGTTGTTGACGCAACCCGGTCCTGGTGGAATGGTGCCGCCCGAACAGTAGAAGTACGGTGGCAGATTGTAGGTGAACGCGCGTTGCAGCGAGCCTTGGAGTCTGTAACCGAGACCGTATTGCGGGGCGTGCGTCAACTGGACTTCGATGCCCATATAGCGCGCATTCGCGAGGTTCGCCGTTTCCTGGACCAAGCATGGCGCGGCAATGGCCAATCCGGGACACCCTGCCGCAGCCGCTCCCGTGACGGTTGACGACTGGGTGAAGAACATGTTGTGCAATTGCGTGAAGTAGAGATCGCTGGAGATCGAGGTCGAGCGTGCGATCCGGTGATCGACGCCCAGGTCGTAACTGAAGGCTGTCTCGGCGGCGATGTCGCCGTTGTTGGCGTCTTGCACATATCCAGCCGCCGGTACGCCGCCGATGACCTGGCTCCAAGCTGGACCACCCGAAGAGACCAGGCTAATGTACGGCGGCGCGATCGAGGTGCCCGCTGAGAAGCGATAGCTCGTGTCGTTATTTGGTTGCCAGTTGAGCGCCGCGCGCGGCTCGTTGTACGTGTGCGAGGAATCGTTCCACGTCGTGCCGCCGTCGATCGAATAGTGGCTGAGATAGTTGAGTTGATAGTCGCCGAAGTTCAGTAGCACCTTCGATAGGACCGGGATCTCGCCGCGCAGCGAGAGGGTTTGGAATGTCTGGCTCGATCCGGCGACCGGGCTCTGGACGATAATGCCGACTGACGGCTCGTCCGCGGTTTCGGACGACTGTTGCTCCGAGCGATCGTATGCGAGCGTAAACGTGTCTTGGCCGAGCTGTTCCTGGACTTGGAGCGTCTCACCGCTCATCGTGTCGTTGGTGAAAAATGTATTCGCCCCGCTAGCCGTCTGGAAGTTGACGGACTGGCCGGTAAACGTCGTGTTCACCGGCGTAACCGCGCCGCACATAGCGGTCGCGGGATCGTACGCTATGCCGGTCGGGCAGAGCGGAATGGTACCGTACACGTTGTTAAGCGTTGCGTTTAGCCCCTCCGCCCCCTCAGTGACGTAGTTGTTCAACGCGCCGCTGTAGTATCGTGCGAGCACCGTTCCGGTCTGGCCCAGCGTTGTGCGGAACTCGCCTTGGAAGAGGTTCTGCTGATAATAATTGTAGCCGAGGCCGTTAAACGAGGCGAGGTCGAAGGGAATAGACGTGCCGCAGGCGGGGCCGCTCGTGGTCGGGCAGATCCCACTGCCTGTCGCGGTCGGGCTGCACGTCAGCGCCGCATTCGGGTTACCGGCTCCGCAAGGTTCATAGTTGATTGCGGGGAGGCCGGTGTTGCCGACCGGCGTCGTGGAATACGCTTCCACATCGCCGTTCCCGTTGACCGACTGTCCGCCGAGGTACGAGAGTTTCAGCGACGTGTTGTTCGAAAAGTTGTAGACGAGCTTCGCCAGCTCAGAAGTCGAGTGGTAGCCGGTGTCCATCTGGTAGCAGCAGCCAATGAGCGGCTCGTTAAAAGTAACGCCCATGCCGTCGTACGGCGCGAACGCGCCGGGTGCAAAACCTTCGCCGACTGGAGCGAGCATGGCAAGTTGCTGGCCGTTCACGTAATATGGGCCACCGGGCGGCCCGGCATCGAGCAGTATCTGCGAGCCCTGAAATTTGAAGTTCTGCAGCGGTCCGGGCGCGCCGTCGGTGACGTAGCCGGCAGCGTACCCGATCTTGTGGTTCTTGGTCTCACCCGTCACCTTGAATCCCACCGAGATGCCGCCCCACTTGTCGACGCCGAACTCCCCCGAAAATTTGTTCACCTGCGTGGGATCGAGCGTGCGGTAGTTCACCGTGCCGTTGATCGCGTAATTGATCTCCGCCGGCATCGAGCCCGGACCTTTGACGATCTCGACATTATCGAGCAGGAACGGGTTGATGAGGTTCGGCGAGTACGTTCCGGCAGAACCGACTGAGACGGGGTGACCGTCGATGAGCGATTCCGTTTCGTACGGCAACGCGCCGCGAATCTGTGGTGTCTGCAAGGAGCCGGGCGAGGCGCCGTTGCTCGGATTTCCGTTGCCCGGAGAATACGGCGTGGTGAAGATGCCCGGCGTTTCGTTGAGCACTTGCGTGACCTGCTGACTGCCTTGATCTTCGAACGTTGCCGAGCTAATCGCGCTGATCGATGCCGTCGACTTATTGAGCGTCGCGACACCCGGCGCGTTGGTCGAGACGTTGGCGATCGTCTGCAGTGAGGAAAACGACGCCTGTGCGAGCGTCACGTTTTCCGTTACCGTCTCGCCGATGAACGCAGTGACGTTGTCGTCGCGATAGGCTTGGTAGCCGGCTTTGTTAACCTGCAGCGTGTAGAGTCCCGTCGTGACGGCGGGAAAGTTAAAGTTGCCTTGCGCATCGGTCGTCTTCGAAAGGTGGGTGGGGCCGATAAGCTCCACCTGCGCGCCGCTCAGCGGCGCTCCGTTCGCTGCGTGCACAGAGCCGGTGACGACGGCTGTCGTGGCGGCGTTCACCGCGAGTGGCGCTGCCGCGAAAATTGCGGCCAGCACGAGGGTCGTTACGCGGGAGATCAATTGACGCATCGCTCTTGCTCCATAAAAACGGTAAGCAGGGCACCTGAATTAAACTTCGCCATTTAAGCCCATATTATGAGCCTCCTCCAAAAAACTGTCCCCGGGAGCAAAATTTTGCTCCCGCCTGGGAGGGGCTGTTCGTGGACCCCCCGTAGAACGGCGCATGAAGCAGCGCGCGGCGATACTGGTGTGTTTGGTTGCGCTCGCCTTTGCCGCGTGTACGACGCAGCACGCCCGCGAGCAGCGCGGGGCCGATACGCTGGTGTTCGCCGTACAGAAGGAGCCGATCTCGCTCAATCCGCTGCTGCTCGAAGGCATCGACGCCTACACCTATAGCGAAATCTTGTATGCGAATCTGACGAAGTATGACGCCGATGGCCGCTCGGTGCCCGGCCTCGCGACCACGGTGCCGACCCTCGCCAACGGCGGCGTAGCTACTGATGGTAAGCGCGTCACCTACCATCTGCGTCACGGCGTTCGCTGGCAAGACGGCTCGCCGTTCACTTCCCAGGACGTCGTCTTCACCTACCGGGCAATCATGAACCCGGCGAACAACCTGCCCGAACGCTACGGCTACGATCTCGTCGCGTCCGTCGACGCGCCCGACGCGTATACGGTCGTGGTGCGTTTGAAGCGCGCGTTCTCGCCGATCATCGGGTTTTTCTTCGGCGGCGACAGCAACTACCCGGTGCTTCCCGCGCACTTGCTAGCGTCGCTGCCGAACGTCAACACCGCAGCATTCAACGCTGCGCCCGTCGGCGAGGGCCCATATCGTCTCGCGCACTGGGAGCGCGGTGATCGCCTGACGTTCGACGCGAACGCGTCGTACTTCGGCGGGAAGCCGCACATTGAACACCTCGTACTCCCGTTTATTCTTGCGGACACAACGGCGATCAATGAATTGCAGACCGGCGAGATCGACGCGGCGATGCAGCTCGATCCCTCGCGCATCGCGCAGCTGCGCGCCATTCCAAATCATCGCGTGGTCGTGACCCCGGTGCCCTGGTACTACGCGCTCGGCTTCAACCTCGAGGATCCGCTGCTGTCGGATCACGCGATTCGCGAGGCGATCGCGCTTGGGATCGACCGGCGCACGCTCACGCGCAAGATCACGCAAGGTGTGTACGACGCGGATACGGCGATGCGCGGTCTCTTCACGTGGGCCTTCGATCCGCACGCGGATACCATCGCGTATGACCCGAAACGAGCCGCCGCGCTGCTCGCGAGCGACGGGTGGCTACCCGGGAGCGACGGCATTCGCACGAAGAACGGGCAACGGCTGCGCTTCGAACTGGCATTTCCAACCGGGCTTACGATCACGACGCACTTCGCGACCGCGATCGCCGCGGAACTCCACGCGATCGGGATCGACGTGACGCTCCGGCAGTATCCGCGCAATCAATTCATCGGAAACGAGGGGCCGGTTATGCAAGGGCACTATCAGCTTTCGCTCTACGACTATCAAGCGCAGGTCGATCCCGACGTGTCGTGGCTGCTCGAGTGCGATCAGCGCTCGCCCCACGGCTTCAATTTATCGCGCTATTGCAACCAGACCGTCGACGCACGCTTAAAGCACGCGGCGGCCTCATTCGATCGCGCCACGAGAATTGCCGATTACGACGCCATTCAGCGCCAAGTCGTCAGCGATCTCCCGTTCTATTTCATCTGCCAGATCAGCGAGGTTGACGTTATCCCAATGAGCCTGCAAGGCTATCAGCGCCCAATGCTCTCGCCATTCAATTCGGTGGCGTCGTGGAAATGAAGGTGCGCTACGCGATCCTGACCGAGGGCATGCTGACCGGGACGAACGGGAAGACCGCACACGGCGTGCTTCGCTATCGCAGCGATGCGGTGGTTGCGGTCATCGACTCGAACTACGCCGGCAAGCGCGTGGACGAAGTGCTGCCGTGGCTCGGTTCTCGCGCGCCCATCGTCGCCTCGCTCGACGAGGCGATGGTCTTCGAGCCGACCGCGTTGCTGATCGGCGTCGCAACCGAAGGCGGCCATTTGCCGCCGACGATGCGACCCACACTGCTCGCTGCGATCGACGCTGGACTAGAAATCGTCAACGGTCTGCACGAGTTTTTGCGAGACGACCCCGAGGTCGTGGAACGCGCGAAGCGTTCGGGTGCACGGCTTTGGGACGTGCGCATTCCGCCGGAAGACATTCCGCTCTTCAGCGGTGCGGCATACGACGTGCGCTCGCAGGTCGTGCTCGCCATCGGCAGCGATTGCGCGGTCGGCAAGATGACCGCCATGCTCGAAGTCGAGCGCTCCGCGAAGGCGCAAGGTGCGCGCATCGAGTTTCTTGCCACCGGACAAACCGGGATTCTGATCGCCGGCAAGGGGATCGCGGTCGATCGCGTGATCTCCGACTTCATCACCGGCGCAGCCGAACAGCTCGTGGTTGAAGCAGCGCCGGACGCCGACGTTCTATTAGTTGAGGGGCAAGGCGGCATTTTCCATCCGGCCTACGCGCCGGTCACGTTCGGGCTGCTCTATGGCAGCGCGCCCGATGCACTCGTGCTCTGCCATCGTGCCAACAAAACGCACATCGATGGTTTCGACGTGAAGCTTCCTGAGTTGGCGGAGTTGATCGCGGATCACGAAGCGCTAGTCCGACGCATCAAGCCGGCCCGCGTGATCGCGGTCGCGCTCGATACGTCGGCGCTCACTGCGGAAGAAGCGCGCCGCGTTATCGCGCACGCGTCGGAGACGACCGGATTGCCGGTCGACGATCCGGTGCGCAACGGTGGAAGCGCGCTCTGGCGCGCGATCGAACAGGGTTTACGAACGACGCCGAAAGCTACACGCGCGCTCGCGCGCTAACTCCAAGGCCCGGCTTGTCGGTAAGCACGATTTTTCCGGTCGAGACGTCGACGCCGTCGAACGGCGATGAAGCAAGGAAGAGCGGGCCATCGATGTCGGGCCAGTCGACGAGCGGTGCCAGCTGGGCCGCAGCCGAGCAGAGCACTTCGGTCTCCAGCATGCAGCCAAGCATGACCTTGAAGCCGAGCGAACGCGCCGTGTGAATGAAAGCGAGGCCGGCGCGAATGCCGCCGGCCTTGGCGAGCTTGAGATTGACGCCGTCAACGCAGCCGATGAGGGCCGGCAGATCGGTCGCAACGACCGAATCCTCGTCGGCGACGATCGGAATCTTCACGCGCTCACGAATGAAACGCAGTTGTTCGGGATGACCGGCCGGGATCGGCTGTTCGCACAGTTCGATTTCGTAGCGGTGCAGGTCGCGCAACAATTGCACGGTTTGCTCGGCGGTCCAGCCCTCGTTGGCATCGAGCCGAATCGCGCCGGTGTAGACTGTCCGAATGGCTTCGATCGTTTCGATTTCTTTTCCGGTGCCGAGCTTGACCTTGAGCACGGGGACGTGGGCGAGCGCGCGCACGCGTTCAAGCAGCAAATCGAGCGTGTCTTCGATCCCAATCGTGTGTGAAGTCACGCCGGCTTTGGACGGATCGAGGCCGAGTAGCTGCCAAATCGGCTTGCCGACGTCCTTGCCCATCCAGTCGTAGAGCGCAATGTCCAGACCGCAGCGCGCTGCTTCGGGAATGCCCTCGAGCAGCGCTTCGATGCGGTACGGATCGTCGGTTACGGGTTCGTAGTCGCGGTAGAACGCCATCACGTCATCGACCGACGAGTCGTAACGCGCGATCGGCGCAGCCTCACCGTAGCCTGTGATGCCGCCCGATTCGACTTCGACGATCACCGTCGAGGAATCGGTCATGACACCGCGCGTGATGCGGAAGGGACGTATCATTGGGAGGTTTAGCACCGAGGTCTTGATTTGCATGCCGCCCCTAGTCCGGGGCGCAGGCGCTAATATCCTGTCTTCGTGAGCGATATATTGTCGCTAGCGTTCGCGACCGCGTTGCACCTGCAGTGCCTTTGCCGGAAAGACGAGCTGCGAGAGCAGGAGGCCCGCAACGAGCTGCACGGCTGCGAACGTCGCGTTGCTTGCGAAGGTGAACGCGCTCGAAATGTTGTGTTGAAATGCGAACAGCACGCTTTCGTAGCTCAAGCTACCCGGGACGAGCACGAGAAGCGCCGGGACGAGCATCAAGGCTTGCGGCAGGCGCAACGCGCGGGCACCGGCGTTAGCGACGAGGCCGCACAGGAACGCCGAGATGAAGGCGGAGATCGAATGCACTTGCGTTCCGCCGAGCAGATGCGAGGTGAGCAACGCAACGAAGCACGCGGCAAACACCCAAACGAAATCGCGCGCGCGCGAATCGAGGTCGATCGAAATGCCGGCCGCCATCAGGATCGCGGCGAGAATCCACAGGTGACTCGGGACCGCGTGGGGCGTTACGTCGCCAGTGCGAAGCAACGCGGGACCGATGACCGCAAAGCCGAGGAACGCTCCGCAGCCGAGCTCCAACAGCACGGACAGCACGCGCCCCAAACGCGCCATGCCCGCGACCAAATCGCCGTTAGCGAGTTCGTGCAGTGCGAGCGTGAGCGAATAGCCTGGTAAGAGCACAACGACACCGGCGACGATCGAAATAAAGATGTTGGTCGGGCCAAAGATCCGCGAGAACGCGGCCACGATCAACGTGGCCGCAAATGCGGCGATCGCCTCGAAGAGTCGTGCAACGATCGGCACGCGCTCGGCTATCGCAGAAACGATGCCGGTGAAGAAGCCGATACATCCCGCGACGGTCAGTTCTCGCGCGCCACCGCCGAGCAAGATCGCGACGCCGACGGCGAGCAGCGTCAGTGCCGGAATTTCCCAGGCGGCATTGCGGCCGGGCCAGCGGCGATCTACGTCGTTTACCGCGACGCTGGCTTCGCGATAGTCGATCCTTCCCGCGCGCAGATCGTCGTAAATCGTATTGAGTACCGCAAGGCGGCGCAAGTTCACACGTCCTGGCGGCAACCGCAGCATCACGAGCTTCTGATTCCAATTCGGTCCGACCGCAATCGTGATCTGCGTCGGTAACGCGAACACTTGCATCGTCAGGCCGATGGTCGCCGCGATGTCGGTCAGCGTCTCTTCGAGCCCGTCGGTCGCAACGCCGGCGCGATGGAGTTCGCGCGCCATCGTCGCCAGGAAGACGGCCTTGGGATCGTCGGCGATCGCCGAGATGGCGGCGGGCTGCTGCGGGTCGTTCATACAATCAAAAAGCGCCCCGTTTACACGGAGCGCTTCAAAGAGTTCGCGCGGAGGCGCGTTACTTCTTCGTGGCTGCCTTGCGCGTCGCGGTCTTGGCTGCGGCGGCTTTGGCCGTCGATTTTGCGGAACGAGCCTTGACCGGTGCGACGGCTACCTTCGCAAGCGCCTTGGCTAAACGCGACTTCTTGCGCGCGGCCTTGTTCTTGTGAATCACGCCGCTCTTGGCTGCCTTGTCGAATTGGGCCTCGACCGTCTTCGCGAACTCGGGGTCCCGTTCGGTCAACGCCTTCTTGAAAATCGTCTTCAAGCGCGACTTGCGATCCTTATTTTGGACCGTGCGCTTTTCGCTTTGGCGGACCCACTTTTCGGCGGCCTTGATGTTCGGCAAAAGAAAACTCCTAGTCGTGTTTGCGCTGGGGCAACGGCTCGCAGTATACCAGAGGGCCAGGGGGCGCGCAAGGCTACGACGGCTGCGCCAGACTTTTGTAGCTCGCGTAGCGGCTGGGCGCGATTCGTCCCTCGGCCACCGCCGCAAGGACTCCGCAGCCGGGTTCGACCAGATGCGTGCAGTCGGTGAAGCGGCATGTGGTCGCCGGCTCGCGCATTTCCCGGAAGCCCAGCACGAGCTCGGCCGGCGTGATCGGTCCGAGCCCGAACTCGTTAACGCCCGGGCTATCTATAAGGAAGCCGCTGGGCAGGCGGTAGAGCCGGGCGGCGGTGGTGGTCTGACGGCCCATCCCGTGGCGCGAGACTTCGCCGACCTGCGCTTCGCCGCCGAGCGCCCGAAAGATCGAGCTTTTTCCGACGCCGGAGTTTCCGCACAACAGCGCGTGCCGTCCGTCGAGCGCCGCGGGGAGCGCCTCGATGTTGTCCCTGGCCTTGGGATTGAGCACGAGCGTACGATAGTTCAGACCTGCGTAGAGGCCGGCGAGCTCGCGAGTGAACGCCGGGTCGCTCAAATCGGGTTTTGTCAGTACTACGAATGCATCGATCGATTCGAGTTCGGCAAAGGCCAGCAACTGATCCAATGTGATCAATCGCGGGGCGGGATCGGCAAGCGCGGTAACCGTGACCATCGTGTCGACGTTGGCGGCGATTGTTTTGGCGCGACCGTCGAGGCTGCGGCGCTCGAGATGGAATGTCCGTGGCTCGATCCGTTCGACGACGACTTTCTCGTCCTCGAGCATCCGTACGTGGACGACGTCACCCGGCACCGGCATGAAACGTTTGCCGGTCTGGCGCCGTAGTTGGGCCAGACGCGGCTGCGTTTCTTCGTCGAGACAGACCCACGCCGCATTTTTCCCAGTTGAGACAACTAAAGCGCGGCGTGGGCCATTCATCACAATGATTGCACGCGTATCGCGCCTAACCAGATGGGAAGTACCAAGCCCACTATATCGACCATGACCGCTTTCACTCTACGTTTCCAGCCCGAAGCCGACGATGCTCTACTCGCCGAGGCGGATGCTATTGTACGCCGCGCTGGTGCACACGTCGCGTGGCAGAACAACTCGGCATGCAAGCGCACGTATGGCTTGGTTGAAGGCGGCGACGCCGCGTGCGCAGCCGCACTGCGTGAAGCGACGCGGGCGGCAGTCCTGGATCGGCCGGTCATCGCCCTTGCAATTTTCCCTAGCGTGGCCGAAGCCTTGCCCCGGATCCTCGATGCGCTCGGTGGTCCCGGACGTCCAGCCGGCGTGCTGACGTGCGAGTCGGCCGAAGGCGGGGCGATCGTCGAGTGGGATCTCGACGTGACGGCCTATGACATTGTCCTGAGTCTCGTCGACATCGAAATCGAGCGTTTTCGCGCGCGCCGTGTCAATGCGCTCTTGACGCCGTTACCGCTGCAATGGTGGACACGCATCGCCGCGGCCGGCTTGCATTCGCCGGATATCACGGTGCAGCGCGTGCTCGAAGAGCAACTCGAGGTGCACGGTGTCCTGGATTAACACGATCTTCGGCTACATCGGCATCACCGACGTCATCGACATCCTGGCGACGAGCGTCCTGATCTACTATGTGCTTCTGCTGATTCGCGGCACGCGGGCCGTGCAAATCATTACCGGCGTCTTGGTGCTGGCCGGGCTGCTCGGTCTTGCGAACTTGTTGCATCTGTATTTGCTCGGAGCGATCTTGCAAGTATTGGTCTACGGCGCCGGCTTCGCGTTGCTGATCGTTTTCCAGCCCGAGCTGCGGCGCGCGCTCGAACAGATCGGACGCGGCGGCCTGCTGCACATCGGCGAAGAGACCGCCGATTGGATGCGGCCCGAGGACAAGTCGATCTCGATGCTCGCGCACGCCGCGTTTCTGCTCTCGCGCAATAAGCTCGGCGGGCTGATCGTGATCGAGCAGCAGAGTGGGCTCAAGGAATTCGCCGAGAGTGGTACGCCGCTGCATGCGGAACTCTCGGAGGAGCTGTTGCTGGCAATCTTCATGCCGCGCTCACCACTCCACGACGGCGCCGCGATCGTGCGCGAGAATACGATTTTGGCGGCCGGCTGTTTCTTACCGCTGGCCGAGCAGCGCCTCGCCGAGCGACGCGTCGGCACGCGGCATCGCGCCGCGCTTGGACTGAGCGAACAAACCGATGCCGTGGTGATCGTCGTATCCGAAGAGACCGGTGCGATCTCGATCGCACGCGAGGGCAAGCTCTCACGCCCGCTGGAAGAAGAAGCGCGTTTGGTCAAGGTATTGCTTGCGGTGACGCGTCCGCCGCGCGATCGGCGCAGCTTCGCACGCACCGACGTCGTCTCGCAGATCCGCGCACGTCTCGCGCCGCAGAAGAAGAACAAGGAAAGCCTCCGTGCAGATCATCCGAAAGAACTTCGGACTTAAAGTTCTCTCGCTTGCGCTCGCCATCGTCGGCTGGGCGTATTTCCGATATGCCGCGAACCCGGTGCTTGCCGCCCGGTTCGACCAGCAATTTTCCGTGCCGATCGTAACGGCGAATCTTCCGGTCGGTTACATCGCGCGCTTTGCCGACAAAGAGGCGGTCGTGACGGTGACTAGCCGCCGGGGCGAGCCGGCGGTTAAACCGGACGAAATCAAAGCGGTCCTCGATCTCTACGGTAAAACGGCGGGTGTCTATAACATGCCGGTCGAGCTGGTGGCGCCCAACGTCATCGTGCAAAGTTTGAGCCCGGCCTCAGTGAGTCTGACGATTGAAAAGATCGATCGTCGCGGCTTTCCGTTGGCATTTCACTATCTCAGTCCGCAGCAAACGAGCGTCGTCGTGGAGAACGCGCAGCTCATGCCCGCGCAAGTTTCGGTTCAGGGGCCTGGCGACGCGCTCTCGCAAGTAACCGCGATTCGCGTCGACGTTACCGTGCCGCAGTCGCCGGAGTCGATCGACGAGATGGTGCGGCCCGTGCCGGTCGACGCAAACGGCGCCGAGGTCGGCGAATTGGAGGTCTCACCCGACCTCATTCGCGTGCGTGTCGACTTCGTCCAAGGCACGAGCAGCAAGAAGCCGTGAGGGCGCATTTCGGAACCGACGGCGTACGCGGCGTCGCCAACGACGACCTGACGCCGGAGCTAGCGTTTGCCATTGGGCGTGCGGGGGCGACCGCGCTTGCGCACGAGAGCGAGCGGCATCGCCCGGTGATCGTCGGCCGTGACACGCGCCTTTCGGGCACGATGCTCGAAGCAGCAATCGTTGCGGGCATCACGTCGGTCGGTCGCGACGTTTTGCAAGTCGGCATCGTGCCGACGCCGGCGGTGGCGCGCATCACCGTTGCCGAGGATGCAGCGGCGGGCGTGATGATCAGCGCCTCGCACAATCCCATCGCCGACAACGGCATCAAGTTTTTCGGTCCCGACGGATTCAAGCTTTCCGACGATCTCGAGCATGAGATCGAAGCCTTGATGGAGCGCGAGGATCTCCCGCGTCCAACCGGCATCGACGTTGGTGTCGCGCGCATCGCGGCGAATCTTGGAAAGCATTATTACGACGAACTCTACGGCACCGGCGCCGACCTCCGAGGCCTGCGCGTGGTGATCGATGGCGCGTTCGGTGCCGCCTATGCGATGGCGCCTTACGCGCTACGCAAACTGGGCGCCGATGTCATCGAGATCAACTGCGAGAACGACGGCGCGCGAATCAACGTCGAGTGCGGCGCGACGCACCTTGGACCGCTGCAGTCAGCGGTTGAACGCGCGACCTCAGACGCCGATGGTTCCGTCATCGGTGTGGCCTTCGACGGCGACGCGGACCGCGCGCTCTTCGTCGACGAAACCGGCACGATCGTCTCCGGCGACCACGTGATGTTTGCCATCGGGTGCGCCCTGCACGCGCGTGGCGTGCTCGCGCACGACACGATCGTTGGGACGGTGATGAGCAACATCGGCTTTGAGCGCGCGCTTGCGCGCGCCGGAATCACGCTGGTGCGCACCGCGGTTGGCGATCGCTACGTGCTCGAGCGCATGAAATCGGGTGGCTTCGTACTTGGCGGCGAGCAATCGGGACACATCATCGATCTTCGCCGCAACACCACCGGCGACGGACCCATGACCGCGGTCACGCTCCTTGGCCTAATGCGCGAGCAGGGCGCAACGCTGCACGAGCTGGTGCGCGACGTCGTAGTCGCGCCGCAGATACTCGTCAACGTGCGCACACCGCATAAGAATGTGCTCGAGGTCGAGACGGTGCGTGAGGCAATCGCCAGTGCCGAGTCAGAGCTCGCGGGCTCAGGGCGGCTGCTGATTCGGCCCTCGGGGACGGAGCCCCTGATCCGGGTCATGGCCGAGGGGGACGACCGGGAGGCCATCGAGCGGATTGCGGGCGACTTGGCTCGGCGGATCGAGCAGGCAGCCGCCTTTTTGTAAAGGCTGAGAAAAGGGGCAGCAGGAGACGTTTGGCCTACGGTAAACCCAAGGGCCCATCAACCCCACGGAGATATCCGTGGGCCCTAGCCTTGCACAAGTAACACTGAATCCGGCCTGGCAGCCGGAGCGGGGGACTTTCCCGGGATTAGGGGTGAATGAGCCGGTCGGCTCTAGGGCGATCTTTCCCGCCCGAACCCGTCAACTAACCTCGCAAGTGTCGTGAAAGAGGAGTCGTTTCTTGCGTCAAGCGTTAGCTGCCGGGGCTTTTGCCCTGTTGCTGGCCGGATCGTTCGCAAATGCGAGTGCTGCTACAACTACCACTCGCGAAAGACTGACCCCGACGACCTCGAACGAATCGGTTGTCAGCCCGGACGTCGCCGAATGGACGTCCCATCTCATTGTTACCACCAAAGCCGAGCGCGGAAACCAAAACGCGGAGTTTCGTTCGTTTGCCGGCGGCGTGCTCGCACGCACGTCGAAGCTCGCGACGCAGCTCACCCGCAGCGCCCTGAAGTTCCTTGGGGTGCCCTACGTCTTCGGGGGCACGAGTTCCAATGGCTTCGACTGCTCGGGCTACGTGCAGCACGTCTTCGCGATGCTCGGCATCAATCTGCCGCGCACGGCGGACGCGCAGTACGACGCGGGCCATCGGGTCGTGGGCGGAATGCGTGCGGGGGATTTGGTGTTTTTCCAGACCTACGCCGCGGGTGCGTCGCACGTCGGCATCTATCTCGGCAACGGCAAGTTCGTGCATGCGAGCTCGAGCCATGGCGTGATGGTGTCGAGCCTGTCCGATTCGTATTGGGCAGCGCGCTTCATCGGAGCCAAGCGCTTCATCGCGGCCAAACATCTGGTCGCCAAACGGTAAATTAATACCCCGGAACGCGTTGTCGCCGAGTCGCGAAACGCATCGCTCGCGTACCTCTTCTGGCCGGCGGCGCTCATCGAACAGCTGACCCCACGGTCCGAAACATCCAGCTGGTTCCGTTTTCACATGCGGCAAGCTCTCGGATTCGGCATTTTGTCGAGCGTCGTGGGGCTTGCCGCCTTGTTATGGCCGCTGGTGCTCAGCACGCTGATCGGCAATGTGGTGGCGACGCTCTGGATCTACGGCCTCGCCATGGCGATCGATCTTACGCTCTTGGTGGTATGGATCGTCCTCGCGCTGCGCTATAGTCAGCGGGCAGGTCGCGGGCAGCTCTTCGATGTGCCCTGGGTCGCGCGCCTGACAGGGACCTCGGTCCGGAAGTAGTATTTCTCGGCGTCGCAATGGGGTGTCGCCAAGCGGTAAGGCAGCGGGCTTTGAATCCGCCATTCGTTGGTTCGAATCCAGCCACCCCAGAAGACTTTATCCGTCGGCGAGGTGCCTACGTACATTCGTACCGCTGCCATCCTTAGCGCGCTGTTGCTAATGCTCACAGCGTGCACCGCCTCACGCGGGCTCGTACCCGGGCCGACGCCGTTCGCGCCCGGCGCGCTCGCAATCTCACCTACGAGCCTGTCCTTCACAGCGACCGGTGCAGCAAACGCGCAGACCGTGAACGTGAGCCAACCGGGCTACACGAATGGTGCCTTCACTGCGGCAACGACGACGTGTAACGGCATCGTGACGGTTGCATCCGCAGGAAACACGGCGTTTACGTTCACGCCCGTTGCAGCTGGGACGTGTACGTACCAGATTAGCGGCGGGAACGGTATCACTGCAACGCTCAGCATCGTCGTGACAACGACGGCGGTAGGTGGGTCATGAGGAATAGACTAGCCGTCGTTCTTGCTGCTGCTTTGGTTGCCGGTTGCGGAGGTGGCGGAACAACCCCAAACGTCGGTGCGCAGCAACCCGTGCCGCAAGCGTCGGTGCCGGTGCAGAAGGCGCCGCAATCGGTAAGCGTCGCGTTTTCGATTTCAATTCCGACACCCTCGCCGTCAAGTGCGCATCGTCCCGCGTATGTGTCGTCGTCGACAAAATCCGCATCGATTGCAGTCGGCTCCGCGACGCCTCTCGTAGTGAATTGCACGGCGGCGTGCAGCGGTACCATCAATGCACCCGTCGGCAGCGACACGTTTACCGTGAAGCTCTACGACGCAACCAACGGCTCCGGCAACCTGCTTTCCACCGGATCGCTCACGCAAACGATCGTTGCCGGACAACCGAATAGCGTAAACGTGACGTTTAACGGCGTGGTCGCCTCGTTGGGAATTTCGGTTCCAACCGTGATGCCCGGCACGGCCGGCTCGGTCGTGGTGAGCGTCAACGCGCTCGATGCAGACGGCAACACGATCATTGGCCCGGGCAGCTACGTCGATGCGAACGGCAATCCGGTGACGATCACCCTCGCCGATTCCGATACGTCCGGCAACTCGAGCCTTTCGCAAACGACACTGACGGCGCCGCCCTCGAGTCCAATTACGCTGAACTACACTGCGGCGTTTGATGCAAACCCGACGGTATCCGCATCAGCCACTGGGTTCACGAGCGTCAACGCAACGGTGCATTTTCCCGCACCGACATTCACGGCAATGAGCGCGTGGTCCGGGAAAGCAACGACGACCGTGGCGGAGACGCTTACCGGAACAAATTTCGTTGCGGGTAGCACGACGATTACGCCGCCCGCGAACATCACGATCACGAGTGTGAGCGTCACGAACAGTACGACGCTGACGGCGAATTTTGTTGTGGGCGCCGCCGCATTCGGCGCGCAAAACTTCAGTATCACAACGAGCAACGGAACGAGCGGCCCGCAGCCGTTCTCGGTCGCGACGGGACCCACATATACCGTAACGCTTTCGACCGATAACAACGCCGGGACGCCGCCCGGCGCCGGCGGGGGTAATGCCGGAGACCTGCGCAACGCCATTGCGAACGCCGATTCGAATCCAGGTGCGCGCATCGTGTTCAGTGGCTGCACGCCGAGTGCGCCGTGCACGATTGCCTTAAACGGACCGTTGCTCCCAATGCAGAGCAATATGATTATTGACGGTGGTGCCTACGGCAGCGTCATCATCAACGGGCAGAACTTGTATCGTGCGTTCTGGGCTGAGAGCGCCGCGATCGTCCTCGAGAATCTGCAAATCGAAAACGCTGCCGCTATTGGCGGTAGCGGCGCGAACAGCGTCGAGGGCGGAGGAAGCGGCGGTGGTGCGGGACTAGGCGGCGGCCTTTTCGTCGATTCCGCAAGCGCCAATGTCAACCTGATCAACGACTATTTCTCCCGCAATAGCGCTATCGGCGGGAATGGCGGCACGGCCGCTGGCGGCGGCGGCGACGCTGGAGGGAGCGGCGGGGGCGGATTGAGCGGAGCAGGCGGGTATGGCACCTCTGGCGGTGGTGGCGGTGGTGGCGTCCTAAGCGCAGGGAGCAACACCGTCCAACCTGGCGGCAATGGCGGGGTGGGTTTTAATAATTGCAGCGGTGGCGGCACGGGCGGCGCCTTCACAAGTGGCGCAGCAGGTGGCAGCGGATTTAGCGGAGCGTCGAGCGGATGCGCTGGCGGTGGCGGCGGTTCAGGCGACGATGGAACGGCCGGCAGTGGCTTTAACGGCGGCATCGGCGGAAGCGGTGCTCTCGGTGCGGGGGGCGGCGGCGGCGGCGCAGGCGGCTCCTCGAGCTCTACCAACAGCGGAAACGGCGGTAGCGCAGGCAGCGGCGGCCCCGGCGGATTCGGCGCGGGCGGTGGTGGTGGCGGCCAGGGCGGATTGGGCAACCTGTGCTACTGTGCCGTTGGAAATGGCGGCAACGGCGGGGCAGGTGGGAATGGCGGCGCGGGTGGTGGTGGCGGTGGCGGCGGTCTGGGCGGCTTTACGGGCAGCGGCACACCCGGATTGAACGGCGCGGGCGCAGCGGGCGGCAATCTTTCGGCTTCCGTTCGCGGCGGAAGCGGCGGTCCCAGCTACGGCGGCGGCGGGGCCGCAGCGGGACCGGCGATCTTTGTGAACGTCGGCACGTTGATCACGTTCAACAGCGGTGCGAGCGGTTGCAGCGCAAGTGGCGGAACTGCCGAAGGGAGCGCCGCGCCTGGCGGCTTCGACGCGACGCCGGTGTTCAACTATGGCGGAACCGTTAACGGCGTGAGCGTGACTGCGGGCAGTGGCGGTCCGGTTGCAAGCGCACTCGGAACCGCCGTGCCGTAAGCGCGGTTAGTTTGCGCGCGTCTTTAATGCTTCGATCACCGCTTTGGCGGTACTACCGCTGGACTGCGGATTCTGGCCGGTAATCCACGTACCGTCGACTTCGATGTGATCGGTGAAGTTCGGCGCGTCGACGATATTCGCGCCTTGCTCGCGCAGTTTCGATTCGAGTAAGAATGGCATCAGTTTGTCGAGTTTGACCGCGCGCTCTTCGTCGTCGGTGAAACACGTGATGCGTTTGCCGGCAACGAGTGTTTCGGATTCACCGGTGCGAATCGCATCGACGAACGCGGCCGGGCCATGACACACCGCGGCGATGATCTTGCCTTGCGCATCGAATTCGCTCAGCAACGTCTTGAGCGGGTCAAAGTTCGCGAGATCGAACATCGTCCCGTGTCCGCCGGGAATAAAGACCGCGTCGTATTCCTCCGCATCGCCCGCTTCGCGTAGCGTTACTGTTGCGTCGAGCTCTTTGCGCGCGGGATCGTTGGTATCGGCGCCCTCGAGGCTGCGCGGGTCGAGCGGTGCTTTCCCGCCGTGCGGCGTCGCGGTCACAATTTCAAAGCCGGCGTCGCGAAACGCGTGCCATGGGACGCTGTACTCTTCGAGCCACAAACCGGTTGGATGCTCGCTATCGATCTGCGAGTGCCCGGTCACAACCATCAAAATCTTCGGCATAGTACCGACCATAGTACCCGAAAAAAGTGGGCGCCGGGTGCCCGAATCGCGACATAAAGGGACCGACCGCCGGCAAGCCCAATCCGCGACGAATGTCGATTGCACGTACGTTCGCACTCGCGGTTTTGCTGCTGGGCGCCTCGCTTGCACCCGCGCGTGCCGCCAACCCGCTGATTCTGCAAAGTCCCACCGTCAGCCGCACACAGATCGCGTTCGTCTACGGCGGCGACATCTGGACCGTTGGCCACGACGGGGGCACCGCGCGTCGCGTCGTGACCGGTTTCGGCCTCGCGGGCGCACCGTATTTCTCGCCCGACGGGTCGACGATCGCCTTCAGCGCGAACTACGACGGCAGTACGAATGTCTACACGGTTCCCGCTTCGGGCGGCGAGCCGACGCGGTTGACCTATCACCCTGGTGCCGACGTGGTGATCGGTTGGACACCCGACGGTAGCAAGATTCTCTTTGCCTCGCACCGCGA
>JBEKBR010000038.1:0-34373 GCA_050015295.1 Candidatus Aquilonibacter sp. | reverse complement strand
CGGCTAACGAGGATACTGACGTCTGCCGCCTTCGTCCCCGGCGCGTGATCGGGTGATGGTTCAGGTAGCGAATCATGAGTTCGCGGTTTCGCTGGCGGTATCGCTTCGTGTTGGCCATCCGGCGAGATTTGTGCAGGGCAGCATTGCGAAGATAGTGGGCCCGGCAATATATCCTCTGACACTCTCGACAGTATGAACTTGGTTTGCTTTTAGCGGTTCGCTTAGCGAACGCTTCCGACGGAAGCATTACTTTACACATTGGACAACGTTTCATCACGCGATGATAATCGCATGTGCGAATGCCACCTGTATGGCAATTTAAAACGCGAGTGCGTGAAATCCGACGTAACGCGATAAATCGATTTGCGGTAAATCCGATGCAAAGATGCGTACTTGATCGAGTTGCAATCCAATGCGCACTGCCGCGCGCATTACGCGTACGTTACTTCCCGGTACCAACGCTTGACACCACGACGCGCCGTACGTGCGCCGCAACGCTACCAGAGCAAACCCGAAGAACTGCGTGAGGTACGCACCCGAAGCTGCGACCATTGGCCCGATCCGCCCGTCCGGCCAGACGTACACGTAGCCGACACACTCGTCGTTGAGCAGCAACAGCGTACCGGTCGCGATCTGCGCAAAGCTCACATGATCGTTTGGGCGCGCCGTGCCGCGCGCTTCTCGGTCTAGCGCTGCGAGTACCGTCGCGTGTGCCTGCGCGTCGATCGGCATCGTAACGAAGCGGTACTCACCGGCCGCCATCGGTAGCAGCTCGTCTTCCTTTGGAATCTCGCCGGCGACGCGCAGCAGCGGCACGTGCAGCCCCATGCCGCGACGCAGAAAGAAGGCAAGCGATCCCGTATCCTCAGCGTCGATCACGCCCGCCAGCGCAGCGTCACCCGACTCGCCGGTCGCCGCACGCAGCAGCGTCCAGCCCAGACCCGCGCCGCGAAACGACGGCTCGACGAACAGCTCGCTCACGAACCATTCGTCCTCGAGTGCGTGGGCAAACGCGATCGCGATCGGCGTGCCCTCATCGCGTGCAACGTGCGCGCCGCGCGGCGCGCTGTCCGCAAGATTGATGTAGAGTTGCCGGCTGCTCTCGTCGGGCCAGCGGCGTGCCGCCATCGCTCGCACGTCAGCTTCTTTTGCGGCGGCAATCTGTAGCTCGCTCACTCTGGTAGCGCCTCGATCAATGCACGCGCCGCGCGCCCGCGATGGCTCAGCTCGTTCTTCTCGTGCTCGGGAATCTGCCCGAACGTCTTGCCGATCGGCGGATAGTAGAATAGGGGGTCGTAGCCAAAGCCGTTCTCGCCTTGCAATTCCGGCGCAATCTCGCCGCGTACGTCGCCTTGCACCACGATCTCGCGCCCGTCCGGTAAGATCAGCGCCATCACGCAGACGAACCGCGCACCGCGTAAGCGGCCACCCTCGTCCTCGACCTCGCGCATCATCGTCGCGAGGCGCTGCGGCCACGGCGTGTCCGCGCCCGCATAAATCGCCGAATCGACCCCGGGCCCACCGCCGAGAGCATCGAGCTCGATGCCTGAATCGTCGGCCAGCACTGCTGCATCGGTCGTTCCGGCTTCACGTAACTGCGAACGAAGCGCGCGCGCTTTGAGCAGCGCGTTGTCGACGTAACTTTCGTGGCCTTCTTCGGGATCGCGATACGCCGCGTATGTCCGCAGATCGAGCGCTGAGTCGCCCAGCATCGTGCGAATCTCCGCCAGCTTCCCCTCGTTCTTCGACGCGAGGTACGTGATCACTTAATCTTCGAGTTTGAGAACGGCCATGAAGGCTTCTTGCGGCAACTCGACGCGGCCGACGCGCTTCATGCGCTCCTTGCCGGCCTTCTGCTTCTCCAACAGTTTGCGTTTGCGCGTGATGTCGCCGCCGTAACATTTTGCCAAGACGTTTTTCCGGATAGCACTGACCGTCTCGCGTGCGACAATCTTTCCGCCGATCGCCGCCTGAATAGGCACGTCGAACATCTGCCGCGGAATCAGTTCTTTCAATTTTTCGGCCAGGGCGCGACCGCGAGCAGCCGCCTTCTCCCGCGCAACGATGAACGAGAGCGCATCGACCGGTTCGGCGTTGAGCAAGATCTCGAGCTTCACCAGGTCACCTTCGCGATAGCCGATGACCTCGTAATCCAGCGACGCATAGCCCTTGGTCCGTGACTTGAGCTGATCGAAGTAATCCACGATCACCTCGATCAACGGCATCTCGAACGTCAGAATGACGCGTCCGTCGTGCAAGTACTCCATGTTGAGGAGCGATCCGCGCCGCGCGATCGTGATGTCCATGATCGAGCCGACGTAGTCGGGCGGCGTAATGATCGTCGCTTTGACGAACGGTTCTTCGATCGTCTCGATGACGTTGCTGACCGGCAACTTCGACGGATTGTCGATCATTTCAACCGTGCTATCGGTTCGGGTCACGCGAAAGACGACCGAGGGCGACGTCGCGATGAGGTCGATGTTGAAATCGCGCTCGAGGCGCTCCTGGACAATCTCCATGTGCAGCAGGCCGAGAAATCCGCAGCGGAAGCCGAACCCGAGTGCAACCGACGTCTCCGGTTCGTACGCTAGCGCCGCATCGTTGAGCTTCATCTTCTCCAGCGCGTCGCGCAAATCGCCGTACTCGGCGCCCTCATTGGGATAGAGCCCGCAGTAGACCATTGGTACCGCTTTGCGATAGCCCGCCAGCGGTACGTGGGCCGGATTGCTCGCTTCGGTCAACGTATCGCCGACATCGATATCGCCCAGCGATTTGATATTCGCGATGACGTAACCCACGCTGCCCAACGTAAGTGTCTTGGTCGGCAGCATCGCCGGGCTAAAGACACCGACCTCGGTGCACTCGTACACCTTCTGGTGCGCCATCGACATGAAGCGGCTGCCGGCTTTGAGTTCGCCGTCGACTACCCGAACGTACGAGACGACGCCGCGATACGGATCGAACTGCGCGTTGAAGACGAGGCCGCGCAGAAGATCGCGATGGCCCTTGGGCGGTGGAATGCGCGTCACGATCGCTTCGAGAATTTCATCGATGCCGATGCCGTTCTTGGCGCTCGCTAGGATGCACTCGCTGCGCTCGATGATCAGCAGCTCTTCGACTTCGCCCATGACGCGCTCAGGGTCAGCAGCCGGCAGATCGATTTTGTTGATCACCGGAATGATCGTGAGGTCGTGTTCGACCGCGAGATGATAGTTCGCAAGCGTCTGGGCTTCGATGCCTTGCGCCGCGTCGATGATCAACAACGCGCCCTCGCAGGCGGCCAGCGACCGCGACACTTCATACGAGAAGTCGACGTGTCCCGGCGTGTCGATCAGATTGAGCTGGTAGGTCTCTCCATCGCCTGACTTATAGTTCAGCGTGACCGGGTGCATCCGAATGGTGATCCCGCGCTCGCGTTCCAAATCCATCGCATCAAGGGCCTGATCTTCCATGTCGCGCATCGCCACGGTCTTCGTCAGCTCGAGCAAACGGTCCGAAAGCGTGGTCTTGCCGTGATCGATGTGCGCAATAATACAAAAATTGCGGACGTTCGCCGCAATTTCGGTACGATGCGGATTCTCGGCCTTGATACTCACACTAGTACGCAGCGAAGCATACGTTGCGGATAGCCATACCGATAATCCACGGCGCGACGTAGATCACGAGAACGAAGAGCACGATAAAGGCGATATCCAAGCCGCCGACCGGTGGGATGATACGCCGGATCGGGTTGAGCAGTGGCTCAACCAGCATCGCGAGATAGCGTGTCCAGGGGCCGCGCAGATCCGGCAGCCACGAGAGCAGCGCGTAGATGATCAATACCGCCGTATAGATCTTGAAGATTAAAAGGATCGGCCCGTAGAGCGCGCACAGGAAATTCACGGCGAAGTAAGTTCTACGGAAGCGCGGCTAAGACATTTGCCGGCACGCCGTGCAAGAACGGCGTCGGATCAACCGGCGATCCCTCGTACATGACCTGATAGTGCAGGTGTGGACCGGTTGCAAAGCCGGTCGCGCCCACGAGGCCGATGTTCTGGCCCTTGTAGACGTGCGTCCCAACCGCAACCGCGACGCGCGAAAGATGTGCGTACCAGGTGTGATAGCCGTTGCCGTGGTCGATATCGATCTTGATACCGTAGCCGCCGTCGTACGAATTCGCTACGACGGTGCCCGCCGCTGCCGCGCGCACCGTCTCACCGTAGTCAGCGCCCAAATCGACGCCGGGATGAAATTCGACGTCGGGATAGGTACGATAGCAGTAGCAGCCGATGACTTCTGCGCCGTCGACCGGATCGATTGACGGTATAGCCGCGATCATTTGTGCGCGCGCGAGATCGCGCAAGTGCCGGATGTTGAGGAGATGCATCGCGAGTTGTCGCATCGTGTCCGATTCATGCGCAACCACAAGGCTTTCTGCGCTGAGGGCGTCGACTCGAGCCGCCACCGCCGGAAGCGTCGCACCGCGAACCCACGAGGTCTTCTGTCGGACTGGTGAGCGAGCCGGCGGAACGCCGATGAGCTGGCGGATCTCGGTGTTCTGCTTCTGCACGTGCTGGAGCTGACTGCGCAGGCTCTCCGTCTGGCGATCGATCTGACGCAGCGACGCTTGCTGCGCAGCGGCCTGGGCGGCGAGATGCGCCACCTCCATTCGCGCGCGAACGACCTCGGCGAATGCGAAGCCGACAGAGCCCAAGATCACAAGCGCAAGCGCGCCAAGAGCGGCGGCCATGTGGCGGCGCCGAACTTGGAAACGATGGACCGTCTCGCCCCGTTCCGGGACGATCTTCACATAATATCTGTCGGTTATCATGCCTTCGACGATCGCGCTAACTCGATCGCGCGGAGCTCTTCTTGAGAAGCGTTGACTGCCGGTTTGTATCGGTTGACGGCTTTGCCGTACGTCCGCGTGTCAGTGCGTGAATAGATACTCGAGATCACGAAGCCGTCTCCCTCACGATTGAGCAGAGCCAGCGCATAGGACAGTTCCGAACCGGTATCCTCAAAGGCGTCGTAGCGGACGAATCCCACCCGGGAGACATCCGTTCGAGCCAGGGTTTCGAGTTCGCTTACCTGCTGGGCGACCCTTTTGAGGCTAGCTTGCTCGGTAGACAAAGCGGACTCGATCGAACCGAGGCGCCCCGCCGCACTGGTCCCGCCGCCGATAAGGCCGTCGTGCAAGGCGAGCAATTCGTGACTCCGGCGCAATGCCGGCCTTACCACCGTAAGGTGATAGAGCAGCAGCGCGACCAGAGCCGCGACAAAGGCTGCGAGCGCAGCGTAAATTGGTGTTGAAATCATAGAAATAAGGAACCACGACGAGGGTTGAGGTAATTCACGGCACCCGTAAAAACTCGCTTACCGTTGCTACCTTCCGGTCCTGGCGGGGTTCACAAGGTTACGCCGCGTGAAGCCCAACCCCCATCATGGCCACGCCATAATACCACATGCCTAAAGGCGCGCTTGCCAAGGAGGTCACAGAGGTGCAACTCCTACTAGCCATGGTGCTGACGAGCGCGACTTTCGCGCCTGCCGCGACGGTTCCCATGACGATGGTTGCCATACCCTGCGGAGGATCCAATCTCTCGCCACAACTCGCATGGCACGACGTCCCACCGGCAACGCGCAGCTTCGCGCTGATCGTTCACGACCCCGACGCGCCGCACGAGGGTGGCTTCTATCACTGGGTTGCGTACAACCTCGCGCCGGACCAACGCGACATTGCCGCCGGTTCGCAGGCGCCCGAATTACAAACCGGGCTCAACGGCACCGGCTCGACCGGTTACTTCGGACCGTGCCCACCGCCGGGAAGAGTCCACCACTACCACTTTATGCTCTACGCTCTAGACACGCGCATCGAGTCTGCGCAGCCGCTCGACGCGACTGCGTTGCAAGCGCGCTTGCGTAGCCACATTCTCGCACAAGCGGAAGTGGTGGGGCTTTTCGAGCGCTGACGGCGAAGCCTTACTTTCAAAGATGGAAGACGTCGTCATCAAAGTCCGCGAGAACGGCCCCTACCTGGTCACTGGGCGGGTGCGCCTGATCGACGCCGACGGCAATCCGTACACGGTCGATGAGAACTTCGTTCTCTGCCGCTGCGGCGGATCGGTGCTCAAACCGTTTTGCGACGGCAGCCACCGTGAAAACGGGTTCTGCGCGACGCAGCGCGCCACACCACAGGAGTAGTTCATGCCATCCTACGTTCGCGCCGGATCGCTTCCGCATAAACGCCACATTCAGTTCCGCCGTCCCGATGGCGGCCTGTACGCCGAAGAACTCTTCTCCACCAAGGGATTCGAAAGCGTGTACTCGCTGCTCTATCATCAGCGCCCGCCGACGGCGACGCTCGAGGTACGGCCGTGGGATCGTCCGGCCGTGCGGCTCATGCCAAACGACCCGCTGCGCAACCGGCACTTCAAGACGGCGCGAGTACAGACCGGCGGCGATGCGATCGATTCGCGACGCGCGCTCTTAGGCAACGACGACATGCTCGTTTCGATAGCGCAGGCAGACCAGCCGATGGAGTACTGGTATCGCAACACCGGTGGCGACGAGCTGCTCTTTATTCATCACGGGGCCGGCGTCATCGAAACGCCGTTCGGTGACCTCGCCTATCGCGCGCACGACTACGTGGTGATCCCAACCGGCACGACCTATCGCGTGCTTCCCGCCTCCTCGACGCGCATACTCGTGCACGAGTCGCGCGGCATGGTCACGATTCCGCGGCGCTACCGCAACGAGTTCGGTCAGCTCGAAGAGCACGCGCCCTACTACGAACGCGACTTCCGGGCGCCGGTGCTCAAGACGCCGGTCGACGCACGCGGCGAGTACGAAGTCCGCGTGCAAAATGCCGGGCGCAATGCGGTGTACATCGTGCAGAATCATCCCTGCGACGTCGTGGGTTGGGATGGATACTGCTATCCCTACGCCTTCAATCTCGAGGAATTCGCGCCGATCACCGGCAAACTGCACCAGCCGCCGCCCGCGCACGCAACCTTCGAAGCGCCGGGTGCGGCGTTCTGCGCATTCGTGCCGCGACTTTTCGACTACCATCCGCTCGCAATTCCGGTTCCCTACAATCACTCCAGCGTCGACTGCGACGAAGTCATCTTCTACGTCAGCGGAAACTTCATGAGCCGGCGCGGCGTCGAAGAGGGCTCGATCACGCTCCACGCCGCGGGCGCGCCGCATGGCCCGCAGCCCGGCGCCGTCGAAGCCAGCCTGGGCAAAACATCGACCGACGAGATCGCGGTGATGGTCGACACGTTCAAGCCGCTGCACTTGGCGCAGTCAGCGATCGACGTCGAGGACGAAAAGTACTATCGCTCTTGGATCGAGGAACCGGCCCCCACCGTCTAACGCGCCGGTGCAATCCGCCCGCGCGCGCTGCCGAAGCCGATGCGGAAGTCGCCCTGCACGCACCAACCGCGCAGCGTAACCTCGTCGCCGTCTTGGAGAAAGCCCCGCACCTCGCCGTCGGGCAAATGGATGGGCTGCGTCGCGTTCTGGGTGAGCTCGATCAAACTGCCTTGCGATTCAGCGCCGCTGCCACTGATCGTTCCTGATGCATAGAGGTCCCCTGGGCGAATCTGCGTGCCGTTCACGGTGACATGCGCAAGTTGCTGCGCCATGCTCCAATAGAGTTCTTTGAAATTCGTACGGGCGATCGTCAGCGCTGGTGTATGGGCAGCGCGCATCTTTTCGCTGGACAGATCGACCGCAAGCGAAATGTCGTACGCCCCGCGGTCAGAGCCGCGCAAATAGTGCAGCGGCGCTGGGTCTTGCGCGGGTCCGGCAGCGCGAAACGGTTCGAGCGCGTCGAGCGTCACGATCCACGGCGAGATCGTTGTTGCAAACGACTTTCCTAAAAACGGGCCCAGCGGCTGATATTCCCACGCTTGGATATCGCGCGCACTCCAATCATTGACCAGCACGAGCCCGAAGATGTGCTCGCGCGCCTTGGCGATCGAAATCGGTTCGCCCAGGCGATTGCCCGGACCGGTGACAAAACCGACTTCGAGTTCGATATCTAAGCGCTGCGAAGGACCAAAGATCGGTACGTCGCTGCCCGCGGGTTTACGTTGGCCGTTGGGCCGAACGATCGGCGTGCCGTCGATAACAACGGTGCTGGATCGCCCGTGATAGCCAATCGGCATATGGCGCCAGTTCGGCAGCAGTGGCTCGCTGTTCGGGCGAAACAGTTTCCCGAGATTTGTTGCGTGCTCGAGCGATGAATAGAAGTCGACGTAGTCGCCGATGTCCATCGGCACGACCATCGACGCCGTCGCCTGGTCGACGAGAAACGCTCCGGTGTTGCGCTCGCGCAGCGCTGGATCGCCGCGATCGTCGCTGCGAAGTAGCGCCGCGAGCCGCAGTCGCAACTGTTTCCATATTGCCGGACCAGCCGCGAGCAACGGATTGAGCGATGGCGCCGTAACGAGCGCCGCGTCGCAGACGCCGTCAAGTAACCCGGCTTCGCCCACTGCGTGGAGATCCAAAATGCGTTCGCCGATCGCCACGCCGAGTCGCGTGCGGCCTTGGTGCGTGAACGCGCCATAGGGCAAGTTGTAAATCGTAAAGTCGCTTCCCGGCGGTACGGGAACCCAGGAGTGGATGTGCGGCATCGCCTTACTGCGCGGCGACGAGGTGCAGGGCGCGCAGGTCCTCGACCGGCTCGGCGAAGCTGCAGCTTCCGAAACTGACGAAGCGCTCGCGCCGGGCGCGCCGTAGGCCCTCCTCGTCTCCGAGGTCGAGGTCCTCGAGGCGCTCTGTTGCGATGATTGCTTCCAAAGCCCGGCGGTCGACGTCTGGCGCATGCACCGCTGCGGCCAGCACATTAAGGAAGCCATGCATCATCACGCCCGCCTCGGCGTTGAAATGGCGCAGCGGATGATGGAGTCCGGCGGTTGCCTTGAACGCCACGCCCGCCGCGCTCGCCTCACGGATAAACGCGGCCACCGCTTCAACGCTCGGGTACGAAGACGGCTTGAGACCACCACAGCGCAGCTTGGCGCGCAGGCCGCCCTCCGCAAGTTCATCCATCGCGAGCCGGCCGTGCGAAGGCTCGACGTAAATCGGCAGATCGTCGAGGCGTGCTCGCCGCGCTTGCCGCACGCAGCCCCCGATCGAATAATCGCCGAGGGGAACCTCGATACTCGCTATCGTCACCCAGCCTTCATGCCGAGCGCGAGCGACGACCTCGAACATCGCCGGCGATGCGATGACCGAAAGTTCGACGCGCGGGCGTCCTTCGAGGGATTTTCGCAACGCAATCAGATCCTCGGCTCGCGCGATGAAGCGGGAGAGTATCCAAGAGGCCTCGCCTTCCCGCGCCTGCTCGTACTGGACCAACGCGTCGTCAAGGGCGAGCTTTGCCGGCGGAAAGAGGCCAGCGTAGTCAATGAGGCGTTCTAGGGCGGCGCGCATCGCGCCGGTCGAGGCAATCGTCGTCACGCGTAGGTAGTTCGACAGGGCCCCTCCCGACGCTTCGCCAAGCCCTGGGTTATGAACACGAGCACGGAAACTCGAAGTAATCCGCTCGCACGCATCGATTGGGACTACGTCGAGTTCTACGTCGGCAACGCGAAGCAAGCCGCGCACTACTACATGTCGGCCTTTGGATTCGAACAAGTCGCCTTCGCCGGTCCCGAAACCGGCATCAAAGATCGCTGCAGCTACGTGCTCGAACAGAACAAGCTGCGCTTTGTGATCACCTCCAGCCTCGTACCCGACGATCCGATCGCGCGTCACGTCGCGCTCCATGGCGACGGCGTAAAAGACATTGCCATCGTCGTCGACGACGCGCGCGCGGCGTACGCGCAAGCGATGGCCGGCGGCGCAACCTCGGTTGCCGCCCCGTCGGAAGTATCGGATGCGACCGGCCAGATCGTGCGCGCCACGATTGCGACCTACGGTGAGACCGTCCACACTTTCGTCCAGCGCGATGGCTATCGCGGCGCGTTCATGCCAGGCTTCATCGAGGTTCGGCGCTCGATTCCGGGTAGCAAAAAGCCCGGACTTCAGTTCATCGACCATTGCGTCGGCAACGTCGGCTGGGGCGAAATGGACTCGTGGGGCGACTTCTACGCCCGCGTCTTCGGCTTCTCGCAGCTCGTCTCGTTCGACGACAACGACATCTCGACCGAGTACACGGCGCTCAAGTCGAAGGTTATGAGCGATCCGCGCCATCAAGTGAAGTTTCCCATCAACGAGCCGGCCCAGGGCAAGAAGAAATCGCAGATCGAAGAGTATCTCGATTTCTACCGCGGCGCGGGCGTGCAACACATCGCGATTCGCACCGAAGACATCGTCGCGACGATCGACGCGTTGCGCTATAACGGCGTCGAATTTCTCGACACGCCGGATAGCTACTACGACATGCTCGCCGAGCGCGTCGGAAAGATCGATGAAGCATTCGACGTTTTGCGCGAGCGGCGTATTCTCGTCGATCGCGACGACTTGGGCTACATGCTCCAGATCTTCACCAAGCCGCTGCAAGATCGCCCGACCGTCTTCTTCGAGATCATTCAACGCAAGGGCAGCCTCTCGTTCGGCAAAGGCAACTTCAAGGCGCTCTTCGTTTCGATCGAACAAGAACAAGCAAAGCGCGGAACGCTGTAGGCGCCGTCATGCCAACGCTTGCAAGTCCGGTAGTCAGCGTGGATGCGGTCATGCTCGAATCGCGTGCCGGCTCACTCGCAAAGCGTTCGATCAAGACCTCGGCAAAGCTCGAAGGCATCACGCTGGCGATCCGCTGCATCGACCTCACGACCCTCGAAGGCAAGGATTCTAACGGCCGCGTGCGTTCGCTCTGCGCCAAAGCGATCAATCCGCGTCCCGGATGGCCCAACGTGCCCAGCGTCGCTGCAGTCTGCGTCTATCCGAATCTCGTTCCGGTCGCCAAAGAATCGCTGCGCGGTAGTACCGTCAAGGTCGCATCCGTCGCAACCGCGTTTCCAAGTGGTCTCTCGAGCCTCGACGTCAAACTCGCCGACACCGCGGCAGCGCTCGAATCGGGCGCCGATGAGATCGACATGGTCATCGATCGCGGTGCCTTTCTTTCCGGCGACGAAGGCAGCGTGTACAGCGAGATCGTTGCGGTCAAACAGTTGTGCGGCCCCAACGTGCACCTCAAAGTCATCCTCGAGACTGGTGAGCTCGGAACGTACGATAACATCCGCCATGCGAGCGATCTCGCGCTCGAAGCGGGTGCCGACGTCATCAAAACGTCGACCGGCAAAGTCGGTACCAACGCGACTTTCCCGACCGCGCTCGTGATGTGCGAGGCGATTCGCGACTTCGCGCGACGCACGGGTGAGCGCCGCGGGCTCAAAGTTGCCGGCGGCGTCCGTAACACGAAACAGGCCTTGACGTATCTCGTGATCGTCAAGGAGACATTGGGCGACGCGTGGCTCACGCCGGACCTCTTCCGCATTGGCGCGAGCTCGCTCCTCGACGATCTGCTCATGCAGCTCGAAAAAGAAGAGACCGGCCACTACGCGGGAATCGATTACATACCGAAGGATTAGAGATGGCGATCTTTGACTACGCGCCTGCGCCGGAGAGCGTCCGGCCGCAGATCCGCGACGAGTATGGGCTGTTTATCGATGGACGGTGGTCACCGCCCGAGAGCGGCTTATCGTTCGAGACCGTCAACCCCGCGACCGAAACTGTCCTCGCGCGTGTCGCGCAGGCGGATGCCGCCGACGTCGATCGCGCGGTCCGTGCGGCGCGCAAAGGGTACGATAAGTATTGGCGCAAGCTCAAGAGCGCCGACCGGGCGAAATATATCTATCGGATCGCGCGCGCGATTACCGAACGCTCGCGTGAACTTGCCGTGCTCGAGACGATGGACGGCGGTAAACCGATCAAGGAATCACGTGACTTCGATATCCCGCTGGCGGCGGCGCACTTCTTCTATAACGCGGGCTGGGCCGACAAGCTCGAGTGGGTGATGCGCGCCGGGCGTGAGCCGCAGGCACTTGGCGTCTGCGGGCAGATCGTGCCGTGGAATTTCCCCTTGCTCATGGCAGCGTGGAAGATTGCGCCGGCGCTTGCGTGCGGCAATACGGTCGTCCTCAAACCGGCCGAAACCACGCCGCTAACGGCCCTCGCCCTCGCGCAGATCATCGAAGAAGCCGATCTGCCGCCGGGCGTCGTCAATGTGATCACCGGCGACGGCAGTACGGGTGCAGCGCTCGTCGAACACCCCGACGTCGACAAGATCGCCTTTACCGGCTCGACCGAAGTCGGCAAGATCATCGCTCGACGGCTCGCCGGTACCGACAAGCGCCTGACGCTCGAGCTCGGCGGCAAAGCCGCGCACATCGTATTCGCCGACGCGCCGATGGACCAAGCCATCGAAGGCGTGATGAACGGCATCTATTTCAATCAAGGTCACGTCTGCTGCGCCGGATCGCGACTGCTCGTCGAAGAACGCGTTCACGACGAGATCGTCGTACGTCTCACCGAGCGGCTGCAAACGCTGCGTCTTGGCGATCCGCTCGACAAGAACACCGACATCGGCGCGATCAATTCGCGCGCGCAACTCGAAAAGATCGAGGAGCTGGTGCGCAGCGGTGTCGAGCAAGGCGCAACGCTCGTGCAGCAGCAGTGCGATCTTCCATCGCGCGGGTTCTTCTTCCCCGCATCGTTCTTCTCGAACGTGCATCAGTCACACCGGATTGCACGCGAAGAGATTTTCGGCCCCGTGCTTTCAATTCTCACCTTCCGCACGCCCGACGAAGCCGTCGAGAAGGCCAACAACACGCCCTACGGCCTTTCAGCCGGTGTCTGGACCGATAAGGGCAGCAAGAACATGTGGGTCGCGCAGCGCTTACGGGCGGGCGTTGTCTGGTGTAACACCTTTAACCAATTCGATCCTAGTTCGCCCTTCGGTGGTTACCGCGAGTCCGGTTTTGGTCGTGAAGGCGGCGTGCATGGGCTCTTCGAGTATCTTGCACACTAAGCGCTGATGCTGGGCGAACGCGATCTCCGTCTGCTGGACGAACTGCTGTCGCGCTCACCACTGGCGATCATCGCTTGGGATGCTAACTATCGCGTGACCTATTGGTCCGCTCGAGCGGCCGACATGTTCGGCTATGCCGCAGCCGAAGTGATGGGCAAGACGATCGATGACTTCGATCTCGTCGCTCCCGAAGATAAACCGATCGTGCGCGAGCTGCAGCAACGACTCGACGGCGTCGACAACGTACGCACGCTGGTGAACGTGAATCGCAATCAGCGGGCCAATGGCGAAGTACGAACCTGCCGCTGGACCACATTCGCCCTGCAGGACTCGACAACGTTCCACGCGCTCTCCTACGCGGAAGACATCACCGAGTCGCTGGCCGCGCAGAACGCGCTAGCCGAGAGTGAAGAACGCTTCCGATCGCTCTTCGAGTACAATCCCGACATCGTCATGATCTTCGATCGCGATGGCCGCATCATCGACGTGAACGAGGCGGCGGCGCGGATCGATCCGATGGCGCGCGAGCAGTACATCGGCTTGCACTTCAGCGCCTTTGTCGACGCGGACGACGTCGCCAAGCACGACGAATACTTGCACCTTGCCCTTGGTGGGGAAACGCTGGTCCATCATGCGCGCGTCCGCTCGCTGGCGGGGCAACCGCTCGAGGTGCTGATTACCACGGTCCCGCTCCGACGCGACGGGGAGATCGTTGGTGCCTACTCGATCATCCGCGACGAAACCGAGATACGCGCGGCGGAGGGAGCACTGCGCTCGCTCTTCGAGCACAACCCCGAGGGTGTCATCTCCCTGAATCGCAAAGGCGAGGTGATCGACGCCAACGACGCGGCCGTTCGCATGGGCGGCCACGTGCGTGACAACGTTATCGGTTCGCACTTCGACAAATTTGTTCCCGAGCACGAGCGCGCACGCGCCGGCGCCGCCTTTATGCGGGCGCTCGGCGGGCACCCCGTCTCGCTCAACGTCGAATCGATCGCGGTCGACGGAACGACGATCGAACTCGAAGTCACGCTGATCCCGCAATATAAGGGTGGCGAGCGCGTCGGTGTGTATGGGGTCCTGCAAGACATCACCGAACGTCGCGCCGCCGAACGGCGGGCCGAAATGCAGAGCCTGCGCATCCGCAATCTGTACTTCATCGCTGCCAGCGGCGACTATCCCGACGTGCGAATGCGCGCCTCCCTCGAGATGGGTTGCCACGCGTGCGACCTCACCCTGGGCGCCGTGGTCGAGATCGACGCCGGCACGCCCCGCATTGAGGCGGTCTATCGCGAGCCGAGTGCCGACACGGTCGATGATGACGAAATCATCGCCATGGCCAAGAGCGTCGCCGGCCTTCCGGGCGCGGCGATTCCGGTCCCGTTCCGCAACGGCATCGCGATGCGGCTGGACGTCGCCGGGGATCCCTACGGTGCGCTGGTCTTCGCCGATGCGCACGGCGCCGCGCGCGAGTTCTCGTCGACCGACGCCGATCTTTTGGGCCTGATCGCAACCCTGATCGCGGGCACCATCGATCGGAGCCGCCAACGCGCGCGATTGCGCGCGATGGCCTATTTCGATGCGCTCACCGGGTTGCCCAATCGTGTCTTTCTCGCTGAAAAGCTCCGCGACGCAATCGAAGTCGCGCAGTCGCGCCTGGGTCGCGTTGCCGTGCTCTTCCTCGATCTCGATCGTTTCAAAGACGTCAACGACACGCTCGGTCATGCGCGGGGTGACCGCTTGCTGCAGATGGTTGCACAGCGCCTGGTCAAGGAGCTTGGCGAGGACGCGACGCTTGCGCGTATGGGCGGCGACGAATTCGTCGTCTTGCTCACCGACTGCCGCGATGCCGAGCACGTGCGCGACGTGGGCGAACGCATTTTAGGTCTCGTGAGCGAACCGTTCTTGCTCGATGAGTACGAGCAGTATATTTCGGCCAGCATCGGGATCGCCGTTTATCCGGAGGATGGCCGCGACGATCAGACGCTGATCAAGAACGCCGACATTGCGATGTACCGCGCCAAGGATCGTGGTCGCAACGGCTACTACTTCTACAATCCCACGCTCGAAGCGCCGATTCACATGCGGCTTTCGCAAGAGAAGCTACTGCGGCGCGCGCTCGAGTACAATCAGTTCGTCGTCTACTACCAGCCGCAGCTCGATCTGCGCACAGGTGAGGTGGTAAGCGTAGAAGCGCTCGTGCGTTGGAATCACCCCAAGAGCGGCTTGATCGAGCCCTCGCACTTCATTCCCAGCGCTGAAATTTCGGGATTGATCGTCCCGCTCGGCGATTGGGTGCTCGAAACCGCGGCGCGGCAGGTCCAGCGTTGGCAAACGACACTCGCACCAATCCGGCTTGCGGTCAATCTATCCGGGCGTCAATTTCACCAGCGCGACCTGCGCCGGCGCGTACTGCAAGCACTCGAGAGCGCGCAGCTCGACCCCTCGCTCCTCGAAGTAGAAATTACAGAGAGCGTGGCGATGTCCGATGCAGCGCAGACGGTCGGCATCGTGCGCGATCTCAAGGCGCTTGGCATCCGCACCGCGGTGGATGACTTCGGGACCGGATATTCGTCGCTCGCCTACCTGCGTCGCTTCGCGCTTGACGTATTAAAGATCGACGGCTCCTTCGTCGTCGGCGTTGGGCACGAAGCCTTCGATGAGACAATCGTCAAGACGGTAATCGGTATGGCGCACAGCTTGGGACTCGAAACGGTCGCCGAAGGCGTCGAATCGGTCTCGCAGCTTGCGTTCCTCACCGAGCATGGATGCGATATGGTCCAAGGGTATGCCATCGCACCGCCCCTCCCCGCCGCGGAGTTCGAGGATTTCTTTCAACGGCGTCGCGAAGCATCAGCCGCATCCGGGTAAAGGGTGACCCCTATGATCTCCACCACGCCAGCCCTCGATCGCAGCGCACTCGTTGAGTGGTACCGCCGCAATCGCGAGCGCTCGGCGTCGATCTTCGCACTGGTTGACGACGCTGCGTTTTTGCAAAAGCCGATCCCGCTGCGCCATCCCTTCATCTTTTACGAAGGGCATCTGCCGGCGTTCAGTTTTCTGACGCTCAACGAGCGCGCGCTTGGCGAAGCCCCGTTCGACCCGGCGCTAGAAAAGGTCTTCGAGCGTGGCATAGATCCCGATTCGATCGATGCGGCTCGTGCACACGAGCGGTCCGAGTGGCCGTCGCGCGCGGCGATCGAACGCTTCGGGCGCAGATGCGACGAGCGTGTGGTTGCCGCTTTCGAGGGTGCACGGCTGGTCGATCCATCCGTGCCGCGGTTAGTCCGCGGACAGTCTGCATACACGATTCTCGAACACGAGCAGATGCACCACGAGACGCTGCTCTACATCATTCATCAACTCGATTACGCGCTCAAAGGCCGTATCGCGCAGGATCATTACGATCACGCTGTGCCGGAGAACCCGATGCTGCGCGTCGGTGCGGGGACCGCGCATCTCGGCGCGGACCCCGATGCGATTCCATTTGGATGGGACAACGAATTTAACGCACTGGCGGTCGACGTTCCGGCGTTTACCATGTCGCGCTATCCGGTGACCAACGGCGACTGGCTACGATTCGTCAATGCCGGTGGTCCCGTTCCGGCATTCTGGGTCGAGCGCGACGGCGAATATTTCTTGCGCGGCGTGTTCGAAGAACTGCCACTGCCGCGTTCGTGGCCAGTCTATGTGTCTCACGATCAAGCCACAGCGTATGCGGCCTGGGTGCGGATGCGATTGCCAACCGAAGCGGAATTCCACCGCGCCGCCTACAGCACGCCGGAAGGGAACGATCGCCGCTATCCGTGGGGCGACACGATGCCGCCCGACGCGTTGCACGGAAACTTCGATTTCGAACGGTTCGATCCTGAGCCGGTCGACGCGCACCCGGCCGGCGCTAGCGCGTGGGAAATCGAGGATTTGGTCGGAAATGGATGGGAATGGACCTCGAGCGTATTCGAGCCGTTTCCCGGCTTCGAACCGATGGCGTCGTACCCTCAGTACTCGGCCGACTTTTTCGACGGCCAGCATTATGTGATGAAGGGCGCCTCACCGGTGACCGCGCGCGAACTCATTCGCCCGTCGTTCCGCAACTGGTTTTACGGCGACTATCCATACATGTACGCAAAATTCCGCTGCGTCGTCTAGCGCTTGCGTGCGTGCTGCTCACCGGCTGCACGCGTGCGGGCGTTTCCAGCGTGTCAAACGACTCGATGACGATCGCAGTGCCGATCACACCGAACACGCTCAATCCGATCCTCTCGACGGACACGTCGGAGGTCTTCGTTGCCGACCTGCTCTTCGCGAAGCTCGTCACGCTCGACGATCACCGCAACGAGGTCCCCGATCTCGCCGCCGCAGTTCCCACCCTCGTCAACGGCGGCATCAGTCGCGACGGCTTGACCATCACCTACCATCTGCGCAAGGACGCCAAGTGGTCCGACGGTCAGCCGGTTACCAGCGGCGACGTCAAGTACACCTACGACCAGATTATGAATCCGTCCGACAATGTCGTTTCGCGTCACGGCTACGACATGATTCGCACGATCGAGACGCCCGATGCCTCGACGGTCGTGCTGCACATGAAGCAGGTCTTTCCGCCGATCATCACCTTCTTCTTCGGCGAGAGCGATGAACCATACGGGGTTCTGCCGGCGCACGCATTGCAACATGTCGGCAACTTCAACACGATGCCGTTCAACGCCGAGCCGAACGTCACCGACGGCCCATACCGTTTCGCGCGCTGGATCCGTGGCGACCGAATCATCCTGACTGCGAATGATACGTACTTTCGCGGCGCACCGAAGATCAGGGAGCTGCAGCTCAAACTCATTACCGATACGAACACGACTGTGTCCGAATTGCGCACCGGTGAGGCGCAAGCGGCGATGAATATGACGGGCCCGTCCTATCACGAGCTCGCCGGCGATCCGAAGCTCACGCGCTTGCCGGTCGTGGCGCCATTTTATGAAGCCCTGATGTTGAATCTCTCCCATGCGCCCCTCAACGACAAGTCGGTGCGCGTTGCGCTCGCTTACGCGACCGATCGCGCTGCGCTCAACCGCGAGAACGAATACGGCGAAGCGACCGAGGGAGTCGGCGATCTCTCGCCATTCTACTGGGCTTACGATCCAACACTCAAAGCACAACCGTACGATCCGGCCAAGGCGCGCGCGTTGCTTGACGCCGATGGCTGGAAATTGGGACCGGGTGCGGTGCGCGTGAAGAACGGACAGCGCCTTTCGCTGCTCATGGTCTACGCGCAAGGGAGCGACATCGGCCGCAACGTCACCGTTGAGGTGCAGCAGATGTGGCACGCGGTCGGCGTTGAGGTTCAGCCCAAGGCGTTTCCGTATGCGCAGCTCTTTGCCGTCGCGCAGGACGGTGGCATCTTTCTCGGCGGCAGGTTCGATGTCGGACTCTACGCCTGGATCTCGGGCGGAGATCCTGACGACTCCTCGCAGTGGCTGAGTACGGCCTTTCCGCCCAACGGCAATAACGTCGATCGTTACGCGTCGCCTGAAATGGACTCGGCGCAACATCTTGCGCTTTCAACCTTTGATCAGGCCGTACGCAAGCGCGCTTACGCACAAGTCGAGCGTTTGCTCGTCGACGATGTGCCGGCGATCTTCCTCTTCTATCCGCCGCAGCGCTACGCGTTCACGCCGGAATTGCACAATTTTACCCCGAACGGCGTCGGCGAGGCGTGGAACGCCTCCGAATGGACGTTTGCATCACCGTAACAGCATAAGGAGCCTTCGTTGACCACCAGTACAAACAAGGTACCGATTACGGTCGCCTATGGCGACGGCATCGGGCCTGAGATCATGGACGCCACGCTACGCATCATTGAAGCGGCTGGCGCGCAGATCGCTATGGAGCGCATTGAAATCGGCGAAACAATTTACGAAAAGGGTTTGGATAGCGGCATCGAGCCGCAATCGTGGGAATCGCTGCGGCGCACCAAGGTCTTCTTGAAGGCCCCGATCACCACACCGCAAGGCGGCGGATTTAAGAGTCTCAACGTGACCGTGCGCAAAACGCTCGGCATGTATGCCAACGTGCGCCCCTGCGCCTCGCTCTTTCCGTTCGTCGAGACAAAGCATCCGAACATGGACATCGTGATCGTGCGCGAGAACGAGGAAGACGTCTACGGCGGCATCGAGCATCGCCAGACCAATCAGGTTGCGCAGTGCCTCAAGCTGATCTCACGTCCGGGAAGCAAGCGCATCATCCGTTATGCGTTCGAGTACGCGCGTGCGAACAAGCGCAAGAAAATCACCTGCTTCACCAAAGATAACATCATGAAGATCACCGACGGCCTCTTCCATCGGACGTTCGAAGAGATCGCCAAGGAATATCCGGATCTCGAGCACGAGCACTGGATCGTCGACATCGGCGCGGCCAAGTTAGCCGACACGCCCGAAGCCTTCGACGTGATCGTCATGCCCAATCTCTACGGTGACGTACTTTCCGACGTTGCTGCGCAGATCACGGGCTCGGTCGGCCTCGCCGGTTCGGCGAACATCGGCGACCACTGTTCGATGTTCGAAGCGATTCACGGGTCGGCTCCGCGGCGCGCGGGGCAAAACCTCGCCAACCCATCGGGACTCTTGCATGGTGCACTCCTGATGCTCGTGCATATCGCCCAGGGCGATGCCGCGGAGCGCGCGCACAACGCCTGGCTACGCACGATCGAAGACGGCGTGCACACCTACGACATTTATACGGAAGGCGTCTCTAAAGAGAAGGTCGGCACCAAGGAATTCGCCGATGCGGTCATCGCGCGTCTCGGGCAAAAGCCGCAGCAGCTCAAACCCGCCGAATACGCCAAGAACATCCACCTGAATCTCGCGATTCGACCGGCCGGCAAGCCGCCGATGAAGGTGCGCGTTGGCGTCGACCTCTTCATCGATCGCCGCGACGGCAATCCCGATCAGATTGCCGCGCTGATGCAAAAGTTCGACGTTGACGGCACCAAGCTGACCATCATCAGCAATCGCGGCACAAAAGTGTGGCCCAACGGCAATCCCGACACCTATTGGAGCGATCATTGGCAGTGCCGTTTCGAAGGCGATAGCGATTCGCTCTTCACCGCCGAGCACGTGATCCGGCTGCTCGACGCGGCCGACCGTGCCGGTTTTGACGTGATCAAGACCGAAGGGCTCTTCACGTTCAACGGTGAGCGGGGGTATTCTTTAGCGCAAGGGCAGTAGCTCGGGGGAGGACGGTTGGTGCGCTCACTGACGTTTTGTGTCCTGGCTTTGGTGGCGGGTGTGCTTGCCGCGTGCAGCGGCACGATCACGGTCTACAACACGCCGATCCCTGGTCCAACGCCGACCGGGCAGCCAACGGCCGCGACCAGCACGGTCTCCTTCAACGTCATCGTCCCGAATGTGGGCGGTAGCGTAAGCCACCGCCCGAACGTCGTCGTTCCCGCGACGACGCTCTCCGTGGTGATTCAACTCGATTCGGTGAACGGCACGGCGTCAACCACGACCGCGGCGATCATCAACCTCAGCGTAACGACGACTGGCTGCGAACAGACCTCGACGCAGCTGAGTTGCGTGATCAATGTCAGTGCACCGGTCGGATCACTCGTGTATACGCTCGCGGTTTACGGCGCAGCTAACGGCAGCGGGCCATCGCTAGGTGCGGGTAATCTTGCCGTAACCACGACCGCCGGCGCAACGGCCGTTGCGCCGGCCACACTCAACGGCACGGTGGCAAAGATTGTCGTGACCGTCGGCGGCGCGTCGCTAGGTGCAAGTATCACCGTACCGGTGACCGTACAGGCCGAGGACGTCCACAACAACACCGTGCTCGGGACGTATACGAATCCAATCGCGTTAACCGATAGCGACCCGTCCGGACAAACTTCGCTTTCATCGTCGGCAGCCAATGTCACCAGCGGCGCGACGGTCATAACCCTCGCGTACGCAGGCGGCGCGATGGCCTCCCCTGCGACGATCAGCGCTTCGGCCGCGGGTATCAGCCCCGCGAACGTCACCCCGGGCTTATTCACGCCGAGCCCGACCTACCCAACCGTGAATGGCTCGAGCACGAGTTTCACCTACACCGGCAGCTACATGTTCGGTGATAATGGGCCACCGGTAAACGGGCCGAATACGTCGGGCGGAACATTCGATGCAGTCGTCACGACGGGGCAGTCGTTCAACGGTGTCAACAATCTCGTCGAGATCACCGGGCTCAATTCAGCCGCGAACTGGCTGCCGAGCAGCTTCTCGACCGCAATCAACTTTCAAGACCTCGTTGCGTATTACGCGTGGACGCCGCAGGGCTCGAGTTCGTCCTTGGGTCTGGTCGGCATGACCAGCAACACCGGCTTTACCTTAACGTGCGCGTCGCCGTACACGAAAGAGATCGTAGCGCCGCTGACGACGGATTGGGACGTGCTCAGCGGCAGCGCGCCGTGCACAGCGTCGTACAACGATGGGGCGGGCGACACCGGAACGACCGTGCTCAACCCCGACGGCTCCTACGTGGACAACGCGCAGGAACTGTTATACCACGACATTCACACGATCGCGGTCAATAGCGATGGAAGCATGTCGCAGAGCAACAACGGAACGTGCGGCTGCGGCTCCTCGATCATCACGGTCCCCGCGCCAAGTCCCGGCGCTGCCACGATTCCCGTAATGATTCAAACGTTTTCCGGCCCGATTCCGGCGCCGGATGAAACCACAACGCCGTCGCCGGAACCCACCAGCGTGCCAAACCCGTGGACCGTCTCCGTCATTCCGAACGCGCAAATGCCAAATCCGCTTATGACCGATACGTTCGCGGTCGCCGGTCAGATCAGTTCGCTCCCAAGCGAGTGCGTGATTCCCGCGGGGTTGCTCGGCAGCAATCCGACGCTGACCGAAGCCGATGAAACCCTGATCGTCGCGGATCCCGCTTCCGACTGGAACGCGATGTACTACTCGAACCAGACGATCAAGCATTACTATCTCGACGGCGTCGGCGAGATTTGCAATGAAGATGTGCTCATCGGTGCGGCCTATAACGCGTACCCGCTCAACTACTATCTCAACGTTCCGTCGAATCCGAATTTCAACACGTCCTACACAACGTATTCAGGAACGCAATGGACGTATCTTACCGCTACGACGCTTACCGCAACGAGCGCGCGACGTCGTGAAGCGTCCGCAGCATTTTCAATTGCAACGTACGCGCTGGCGCACGCGCCGATGAGCCAAGGATTCCGATCCGCGAGGCACCGCCGGGTCAAGTGAGCAGGCGGTCGTCGCTCACTAAAATGAGAGGCGCGTGAAATATTTCCATTTCGGCGAGCAGCCAAGTGTAAGGTCCGGCATGGTGCTCCGATAACTGGATTACGATGCTCGGTCGCATTTTGGCGTTGGCATTCGCGTGCATAACCGCATTCACGCCGCTTGCATGTTGGGCGAGCGGGCCGGCGCCCGCCGACGAATACTTCGGGCCGTTCAAAGAGAGCATACTCGAGATCCGTAATCGGCTCATGTCATTCGAGCGCGACGCGGATTGGGATTTGCAGCGCCACGTGCGCGGCATCGACAATCTGGAGCTTGCGATCGAGGATTGGTACCGCAAGTATCCTCGCGACCCGTGGATTCCCGGCTTCACGAACCGGCTGGTCCGTGTGTACATTCGGGCCCACGAGGAGCGCTCGCGCCTCTGCGCCCGCGCCAGCGGCATCGCGAGGGCGGTTGGTCGCTAAGCCGAACTAGTCGGCATGGAACCGCTCGATCTCACCAAAGCCCCTCCGCGCTCACCGCGCACGGCGCTCGCCGATCTCGACCTGATCATGGCGGCCCGCACGGTCGATAAGATGCGCGCCAGTCTGCCCGGTGGCAACCTGGGCGACTACAATATCCCGGGCTTCAGCACGCAAATGTTCGAAGCGATTGGCATCTCCGAAGACGACTTTCGCGCCGAAGTCGCCCGCGCATCGAGCGATGTCGAGATTGCTGCGTGGCTGCGCGACCGGGTGAACGTCGAAAAAATCGACACGTTCAACGCCGCCATTAAAGCTCGCCGCGTCGAGCACCGTCTGAACGACGAAGTGTGGCGAAAGAAATATCCGCATGGGGCGGCAATGCCGCCGGAGACACCGCTCATCGACTTCCTCTCGAAGGATGACGAGCTGGCGTTCCTCGGCGCGCGCTAGCCGGCCGTGCGTATCGTCAGCCTACTGCCGAGCGCGACCGAGATTCTGTTCGACATCGGCGCAGGCGACGACGTGGTCGGCGTAACGCACGAGTGCGACTATCCGCCCGCGGCGATTTCACGCCCACACCTGACGTCGTCGGCATTGCCGGCGGCGGGTTCGTCGGCCGAGATCGACAGGCACGTGCGGCGCAGCCTGCACGAAGGCTCGAGTCTCTATCATCTCGACGCCGATTTGCTTAAGGCGCTCAAACCCGACCTGATCGTCACTCAGGAGCTCTGTGTCGTATGCGCCGTCTCGTACGACATCGTGCAGCGCGCCGTGCGGCGTTTGCGCGGCGACCCGCGGCTCATTTCGCTCGAGCCTTCTTCTCTCGACGACGTCTTTGGGACGATCTCGTTTCTCGGCGAGCTTACCGGACATGCCAACGAAGCTGCGACGCTCCTGCGCGCACTACAGTCACGCGTCGATGCACTGCAAGCGCGCGCTGCCAACCGGACGACGCGTCCGCGCGTGCTGGTGCTCGAATGGACTGACCCGCCGATGAGCGGTGGCCATTGGACGCCCGGCTTAGTCGAACTGGCCGGCGCGACGCCCGTGCTCGGCAATCCCGGCGCGAATTCGCGCGTTCTCGCGTGGGATGAAATTGCGCGTGAAGATCCTGACGCGATCGTCGTCGGCCCGTGCGGTTTCGATTTGGCGCGTACGCACGCAGCCATCGCCGAACTCGAAACGAACGTGATTTGGCACAGTTTGCGCGCGGTACGCGAGGGGCGCGTGCACGCAATCGACGGGAACGCCTACCTCAATCGTCCCGGACCTCGATTGGTTGATACTGCGGAAATCATTGCCACACAACTGGATGCGGAAACACCACGTACGGGACTGCCAGTAACATCACCATCTCGCTAACGACAATCGCGGCGCCATAGCAATCGCCGTTTACCACCCCGCCGAGTCTAGGGCGCGCAAACAGCAGGACGAGAAAGCCGACCGCACCCGAGAGCACGAAACCCAACACGGCAGCCAATCCGTGATTGCGTGAGCGCAGCAACACTGCGCCCCAGCGCGGAAACGTGCCCGTTACGGCCAGCGTCACCGGAAGCATATCGGGTGGGATTTGCACGAGCGCATACAGCCACACGACGGTGACGATCGCCATTCCGACGAGTGCGTACGTGCCATGGTGCGGATCGCGCATGATTTCGAGCCTGCGTTCCGGTGGCGCCATCGCAAAGAGCCCGTCGCAACAATCGAGGAAGCCGTCAACGTGAATCGCACCGCTCAAGGCGATCGACAGGAGCCACGCAACGATTGCCGCGGCGAGACCGATATGGCTAAGCAGCCACACGCCATACGCACCAAGACCCGACAGCGCGCCGATCACCAATCCGACGAGCGGCAAGAACGCGATCGCGCCATCGTCCGGTAGCTGGTCGCCATGCCCAACGGGCAAAATCGAAAAGTATGAAAACGCGGACCCGAGATCGCGCAGCAGCTTCAAGCTTGGATCGGTTCGGCGGTCGACACACCGGCCTGCGCGAAGGTCTTCATCTCACGCACCATGCGTGACGCTGCGTCGCACAGCGGCATCGCGAGCGCAGCACCGCTGCCCTCGCCCAAGCGCAGATCGAGATCGAGCAGCGGCACCAGCCCGAGGTGCCGCAGCGCAACTGCGTGTCCAAGCTCGCGCGAGCGATGCGCAGCGATGCAATAGCCGAGCGACGCGGGAGCGATCGCTTGCGCCAGCAACGCGGCCGAACCGACGATGAATCCGTCGAGCAAAATCGGAATGCGACGCGATGCAGCGGCGAGCAGCGCACCGGCCAGACCCACGATCTCGTAGCCACCGACTTCGCTTGCGACCGTGCGCCAGTCGCTCGAACGCAAGCGTGAGAGCGCCGACGCCACCACGCCAAGTTTGCGCCGCATGCCGTCGTCGTCGAGGCCGGTGCCGCGCCCCACGACGTCTTCGGGCGATGCGCCGGTGATCGCGCAGATCACCGCAGCCGCGCTCGTCGTGTTGCCGATGCCCATCTCACCGAGGGCGAGAATCTGGGGATCGACGCGATCGACGATCGTGGCAAACGCGTTCATGCCCGCCTGCAACGCACGGTCGACGTCGGCCGCATCCATCGCCGCTTCGCGCGCGAAGTTGCGCGTACCACGTCCAACCGCGACGCCGAGCAACCGCTCGTGCGATGGTAAGTCGCCGGCGACTCCGAAGTTCGCAACGAAGACTTCGGCCTTCGCGACGCGAGCGAACGCATTAATCGCCGCAAACCCACCAAGAAATGCACCGATCATTTGCGGCGTTACCTCGCTCGGATAGGCGCTCACGCCCTCGGCGACGACGCCGTGATCGCCGGCGCCGACGAGAATGGCGCGGCGCTCGTAGAGCGGCGGCAGGCCGCCGTGCACCGCAGCAAGACGCTCGGCCAGTTCTTCGATGCGTCCGAGGCTGCCGACCGGCTTGGTAAGTTGGTCGATGCGTTCGCGCGCGGCTCGCGCGGCCGCGGCATCAAGCGGTGGAATCGAGATGATCGACATCGTTCAGGGAGATTATCCGTGCGTGGCCGTCTTCCATGGCGACGCGGGTAATGCTGGCGGTCGAAAAGACCATACTCAACGGATCGAAGCCCTCCGGACGCAAAACCTCCATTGCGGCGTGTAGTGCTCCAGCATGCGTCGCGACGAGCGCATATTTCACCGCGCTGTTGTCGAGCAGCTCGTCCAAAAACGCGCGCACCCGTGCCACAACGTGCTCGAAGGTCTCGCCGCCGATCGGCTCGTAGAGCCGCGCCTGCGTGGGCAGCCGTCGCTCGAGTTCCGGCCAGCGGACGACGATCTCGTTCCACGTCAGGCCTTCCCATTCGCCGAAATCGAATTCGCGCAGCCGCACATCGGTGACGATCGGGAGATCCCGTCCGGCGACAATGGCGCGCGCGGTTTCTAGTGCCCGGATCAGGTCGCTCGAATAGGCGTGCGTGAATGGCACGTTGCAGAGCGCACGCGCGAGCGCCGCGGCTTGCGCCTGCCCACGCAGGGAGAGCGGCACGTCGCTCTGGCCTTGAAAACGCCGCGCGGCGTTCCACGCGGTTTCGCCGTGACGAACGAAGACGAGTTGCACTACTACCCTATAGCGCTTGCGTCGCGGTGTCGACCGTCAGCGCGCCGAGGTGCTCATCGACACTGGCGTCGAGCAGCTCCCACGAACCGCGTCCACGAAAGACGGCAAAGCCGCCGTTGACGACGCGCGGTTGCCACAGAGCCGCAAGCGGCGCGCTCGTCGCGTACAGAATCGCTAGACGCACGATGACGTCGTGCGTGACGATCGCAATGTCGTCGGCATCGCCGAGGCGCGCCACGAACGTGCGCCAGCGATCGTCGACCTGCGCGAGCGACTCCCCGCCCTCAAAGTGAATAGCCTCGGGATGCTCGCGCCAGGTGCGCATCTGCGCCGCGTCTTCGTGCTCGAGTGCCGAGCGCAAGCGCCCTTCCCAGCTGCCGTGCGCGATTTCGATCAGATCGCGATCGGTTTCGACGGCAACGCCGAGACGGTCTGCCAGCGGCCGCGCGGTCTCGACGCAGCGCGCGAGTGGGCTCGCGATTACGCGCGTCACGCCCTTGTGCGAGAGCGCTTCGCCGAGTGCACCGGCCTGCGCGACCCCGGTGTCGGTCAATTGCGACTCGCGTTGGCCTTGATACCGTCCTTCACGATTCCAATCCGTCTCGCCATGGCGCGCGACGTAGATCATTCAGACGCGCACCACGCGCACCGCCGAGATCCCCTCGATCTTTCCGATGCGTTCGGTAACTGCGCGTTCGACATCGCGATCGACTTCGAGGACCATCATCGCGTCGCCGCCACGCGCGTTGCGCGCGACCTGCATCGTCGAAATGTTCACGTTTGCCTCGCCTAAGATCGTGCCGATGCGCCCGACCATGCCGGGGACGTCGCGATGGTACGTCAACAGCATCGTGCCCTCGGCCACAGCGTCGATCTCGAAGCCGTCGATCTCAACAATACGCGGGCCATGCGGAAGGACCGTGCCGAGCAGACGATGATCGCCGGCCGCGACCAGCAGTGCGCTGCGGAACGGCGACGCGTCGGCTTCGCGCAAAACCGCGATCCGCACGCCGACTTCGCGGGCGATCGCGCCCGCATTGACCAGTGTCACGCGCCGGTCGGTGACGAGCGGCAGCGCGCCGGCCAAGAGCGCAGCGATGAACGGCTCGGCATCGATGCCGTCGAGTTCGCCTTGCAGCACGACGGCGATCTCTTGGCGCAGCGCATCGTCGAAGAGTTGCGGCAAGAGCGCACCCAAGCGGTGCGCGAGATCGATGAAGGCGCTCGCGCGTTCGGCATCCGCGCCTTGCAGCATCGGCGCGTTGACCGCACCGCTCGCGGGGCGACCGCCCAGCACGCGCACGACGTCGCCGGCAAGTTCCAGTGCGATGCGCTCGAGTGCTTCATACGTCGAGCCGCCCAAATGCGGCGTTGCAATGACGCGGTCGTGTGCGAGCAGGCGCGCCGACGCCGAGCTGAGCGGCGGCGGTTCTTGCGGCACGACGTCGATGGCGACCGCTCGCAAGCGACCGGCGTCGAGCGTCTCGAGCAACGCGTCGGCGTCGATCACCGCCCCGCGCGCGCAATTGACGAGCACCGCATCGTTGCGCATGCGCGCAAGGGCGGTCGTCTCGATCATCCCGCGCGTTTGGGCGGTCAGCGGCACGTGCAGCGTCACGACGTCGGCGCGCCCAAGCAACTCTTCGAATCCGCAAAGTTCGACGTTTAATGCTCGTGCTCGCGAGGCAGCGATGAACGGATCGTGCGCGATGACCGTCATGCCGAACGCCGCTGCGCGCGCAGCAACGTTGCTGCCGATGCGTCCAAGGCCGATGATCCCGAGCGTCTTGCCGTGCAATTCGTATCCGACGAACGGCTTGCGTTCCCACAGGCCGGCGTGCACGCTCGCGTGCGCTTGCGGTACGTGCCGCATCGCCGCGAGCAGCAAGGCAAACGTCAGCTCCGTGGCGGCGAGCGTATTAGCGCTCGGTGTGTTTACTACCACGATGCCCGCGGCGGTCGCGGCCTCGACGTCGATTGCATCAACACCCACGCCGGCGCGTGCTACCACCTCGAGGTGCGGCGCCGCCGCGAGCAGCGCGGCGTCGACGCGCGTTTCCGAGCGGACGATCAACCCGCGCGCCTCACGGAGCGCTTCGTGCAGCGTCTCGCGCGGACTGCCCACGACGGAAACGACTTCGGCACCGGCCTCACGCAAAACGGCAACACCGCGTTCGTCAAACGGCTCAGCGACGACGACGCGACCTAGGGAACTGGGGATGGCCATGGCCGCAGGTTCGCCCGAGGGCTGGGCCTCCCTTGCGTCGTACGGGGTGTTTCCCATGTCAAAAAACGGCGACGTGCGGCTCGCGGTCCGCAAGATGTACAAGCTCTACATTAATGGAGCGTTTGTGCGCTCAGAATCCGGCCGCAGCGATCCACTGTGGGACGGTAAAGAATTTGGCGCGAACATTGCACGTGCATCGCGCAAAGATGCACGCGATGCGGTCGTCGCTGCGCGCAGCGCGCAGCCCGGCTGGTGGAAGACGCCTGCGGCGACGCGTGGACTGATCCTGTATCGTTTGGCTGAGATGATGGAAGCGCGCCGCGGCGAGCTGACCGAACGCATTCGCGAGGGCGCGGAATGTTCGGAAGCGGAAGCCGAGCGCGAAGTGACCGCCGCCATCGATCGCACGGTGTGGTATGCCGGCTGGAGCGACAAGTACGCTGCACTCCTTTCCACGCGCAATCCCGTCGGCGGCCCCCACTTCAACTTCTCCAGCGCCGAGCCGATGGGTGTGGTCGTGGTATGTGCGCCGGATCGTCCGGCGCTGCTCGGTTTGGTTTCGGTGATCTTGCCCCCGGTCGTCGCCGGCAATGCCGTCGTTGTGGTCGCTTCGGAATTCGATCCGCGCACGGCGGTCGTATTCGCGGAGGCGCTCGCCACCAGCGACATTCCGGCCGGTGTCGTCAACGTGCTCACCGGGTACCGCGCCGAGATTGCCCCGGTAATGGCCAAACATATGGACGTCAACGCGATCGTCGTTTCGCATGGCGACGCGCAATTGCGCGACACGGTCGAGCGCGAATCGGCAGAAAATGTCAAGCGGGTGCGTCTCTATCCGATGCGCTCGCGCGAGGAGTGGTTTGCGCCGAGCGCCCAGAGCCTCGACGATATCGCCGGGTTCTGCGAAATCAAGACAATTTGGCATCCCGCCGGGGTTTAAGCGAAGCTCGTGCCCGCGATGCCCTCGCGCGCTGCGGCCGCCGCCTCTGGAAACGCCGCCTCGTCACCGGATCCAGCGGAAATCTCAGCTACCGCCTGAGCGACGGCACGCTGCTGGTTACGCCCTCGGCGCGCTCGATCGGCGATTTGACGCCAGACGACCTCGTTGCACTTGATCCCGATGGTGCACCACGCGATCCGGCAACAACGCCAACCAGCGAGTTGCCACTGCACCTCGCAGCCTATCGGGTGCGTGCGGATATTGCCTGCGTCGTGCACACCCACCCGACAATGTGCGTAGTGTGGTCAAAAACAGGCGCACTTTTTCCACGCGATACGGTCGGAGCAGCCGAAACGCTGCGGCGCGCAGCCTGGACGCCGTATCGGCCCAACGGCAGTGCTGAGCTCGCCCAAATTTGCGCCGAACAGTTTGCCCAAGGCGTGGATGTGGTAATGATGGAGCGCCATGGGCTCTCGGTTGTCTCCGAAAATCTGCAGGATGCCTTTCTTCAGACGGATCTTGCCGAGGAAGCGGCACGCATCGCGTACTATTGGCATCTGCTGGAGGGTGTGGGCGGTTGAGCTATCGTCTCCCAGCGCATCAACGTTTATCGAACGCGCTCAGTTATGGCGAGTTTCGGATCTTCTACCAACCGGTGGTTTCGCTCGCGAGCGGCACGATCACCGGCGTCGAAGCGCTATGCCGATGGCCGCAACGCGACGCGACGTTCGCCTCTCCCGAGACCTTCATTACGCAGGCCGAAACCTCGGGATTCATCGTGCAGCTCGGCGAGTGGGTCATGCGTAACGCGATCGATCAGGTAAGCGAGTGGCAAGGCCTCCACGACGTCAACCTCAACGTCGCCGTCAATCTCTCCGGCCGGCAGTTTCTCCATCACGGCTTGATCAAGTCGATCGAAGAGGCGATCCATCGCGCCCGGCTGCGTCCGAATACCCTGGAATTCGAGATCACCGAGAGCGTCGCGATGCACAACGCCGAGGACTCGATCGGGATCATGCGGCAACTCAAGGGGCTGGGGCTCGGGCTCGCACTCGACGATTTTGGGACCGGCTACTCCTCGCTCTCGTACCTCAAGCGGCTGCCGATCGACAAGCTCAAGATCGATAAGTCGTTCGTGAGCGACATTCCCGACGACGCCAACGACCTCGCGATCGTCTCGGCGATCATTGCCATGGCGCACGCCCTCGGCCTCTCGGTACAGGCCGAGGGGGTCGAGACCCAGGCGCAGGCAGAGTTCCTCGCGGAGTGCGGCTGCGAGTTCGCCCAGGGCTTTCTCTTCGGCCGCCCGCTGCCCGCCGACGACTTTGCGACCCTCTTGGCTCAGCCGGGAAGATAATCGAAACTTTACAAACGCTTGTCGCCGCCATTCTAAAGCAGCGGAGGCTACCGCCGCAGAGCAACTAAAGGGACCCTTTGGCGGGGTCTTTACTCTTTTCTGGGGGAGCTATTAGCTATGTCGTGGGACCGTCCGTTGCGCGTTCTTGTAACAGCCGCGGCGATTGCCGCATTGGCCGCTTGCGGCGGAGGCGGCGCGTCGGGCAGTATGCCGTCAGCCGGTGCGGCTTCGAACAATACGCTACCCGCTCCGCCGAAGGAGCTCGAAGTAGCGCAGGCGCCGACGTCGAGAATCCAGCAAATCGACGCTGCGAAGGAACGCGACGATATCAACCTCGGCCAATGGATCTACGAGGAGCCGCTCGCGGTCACCGCAAGCGAGACCCTGACCAACGTTTCGTTTGAACGGTGTACGGCGCAGCCGACGCCGCTGTTCGGATTTTGGTATCTTGCGCTAATGAGTTACACCGTCAATCAGCAGCCAATTACGATCCCCGCGTGCAGCCTCACGAAGGGCCAGTCCGCTTCGAACTTCTACATCGTCGAGGTCGCTGTCAGCTTGTCGGGTGTCGTGGTCACGCCGCTGACAAATCCGGCAATCGTGGACGGGAACGGCGAGTGGACATTCAACGCCAACCAAAAAGTCTACGATTTCGCAGCCGACAGCCTCTACACGTTCTGGGTCGCGCAATCGACTACGCCCGCGAGCACGCCCACGCCGTCCCCGACGCCCACGCCAAGCGGCGGAACCGATCCGGGCTCTGTATAGCCGAGGCCAGGACTCGCTTTCACCAAGCGCAAACCGAGAGGGGCTCCGAAAGGGGCCTCTCGCATTTGGAGGGGTGGTCGAGTGGTCGAAGGCACTCGCTTGGAAAGCGAGCAGACGTGAAAGCGTCTCGAGGGTTCGAATCCCTCCCCCTCCGAGGACCTTAGCCCGCGCCGGCGCGGCGACGTGCGTTGCGCACGTACACAACCGTCCACAGCATGAGCGCGATGATTGCGGCGGCGTCCAACACCGGCGATACGATCGCGGTGAGACGCGGATCGAGCACGTAGACGATCGCCACCCGAAGTGCCGCTTCGCCCAGGAGACCAAGCCCCCACACCGCAGTGATTAGCCGCATACCCGTGCGATAGGCGGGGCGTTCTTCCCACAGCTTATCGAATGTCGCGTACGCATCCGAACCGGCCGCGCCTTTGGCAATCGCGAACATCGCCGGACGCCGCGCCAGCAGTGAGAGCAGGCACACGGCACCGAAAATCGCTGAGCCCAACGAGCCCGCGACAAGCGCGTAGCGCGCATCGGTGCTAACGTACGACGTCGCGACGCCCACTGCGATAAAGAGCAAGCCAATGACGGCGATCACATCGACCTGTCGTCGCGTCCATCCGTAAATCGCCGCGCCGAGCGGAAAGATTGCTGCGATTGCGAGCGCGTCGATTAGCGAAACGCCAACGCGAATTAGGATCTGCACCAGTACCGCCGGGATGACGATCGAAATCACGATACCGCGCAGCAGCCCGCGAAAATCGGGTCGAAGGGCACGATCGACGCTCATACCAGCCGTACCTTATGGATTGTGCCGCGCCGCCAGCACCCATTGACCACCGACCATCAGCCAGTGATCGACCGTCACCTCGTTGTGCCCATGCACGCCGACGTACTCGGCGCGAACATATAGGCCGTCCGGATGCGAATCGATCCGTTGCACGATAACGGTGAGCGGATCGTAGTCGAAGCTCGCGAGCTTGAACTTGGCGGCGTCATTGAAGTGCTGGGACAGCACCCCGCGCGCTTGGGCGGGGTCGTGGGTCACGGCGCTGCTAAGCTGCGCATAGCGCTGGGAAATAGCCGACTGGACATCCATGGAGACAGGCATCTCGGCGTGACCTCCGTACGTTTTCGCCTATGGCACGGATACTGTTGCAAACGACGATTCCCTACACGCAAGATGACTGGCACGTCGGCCGCTTCAGCTTGCTTCGGGACGAGCTCATTGCCGCCGGACACGACGTCACCGCGCGCGATCGCGAGCCCGACGCGGACGGCGACGATCCGGTGCTCTCCTCCTTAAACAGCAGTGCGTTCGATCAGCTTTGGCTGATGGGAGTCGATAGCGGCGATGGTTTGCGCGGGACCGATATCGCCGGCATCATCGCCTTCCACGAGCGCGGTGGCGGCGTCTTGACCGCGCGCGATCACGCCGATCTCGGTGCATGCATTCGCGATCTGGGCGCGCTCGGCGCCATCAATCACTTTCACAACTACAATCCCGAAGACGAACCCGAGCGCCGTCAACAAGACGATCAAGACGATCCGGACATCCCATGGCCAAACTATCACTCCGGTTCGAACGGCAATTACCAACGGATCGACGTGATCGAACCGGTGCACGAGGTCTTGCGCTCCAACAAGGCCCCGAACGGCGTGATCGAATTCTTTCCAGCGCATCCGCACGAAGGCGCTGTCGGCGCGCCTGCCGATAGCAAACACGCGCGCGTGATTGCGCGCGGCCGCAGCCTACAGAGCGGACGCGCCTTCAACACCGCGGTCGTTGTCGAGGACGAAGCCGGCCGCGGGATCGCTGAATCAACCTTCCATCATTTTTGCGACTTGAATTGGGACACCGATCGCGGCGCGCCGTCGTTTGTGACCGATAAGCCCGGCGACGAGATGAAACGCGATCCGCAGCGACTCGTTGTCTTCAAAGATTACGTGCGCAACATCGCGCGCTGGCTTTCGAACTAACCGCGCCTAACCGCGCTCGGGCGCGACGCCCTCCACGTGGGCAAGCCAAAAATCAAAGGACGCGCGTGCCTGCTCTTCGAGCATCGCGTCACCGGTGACGATCTCGCGTTCGAGCTGATGGTGCAACGTCGAACGCGGGCCGTAATTCGCATCCATCAGGACGTCCGCGCGCATCAGCGCGTCGAGCATCTCGGGTTCGAAGCGCACTTTCGGCGGTAACGTGCTAATCACGATTTCCGGCGGGTTGTCGCTTGGCCAAGGTTGCGCGTCGTAACGCTCGCACGCCGCCTGCACCTTCTTCTCGTCGCGGCCCCAGACGAATAAATACGCGTCATTCTCGGAAAAGTGCCCTAAAATCGCGCGCGCGGTCGGGCCGTAGCCGAGCACGCCGATGCGCTTGAGTGCGATCGATTCTTCCAACAGCGCTTCGAGGGCGCTGCGCGCGCCGATGCCGTCGGTATTGTGGCCAAGAATTTGCGAGCCGAAGAAAATGGTGTTCACCGCGTGCGCGCGCTGCGCTTCGTCGGTGAGGGTGTCGCACGCGGCGAGCGCTTCTTCTTTGAGCGGCGTCGTGACGTTCGCACCGGTGTAGCCGTCCAAGCGCATGCGCCGGATCACTGATACCGCGTTGATGAGCGGGACGCGGATGCCGACGTAACTTCCGTCGTCGATTTCGGACTCGCGTAGAAAGCGGCGGTGGATTTCCGGGCTGCGGCTATGGGCGACCGGATCGCCAAGGACGGCTAACTTCATGAGGGCGGCCGATCCGGAAGCATCAGACGTTCGAAAAACCGGAAGAGCTTGGTGATCGGAAAGTCTTTCGATTCGATCGGCTC
>JBEKBR010000037.1:0-34920 GCA_050015295.1 Candidatus Aquilonibacter sp. | reverse complement strand
GTTTCATTTTCGACGTCGATCTCGAGCGCGTCACTCGCCGCGCACACTGCTACCGCGGATGCTTCCAATACGATCGGCACGAGCCCGTTGTTGTATGCGTTCTCGAGAAAAATGCGGGCGAAGCTCGGCGCGATCACGGCATGAAATCCGCGCTCACGCAGCGCCCAAGCTGCGTGTTCGCGCGAGCTGCCGCAACCGAAATCCGCACCCGCTACGAGGATCGACGCGCCCGGCGCTGCCGCAAGACGCGCGGCCAATTCCGCGTGCCCGGTGAAGAGGTAGCGGCCTAGTCCGCCGGGCTCGATCACGGTCAGGTGCATCGCTGGAATGATCTGATCGGTGTCGATGCCGTCGAACGGCAGCGCGAGCACGCTTCCGCTTATGCGCATACGGCATCTCCGGTCAATTCTGCCAGTTGTCCCGGCGACGGAATCCGGCCGAGAATCGCGGTAGCCGCAGCCACCACCGGCGAGGCGAGATGCACGCGTCCACCCGCGCCCATGCGTCCGGGGAAGTTTCGATTCGAGGTCGAGACGCAACGCATGCCCTTTGCCAGCACGCCCATAGACATACCGAGACACGGGCCGCATGACGCGTGCGTCCAGAGTGCGCCGGCATCCTGGAAGACGTCGTGCAACCCTTCGCTCTCCGCGGCGCGCTTGACCGCCTGTGAACCCGGCGTGACGATCGTCGGTATGCTGACGCGGCGTCCGCGCAGCACCTGCGCCGCAGCGCGCAAATCGTGCAGACGCGAGTTTGTGCACGAGCCGATGAAGACTTGGTCGATTTCGAACGTATCGAGTTCTTCACCGGGTTGAAGGCCCATGTACGCGAGCGCGTCAGCGTTCTCGCTCGCGGGAACGCTCTCGCCGAGCGGCACGGACTGCGCGGGGTTGGTTCCCCACGTTATCAACGGTACGATAGCAGCAGCGTCGATCTCGACCGTCTTCGCATAGGCACCCTCGCCGCCCGCGTAGTCGAACCACCGCTCCTCACGTGCAAACGGCTCGCCGCGATCGTGCAAGTAGGCGCGGGTCGTCGCGTCCGGACGCACGAGACCCGTCGTCGCGCCGGCCTCGATCGCCATGTTGCACAGGGTCATGCGCTCGCCCATCGACATCGCGTCGACCGTGCTCCCAGCGTATTCGATCGCGTAACCGCGCGCGCCGGCCGCCCCCAGCGTGCGAACCACGGTGAGCGCGACATCCTTGGCCGTAGCCGGCGCGCGTAACGCACCGTCGATGCGTACGCGCATCACCGCCGGCCGCTTGACGACGACGCATCCGGCGAGCATCGCGCCGGCCTGCGCCGTCGTGCCGACGCCGAAGGCGATCGCGCCGAAGGCACCGAGCGTGCACGTATGACTGTCGCCACAGGCGAGCGTCATGCCGGGTCGCACGAAGCCACGCTCGGGGACGAGCACGTGACAGATGCCGTTGTCGCCCACGTCGTACAGACGAATGCCGTGACGCTTGGCCCAACTGCGCAGGTGCCGCGCTTGCTCCGCCGTCGCCGCGTCGTTCGCCGGCGACACGTGATCGTTCACCGCCACGATCGCGCTTGGATCATACAGCCGGTCGTCAAACTCGCGCTCGATTTGGATTGCGCCGGGCGGGGTAGTGATCTCATGCGCGACGACGCGATCGATGAAGAACAGGTCGTTGCCGTCGGGCAGCGACTCGACCACGTGTGCTTCCCACAGCGCATCGAAGTAGGTGGCGCTCACGATGCACACTCCGCAAGTGCGGAATCTGCGGCAAGCGCAAGCAGATCCGCATCACCAACACTCGCCTGTTGCGCTGCAAGGCGATCGAAGGCGCGCGCAAAGCGCCGCCGCTCTTCGTCGTCGAAGCGTAGGCCCAATTCGCCCGCCCGCGCGAATAGCGCGTGGCGTCCCGAGTTTCGTCCAAGAGTGAGCGTCGTCGTTCGCCCCACCGAACGCGGATCGACGATCTCGTAGGTCGATCGCTCTTTGAGCACACCGTCTTGATGTATGCCCGACTCGTGCGCGAATGCGTTCGCTCCAACGACAGCCTTGTTCTTTTGCACCGGCATCCGCGTGCCGCGCGCAACGGTCTTGGAAATGCGTTGCAAGTTCGAGGTATCGAAGCGCGCTACGGCGCCAAAGAGCTCCGCACGGGTGTTCAGCGCAACGACGATTTCTTCGAGCGCGCAATTCCCGGCGCGCTCACCGATACCGTTGATGGTGCACTCGACCTGACGCGCGCCCGCGCCTACCGCGGCCAGCGCATTGGCGGTCGCCATGCCCAAATCGTCATGCGTATGCACGCTGATGCGAACGCGTTCGATTCCGGCGATGCGCTCGCGCAGATAGCGAATCAACGCGGCCATCTCTGCCGGCGTAATGTAGCCCACGGTGTCGGGCACGTTGAGCGTCGTCGCGCCGGCGGCGACAGCCGCCGAGAAGATTTGCGCCAAGAAGGCCGGATCCGAGCGCGTCGCATCCTCCGCCGAGAATTCGACGTCGTCACAGTAGATGCGCGCGCGCTCCACGGCATCGGTCGCCATCTCGACCGCACGCTCGGTGCTGATGCCGAGTTTGTGACGCAAATGCACCGGTGAGGTTGCGATAAACACGTGAATGCGGGAGCGGCGCGCACCGGCGAGCGCGCGGGCAGCCGCCTCGATATCCTCGCGATTGCAGCGGGCCAATGCGGCAACGCGTGCATTGCGCGTACGCTTTGCGATCTGTTTGACGCTTGCAAACGAAACATCGTTGGAGATCGGGAAGCCGGCTTCGATCGTGTCGACCCCAGCCTCGTCGAGCAAGCGCGCGATCTTAAGTCGAGTGGAGGCCGTCATCGCAGCTCCGGGCGATTGCTCGCCGTCGCGCAGCGTAGTATCAAAGATCTCGACGGTTTCCATGACGGCCTCCTTGAAGCTGAGCGTTAGCGCGCGTATTCGACCCAGTCGGCATGGCGCGCATCACCGCCGCGTACGGCCTGTTGATACGCGCGTTGCAGCTGCGTCGTTACCGGTCGCGCGGCCGGTAACACGTAGTCGTCGATCTGCAGAATCGGCACCACTTCGGCGGCGGTGCCGGTGAAAAAGACCTCGTCGGCAGCGAACAGCTCGGCCGGGGTAATGCGACCGATCTCGACCTCGATGCCGCGATCGCGTGCGAGTTGCACGACCGAGTCTTGAGTGATGCCCGCCAGTACGTCGGCGCTCGCGTCGTTGGTACGCAAGCGGCCGTTGCGGACGACGAAGATGTTCTCACCCGTGCCCTCGGCAACGTCACCGCGATCGTTGAGCAAAATTGCCTCGTCAAAGCCGCGGCGCTGAGCATCTTGCAGTGCGAGAATCGAGTTGGTGTAGTGCCCGCACGCCTTCACCGTCGAGGGCATCGAGCGCGACGGCGTCTTTTGCCAGGGGGACATCGTCACCCGGACGCCCTCGGCTTCGCCGAGCAGCGAGCCGGCCAGCGGCTTGAGCGCCACCAGCACATGCGTCGGGCAATTGAACGCCGGCGCGAGCGAGATGCCTTTCTCGCCGAAATAGGCGAGCGGACGGATGTAGCCGGAGGTGAACGCATTAGCGTGCAGCGTCGCGAAAATCGCTGTCGTAAGCGTCTCGATGTCGTAGGGGATGTTCAGTCCGTATACGCCGGCTCCCACGAAGAAGCGCTTGAGGTGATCGCGCAGCCGGAAGACGCCGGTGCCGCGCGGCGTTTCGTAAGCGCGAATGCCTTCGAAGACCCCCGAGCCATAATGCAGCGCATGCGTGAACGGGCGTACGGTGATGTCGTCGGCATCAACGAGTTCCCCGTCGAACCACATCCGCTCGCGCTCGAGAGCTCTAGCAATCACGAACAAACCTCCGTCGTTGTAACCGCGCCATGTGCGGCTGAGCCGACGGTCGCAGCATATTTGGAAAACACACCGCCGCGAAAGTGGGGGTCGGGCGCCCGCCACGCACGCAGCCGTTCGGCGATGACCGACGTCGCGACCGCGAGGTCGAGCGAGCGCGCCTCAACGTCGATCACGATCTCGTCACCGTCGCGCACTGCAGCAAGCGGACCGCCGACCGCAGCCTCCGGCGCAACGTGACCAATCATCAGGCCGCGTGTGCCGCCGCTGAAGCGTCCGTCGGTCACCATCGCCACGCTCTCGCCCAAACCCGCGCCGACGATCGCGCTCGTCACGCTGAGCATCTCACGCATGCCCGGCCCACCCTTCGGGCCCTCGTAGGCGATCACGACGACATCCCCCGGGCGAATCGTGTCGTCGAGAATCGCTTGCATTGCGGCTTCTTCGGAATTGAACACGCGCGCCGGGCCGCGGTGATAGAGCCGCTCGGAACCAGCGATCTTGACCACCGCGCCCGAGGGCGCGAGGTTGCCCTTGAGTATCACCAGGCCGCCGTGCGGTTTGAACGGGTGCTCCGCCGTCGCGATCACGACTTGTCCCGGCGTTTCTACCGCGCTCTCGACCTCGAGTGCGAAGCTCCGTCCGGTAGCGGTCATGACCGTGGTATCGACGAGGTGCCCTTCGGCCAAACGTTTGCCGATCAGCTGCGTTCCGCCGGCAGCATCGACATCGAGCGCAACGTATTTTCCACCCGGACGTAAGTCGGCAATGATCGGCGTACGCCGGCTCACCAAATCGAAGTCTTCGATCGCGAGTTCTACGCCGGCTTCGTGCGCAATCGCAAGCAAATGCAGCACGCTGTTGGTCGAGCCGCCGGTCGCTGCGGCAGCCGCGATCGCATTCAAAAACGACGCCCGCGTGAGCACATCGCGCGGGCGGATGTTTTTCGCCAGCAAGTCCATAACGATGACGCCCGCATCATGCGCCCATTGCTCGCGACGTTTCGACGTTGCACCGGGACTCGCGCTCCCAATCGGCGAGAGCCCTAAGTATTCCATCGCCATCGCCATCGTGTTAGCGGTGTACTGGCCACCGCACGCCCCCGGCCCAGGACAGGCGTTGTCCTCGATCGCTTTGAGCTGCGCGTCATCGATGGTGCCGCGCGCGTGCGCGCCGATCGCTTCAAAGACGTCGACGATCGTCAGATCTTTGCCGTCGAGTTTTCCCGGCGCGATCGATCCGCCGTAGATGATGACCGACGGAAGATTCAAACGCGCAAACGCCATTGCGGTACCGGGAATCGTCTTATCGCACCCGACGAGCCCTACCATTGCGTCAAAGTAGTGCGAGCGTCCGATCAATTCAATTGAATCGGCGATCACCTCACGGCTGACGAGCGAACCTTTCATCCCAGCCGTGCCCATGGTGATACCGTCGCTGATCGCGATCGTGTTGAATTCCATCGGCGTGCCGCCGGCCTCGCGCACGCCCTCCTTGACGCGCTCGGCCAGATCGCGCAGGTGATAACCACATGGCATCGTCTCGACCCAGGTGTTGGCAACGCCGACCAGCGGTTTACGCAAGTCGTCGTCGGTGAACCCGTTGGCTTTGAACATCGCGCGCGCCGCCGCGCGGGTTGCACCCTGGGTGAGCGTGTGACTCAGCATACGCGGAATTTCATCTCTCCGTCGCTCCCCGTTCCTGCCGTTGCCGCTGCAACCGGCTGCTTCTCACGCATCCACGGCATGAGCGAACGCAGCTTTGTGCCGATCCGCTCAATGGGGTGCGCATCCGACTTGGCTTTGTAGTCGTTGAAGCGCGGCTTGCCGGCAGCGTGCTCAGCAACCCATTCCTGCGCGAACGCACCGCTTTGAATCTCGCTCAGAATCGCGCGCATCGCCGCGCGCGACTCCGCGCCGATAACGCGCGGGCCGCGCGTGTAGTCGCCGAATTGCGCGGTGTTGCTGATCCCGTCGCGCATCCCTTCGATGCCGCGTGCATAGAGCAGATCGACGATCAGCTTCATCTCGTGCATGCACTCGAAATAGGCCATCTCCGGAGCGTAGCCGGCTTCGGTAAGCGTCTCGAATCCGGCGGTAATCAGCGAGGTTAGGCCACCGCAGAGCACCGCTTGTTCGCCAAAGAGATCGGTCTCGGTCTCTTCGCGAAACGTGGTTTCGAGAATGCCGGCGCGTCCGGCGCCGATGCCCGCGGCATAGGCGAGCGCAACCGCGCGCGTGTCGCCGCTCGGATCCTGATGCACCGCGACCAGCGCGGGCACACCACGCCCGGCTTCGTATTCGGTGCGCACGAGCGAACCGGGCCCCTTCGGTGCGACCATGAACACGTTGACGGTCTTCGGTGGAACGACCGTGCCGAAGTGGATCGAAAAGCCATGCGCAAAGGCAAGGTACGCGCCGGAATTGAGATGCTCGTGAATCGCACGCATGTAGAGCGCGCCGTGTTCTTCGTCGGGCGCGAGCACCATGACGATGTCCGCGATCGAGACCGCGTGCTCGACCGTTTGCGCATCGATGCGGTCGCGCCGCGCTTGTTCGAAGGATTCCGAACCCGTACGCAGACCCACGACGACACGGTGGCCGGACTCGTGCAGATTGAGTGCGTGGGCGCGGCCTTGACTGCCGTACCCGATGACGGCGATCGTCTTGCCGCGCAGCGCGTTCGCGTCGGTGTCGTGCTCGTAGAGGGCGTTCATGCCATGGTCTCCCTGTCATCGTCGAGGAGTTTGGTGATTTGGGCATCGAGACGGCGCAGCGCATCGCCCGGGCCCGCAAACGCGAACGCCATGCGATACTCGGCACCGATGTTCTCGGCTGCCACACTCGTATAGGTGCAGCCGAAGCGGTGAGCGAGGTGAATGATCCGGGCGAGGATGCGCCCGTCGTTGGCCGTGACGGTTCTCACGCGGGAACCGGCTCCATCAGATCGTCGACACCCTTGCCCGATGGAATGATCGGCCAGACGTTTTCGTGCGGATAACACGCACAATGCAGCAGCATCGGTCCAGGCGATTCGAGCATTCGCGCGATCGCGGCGTCGACCGCGTTCACGTTGTCGACCAAGCGCGCCTCAACGCCGTAGGCACGCGCGATAATGGTGAAATCGGGATTGTCGGGCAGCGCCGTCGCCGAGTAGCGCGCGTTGTAGAAGAGCTCTTGCCACTGCCGCACCATGCCGAGGTTGCGGTTATCGAGCAAGACGATCTTGACCGGAAGCTCGTGGCGACGCAGCGTGGCGAGCTCGGCCATCGACATTTGGAAGCCGCCGTCGCCGACGACCGCAACCACCATTCGGCCGGGATGCGCCAGCTGCGCGCCGATCGCTGCGGGCAGACCGAAGCCCATCGTACCCAGTCCGCCGGAGGTCAGGAAATGTTGCGGATGGCTCGCGCGCACGCGTTGCGCGGCCCACATTTGATGCTGCCCGACATCGGTCGCGACGATCGCGTCCGCCGGCAGCGCCGCGAAGAGTGCGTCGAGGAAGTCGGTCGCCGAGAGATGATCGTGACGCGCATCGTCGCGCGGCAGCACTTCCTGCGGTGCGCACGCCTCGTCGCGCCAGGCTCCGAATTCCGGCAGCGCGACCCGCGCCAGGCGATGGTCGAGAGCGACGAGCGTTTCGCGAAGGTCGCCGTGCAGCGTGACATGCGCGTGCACGACCTTGTTGAACTCGGCCCGATCGATATCGGCGTGCACGATCGTGTGCGCGTTGGGTGCAAACTTCGAGGGATCGCCGGTCACGCGGTCGTCGAAGCGCATCCCAAGCGCGAAGATCACGTCGGCTTTGGCCACGGCGAGGTTCGCGCGCTTCCAACCGTGCATGCCGAGCATCCCGAGAAAGTTTGGATCGCCGGGATCGGCGCAGCCGAGTCCGTGCAGCGTCGCGGCGACGGGAGCCCCGATGCGCGCTGCCAGCGAGCGAAACACTTCGGTAGCACCCGACCAACGCGCGCCGCCGCCGACGATGAGCACCGGTCGTTCTGCGCGCTGGAGCGCGGCGACCGCGGCATCGAGCGATGGGCCATCGGCACACGGCCGCTCGCGCGTCACCGTCGCCGCTATCGCCGGGCGTTCCGTTTCCAGCGCTCGCAGCACGTCGGTCGGCAGATCGACCAGCACCGGACCCGGCCGATCGCTGGTGGCTAGACGAAATGCCGCGCGCAGCGCCGGCTCGATCTGCTCGAGCGAGCGCACCACGATGTTCCGTTTGGTCACTTGGTGGGTGATCGCCGCAACGTCGACTTCCTGAAACGCGTCGGTGCCCATCACCGTCGTGCGCACCTGACCGGTCAGGGCCACCAGCGGCACGTTATCCATCATCGCATCGACGATGCCGGTGATCAAGTTCGTCGCGCCCGGCCCGGAGGTCGCAATACACACACCCGGACGTCCAGTCGAGCGCGCGAAGCCGCTCGCGGCAAACACGGCCGCGGCTTCGTGGCGTACGAGCACGTGCGCAATACGATGGTCGTAGAGTGCATCGTAGAGGGGCATGATCGCGCCGCCCGGATAGCCGAACACCGTTTCGACTCCCAAGCTCTCGAGTGTATCGAGAACGATCGCTGCGCCCGTGCGCATGTGCACGATTGCCTCCTGGTTCTAGAAAAACAAGAGGCCCCGCCGAACCGGCGGGGCCTCTTGCTAGTGCGTTTCTCGCTAACCTCTACGCAGTAGTCAATCCCAACCGGTTCGATGACGAACGGCTAATAAGGGCGAGGACTACGAGGAGGAGCGAGGCCAAAATCATGTTCATGCACCCTACCATGGGCCGATTGGGACTGTCAAGCGGCGTAACGCCGCCCGCGCCAGATCACACCGCCACGAGCATGCGCAATGATCGAGGTCAAGAAAATCGCGACGACCAGGGTTATACCGATCGGTAGGCACCAAGACGAGCGTGATCCAAGCCCGAGTCGCCGCATGCCTGGCGATGCACCCACGATCGCACAAAGCATTCCCAGCGCAAGCGCGGCCGCCGCGGTCTGCGCATGCAGTACGAGTGCAACGACGAGGGCGATCGGCGTAATCGGCGCAACGCAGGCCAGCAAAAAAATGCCAATTGCCGCGAACACGCCCTGACCGCGAGCGCCGACCCAGAAATTCTTGACGAAGCCCTCCCAGAGTTCGTGAAACGATTGGTACATCCGCACCCGCACGAGACCACTGCCGTTGACCAGTGCGGAGCGAAAGCGGCCGTCGGTCTTGAATCGGCGCGCGAGTTCCAAATCCTCGGCAATCTCGTTCCGGACGGCTTCGTGCCCGCCGATGCCGTCGTAGGCACGACGCGAAACGAGAATGTATTGGCCATTGAAGAGCGCGCTCTCGCGTGCCGGATCGTTGATTGCCTTGAGCGATCCGACTGCAAACGCGATCGTCCAGAGGATGCTCGGGAGAAAGATCCACTCAGCCGGCGTGAGCATGATCTGCTCGGTCAGGACGCTGAGCACGTCGAGATTGTGCGCGCGCACGTAGCCGATCGCCGCGCTCAGCGCACCTGGTTGGTGAATCGTGTCAGCGTCGGTGAAGAGCAGCCAATCGCCGGTGGCGTGCCGCGCGCCCTGATCGAGCGCCCACGGTTTGCCGACCCAATCGGCGGGCAGTGCGTCGCCGGCAATCAATCGCACGCGCGAATCCTCGGCGACGATACGCGTGACGATCGACGCGGTCGCGTCTTCGGAGCGATCGTCAACCACGACCACGTCGAGATTCGGGTAGTCTTGCTCGAGAAGCGAACGCACGCACCGCTCGATCTGACGCGCTTCGTTGCGCGCCGGAACGATAATGCTCACCCGCGGCGGCGCAACTTTCGGCGGGGGCACCCGCTCGAGTTCAAAGCGCGAATTGAAGGCAATGTACTGACTCCGAAACGCGAAGACGAGATTGACGAGGATGAGGAGTGCGACGAACGCTGCGGTCACGACGGGTTCGCGACGCGTTCGCTGAAGATGAGGTGGTTGCCGAAGGGATCGACCACGCTGAGATCGCGCGTACCCCAATCCTGCTCTTGAATGCCGGGATTCATGTATCGATAGCCCTTTGCGGAAAGCTCGTCGTGCAGTTCGTCGACGCCTTGCATCTCGATTCTCACGCGCGCGCCAGGGCTTCCGTCTCCATGATGTTCGCTAAGAAACAGTTCTAAGCCGTCGCGAACGATGCCCATAAAGAGCGGCGCACCGTCGTGAAACCGATGCTCGAATTCAACCGAGAATCCTAAATAATCGAGATAGAACTCGCGCGCCTTCGCAACATCGAATATCCGCAAAACTGGAATGGCGCGATCAAGTCGTACGCTCATCGCCCACCGCTCTTCTTTTGTCCGCACGCGGCGTCGTAGATCGCGAGAGCGCACCACGCCGCGGAAGGCACGCCATACTTGCGCATCTCATAGGTGCTCATTGCACCGCCGACACCAGCAATCAACGTCCAAGTGCCGTGGCGCAATTGGAATAGCGTCTGGCCGCCGCCGCCGCCGTACCACTCGCCCATCGCCCATCCGTTGGAGACGACAACGTAGGGAACGAGTGGGCCGCGCATCTGACGGCGAACCGCGTTCACGTCCGCCGGTGACCCGACGTCTCGGTCATCCTCATTGCAGGGACGGTCGTCCTTCGGCGTCGGCATTCCGCGCATAAGTCGCGCCTTCGTCGCGGCAGTAAGGTGATGCCCGTCGAGACGGCAACGGAAGTTCAGCATTTCGAGCGGTTGCCACCCGAAGGGAAAATGTTCCAAGAGAATCGGATCGCTAACCCTCGAACCTTCCATGATGCCGCCGCGTGTCAGCACCGCTGCATATCGGCCCGCTATGTGGACGCGCACAACGACCGGTGCCGGCGTCAGACCGAAGCCGAAGCCGACGGTCCTCAGCGCAGCCTGCTGCGGCGTCGCGAATGCCCAGATCATTGCCGCCGACAGGATCATGCTATACCTCCCGTCATCGCGCAATGTGGAGTTCCGCGGGACTTGTCGTCAACCCGCCAACGTGGGATGGAAACGGGCTGGGGCGCTTCGATGGTGTCGACTGCCGGCTTGATACACCGGGCAGCCTCGGGTTCGATTCCCGGGCGCTCCAGCCGCGACCGTGCCACCCACCGTTGCGAAGTCGTCAGAGGTGTGCTATCTTCGGCTACGTATCAGGCCGGCAGACACATCGAAGCGCACGAGGCGCCGCAGTAATGCGGCGCTTCGTTCATTTCGGTACCCGAAACACACGCGTCGGTGCAGTGTATAATAAACGTCCGACTAGGAGGTTCCGCGATGCGGAAACGGCCGCGCTTTTGGGAGCAAGTGCGCGATTTTATCGGGCGACTACGCGCCAAGCGCCCACGTAAAGAGGACGATCCGCCGGCCGCAGCTGGCGTGCGTTCCCCACTGCTACCGCGTACACCGGTTCTCTCAGGCGACGCCGCGCGGAAATTACCGCCAGAAGAACAGGGCTAAACACGGGCGTCTGGCGAGATGCGCTTCCCTCGACTTCGCTTCGCTACGCTCGGGATGACAAGGGTGGCATGTGCGCTTTTGGTTGCGTTTCGGCGCGCAGTTGACCGCAAGTAGGCCCACGAGTCGAACGATTTACACTTGAACCCTTGTTGATCCAGGCTCGAATCGTGATGGAGAAGACGCTGGGGCGCTTCGATGGTGTCGACTGCAGGCTTGATACACCTTGCAGCCCCGGGTTCGATCCCCGGGCGTTCCAGCCGCGACGGCCACCCTTCGTTGCGCAGCCGCCGTAGGCGTGTTATCGTGGGTGTTGTATCAAGCCTGCAGACACATCGAAGCGCACGAAGCGCCGCAGTAATGCGGCGCTTCGTTATTCATAACGCTGCGGGTTCGGCCCCCATCAGCGTAAGGGCCCCAAGTCGGGCGCACGCCGGCGGAAGCAGCCATTCGCCGCCGAATCTCAAGGCCGTGAAGATCCGATCCAAGTTGAGACTAGGTACCGCTGTCTTGATCGCAGCCTTTCTCTGGTTAGCAAGCGCAAACCCCGGGCAGTCACAAACAATGCCAAAGGAAATATTTGGTAAGTGGATCGTCATTCGTGTAATCCCTGCAACCACAATTTCGTGCTGGGATGACTCCCAGGCAAGAATGTTGCTTGGTACGGAAATCCAATACTCATCAGAGGTTTTCCGCTGGAAGAACATCGTCACTAAGAATCCGGTCGCAAAGACCACGGTGGTAACTGCCCAGCAATTTCATGATCAGCGATCAGGTCAAGGACGTGACAGTTCTCAAATAACGTTTCGAGAGCTAGGGATCAAGGCTAACGACGTCACTGAGATCGTCACCCTGCATCCGCCCGCGAATATCACCCGCGAAACGACGGAGATTCCCGGCGATACGGTCTTGGTAAGAGACGCGAACACGCTAATCTTCGCCGTTTGCAATGTCTACTTCGAGGCGAGACGCGTCTGAAGCGGCGCTTTTTCAGACTTCGGCTGGGTCTCAGAGCGCAACTGCCCGCAGGCGGCGGCGATGTCGCGCCCCATGTTCTTGCGCACCGTCGTCGGAACGCCCGCTTTGTCGAGCACCGCGGCAAATTCCCAAATGCGCGCATCCACCGTTCCGGCGAATGGTCCGTCGGGCGTCGTATTGTACGGAATGAGATTGACGTGATAGAGCTTACCGCGCATCAGCTCGGCAAGCTCGCGCGCACATTCCGGCGTGTCGTTGACGCCTTCGAGCATGACGTACTCGAAGAACACTTTCCGGTGAGTTTTCGCCACGTAGCGTTCGCAAGCGGCCATGAGTTCATCGAGCGCAAACTTGCGGTTGACCGGCATGAAGCTACTGCGCACGCGATTGTTCGGCGCGTGCAGCGAGATCGCCAGATTGACCTGTAGCCCCTCGTCGGTGAAGCGATCGATCTTGTCGACCAGGCCAACGGTTGAGATCGTGATGTGGCGATGCCCCAGGCCCAGGCCGTGCGGATCGTGCAGCAGCGCCACCGCGCCCATCACCGCGTCGTAGTTGTGAAACGGTTCGCCCATGCCCATGAAGACGACGTTGGTGATGCGCTTGTTGCGGGTCGCGAGTTCGCGCGCGAAGTAGCGAGCTTGATCGAAGATCTCGCGAGAGGTCAAGTTCCGCGTGAAGCCCGCTTGCCCGGTCGAGCAGAACGCGCACGCGAAGGCGCAGCCCGCTTGCGAGGAAATGCAGACCGTCGTGCGGTCACCGTAGTGCTCCATGAGCACCGCTTCGACTTCGTTGCCGTCGTGCAAGCGAAAGAGGCCCTTGGTGGTCTGCGCATCGTTCGAACGCTGCACGACGACCGGCTCGACCGATGAGAACGAGAAGCCGCGCTGCTCGAGCGTTTCGCGCAGTTCCTTCGGCAACGTCGTCACTTCGGCGATCGCGCCGAGCAACTCCTTATTCGCGGCGCGATAGATCTGTTTGAGGCGATAGTTTTTGAGGTCGAGCGCACGCGTAAAGTCGTCCGCATCGGCAAAGCCGATGCCACGCGCAACGTCGTCGAACCAAATGGTCTGGGCGTCCATAGCGCCCCATTATATCAGAAGAGGCTCGCTTGCTCCGGCGTGTTCGCGGGCGGTGCGAGGACCTCGTCGAGCTTGGTCCGCACCGCCTTGAGGTCGGCCCAGACCATCCGCTTGACCGCCGTGAGCTCGCCGCCGGTCTGGCGCAAGACGTAAGCCGGGTGGAACGTCACCATCAACGGGATGCCCGCCGGTCCCTCGTACCAGCGGCCACGCATCTTGGTGATCTGAAAATCCCGGCCTAGAAACGACTTCGCGGCCGGCGCGCCCAGCGCCATGATGACGCGTGGACGAATGATGTCGATCTGCTCGTCGAGGAATGGCCGGCAATTCGCCATCTCGGCCAACTCCGGGGCGCGATTCTTCGGTCCGCGCGGCCCCGGCACGGTCGGCCGGCATTTGACCGTGTTGCAAATGTAGACTTCTTCGCGCGCAAAGCCGATGGCGACCAGCATCTTGTCGAGCAGTTGGCCGGCGCGTCCAACGAAGGGGCGTCCGAGCAGGTCTTCGGTCTCGCCCGGGCCTTCGCCGATGACCATCAAACTTGCGCACGGATCGCCTTCGCCATAAACATTGTTGCGACGTTGCGCACCAATTTCACACTTACGGCAGGCGGCGGCAAGTCCCGCGCCTTGCGCCAAGAGCCGCTCGCGCCGCGCGCGTTCTTCAAGCATCGCCGGAGCCCGTGCGCACCGCGAGCACGGCTTCGCCAAACGCGACGATCTTGCACGAGCCGTCGGGACTCTCACTCACGTGAAAGCTCAAGCCGATCACTGCGTTTGCGCCGAGCGCATTGGCGCGCGCGTAAATTCCTTCGAGCGCCTCACCGCGCAACTGCTCTGCATCGCTCACAAACTCGCCCGGCGCGACACCGATCAACATTCCCAGGCTCCGAAACGTCGCGCGAAGCCGATTGCGCGGGCGCGTTGCGATACCGGAGACGTAGCCGTAGCGTTTGACGATCCGATAACCCTCGAGTTCATCGAAGGTGACGACCGCCTCGGGCGCAATCACCGCAACGCGCCTGTGGCAGGCGCCGGGACCGTACAAGCGGTAATCTTGGCAGCCGTCATGCCGCAGACTTCACCATCCGTCCTCGTGATCCGCCTCGACGCGATCGGCGACGCGCTCGCGCTCACACCGTTGCTCGCCGAGATGCGAAAACGCGCGATACCGGTGGACGTAGTGCTGCGTGCCGTCAACGCCGAAGCCTACTCCTCACGGGCCACCCGTGCGGTCTACGTTGCGCCGTTTGCGCTGCGCTCTTCGACGGCGGCAAACCGGCAGGCCATCGCCGCGTTCGGAGCGCGCCTGGGCAAAAATGCCTATAGCCACGTCTTGGTCGCGACCGAAGATCCGGGCGGTTATCGCCTGGCACGCGCGATCGGCGCGCCACAACGCGTCGGCTTTGTAAACGGCTGGGGCAAGCCATTCAAAACGCTGTGGGCACGTGCGATGCTCACGCAGGCCATCGTGCGCAGCGCCGGTCTCGATCCAAACGCGCCGCATGAGTGTGACGTACTCTGGAAGCTCGGTGAATCGCTCGTCGACGGCGCTACGATTTCGCGCGACCCTAGCGTGTTGCGTCCGCTCATTCTCGACGCCGAAATCCCACGCGGAACGACCATCGCCTTTCAAGTCAGCGATAAGTGGGAGCGGCTCGGCATGGACTTCACGCAAGTCGTTCGCGCGCTACGCGCGGCGAGCGAGCTGGGAACGGTGCGCGCCATCGCCGCCACGAGCGAAGCGGCTTACGCACAGCGGGTCGCCGATGCCGCACACGTACAGGTTGAAAGCTATTCGTCACTTGGGCCGTGGAAGGAGGCCATCGCCGGCGCGGCCGCACTCGTTGCGCCTGACGGTGGCGCGATTCACGTCGCCGGCATGGTTGGAACGCCCACGGTCGCGGTCTATCGGCCGATCCGCGATCTCGATCTGCAAATTGCGCGCTGGGCCCCGTGGGCCGCGCCGCATCGGTCGATCAGCGCGCAAGACGTGTGGTCAAACGAAGTGGCAGTGAGCTTGCGCGAACTGCTGGCCGGCTAACTGCAGCTTCCGTTGCGCCGATAGAGTTCGATCCCGCCGTCTTTTCGCATCAGCACGTACACGCGTGCGTCGACCAGGTGCTGGAGGGCTGCGCCGTATTCTTGCAAGCGCGGCGAATCGGGGTAATCCGTGTCGACGAGGACGTAACACGTCGTCACAGTCCGTCGTGCGGTCTCCGGGAGCAGCGTCGCGTTCGGATCGCTAAGCGCAAGGTGCGTATACGCCTCCTCCTGCGTTGCAATCGCGGCATTCGCCGGCAGCGAAGCCAACATTGCATCGAGCGCGGAATCGCGCGGCTGCCGCACGTGCAGGTTGAGCCCGGGATGCAGCGGATTGGCGACCGCGAGTTCGAGCACGCACAACGCCACGCACGCCCACAGCCAGCGCATCGTTGCCAAACTCGCCGGCAACTTGCGAACCGCAAAAGCGAAGGCGGCCAATACGTACCCCAGCCATGCACCCGCGTAATGCGTCCCGAGGGTGAAGGTCGTCGACATGTGCGAGAGCAGCACTTCTCCTAGCGGCGGGAGCGCGAGCCACATGAAGCGCGAGCGCAGCGGCAAGAATCCAAGCGGCGCGAAGGCGAGCACGAAAAAGCCCAGCCGCTCGAGCAGCCCTAGCGGAAAGAGCGCGCGTACGTCGCTCGCCGTCCAATTGTAGAAGCGTGCCGGCGCCCAGTGCGCGCTAGCAACGCTGTCCGGCTGAATCGCAAAAAAGAACGCGCCCACCGCGATGCACGCGACCACGGTGACACCCAGCGCGACGCGTCCGGGCCACGTACCGCGAAATCGCCACGCGGTCACGAGCGCGGCGATGCCGACGAAGATTGCCTGATCTTCCTTGACCGCGATGGCCAGGAGCGCAAAGAATGCCGCGGCGATCAGATAGCCCGCGTCGAACGCCCATACCATCCAGAGCACCGCCGCCGGCGCGAACGCGTTCTCGTGAAAATCGACGAACGCAAGTCCGGCGAGCGCTGGGTAGAGCGCAACGATCAGCGCCGACAAGCGCGCGACGGTCTTTCCTGCGCGGCCCACGATCAGCGCATAGAGCGGGGGAATCACGAGTGCGCACGCAACCGACTGAAGCGCGATCAGTACAATGGGCGAACGCCAGGCCCACACCAGCGCTCCGGCGAGGTAGAGAATTGGCGAAAAGTGAAAGGCCCAGTGGCTCCCCTCGATCGTATTGCAAAAGCATCCGAATGCGCTTGCTACCGTCTGGGCAAAGATGCCGAAGTCGACCAGGTTGCGATGCGCGACATACCGGATCGTGCCGAGCAGCGTGAACAGTACGGCGTAGATCAGCGCGGCAATCCACGGGAAACGGTTACGCACGGCGCGTTTGCAAATAGGCCCAGATGAAATTGTCGACGTCGCCGTCGAGTACGCCTTGCGCGTTCCCAGTCTCGACATTCGTGCGGTGATCCTTGACCAACTGATACGGTTGCAAGACGTACGAGCGGATCTGCGAGCCCCACTCGTTGGCGGAACGTTCACCGCGCAGCGCGGAAAGTTTGGCGTCGCGCTGTTCTATCGATCGCTGCACGAGCTTCGCGCGAAGGATGTTCATCGCGACGTCGCGATTCTGTGCCTGTGAGCGCTCCTGCTGCGACGCCACGATAATACCCGACGGCTCGTGGATGATGCGCACCGCGGATTCTGTCTTATTGACGTACTGACCGCCGGCACCGCCCGACTTAAAGGTCTCGAAACGCAAATCTTCCGGTCTGATCTCGACGCCTGGGGCTTCATCGGCTTCGATCTCCGGAATCACGTCGACCGCCGAGAACGAAGTGTGGCGCCGGTGCGCGGCGTCGAAGGGCGAGAGCCGTACGAGGCGGTGCACGCCGCGTTCGCTCTCGAGCATACCGTACGCGTTGCGACCGCGCACGAAGAACGTGACCGACTTGAGCCCCGCCTCTTCGGCTTCGGATTCGTCGACGATCTGCGTGGAAAAGCCGCTGCGATCGGCCCAGCGTAGATACATACGTAATAGCATCGCTGTCCAGTCTGCAGCGTCGACGCCGCCGGCACCCGCGTTGATGCTCACGATCGCGCCGTGCGAGTCATACTCGCCGTCAAAATTCGCGGCCATCTCGAGCTCTTCGAGCGCCTGCGCGCCACGGGTCAGATTGTCGTCGACTTCAGTGTCGACCGACGGATCGCCGGCGAACAGTTCGAGCAGCTCGCGTGCGTCGGCGAGGGCTCGATCGACGCCGTCCATCCGCCCCACCTCGTCGCGCAGATCGGCCAGCTCTTTCATCGTGCGCTGCGCGCGTTCGGGATCGCCCCAGAAGCTCTCGTCGCGCGAGCGCGAGTCCAGCTCACTGATGCGGCGGGTTTTGCCTACGTAGTCAAAGGCGCTCCTTGAGCGCGCTTAAGCGGCCGTTCAGACGCGTGATGGTAGTTTGCTGCGAGTCGCTCATTGCGCACCGGGCATTCTCGCACAGCGCTCCGCACCCTTGCCGCCCGGGCCCCTGCGTGGGATAGAAAGACGAGTACACACGACGGAGGTTCATCCACAATGAGCGTGCAGTGGTCGGAGCGCCCCCCGGAATCCATCACCCCATTCGGCTTCCCGTTCGGCGGGGAATTTGCTGCGGCGGGCTCTTCGAATGGCACGGGCTCCTACGATTTCGGGTCGAACGGGAGCGATTCGATATCACGTATGGTGCAGCAAATGGAGGAAGAACAACAGAACTCGCCGCTCGGCAGTCTGATGGGCATGAGCTGGCCCGCGCAGGCCTACGGGATGTTCGCGCAAATGGGCTCGATGTTCCAGCAGATGTTCGGCGGCGGAAGCCCTAACTACGGCGGCGAGCAATACTACGCGAACGCGTCAGGCGGCTCGGTCGGCGATCCACATCTCTCGTTCAATGGCAGCACCTGGAACGACATGTCGAGCGAACCCGATCTGCTGCACTCCGATTCGATCCACGGCGGTTATCAGCTCTCGACGCAAACGACCGCTCCCAATTCGAGCGGCGTCACCTACAACCAATCGGCGACGGTGACAACGCACGACGGTGGAACGCAAGTGACGCTAAGCAATAACGGCAGTGCAACCCTGACCCAAAACGGCATATCGAGCACGATCGCTCCCGGGGCGAGCATGCAATTCGGGAACGAGACGATCACGCGCAATCAGAACGGCTCGCTGCAAATCGCCTGTACCAACGAAAACGGTGGCCAGATCACGACAACGATGTGCTGCAACGGCCAAGGCGTTGACGTCAACGTTTCGGCAAGCGACGTCGACCTCGGCGGGGCGATGACGAACGGTTCGAGCGCGTCCACGGGAACTTCCTCACAACCGACCTTTCCCGGCCATCCGATCATGCACCGGTACGAGGGCAATTCGAGTCAATTCATGTAGTAGGGTTCATGAGCAGATGCATCGTGGCCCTGATCGCTGCGTTGAGCGTGGCCGGTTTCGCAATTCCGGCGTCGGCAGAGATGCCTCCGCCGCTTCCCAAAGCCGCTGTGACGTCGAGCGCGGGGTCCTTGCAGATCAGCATGTACGGACAGCCCGGGCACCAAGCGCTGATCTTTATTCCGGGATATGCGCTGGGGCCGTGGGAATTCGCGCGCGAGATCACCGCCTACAGCGCGAACTATACCGTCTACGCGTTGACGCTACCCGGCTTCGACGGTCGCCACGGCGCCGCTGGCCCGCTGTTCCAGACCGTCACTACGGATTTTTGGGCGTGGCTCACCGCACAGAATATCGGCAAACCGATCTTGATCGGGCACAGCCTCGGCGGTTCGCTCGCGATCCTTCTGGCCGAACAGCACAGCGAGTTGCTCAAGGCGGTCGTCGCCATCGACGGCCTGCCGATTCTCCCGGGCGAGGACGTGCAGAGCGCAGCAACGCGCGAACAGAACGCCAAGGATATGGCCGGCGCAATCAATATGCTGAGCACGTCGTCGCAGTTTGCCGACGCGGAAGAAACGTACACGTTACCCATGATGGTGTCGTCGAGTAAAGATGTAAGCGGAATCGGGAGCAAAGTGGAACACGACGGAGTCGATATCGGCACATCCGCGGCTTGGATCGCTGAGGACATGACGCTCGATATACGGCCCGACTTGAATAAGATCACCGTTCCGCTGGTGGTCATCGCGCCGTACGACGATCCGATCGATCAAAAGATGTGGCCGACCTCAGCTGCGAAGAAAGCCTACTACTTGCAGATGCTCAGCGGCGATCCGACCGCCCAAGTGGAGATGATCATCCCCTCACGGCATTTCATCATGCTCGACCAGCCGCAGATGCTCGATACGGCGCTCGACGCGTTCTTGAAAACCGAATCGACCTAGCGAAGCAGCTTACGCCGCTCCCGCGCCGTGGCATTTTTTGTATTTCTTGCCGCTTCCGCACGGACAAAGCTCATTGCGCCCAACCTTTGCTTCCGAGCGCGCGGGCTTCGCGGGCTCGCCGTCGCCGAGGTTCGTGTGCAACTGCTGGGGACGCCGCGGCGCGCTCGGCGCGGGGCCGAGCAGCTGCTCCGCTTCACGCGGTGAAAGCCGCCCTTCCGCCGCAGCCTGCGGCACCATCGCACCAGCGGGGATCGGCTCGAACTGCGGTTGTGGCTGCGACTGCTCCGGCGGCGGACCGTGCTCGATCACGACGCGGAAGATTCCGCCAATCGCCTCGTCGGCAATGTTGTTCTTGAGCGATTCGAAGATCTCGTACGCTTCTTTTTCGTATTCCACGCGGGGATCTTTTTGACCGTACCCGCGCAGACCGATGCCGGTCTTGAGATGATCCATCACGTAGAGATGATCGACCCACTGCCGATCGATGATCGGCAACAGCAAGTAACGCTGCTCGACCACGCGCATGATCTGCGGCGTGATCTCGTTTTCTTTCGCTTCGTACGCCGTCACGGCGCGATCGCGCAGCAGCCGGCGAATCTCTTCGCGATCCTTGCCGGCGAGATCGTCCGCCGTGAGTTCGCTCTTCACGGGGAAGACGGCCTCGAGCGAATCGAGCATCTCCTGAAAATCCCATTCGCTGGGGTGGGCGTTCTCCGGCGCGTTCTGGTCGACTGCTTCGTCGACTTTCGCTTGCAGTGACTGCAGCATGAACATCCGAGAATCAAAGGTGCCTTCGAGAATCGCACGGCGATCGCCGTAGATGATCTCGCGCTGCTTATTCATCACGTCGTCGTACTCGAGGACGTGCTTACGAATCTCGTAGTTGTGATTCTCGACTTTGCTCTGCGCGCGCTCGATCGATTTCGAGACCATGCCCGATTCGATCGGCTGCTCGTCGGTAAACCCAAACCGTTCCATGATACTGGTTAGACGCTCGCCGCCGAACAGTCGCATCACTTCGTCTTCAAGGGAAATGTAGAAGCGCGATGAGCCGGGATCGCCTTGGCGGCCCGAACGCCCGCGCAGTTGGTTATCGATGCGGCGCGATTCGTGGCGCTCGGTGCCGATGATGTGCAGACCACCGTGGCTTACGACGCCCTCGCCCAGCTTGATATCGGTGCCGCGGCCCGCCATATTGGTCGCGATCGTCACCTGGCCGTCTTGACCAGCATCCTTGATGATCTCGGCTTCTTGTTCGTGAAACTTCGCATTGAGGACGTTGCACTCGACGCCTTTGCGGCGCAGCATCGCTGCGAGCATCTCGCTCTTTTCGATCGAACGCGTGCCCACCAGCACCGGGCGGCCCTTCCGATGTTCGGCGATGATCTCGTCGACAACCGCGTCAAACTTCGCCTTTTCGGACTTGTAGACGATATCGGGGTTGTCTTTGCGCACCATCGGACGATTGGTCGGCACGACCACCACGTCGAGACCATAGATGTCGCGGAACTCACGCTCTTCGGTCTTGGCGGTTCCGGTCATACCGGCGAGATGATCGTAGAGACGGAAAAGATTCTGGAACGTAATGGTCGCGAGCGTTTGATCCTCGCCACGTACCTTGATGCCTTCCTTCGCTTCGATCCCTTGGTGAATGCCGTCCGAGTAGCGCCGTCCGTGCATCAGGCGACCGGTGAACTCGTCGACGATGATCACTTCGCCATCTTTGACGATGTACTGCTGATCGCGATGGAAGAGATTCCAAGCCTTGAGCGCGGCATTGAGTTGGTGGGCAAGCTCGATGTTTCGCTGGTCGTAGAGATTGGAAACGCCGAGCATCTTCTCGACCTTCGCTACGCCGGCTTCGGTAATCGGCACGGCATGCGCCTTCTCATCGACCGTGTAGTCCTCGCCCTTCTTCAGGCGCGGGACGATCTGCGCGAATTTTTCGTACAACTCGGTTGACTCTTGCGACGGACCGCTGATAATGAGCGGTGTGCGCGCCTCGTCGATCAGAATCGAATCGACTTCGTCAACCAGCGCGAAGTACAACCCGCGCTGCACCAGATCTTCCACCTGCCACGCCATGTTGTCGCGCAAATAATCGAAGCCGACTTCGTTGTTGGTGACGTAGGTGACGTCACAAGCGTACTGCGCGCGACGCTCGGCCGGTTCCAAGCCATGTTGGATGATGCCCACGGTCAACCCGAGGAATTGATAGATTTGCCCCATCCACTCGGCGTCGCGCCGAGCGAGGTAGTCGTTGGCCGTGACCAGATGTACGCCGCGGCCCTCGAGCGCACGCGCATAGATCGGCAGCGTGGCGACGAGCGTCTTGCCCTCGCCGGTCTTCATCTCGGCGATACGGCCTTCGAAGAGCACCTGGCCGCCCATGATCTGCACGTCGAAGTGCCGCATGCCGAGCGTGCGCTTGCCGGCCTCGCGTACGACCGCGAAGACTTCGGGGAGCATCTCGTCGAGCGACTCACCCTCGGCCAAGCGGGCGCGGAACTCCTCGGTCTTGGCGCGCAGGTCCTCGTCGGAAAGCGCGATCGTTTCCGGCTCGAGCGCGTTAACACGCTCGGCCGTTCGCCGCAGCCGCGCAATGTCGCGTTCGTTGCCGTCAAAAAGGGTCTTCAGGAATGCCATACCGGTGTACTAACGTTCTCCACGAGAAAAAGTTTGCTTGCGGGGGCTTCCGGGCGTCCCTAGGCGACGACGGGAAGCGTGACGGTGAAGGTGGACCCTTCGTTCTCCCGCGACTCGACCGCGATCGATCCCTGGTGCACTTCGACGATCTTGCGCGCCACGTAGAGCCCGATGCCCGAACCCGAAATCCCCTTGTTGCGCGCGTTGCTCGCGCGGCCGAACCGCGTAAACAGACTTCCCAATTCCTGGCTAGGGATACCGATGCCGCGATCGATTACGCTGATCACCACGCTCTGATCCTCTTGCGAGACCGCAACCTCAACCTCTTCGGTCGAGTATTTTAGCGCGTTGGAGACGAGGTTGTCGATCACGTGACGGAAGCGATGCGGATCGAGTTCGACGTTGACCGGCTTCTCGGGAATGCGTACCCGCAGGCGGGGGTTATTTGGCGCCGTCGTCTCCACGCAGTCGGCGACGAACGAGCCGGCGTCGACCGTGGTTCGCGCGAGCGAAAAGCCCTCGGCCTGCGTCTGCGCGAGCACCAGCGCGTCCTCTGAGAGGCGCACCAGGCGTTTGGTCTGGGCATAGACGGTCTCGATTTCGTCGCGCGATTGGGACGCCGTTTCCAGCAGCAACTCGCAATACCCCAGAATCACCGTGAGCGGCCCTTTGAAGTCGTGCGCCAGCATCGCGAGCAAATCGTCTTTGAATTCACTCGATTCTTGCAGCGCACGGTTTGCAAGACCGGTCGCCTCGTACAACTCCAAATTGCGCAAGGCCAACGCAAGCAACGCTCCGAGCTCTTGCATGATGCGCAGGTCGTCGCGACCGAATCGCTCGTTGTTGGCGCGGCCGACGAGAAGAAATGCATCGATCGAATCGCCGACGCCGGGCGCCGTTTGCGAGAGCGGCGTCACCAGGTATCCCGGACCGTCGATCAGCCGCTGCACGCGCCGTTCGTCTCCGACGAGACTGCTCAGGCGTTCGGCACGATGCACCAGATCGAATCCACTCTGTTCGATCGTCTCCTGAATATCGTTTCCGAATTGCCCGACAAGCGTGTAGCGCTCGCCGTTCCAGCGCAAGACGCCCGCGCGATCAGCGTGCACGAGCGCAGTTGCCAGACGGCACATGACGTCAGCCAGCGTTCCGATAGCCGTGTGGCTTAGAATCGTGCGCGCGGCTTCGGCGAACGTTTCGCGCTCCTGCGCGCGGCGCAGTTCGCGCTCGTAGGCGTGCGCGTTGGCAAGTGCAATTTCCAGATGCGATCCCAGCGTTCGGAAGAATGTCGACCGCTCTTCCGCCGGCCAGTCGAGCCCACCATCGTGCGCACGCACGATGAAACATCCCCATAGCGTGCCCTCGAGGCGAAGCGGAATGATGACACCGCTGCGTCCGTCAAAGAGCGCATCACGGGCGACCCGCGGGAGCATCGATACATCCGATGGTTCGTCCACCGCCAGGAACGGTTCAAGCAGTCCGCGATCGATCGATGCCGCCGGTTCAAAGCCGCGTGGCTCGCGAATGCGCAGCGCACGCCGTACCATTGAGTCACCCTCGACGGCGTACGCCGCGCAGTCGAGCGGGAGCTCGTGCGAGACCGTCACCACGAAGACCAGCAACACCTCGTCAACGTATTGGGTATCGCGCAGGATGCGAACGACGCGCTCGAGCGACTCCGCCTGCGCGCGCCGCGCGCGTTCGCGTTCGTAGAGCCGGGCGTTTGAAAGCGCGAGCCCAACGTGGAAAGCCAGCGATCGCAGCGCCGTGATATCCGCATCGTCAAAGCCACGCGGACGATCGAACGCGAGCACGAGCGCATCTTCAACTCGGCCGTCGACGACGAAAGGCAGAGCCATCGCGCTCTTTGCACCGGTGCCGTAAATGTCGGCACCGTCGATTTCATCGCGGCGTACGGTCAGTCCGCCGAACACTTTGCGTAGATCGGCGTCGAGCGCGAGCGCTGCTTTGGGAGCATTGCCACCGCCGCCCTTGATCGCCGACGCAACGACGGTTGCGTGATCGCCGTCGCCCATTCGCTCGTAGACGTAGCAGCGATCGGCGGAGAAAGCGGCGCGCACACCTTCGACGATACCGAAGAGCACGTCACGCCGATCGAGCGACTTATGCAATCGCTCGTTGACCATTGCGAGCAGTTGGCTGTCGCGCGATTGACGCCGGGCAGCGGCCAGCGCCCGTTCCGAATCGAGAATACGCGTCACGACACCGCAGAATGCTGCGAGCGCCTCGCGCTCATCGGCAGGCGGTTCGCCGTCGACGGTGATCGCCACCACCCCTAGCGTGCGGCCGCCGGCGATCAGCGGTGCGAAGAGCAGATCGTGTTCGCCGATCGTCGAGCTAACCCCGATGAACGCTCGCTGCGCGTCGCGCGCAACATACGAGACCGTCCCATCGCCGAACCGCGCGAGCGCGTGCAGAAAGAGTCGTCGTAGCTCGGTCGAGCCGTCGCGCAAGGCGAAGCCGGTTGCGCCGGCGGGTTCGGTCGAGCCGATGACCATGTCATCGTCGAAGAGCAGCACGGTCGCGATGCCGCGCGTGACACACGACAACGCGCCGACGGCGACGGCAGATGCCTTCGCGTCGGACGTGGTCGCATCGGCCAGCCGCGTAAGGGATGCGAGGCGATCGACGTGCGTGCGAACCGGGGTGCTCCTTTCGGCCGGGCGCCCTACGGCGTCAGACCAAGACCAATCAGTGCACCCGTGGCGTTCAACGTCGCGACCGGCGCCACATTGCCGGTCGATCCCTTCGCGAAGACATAGACGACGCCGGAGCCGGCTTTCTCGTCGGCGACGTAGATGTTGAAGTTCGCGTCGACCTTCACATCGGTCGGTGCAACGAGCCCGGTATTCGAGCCGGAGATATGCCCCATCGGCGCGGCCGCACCGTTCGAACCTGCCGCAAAGATAAGGATCGCCGGGCACGCCGGCGTGCAGACCGTCGAGGCTTGATCTGAGACGTAGATGTTGTCGTTCGTATCGATGGCCAGACCCGTCGGCGAACCGATACCGGACGCCCCACCGGAAATGGTCGCTGTCGGTCCGATGTTCCACGGCGTCGGCGTCGGTGCGACGGTCGGTGACGGGGTCGGGGTCATGCCGGTCGGGGTAGCGGTCGGCGACGCGGTCGGTGACGGTGTCGGGCTGGCTGACGCCGTCGGGCTCGCCGACGGCAGCGCAAAGACTTCGACCGAAGCGCCCTGGAGATTCGAAACGTAGAGATTAAACTTCGTATCGACCGCGACGCCGCTCGGCACATTGAGTCCGGTGGCCGGTCCCGCAAGGGTCGAGTATGCAGTCGTCAGCAACCCCGCCGTATAGAACTGAATACCGCTATTGAAGCCCGCCGGTTGGCTCGGATCGACGACGGCGACGGCCAAGACGTCGCTCGGCGTCGTGGCTCCGGTGAAGGTGTACAGATAGTCGGTTATGCCGCGGGGCCGCACGCTGCCGAGCGAGAGCGATTGAAACGGGATCACATTTCCGAGTGCCTGGGCCTTGAATTCGATGATGCCGCCGAGCACGGTCGTCGAGAACCAATTGGTGACCCACAAATCGCTCGCGCTGTCGAAGGTCAGATACTGCGGTCCAGCCAGGGTCGTGCTTCCGCCGCCGATTTGATACAGCGGACCGGTGGTCGATTTCGGGATGGGTGAACCAGTCGCATAGATATTCACCGCATTCTGCGTAACGTCCGCAGCATACACTGTTTGCGCCGGGAGATTCGGTCCAACCGAAATCGACTGAGTGGCATTGCTCGAGCTACACGCCGCAATCGCAATCGCAGCCGTGAGAACTCCCGCAAAGCCGAGGGGAAGCCTACGCAGCATATTCTCTCCTTTGGAAACGGCGCACTTCGCGCGCCGTTCGGTGCTTCGGCTCACTTCCGCCACTTCGCGGCGGAAACGCGCCTACGCACCCCCATCGCGACTTCGCGCAATGGGACCCCAACGTGGGGAACCGGGCCCTGGTTTTGGTAAGCGGGCCACTTTTCCTGGAACGGCGAGCGCTCCGGTCGTGATCCTGGGACGGGTCGCCTCCCAGTACCGCACGCCGGCCAGCACCGCCAAGATGAAGAGCACGAGGATAATAAGCCAGCGGACCAGCAGGCGCCGGCGGTAGGTCGGGCGGCCCGACTCGGTGTCGATGATCTGCCGAGGCACGCTTATACTGCTACCCGCTTGGGATGATTGATGGCCTGGGGTGTCGTGAGCCGCAGCATCTCGCCGACCGTGACGAAGCGGTAGCCAGCACGCTTAAAGCGCGCGATCACTTCGGGCAATGCCTCGATGGTTGCGAGCTTGCCGCTGTGCAAGAGAACGATGTCCGGCGCGCTTGCATGGCGGATCATATCGCGCGCAATTTGCTGCGACGTCAACGTGCGCCAGTCGCCGGAATCATCGGTCCACAGCACGACATGGTAGCCGATGCCCTGCAGCGTGTGCAGCGTCGTGATCGTGTAACGGCCGTGCGGCGGGCGCATCAGGAAGCGGACCGACGGGTCGTGGGTGATCGTCCAGAGCACGTCACGGCCACGCAAAACCTCGTCCTCCACTTGCGCCGACGTCTCTTGGTCGAGGTTCGGATGCGAATAGGTATGGTCGCCGATCTCGTTCCCGTCAACTTCGATCCGCTGGGTGATCTCCGGCCATTGTTCGGCATCGCGACCGATCAAGAAGAACGTCGCGGGCACCTGATATTTGTGCAATTCATCGAGCAGGAGCGGCGTAAAAATCGGGTAGGGGCCGTCATCGAACGTCAGCGCGATCAACTTGAGCCGTGGTGCGTTGTCAGCCGCGATCGTGCGATGCACGATCCGATAGACGCGTGCCGAGAAATCGCCCGAGAACTCGTTATGTACATCCATTTGCGGAGTCACGATCGCCGGCACCAAGTTGCTCTCGTGCCGGAAAAGACGCCAGCCACCGGTTCCGAGAGCGAGCAGCGCGAGAATGACGACGAAGATTTTCACGCCTCGGCTCACCGTACCACCGAAGGCTGCGGACTTGCCTGCGCCACCAAGGCGCTCGCAAGATCCCGGCCGACGATGATCGTTACGTCGCTAGGAGCCGGCGAACTTGTCGAGACCGGTTGTCCGACGACGGGCGTGCTGCCGAATGCGGCCGGAAGCGCCGAGCGAACTTTCGCACCGGCGAACGTCATCGTCGAGTGCTCATCGATCTCGCTCTTTTGGTGGTCGTTGCTGTCGGCGTTCCCGACGTCGCCGATCACAAAGCCCGCCTTCTTCAGTTCGTCGGCAACGATCTTTGCCGCACCGGCGATACCGCTTCCGTTTTTAACGTCGACGCGCAAGGATCCAGCCGCGATCGAGGCGAGCGCCATCGCATCCGGTGAAGGCTCCGGCGTCGGCGGCGCAACGAGCATCGTCTGCACCAATCGGTGGATCTCCGGCTTGTCGGGGACGAGATCGTCGCCGTCGGCCAGTTCGACATCTCCGGTGTACGGCGTCTGGGCAAAATGAACGTTCCCGAGCGACACGCCTGAAAAGTACGAAGCTAGCGTCACTAGTTCCGAGTCGGTAAAGTTGGTCTGGATGTCCTTATGCACGACCTTCATGATATCGCCGGCATGTACGAGCGTATTCAGCTTGTCGCCGCGCAGCTTGTTCAGCGCGGCCATGATCACGTCGTTCTGGCGCATCACGCGACACGGATCGCTGCACCAATCGTGACGAAATCGCCCGTAGCTCACCGCTTGCTCGCCGTTCAGATGATGCAGGCCTTCCGACAAGTGTACATGCAGATGACCCCACGAATCGTCGTAGTCAACGCGGCCACCGGTGCAGCCGGTGTGATTCATCAGACAGTCGGAGTCTCGCACGTAGACGTCGACGCCGCCGATGGCATTGATCAAATCTTTCGTCGCATCGATTCGTAACAACACAAATCGATCGAATCCAGGGATGCCGAGAAACGCGGCAATGACTTTCTGCGCTTCGGCTGGGCCGCCGTCGGACTGCGCTTGATTGATCTTGTGAACGCTGCCGTTGGGGTAAGTCGCCTCCATGTCACGCAAGACCGAGAGCGCGTACACACCCTTGTTATCAAAGTCCAGATTCACGGCTTTGATCATGTCGCTGCGTGAGCTGGTCGAAAATTCGATGTCGCTACCGGTGTAGTCGTAGTCGATTCCCTCGACGAGAATCACGAGGTTCGACTTTCCAAAGACTTCCTGCGGCGTTGGAACGAACGTCTCGGCGATCACTTGAATCGGATTGCGGTGCGTAAAGATTGAGAAGCCGGCGAGTGCGGATCCGATACCGAGCAGCACGAAGCCGAGTACGAGCACCGTGCGCCGCAGCCAGAGCGGCAGTCGATACTCGCGTCCACCGGTTGTTTGCGGGTTCGGATCCAGGTGTTTACCCAACTTCGAGTGGCTCCCGTACGGGCAGGTGCCCGTAGAAATCAAACGGCCCGTGACCGTCCAGCGTTACTCCCAAAAATTCGCCAGCCTGCGCGTCGCCCGCGAAATAGATGCCGCCGTCCACGCCTGGCGCTTCGCCTTGCGAACGGCCGTACCAAACGTCGTGTGCGCCAAGTGCGGCACCCAGCGGATCGCTCTTGCGCAAGCGCCGGCGCTCTTCGACGAGCACGCGCACGTGCGCACCGATTCGCTTAGAACGCGCGCGCTCCGATGCGAGACGCTGCGCTTCGCGCAACCGCACCAGCCGCTTGCGGCGCTCGCGCGCCGGAACCTTGCGGGAAAGCTCCGCTCCGGGCGTCCCTTCCTCGGCGCTGTACTCAAAGAAGCCGACGCGGTCGAGTTCGGCTCGCTCGATCCACTCTTGCAGGTATGACACGTGTTCCTCGGTCTCGCCTGGGAAGCCGACGATAAACGTCGACCGCATGGTGATACCCGGAACACGCGCGCGAAAATCGTCGATGATCTCGAGATAACGTTCCCCGTTGGACGGCCGCAGCATCGCGCGCAGCACGTCGGGGTGGGCGTGCTGAAGTGGCATATCCATGTACTTGCAGACCTTGGGCAAGGACGCCATCGCGTCGATCAATTCCCGGTCCACCGTCGCAGGGTAGAGGTACAGCAGGCGGATCCATTCGATCCCGTCAACCTCGTGCAACCGCTCGAGGAGACTCGCGAGGCCACCCCGGCGCGCGCCACGATCGCGCCCGTACATCGAGGTGTCCTGCGCGATCAGAATGAGTTCTTTCGTCCCTGCGTCCGCAAGCGCGCGCGCTTCCTTCAGTATCGATTCCTCACTCCGGCTACGGAAGTTACCGCGAAGCTTGGGAATGATGCAGAACGTGCACGGATGATCGCAACCTTCGGCGACCTTCAAGTACGCGGTCGCGCGCGGCGTCGTCACCAGCCGCGGAAGAAAATCGTGCTCGGGCTCTTGTTCGAAGGCAAGGCGGATTGGCCGCTGACCGGCTTTGACGTCGTCGAGCAGCTCGACGATGCTTCCGTACGATCCGGTCCCGACCACGCCGTCGATCTCAGGCACCAACGCTTGCAGCTGCTCACCGTAGCGCTGCGCAAGACAGCCGGCAACCACCAATTGCTGGCCGCGGCGCTTGTTGGCGGCATGCTCCATGATGACGTCAGTCGATTCCGCTTTTGCCGGGTCGATGAACGCGCACGTGTTGATGACGACGGTGTCGGCCTCGCCGGCATCGCCGACGAGTTCATACCCGGCCGCGCCGAGCTTCGCGATCATGACCTCGGTGTCGACCAAGTTCTTGGCGCAGCCAAGACTGACGAAATGCGCTTTCATCTATAATTTACAAACTGCAACGGCAACTCAAACTCCATCGCCTTCAAGTCGCTGATAACCGTTTGAAGGTCGTCGCGGCTTTTTCCCGAGACGCGCACTTGCTCGTCTTGATACTGCGCGTTCACTTTGAGCTTGAGTGCCTTGATCCGCTCCATAATCGCCTTGCTCTTGTCCTTCGGGATGCCGCTGCGCAGTGAAATCACTCGGCGAACGGTACCGCCCGACGCCGGCTCGATCTCACCGATCTCGAATGCTTTGATATCGATGCCGCGCTTGACCGCCTTGCCCTGGAGGACATCGATCACGTTGCGCATCTTGAGCTCGTCGTCGGAGACGACCGTGATCTTCTTGCCGTCGCTTTCGATCGACGTCTTCGAGTTCTTGAAATCGAAGCGATTCTCAATCTCGCGGCGGGCTTGGTTGAGCGCGTTGTCTAGCTCTTGCTGGTCGATGCGTGACACGACATCGAACGATGCTTCGCTCGGCATAACTTTTGCGGGCTTCCCCTTTTAATGATTCAACTACAGCGTAAAGCTGCGCTCGACGACGTCGCCGGCTGCGCCGAGTCTGCCCATGCTTTTGCCGTCGATAATGACCTCGACGCCGCCGGCATTCCCGATGCGCAGTCGAGCGATCTTTCCGTGGAACTGGCGGACCGTTCCGGCCGGAAACGTACCCTCCATGCTAACATTGCCGTCAACCGTCACCCTAAGCCATGAGGGCGCCGAGAGGCGCACCTCTAGGTTCGCGAGGCCCGACGCGAACGCGGCGGGACTCGAGGTCGCTCCTGGGCTGGGGCTTGAGCTCGGGCTTCCGCTCGGGATCTCGCTGGTCGAGTTCGCGGTCGGGCTCGCATCTGCGGCGACGGATGCCGCCGTCGATGAAACCGCGACGGCCGGGCTATTAGAAGGAAGCGCGCTCGCGCTCTGGCGCGCGCGCAGCGTTGCCTCGTTGTAGACCACGATCGCGATCAGCACGACCGCAACCAGAGATGCCGCCCAAATCAGCGGTGAAAGCGCTCGGGCCGGCGGCGCCTCTTCGGCGAGGTAGCTGGTTCGAGGCGGCGCACCGGGTACGGTCGGCACCGGCGGAGGAGGCGCGGAGGCCTGGCTATTGAATTCGGCGACGACCTCCTCGGGCTCGAGCCCGAGAAAGCGCGCATAGGTGCGCAAAAAGCCCCGGATGTAGACCGGCGCGCCAATCGCGCTCCAGTTTTCGTCTTCAATCGCGGCCAGATAGACCGAGCGAATGCGAATGTGCTCGGCCACATCCGAGAGTGTGAGGCCGCGAGCCTCGCGTGCGGCGCGAAACCGCTCACCCAGCGCTGGCATTGGGGCTTTGAGTTAGTCCCTTTCTCCTGTTATCCTGTGCAACGGAATATGAGTAAACCTCGGGTTATCGCCGCAATGAGCGGCGGCGTCGATTCGGCAGTGGCTGCCGGCCTCTTGGTGGAGGCGGGCTACGACGTCATCGGCGTGACGATGAAGATGTACACGCCGACGCGCGCGCCGCATGCGAAGAGCTGCTGCGGTGTCGACGACTTCGACGACGCGCGCCGCAGCGCCGCCGTCCTCGGGATTCCGCATTACGTGCTGAATTTCGAGCAAACATTTCGCCGCAACGTGATCGATCGTTTCGTCGACGACTACGCGCATGGCCGCACGCCGAATCCGTGCGTCTCGTGCAACAACTTCGTGAAGCTGGGGACGCTTGCCGAGTACGCCAACCGCCTGGGCGCGAAATACGTCGCGACCGGTCACTACGCGCGGCTCGAGCACGACGCACAGGGTCCACATTTATATCGCACCCCGAACGCCAAGGACCAATCATACACGCTTGCTCAGCTCACGCGCGATCAACTGGCCACGCTCTTACTACCCGTCGGCACGATGGAGAAGTCGATAACGCGCGAGCACGCGCGCCGCATGGGATTGCCCGTTCATGAGAAAGCCGAGTCACAGGACATTTGCTTCGTTGAGGGCGGCGACTATCGCGACGTGTTGGAGCGATTGCAACCGGAAATCAAGCGTGAGGGTCCGATCGTGGATACGTCGGGCGTCGCGGTCGGAACGCATGCGGGCATCGCAAACTACACGGTCGGTCAGCGAACGAAATTGCCGGCGACAAACGACGGCGCACGGTACGTCACGCGCATCGATCCGAACAGCAATACGATCGTGATCGGGCGTGAAGACGAATTGCTCTCGATGACCCTGGTCGCCGATGAGGTCAATCTGCTGGCGCCCGAGCGCTTTTCCGCAGGACCAATAAGCGTTCGTGCGATGGTGCGCTACCGCGCAACGCCCGCCGCCGCGCAGGCGACGCTCGAAGGCGACGGGACTTTATACCTACGCTTCGACGAAGCGCTGCGCGCAATTACGCCCGGGCAGCTCGTTGCTCTCTTCGACGAGCACGATGAGGTGTTGGGCGCGGGAACTATTCGCGATATCAGCTAACTGTTGCAGTGGGAGTGCAGCATGGCGACCCTTCCGCGAGAAGATTATCTCACTATCCACAATTTGGCGGCTGGGCTCGCGCGGAATGGCTTGACCATTTTTCGGTGGGAACCATCCAAGCGCTACCCTCGTTACGAGTGGGCAAACGACGTCGTGGTCGCTCGCACAAACATGGATCGCGCCGAACTGCTCGGCGAAAACCCGACGTTCCTCTCTATTGGAAACAATGCGCGTCTGGTCGACGTCGCGCGCGAACGCATCGACGCCGGCGATGAGACACCGTTTGAAGTTGAATTAAGCCTCAAAGACGGCTCCGCGTATTGGATCGAATGCGCTGTACGCGCGCTCGAGCCGGCTCCGGATGGTGCGTTGCGTTTCGTTTGTGCATCGCATGTGATCGATCGCCGAAAGGAGCACGAGCGCTTCGGCAGCCTCATGGGCGCGATGGCCGATAATGCTCCCGCCGGAATATTCATCGTGCGGTTGCGCGGCGCGGACCTACTCTCGCCTCCGGTGGTCTACACCAACCCAACCTTCTCGCGCATGACCGGCTACAGCCGAGCTGAGCTCGACGCCGGCGTCTACCCGCGAATCCTCGGCGAGGATACGAATCCGCGGCTAGTGGGTGAGTACGCGAAAGCCGTCTTGGGCGGAGAATCGGTCGTAACCGAGCTCCAACTCCGTCGCAAGGACGGAACGCCTTTCTGGGCCGAGGTTCGCGCGCACCCACTCGAAACACCGACGATTCACTGCGCGGTGATCCTGCTCGATACTACTGCGAGGCGCGAAGCGCAGGACGCGATGAGCCTGCTCACGGAAGGCGTGGCGCAAGCGAGTGACTTCATGATCGTCACCGACGACACGCAGCTAGCCGACGGCGGTCCGAAGATTCTCACCGTGAACCGGTCGTTTCTCGATGCCACCGGCTACGAAGAAGCGCAGCTTGTCGGAAGCCCATATACGATCGTGTATTCACCGCACAACCCAGCGCTCGTGATGGAGGCGATCCGTCGCGCAATCGAGGCCCATCAGCCGAATTACCGCGAAGTCCTCGCGCACCGTAAGGACGGTTCGGAGTTCTGGATCGAATTCGTTGACCGCCCCTTTGTGACGAGGCATGGCCGTCGCTTGCGTCTCATGGTCGGAAGAGACATCACGTTGCGACGGAGCTCGACCAATCAACTTTCACTGCTTTTCGCCGTGACCGAACAAGCCGAGACGCCGGTCATCATCTACGACGCCGACGAAAATGGAAACCTTGTCGTTTCGTACGAAAACGCTGCTGCGACAGGACGGCACTACTATCACCTGCAGGAACTGTGGAAGCGTGGCGATACGGAGGGCCGCTCCACGCGGCAACGGCTGGAGCGCGGCGAACCGGCCGACGTGACATACACGCACATCGACGCCAACGGATCGGTCGAACTCGTGCAGATGTTGGCGCGGCCCATTCGAAATGAAAGTCGCCTCGAAGCTATACTTACCTATGAACGAGTGCTCTCCGCAAAAGGTGCGGCCGCGGACGATGGCGCGCACACCAAACTCATCGACCTTGCGATGATGCTGCCCGCACTCGAGCGAGCGAAGGGACTGCCCGAGCGCCTGGAAGCACTGCGCGCGCTGCTGCACAACGCCTTCGATGCATCGATCGAAATGCAGCCCTTCTCGGCGAATGGTGACGTGCACATCGACCAGAAGCGCCGCATCGCCGTTTTTGCTCGCAACGGGATTTCTGCCCGCGTGACATGGCCGAAGCCGCTCGAACCGCTCGCGGTCACAGCGCTACGGTTCGCGATCGAAGCCGCGTTAGAGGGGGTTTAGGTAGCGCTTGCGAGCGCCATATCGGGTCGTACGTTCCAGTACGTGTCGCGAATTACGGGATTGAAGCCCGCGCCGATGACGGCATTTTCGAGATCGCGCCGCGTGGCTTCGTTACTTGCCCCGGCGTCGCGCACGACGCGATCTTCGATGATGACGCCGCCCATATCGTCGCAGCCATAGAAGAGCGCGAGCTGTCCCATCTTCAAGCCCGGCGTGAGCCACGACGCCTGCAAGTGCGCAAAATTGTCCATGTACAGCCGCGAGACTGCAAGGACGCGAAGATATTCCAGCGCGGTCGCTTCCTTGCCGCGCAGCGGCGTCTTGAACGGCACATAAAACCACGGAATGAAGGCGGTGAAGCCACCCGTCTCATCCTGCAATTCGCGGAGCACGTGCATGTGCTCGAGACGCTCTTCGTCGGACTCGATCGAGCCGTACATCATCGTCGCGGTCGTCGGCATGCCCAGGTGATGCGCCTGACGCATCACGTCGAGCCATTCGTGCGGCGTGACTTT